>CAVYVQ010000068.1:0-12504 GCA_963771895.1 uncultured Acidobacteriaceae bacterium | reverse complement strand
TGCCCTTTTTCTCCAGCACCCGCCGAAACCCTCGCGGCACATGCTGTTCTGCCCGCTGCTCCAACTCCCGCAAATCAGCCGTTCTCTTAGTCTTGGCGACTTTTTGGCGCGTAGAACCGACGATCTGATCAAGGGAAACAGGCATAACGAGTGCCTGAATTATACGGGAAGGAATGACCTGCCATGCACGACTGGCCGAGCAGCCGGGGAGTCCAGGACTGAGAGGTTCATCGATTTCCTCCCCGTCAACCCTTAGTTATGCCGGGAAAACTTGGTGCCATCGAAGGGACTCGAACCCCCACACCGTTGCCGGTACATGGACCTGAACCATGCGCGTCTGCCAATTCCGCCACGATGGCAATCTGAATTGCAAGGCAGAGGCGGCCCCAAGGCCGCCGTGTCAGGAAGAGCAACACTCCTATTTTACAGCCCGCGATCAGCCTGTCAAACCAACTGCCGCAGACCGAAGCCCGAAAGCCGTCGACCGAAGCCGTGGCTACCCCAGCTTTGCCGTCATCGAGATCTTTGCGTTCAATACTTTCGAAACCGGACAGCCCTTCTCTGCCGCCTCGGCATACTTCTGGAACGCGGCTGCATCCGCTCCCGGAACCTTCCCCACGACATCAATGTGGCTCGATGTAATGGTCCACCCAGAATCCAGTTTTTCCATGGTGAGGGTGACGTTCGTGCTGATGCTCTCCGGCGTCAGATTGGCTCCGCCCAATTGCGCCGAAAGCGCCATCGAAAAACACGCCGCGTGCGCCGCCGCAATCAACTCTTCGGGATTCGTCCCCGGCCCGTTCTCAAACCGTGAAGTGAACGAGTACTGCGTATCTTTCAGCACCCCGCCGGGTGCCGAGATCGTTCCCTTCCCGTCCTTCAATCCGCCCTTCCAAACTGCGCTAGCCTTGCGTTCCATCGCTCTCTCCTAATCATGACCAGGAAAATTTTAGTCTCTGGACATTGTAGACGGAGATCGCCCGGCATGTCAGCCGGAGGTGTAGGCGCAAAACTTTTCACACTCAATAAAAATCTGAGGAACTCAGATAAACCCGCAGCCCGGACAGCACAGCTTACACCGGTTCTCGTTCAATTCCGCCGAACAGTTCGGGCAAAAACGCTCCGGATGCCCCAGTCGAGCTCCGCACCCGATGCCGCATTCCTGGACTTCGCTTCTACCCAGCTTCTCTCCGCCGGTTCCTGCCTCCGTTCGTCCATCCGCGCAACACGACCCCACATCCACCCCCGACAAGTGAAAAACCATCTTCCTTCCTAGGGGGCACTCAGCGCGCGCTGAATTTTTTCTTTCTCTCTTCAAAAATGTTCATCCTTCCACAGACCCTTTTGCGCTACAATGCCTCTGCATTGAGAGCGGCTTCCATTCTGGCCTGGATCTGCTCTCGCCCTTCCCCAGGAGGTAGTAGATGTATCGGCCCTATTCCAGTTCCGTGGCGGACTCTCGTCCGTTCCTGGACGTTCAGTCCGCGGTCCGCAATCTGGCTCAGGATTTCGTTACCTCTTTCAATACAGGGAACTACGATCAGGTTGCAGCTCTCTTCGCGGAAGACGGCGTATTCATGGCGCCGCATCGCGATCCTGCCTATGGCCCTAAGGCCGTGGAGCACCTGCTCCGCCAGATCGGGGAAGCGGGATACGAAGACCTCCGCCTCGAAACCATCCGCGTCGAATCGGCAGGTGACCTCGCCATGGAGATCGGTCGCTACACCGTCGCCATCCGTCAGCTCGACAGCACCATCCTCGCTGACCGGGGCAAGTACTTGAGAGCCTGGCGCCGTCTCGGGGCATGGTTCATCGTCGCCGATTGCTGGAGCAGCAATATGCCTGTCCCTCGTTAGTCTGCACAACATGTCGTGTGTTCCCTCGGGCGAGCTTAACGTTCCCACTTTTCCAGATGCGGGTCCTGGAAGATTCTGCTCCTGCCTCGGGTTTTCTTGCGCTTATCGCGCTGCCGAAACTGAGGTTTAGGTCTTGGTGGCGAGCATTTCGCAGACGCGGCAAATCATCTCGCGCTGCGTGTTGTTAAGCGTGAGGAACTCAAAACCGTAACGCAAGCCCTGGCGGTAGCGCACAATGGCCCGCACCTTCAAGGGATAAGGACTGAGGGGCAGAGGAATTTCGAGGGAAACGATTTCGCCGCTTTCGAGGTCGCCGGTAAGTGTAGCGCCGATGCCGTCCTGACCCAGTTCCGTGGAACGCCCCCAACAGCTGCGGAATTCGCCGCACTGAAACATGCGGACCTGCATGCGGGCATCGACGGCAAAGCGCGGGAATCGGCGAGCATAGACTCCCGCAGGCGACGCGGGCTTGATGGAAGCGAGCTTTTTGCCAGGAGCGGCCATGTTTCAAGTTCAGTGGTTAGGGGTCGGTGGTTAGGGGTCGGTGGCTAGTGGTCAGCAAACGTGACTTTAATGACATCCCACATCACTCGAGCCGTCGATGACCACTGGTCGGTGGCGACCCGGTTTTACTGATCACTGACCACTGACAACCACTGACCACTTCTAGTTCCCGTGCAACAGGTACCCCGGTTCGAGAGGAAGTTTGCCCGCGACCTTGACCACCACGACACTGCTGTTGATCGAATACACATCCACGACACCAATTGCTCCGGGAACCGACGCCACCTTATTTACGAGTTCTTCGTCAGAAGTGGCGACCATGATCGCGGGATGGTCGAGGCGTCCGTGATTGGAGGAGGCGATGAGACCATTGACCTCGGCCTCGGACATCCCATAAACCTTTTCCAGAACCACTTTCATCGCGGGCACCGACGGGGAGCGCATAACGAACGTTACGGGCTTGCCGTCCGGCCAGCGGTTGGTCTGCCCTTTACAAACCTTAGCCAGTTCGACCAGAGTGATGCCGCCGAGCGCGTTAGATTTGTTGGAAACCAGGGCAAGGTCCCGCGCCGACGCCAGGGAGGCGCTGATCAGCACGAATATCGAAACACGCAGAAAGCGTCGGTAGAGCATTCTTCATCTCCGCAGGTCAAGGCTTTAGGATCATTGTGCTTGAACGTTAGATACTCATTAAAGGTAACCAAGGTCACTAAGCAGAGACGTGAGCCGCCTTGGAATCCGTCGGACGGGTTCCGGGAAACACTCCAGAAGAAAAGGGCGCGGCCTTCGAGCCGCGCCCATGATTGTTAAGTCAATCGTCTTCGCGATCGTTGATGATTTACTTGCGCCGGAAGGCTGCATGGGCCCGCACGGCTGGATGCACAATCGCGATGCGCGCCTGCGCCGTGCCCGGAGAGCCGGAAGCACTCTGTAGCTCGATCGTCCCCGCTCCGACCTGGGTGCTATCGGTTTCAAGGAAGAGGACAGTCGAACTGTTTACGACGTAGAAGGTATAGCTGATAAAGGTGTTACCGTGTTCAATGGTGGCGGCTGAGCCCCTGCCGGTCCCGTCAGGGGGATTGTATACGCTGCTGCTGAATGACTGGTCGAAGGACGTGCCACCCTCATCATTTATGTCAACGATGCCGCTGAAGCCACTGCTGTTCAAGGCGAACTCGGCGATATCGTCTTCTTCGAAGCCGCCGGCGGTGTTGAAGGCGCTGAGGTTCAGTCCGTAGCCCTGTGAGGCTGCGAATGCTTGACTGGTCTGAGCGAAGGCAGCACCGCTGGTGAGGGCTAAAGAGTCGGTTTCCAGCATCAGAACTCCGCCGCTGGAAGGATAGATGGCGTACTGAGTGCCGGGGCTAAAGCCACTGAGATTGACAATAATCCGACCGCCCACCGAGGCGGCCGCGGCAGGAGTGCCGGAGAAACTCAATTGCGGCAAAACGTCTCCGTTACTGTTGAGATCCTCTAGTCCTCCCGAAAAGGTACCAGCTCCGTCGACCGAAGTCATCAGGCCGCCGGCTGCGATACTGCCCGTGGAGCCAACACCCGCCACCGTGAATACCATGGGGCCAATGGGGATGGATGCGCTGGTTTGGCTGAAGGCGTCGCCGGCAAGAAACTGGAGGTAGTCAGTCTCGATGAGCTTCAGATGTGTAGTGTCGATCGGGTAGTAGTCAAAGGTGAGCGTGGTGGTTCCGGTGGTGAGGGTGATTGACCCCGGACCAGTCCCAGTTCCCAATGTTGCGGTGCCAGGAAGGATGGCCTCTGCGAGAATCGGGGTGCCGTTTTCATTGAAATCCTGGACGCCCCCGGTGACATCGCCGCTGCTATCGAGCGCGAACGATCCCGCTGTGGCGATGGGAAACTGACCACTGATGTCAACACCTCCAAGACTGAAAGCGTAGGAGCCCGCGAGTTGAGCCAGAGTCACGGTGCTTTGTAAGTCGATCGCGCCGCTGCCCGAACCGTTGCCGTCGAATTCGGTGATCAACCCGTGCGAACTGGAGGTCAGAACGAAGTCCAGGGTAACGAGTGCGAGCCTGATCTGTCCGCGGCCATCGGCGCTGACGCTGTAGGACCCACCGGTGATCGGCTGGGCGACCGGCGCCGTCTGAGCGACATCTGGTCCGACGATATCTATGCTACCTCCGGTAATGCCGCCGTTTCCGTTGGCGACGACGGTGCCAGCGATGCCCAAGAATAGTCCACCGGTGGAGTCCAGTCCTGTCGACGAAAATACGTAGGTGCCTTTCAGGCTGCTGGCGCTGAAAGCGCCACTGGGGGGCGCTACCGGGCGAGGCGAACTACTTCCGCAGCCAACTAGAAGTGCGAGGGTAGAGAGTGCGAGGAACGAAGCGAACGCGTTGCGTACAGACATAACTTCCTCCGGGGAAAATCGTGGCGCTGGTCACCTTTAATTCCGAGGTTAGCACAGGTGAATTCACTTGCGTCAAACCCGAACCACGGAAACAAGTAGCGCGCGCACAAAAGAAAAACTATTGGGCGTGGCGCAAGCTATACATATCTTTACATTCTAAGGTTGTGCGCGTAGTGCGGCTCCTGCTTCCAGTTCTCTGCATCCAATCGGCAAACTGCCGTGACCGCCGGATCGCCCGAATTGTGCGAGAGGAGCGAGGATTCGGGTAGCATGATGGAGGAAACACGCGTGTGATCGTCGCATGGTGAAGAATTCATATTGAAAAATTAAGGACTAAAGATGAAGTGGGGACTCAGATTCCGCTGGGCGGCGTATCTTGCCGCAGTCGCGTGCGCGCTGGTGATGGCTGCGGGCGCGACCACCTCGCAGGACAAAACTTCGCAGGACCGAACTTCGCAAGATCAAGATAAAGACAGACCTTCGCAGGATAAGGATAGGAAGAATGACAAAGACAAGAACGAGGGACTTGTGATCGAGCCCGCGGAGTTGCCCGCGACTTATCCCCATGGCACATATCAGGTAAATCTTCACGCGCGGGGCAACTACGTGCCCGTCCTGCACTGGCGGGTGGAAAGTGGCGCGTTGCCCCCAGGGATCAAACTTGAAGAGAACGGAGTGCTGCATGGCGAAGCCGAGCGGGCAGGCGAATTCCAGTTTGTGGTCGCGGTCCGGGACGGCGACAATCCCCAACAGGCTGTCCAGCGGAAATTCTTGATTAAGGTGGTCGAGGGCATCACGCTGGCATGGAGGATTCCGGCGCACGTCACGGGGGACCGCATCGATGGCAGCGTGGAGGTATCGAACACCACGGCCGACGACATGGATTTGACCTTCGACGTAAAGGCCGTGGCCGAGAACGGACGGGCCACCGAGATCGGCTACCAGCATATTCCCTTGAAGAGAGGCACGATCGGCATGGCGTTGCCCTTCGGCGAGACCTTGCCGCACGGGGCCTATGTGGTCTACGTTAACCTGGTGGGGGAGGTGGCCAAGCGCAATGCCATCTACCGCGAGCGGATGCAAACTCCGACGGCGCTGCAGGTAGTCGTAGGGCCCTAGAACCGCTTCCAGGTTCTCGTTTCCGGTTCTCGCGATTAACGGCGGTACCGTGGTCACGTTGACTTGAGTTTGGGATTTCTGAAAAACTAGGCTCTGCAAGCGGAGTGTGGGCGCGCCGTTTATTCGCGCCTTCGAAGCAACGTTTCCGCCAACTGGAAACCAGAAACTGAAAATGGAGCTGCTGCTCAATCTCACATGGCTGCTGCTGGCGTTTCCGGCCTACTGGCTGTGGCGGCGGAGCGGGGGATCCCGATCAGTGCACGGGCTGACCTCCCTGCAGTGTTTGCTGGCCCTGGGATGCGCCCTGGTTTTGCTTTTTCCGGTGATCTCGGCTTCGGACGATCTGCACGCCATGCGGGCCGAGATGGAAGATTCCTCTGTCAGCAAACGCACGGTGCGCCAGGCAGGAAGCGACAAGAATTGGGCCTGGATCAACCGGCTGCAAGGCCCTCCGGCTACCGCAGCGAGTACGGTTCGGCTGGTTACTCCGGAAGTTGCGCTGCTTGAAGTTTCCGTTACCCGTCGATCGCCACTGGCCAGTCCTTACGTTTTTCATGGGGGCCGGGCGCCTCCTTTTTCCCTCCTCGGGTAGTTCGCCGAATCATCGTCCTAGCCCGTTGTTCGCGTATCGCTGATGGGTCGCAACAATAAATCCACGGCGATTGTCCTCTTCTTTAGAGAATCCCCACGATGGAAACCGGATACTGAAGAAACGCGCTAGCGGCGATTGTGACAGCAGATGTAGCGAGCTACGTCTACGATACTTCAGAAGGAAGTTCGGAAGTTCCGCCAGTCTTTATGGAGCACTGGATGCGAAGAAGATTTTGGTCGTCATTGCTGCTGGTAGGGTTGGGCACAGGCTCGGGTTCGGCGCAGGCGGGCGCGCAGGCGCAGTCCCCGCCTAGCGCCTGGACTTGGGAGCAGGTGAAAGACCGCTTCGAGCTGAACAATCCCACGCTGCTGGCCGACAAACTGAACATCGACGAGTCGAAAGCGCAGGAGATAACTGCATTCTTGCGTCCGAACCCGGATCTCACTCTGTCGGTTGACGGCACCCAGATCGCCCCTGATAGAGGTGTCTGGCGCCCATTCGCAGGCACTTTCGAAAGTCCCGGTATCAGCTATTTGCATGAACGGCGGCACAAGCGGGAGTTGCGCCTGGAGAGCGCTAAAAAGGCGACCCTGATTGCCGAGTCGAACCACGCCGACATGGAAAGAACCATGCTCTTCAACCTGCGCAGCGCCTTTGTCTCAACGCTGAGGGCGAAAGTGGTGCTGCATCTGGCAAAGGATAACCTCGTCTACTACGACCATGTGCTCGATATCAGCAGAACCCGCTTCAACGCCGGCGACATTGCGCAGATCGATCTCGACCGCTTGGAGCTGCAACGGGTGCAGTATGAGTCGGATTTGCAATCTGCCGAGGAGAACCTGGAAAACGCAAAGATCCAACTGCTCACGCTCCTGAATTCCCGGACTCCCATCGATGAGGTTGACGTGGCCGGGCGGTACGATTTCGGCGATGAACTCATGCCGCGCGACGAGTTTCGCAAGATCGCCCTGGACACGCGGCCCGACTTGAAAGCTGCCATTCAAGCCGTGGACAAGGCCCAAACCGACCACAAGCTGGCGGTCGCCAACGGCTCAACTGATCCGACTCTGAGCGCATGGTACACGCACAATTCCTCCACCAATAACCCGTTCGGCACAAATACCATCGGCGTCAGCGTCAGCGTCCCCTTCCGCATCTTCGACCGCAACCAGGGAGAAAAGTTGCGCACGCAACTGGATATCTCGCGCAATCAAAGATTGCGCGATGCGGCAGAAGCACAAGTTTTCATGGATGTTGATTCCAGCTACGCCACGGTCGAGAGCGATCTGGTTTTGCTGCGGCCTTACAAAGCCAAGTATCTGCAACAGTCTGTCCGGGTGCGCGACACTATTACTTTCTCATACCAGCATGGCGGTGCGTCACTGCTTGACTTCCTGAACGCACAAGCGGAGTACCGCGGCGTGCAGTTGAATTACGTGAACCTGGTTGGTTCTTACTTGACCGCTGCGGCGCAGCTAAATCAGGCCGTAGGCCGGGAGGTTATCCAATGAAAACCAAATTTGTTGGCCTGTTCGTGGTGTCGGCTCTTTGTTTGCCCTTGAGCTTGCTTCTCGTTGCCTGCAATGAAGGCAAGGCCGACCCTAAGGCCGAGGCGCCTCCTTCGGCAACCGTCGAGCCTGACCTGGACGCCAACAACTTCAAAGTGGACCACCCTGATCAGTTTCCGCTAGTGAAAGCAGTCGAGCATAAGGCCGCGCCTGCCTTGAATGTCACCGGCGTCGTGCAACCCGATATCAACCGCGCCGTGCCCGTGATTTCACTCGCCGCAGGACGCGTCGTAGAGATCAAGGCCAGGCTCGGCGATACGGTGAAGAAAGGCCAGCTACTACTGAGAGTTCGCAGTAACGATGTGGCCGGGGCTTTCCAGACGTATATGAAAGCCGAGAACGATGAGCGGCTGGCGCGTATACAGCTTGAGCGGGCCCAGATTCTCTATGAAAAGGGCGCGGTCGCCAAAAGCGCGCTTGAACAAGCAGAGAGCACCGCACGCGATGCCAAGGCCGACCTGAATGCCGCAACCGAACAACTGAGGCTTCTCGGCATCGATAAAGACCACCCATCTGGCATCGTCGACATCACCGCTCCAATATCGGGAGTGATTACCGACCAGCAAGTTACCAACGCGTCGGGCGTCCAGGGATTGGGTTCGCCTAATCCCTTCACCATTTCCGATCTTTCTTATGTCTGGATCATCTGCGACGTTTACGAAAATGATCTCGACGCCGTACACGTCGGTGAATATGCGGACCTCCGCCTGAACGCCTATCCCAACCGCACCTTCAAGGGTCGCATCGATAACATTTTGCCGGTTCTCGATCCCTCGATCCGCACTGCGAAGGTCCGGCTCGAAGTCGCCAACCCGGGTTTGATGCGCGTGGGCATGTTCGTTACCGCCACGTTCTATGGGAAGCAGGCGGAAATGCGGAGCGCGGTTCCGGCTACTGCCATTCTCCACTTGCACGATCGCGAGTGGGTCTACACCCCGCTGAGCGCCGGACACTTCAAGCGCCTGGAAGTCGTCACGGGAAGCATGCTTCCCGGCAACCTGCAGGAGGTTGTTTCCGGCATCAAGCCCGGAGATCAGGTGGTCTCAAACGCTTTGGCACTGCAAAACACGGTCGAACAATAAAGTCGAACCAATAAAGTCGAGCAATAAGAGAGTGGGACAAATAAGGTGGAGCGATAAATGATTCGCCGCGTCGTCGATTTCGCGCTGAACAACCGGCTGCTCGTGCTGGCGTTCGCCATCATCCTATTTGCCGCCGGCATCGTTTCCTTCAAGCGCCTGCCCATTGAGGCTTATCCCGACGTAGCCGACAACTACGTCGAGATCATCACGCAATGGCCGGGGATTTCCGCCGAACAAATCGAACAGCAAGTCACGATCCCGCTCGAGGTCGTGATGAACGGCATTCCGCACGTCGTGCATCTGCGTTCCTTCTCGCTCTTCGGACTCTCTGACATCAAATTGATCTTCGACGACGAATCAGACAACAACTGGAACCGCGAGCGCGTGCTCGAACGCCTGAGCCAGGTCACGCTGCCGCCGGGCGTCAATCCCCAGATGGGCACCGACTGGAGCCCGGTCGGCCAGATTTATTTCTTCACTCTGCGCAGCACCAATCCAGCCTATGACCCCATGGAGCTGAAATCCCTCGAAGACTGGGTCGTCGAAAAACATTTCAAATCGGTGCCCGATATTGTCGACGTTGCCAGCTTCGGCGGCCCCACACGCGAGTACCAGGTTCGCGTCGACCCAAACAAACTGATCGCTCACGGCCTCAGCCTGGCCCAGGTCGAGCAGCAACTCACCAACAACAACACCAACGCGGGCGGAAGCTTCATTCAAGAAGGTCTGCAGCAGATCAACGTCCGCGCCGTCGGGCTGGTCAACCGCGTCCACGACATTGAACAGACGGTCATCACCACCAAGAATGGAACACCCCTCCGCGTAAAAGACATTGCCGAGGTTTCACAGGGCCCGAAGATCCGCCTCGGCCAATTCGCCAGAGCCATTCATCGCGAGAACGGAAAGATTATCGACAACGACGATGTCGTCTCAGGCATCGTGCTGCTGCGCAAAGGTGCAGTGGCGGATGCGGCCCTTGAAAACATTCATCAAAAAGTCGAAGAACTCAACAAACGCATCCTGCCGCCCGGCGTTAAGATTGTCCCTTTCCTCGACCGCAGCAATCTGGTTCACTACACGTCCCACACGGTTCTTCACAACCTTACCGAAGGGATGATTCTGGTTTCGCTCGTTCTGCTGCTATTTCTGGGGAACGTTCGAGGCGCGATCATCGTCGCCATAACCATTCCGTTTGCCCTTCTGTTTGCTGCCATTTGTCTGGACCTGAGCCAGATTCCCGCCAACTTGCTGTCTCTCGGGGCATTGGACTTCGGCGTCGTCGTGGAAGGCGCAATCGTGTTAATCGAAAACATTGTGCGCCAGTTAAGCCATTCCGACGGATCTAAGACCCCGAACGAAACCATCAGTTTTGCCTCGCATGAAGTACAGCGTCCGGTGTTCTACGCCATAGTCATCACCATTACCGCTTTCTTGCCCATCTTTACCTTGCAGCGCGTTGAAGGCAGGTTATTTCACCCCATGGCCTGGACCGTTTGCTTCGCGTTGCTGGGGGCATTGCTGTTCTCGATCGTGGTTGCTCCGGTATTGGCAAGTTTTGCTTTCGCGAAGGGGACCCGGGAATGGAGCAATCCCCTCATGACCTTCGTCATCGAGGAGTACCGGGTCGCGGTTCGCTGGGCCATTCGCCATCGTGCGATCACAATTGGGGTGTGTTTGGTCCTGGTCGCGGTGGGGAGTTATCTCGCCTTCAGCGGCGCCATCGGCTCCGAATTCCTGCCTCATCTCGATGAAGGCGCACTCTGGGTGCGGGGTACGCTTGCGCCCAGCACAGGCCCGGACGAAGGCATCCGCGTCGCGAACCAGGCTCGCATCGTGCTCTGTTCTTTTCCTGAAGTACCGCAATGCACCAGCCAGGTGGGCCGTCCAGATGACGGTACGGACAATACCGGTTTCTTTAACACGGAGTACTTCGTTGACCTGAAACCGAAAGAACAATGGCGGCCGGTGTTTCATCAGAGCAAGGATGAATTGGTTGCCGCCATGAATCGCGAGCTGGATAAAATTCCCGGCGTCACTTGGGGTTTCTCCCAGCCCATCGAAGACAATATGGAAGAAGCGGTGAGCGGAGTGAAAGGCGCGCTGGCCACGAAGATCTACGGCGACGATTTGAGAGTTCTGGAAGCCAAGAGCGACGAGATCGTCGGCATCTTGCGCAAGATCAATGGCATTGAAGATCTCGGAGTCTTCCGCGTGCTCGGCCAGCCCAATCTGAACGTCACCGTCGACCGCGATGCCGCAGCCCGTTACCAGATCAATGTCGCCGACGTGCAGGATGCGGTTCAAACCGCCGTGGGCGGAAATGCGCTTACTCAGGTCCTGAAAGGCGAAGAGCGATACGATCTCACGCTGCGCTATCTTCCGCAATACCGCAATACGAAGGAAGCGATCGAGAACATTCGCCTGCTGGCGCCTTCCGGCGAGCGCGTGTCGCTGGCACAACTCTGCAAGATCCGCATCACCGATGAGGCTTCCGAAGTCTATCGCGAGGGCAATCGCCGCTATGTTGCCATCAAGTACAGCGTCCGCGGACGCGACCTCGGCAGCACGGTGGAAGAAGCGATAAAAAAGGTAAACGATCAGGTAAAACTGCCCGTCGGATACACCATTGACTGGGAGGGAGAATATGCCAGCCAGAAGCGAGCCAATGCGCGGCTGATGATCGTGCTCCCGATCACCATCCTGATCATCTTCATCATTCTTTACACGATGTTCAAATCCTTCAAGTGGGCGTTGTTGATCATGGCCAACATTGCCATCGCGCCCATTGGCGGCCTGCTCGCGCTCTGGTTTACCGGCACCAATTTCAGCGTTTCCTCCGGAGTGGGCTTCCTCGCGCTCTTCGGTGTATCAGTGCAGACCGGAGTCATCATGCTCGAATACATCAACCAGCTTCGCGCCCGGCGCTATACCATCGAAGACGCCGCAGTGGAAGGCGCCGTGATGAGGCTGCGCCCCATCATGATGACGATGCTGGTCGCCACTCTGGGATTGCTGCCCGCCGCAATCTCGCACGCCATCGGTTCCGACTCTCAGCGCCCCTTCGCGATCGTCATCGTCGGAGGCCTCATCGCGGCCCTCCTCATGAGCATCTTCCTGCTGCCGACGATTTATGTGTGGGTAGCCGGCGAACGAGACGTCCTGCCCCGCGCCGAAGAAAGCTTCGAAGCCGGCGAACACGTAGATTAACTCCAGTCGTAAGCGCCGCCGTCCCGGCGGCTCTCCGGCGACCCAGGGTATCGGGTCGCTGCTCGGTAAGAACACTATTCCCTTGACTTCAATTCCGAAACGGGTGATCCTATTCACTGAGCACTTGTTCTTTGCCATCTGAATAGCAATGAGATATAAGTCTCATGAATGGAATATTTTGCGAACCACC
>CAVYVQ010000067.1:0-47706 GCA_963771895.1 uncultured Acidobacteriaceae bacterium | reverse complement strand
ACCCCATCAGCAGCGGCAAGACCGGCACCCAGAGCCTCGTGTCGAACCAGGGGTAGGCAAACACTATGGCTGCGAATCCTCCGCATCCCAGACCGACGCGTCGAGCGTCCGCCGTTTTTCCCAGATTCCGATTGCCGCTAACAAGAGCGCAAGAAATCCGGCGATCCGAACCGGAAGTCCCAATCCTCCCGGCAACTTTGAGACAGGTGCGTTAACCGCCAATTCACCCCATTCGATGGTGTGGTCGTTGAGGTCCGATACGAGATTGCCGATTACTCCTCTCTTGTGAAGAGTCTTCGCATTGAACTGCAGATAGCGGGAATGCAGAAACATTTTGCCCGCCCAGGCCATCGCTACGAAAACGATGAGCGCGAGCGCAATGGATGCGATTCTGTGCCGCCGCAGCCATTGAGGCATGCTCCTGGCCCAGGGCGCTCCACCAACCGCGGCCCAAGCAACAGCCGGAATTAAGGCGATCCCAATCGTGCGCAGCTCAATGCAGACCACCAGCAACGGAACAACGACGGCCAGCCTCCAGTAACGGCCGGGGCCTGTCGCCGCTTCAGCTCGAAGAAGCAGTAGCAGACACGGCATCGAAGCCCCGAAAAAGCAGACATCACTCAGCGGATATGTGACGTGCTTCACCATTACGAATGACAGAAGGGTCAGCAGACAAATGATTTCCGCGGCTTCGGCCTCAAACCCGAACGAACTGCGCAGCACGAAGTAGCTCGCCCAACACCCAATCCCCAATAGTAGGCAATTCAGGGCAACAATCGCCCAGGACTTCCCGATGCCAGCCTTCACGAGCAGAAAAATCAATGCGGGATACCCTGGCGGCCGCATCGATTGTTCACCGTGCACTCGGAAACCATGACCGTCAGCGCGGAACTTGCCTGCAACAAATAGTCAACTCCGTCGCCCACCAGCCGCAGAGGGCTCGCAATCTGCACCAGATACGCAAGCGAAACCAGCAGCAATGCCAGCCCAGCAGCAAACCGGAAGCGCTGCAACGTGTCCATCATGCTAGGGGATTTCGGGAACGGCGGGAACAGGTGCGGATGAAGTAATGCTTGGTTGGAGCGGCTGGACGAGCTGCTGAGCGGAGTCCTGAGCATACTGCAACAAGCGGTTGGGGAAAATTCCGAGATAGAGCGTCGCGGCAAGGCAGGCAGCCAGCGCTATGCGAAGCGCGAGAGGAACAGGAGTCACCGGAACTTCCTTCCGCGATTCGCGCATGTACATCATCACAATGATGCGCAGGTAGTAGTAAGCGCCCACGCCGCCGTTGACGACGCCGATGATCGTGAGCCAGATCAAGTTGGACTTCACGGCTGCGTTGAACACGTAAAACTTGGCAAAAAAGCCGCCGGTCATCGGGATCCCAATCAGCGAAAGTAAAAAAACGGTAAGCGTGGCCGCCAGCAGCGGGGAACTGCGACCCAGGCCTTCATAGTCTTCCAGCGTCACGTAGCGTTCGCCGGCGTTGGCGAAGTGGCTGACCACGGCAAACGCACCCAGGTTCATCGCAGCGTAAGCCGCAGTGTAAAACATGACTGCGGATGTACCGAGCTGAGGCGCTGCCGCGAATGCCACCAACAAATATCCCGCGTGCGCGATCGACGAATAAGCCAGTAAACGCTTCACATTGCTTTGCACGAAGGCGCTCAAGTTGCCCAAAGTCATTGAGAGCGCTGCCGCAATCCAAATGACCCAGAAGATGGCATGCACGTTAATCACGAAAATGACGCGCAGCAAAACCGCAAACGCCGCCGCTTTGGGCGCGGTCGACATGAAACCCACAATCGGCGCCGGAGCCCCCTCGTAGACGTCTGGGGTCCAGATGTGAAACGGCGCAGCCGCCACCTTGAAGCCCAGGCCCACAAACATGAATGCCACGGCGCGTACGCCAGCAACGGGATCGGGCCAGCCTGCAATGTCCGGCTGATCTGATCGATGTTTGTCGAGCCGGTGGCGCCAAACATCAATGCCACTCCATAAAGGAAAAACGCCGTAGCAAAAGATCCCAGCAGAAAGTACTTCAGCGAGGCTTCCGCGCTGGCCGCTTCGTGCCGGCGGAATCCCGCCAGCACATAAGAAGAGATGGAGGAAATCTCGAGCGCGATGAAAATTAAAACAAGCTCGATCGCCGACGACATCAGCGCCATGCCGACCGCGCCGAAAAGAATCAGAGCGTAATATTCTCCGGCGCGAATCCGCTGCACCGCCATATATTCGTAAGAGCTAAGGATCACAACGGCAGCGATCGCAATTACCAGCACGTGAAAGAAAACGCTGAAGCCGTCGACCTGCACCATGTTCCAGAACGCCAGCCCCGGAGCCTGCGCCATGAACCAGGTCGCCCCAATCCCCGCCAGAGTTCCCACCAACGCGATCAAGCCCAGAATCTTCTGGCCAACCTTTGCCTCGAGCAGAGGCTCAAGCACCATCACGATCATGCCAAAGACCGAGAGAACAATCTCGGGCAGAATGCGAACGTAATCCGCACTCTGCGGAAGCGCCTGCGAAACCGCTGGGACAAAACTCACCGGCATTGTTGCGGAGATCATTGTGCCGAAAATCATCGTCCCACCACCCTGCTCGCCACTTGCGCGAAGGGAGTGAGAGCGGCCCGAACCGCCGGATCAATCGCGCCCAGCCACAAGATAGGAGCGACGCCCATCACCAGCGCCGCCGCCGCACACGGCCAAACCGCCAACTTCTCGAATCCCGAAAGATCGCGAAGCGAATTATTCACCGGGTTCGTGACTTTGCCGTAGAAGACGCGCTGGTACATCCAGAGGAGATAGACGGCGCTCCAAATTATGCCCGTTGCTCCGAGTATCCCGTAAACCGCCTTGTCCTGGAACGCGCCGCTCAAGACCAGAAATTCACCAATGAACCCATTCAGCAGAGGCAGACCCACTGATGCCAGCACGATCACCAGATAGGACGCGGCATATACCGGCAGGGGAGTGGCCAAGCCGCCGAACTCGCTGATCTCGTAAGTATGACGGCGCTCATGCAGAATGCCCGCCAGCATGAATAGCCCGCCGGTCGAAATTCCGTGAGCCAGCATCACGAACATCGCGCCATTCAATCCGGCCTGCGTGAAGCTGAAGATTCCCAGCACCACAAATCCAAGATGGCTGACCGACGAATACGCGATCAACTTCTTCATATTGGGCTGGACCATCGCCACCAGCGCGCCATAGATGATTCCGATCAAGGCGAGCGTCATGATCCACGGAGCGTTGCGCCGCGCTTGTTCGGGGAACAGACCGAGATTGAAGCGCAGCAATCCATATGTGCCCATCTTCAGCAGCACCCCAGCCAGCAACACCGACCCTGCCGTGGGAGCTTCCACGTGAGCGTCCGGCAACCATGTGTGAAAAGGGAACAGAGGAACCTTCACCGCAAACGCCAGAAAGAATCCGAGGAAGAGCCACTGCGCAGCCGCCGGGAACTTCGGCACGGCGCCGCTGGCGATCTGGTCGCGAATCACCACAAAGTCAAAGCTGCCAGTATGCGCATAAAGCCACAGAATCGCCGCCAGCATGAACACCGAGCCGATCATGGTGTACATGAAGAACTTCACCGCGGCATAAACTTTGCGCTCGTGGCCGAAGATGCCAATCAGCAACGCCATCGGGATCAGTGTGGCTTCCCAGAAGAAGTAGAAAAGGAACAGGTCGAGCGAGGTGAAGACGCCGACCAGCGCCGTCTCGAGGATCAATAACAGGATGAAGAATTCTTTCGCGCGCTCGTGGATCGACTTCCAGGAAATCAGCACGCACAGCGGCATGAGAAAGGTAGTCAGCATCACCAGCCAGAGGGAAATGCCGTCGACTCCCATGTGGTAGTGGATATTCGGAGTAGAGATCCAAGGCACGTCGATTTCGTAGTGGAATCCAGTGCCAAGGTAAAGAGGACGACGAAAATAGACAGGCAGATGGAGAGAGAGAACAAATGTTAGCAGCGAGACGACCAGCGAAAAAATGCGAATGTCGCGATCGCGGCGAGGAAACAGAAGCAGCAGCAATCCCCCAACGAGAGGGGCGAACGTCACCAAGGTCAGGATTTGATGGTCGATCGTGTTCATCGCACGCCCATCCAAATCATGAAAGCAATTACGACAGCCGAACCCGCTGCAATCCATCCCGCATACGAGCGAATGTTGCCGGATTGCATGTGGCGAACCTCGTCGGAAACATGGCGCGCGCCGTCGCCCGCGTCATTCACCGCCGCATCGATAATTTTCCGGTCCACCTCTTGCCAGAGGATTCGAGTCGAGCCGTCGATCAGCGGCTTGACGAAAAGCACAGCGTACAGTTCGTCGATGTAGTATTTGTGTGCCACTGCTTGGTAGAAGCCGCCGAGTCCATCTGCAATCCTCTGCGGAAGCTCAGGCCGCTTGTAATAGAGCAGGTAGGCCAAGCCCCATCCCGCAAAAGCCACAAGCACTGACACCCCCATCAGCAAATATTCGGTGGTGCTGCTTGCGACCTCTGCGGCAGGTTCTCCCGCTCCGAAGACGGGTGCAAGAAAATGTTCGAAATGGTTGCCCCAGCCCACGAGTCCACCGACGAGCGAAAGCACCGCCAGGATCATCAACGGCACCAGCATCACCATCGGACTCTCGTGCGGCCCACCCTGTCCATGAGCGCCGTGTCCATGGGAGCCGTGCGCGTCAACCGCAGCTCCGCGGTAGTCGCCGAAAAACGTCATGTACAACAGGCGAAACATATAGAAGGACGTAATAAACGCTGTGACCACGCCAATTCCCCAGTACACCGCGCTCACCTGATAAGCCTTCCAGAGAATTTCGTCCTTGCTCCAGAACCCGGCCAGTGGCGGAATCCCCGCAATCGCCAGTGTCGCGATCCCCATCGTGAGGAACGTCCACGGGATATACGATTTGAGCCCGCCCATCTTGCGCATGTCTTGCTCGCCGCCGACGGCATGAATCACCGACCCCGCGCCTAAAAACAGCAGGCCCTTGAAGAAGGCATGAGTCATCAAGTGGAAGATGCCCGCCGAAAAAGCGCCCACGCCGCAGGCCATGAACATGTAACCAAGTTGAGAGACCGTCGAATACGCCAGCACCTTCTTTATGTCGGTCTGCGCAATGCCGATGGTGGCGGCGAAGAACGCGGTCAGTGTACCGATGATCGCCACCACCATCAGCGCGGTCGGCGCGCGTTCGAAGATGACGTGCGAGCGGGCGACCATGTAAACTCCCGCCGTCACCATGGTGGCAGCGTGGATCAACGCGGAAACCGGAGTCGGGCCTTCCATCGCGTCCGGAAGCCAGACGTACAACGGTATTTGCGCCGACTTGCCGCACGCGCCCACCATCAGCAGAATGCCGATCGCTGTCAGCAATCCCACCCCGGCAGTCTCGGACTGCAAGGGAACTACAGTGCGGAATACCTGCTCGAAATTCAGCGATCCAAAATGCTTGATCATCAGAAACAACGCAATCAGGAATCCGAAGTCGCCAATGCGATTGACAATGAACGCTTTCTTACCCGCCGATGCCGCCCAATCTTTCGTGAACCAGAACCCGATCAGCAGATACGACGCCAGCCCCACGCCCTCCCAGCCGATGAACATCACCAGATAATTGGCCGCCAGCACCAGCGTCAGCATGAAAAACATGAACAGGTTCAGATAGCTGAAGAAGCGGTAATAGCTCGGATCCTCCCACATGTAGCCAACCGAGTAGATGTGGATCAGGAATCCCACTCCGGTAACCACCAGCAACATCACCAAAGACAGTTGATCAAGATAGAAGGTGAAGTCCGCGCTGAAGCCGGTGATGCGGATCCAGTGCGCGAGGAACTCATGGTAGGGAAGGGACAACGAAGAGAAACGTGCTGCGACCCACAAAGCCCTCGCAAAAGCCGCTCCGCTAAAGAAAAGTGCAACCGCGGTCACGCCCGGACGCGAAGCCTTCTTCCCAAGAAAGCCGTTGATCGCAGCCCCCGCCAGCGGCAGTATCGGGATCACCCAGAGATTGAGGGACGAATTCATAGTTTGAGCAGGTTCACCTGGTCCACATTCAAAGTTTCCCGGGTGCGATAAACCGCGATGATGATCGCCAGCCCCACGGCCGCTTCCGCCGCCGCCACCACCATTACAAAGAAAACGAATACTTGGCCGGCCAGCGCATGCCAGTGTGCCGCGAATGCCACAAACGAAAGATTCACGCCGTTCAACATCAGTTCAATCGACATGAAGATGGAAATAATGTTGCGCTTGATGAGAAATCCAACCACGCCACACGCAAACAGAAATCCGCTGAGCAGCAGATAATACGAGAGCGGCACATACGACGGCACCATCAGTCCGCCTTCCCCGCCGAAGCCTCCGGCGCACTGGCCAGAACCACGGCACCCATGATGGCAATCAGGATCAGCACCGAGGTGACTTCAAAAGGCAAAAGAAAATCGTGAAAAAGAAGCTGAGCGATATCCGCAGGATGCCCGGGCAACGCCCCGATCGGCACCGACTCCGTTCCGGATTGCCGCAGCACGACCCACGCCATCAGTACGCTGCCCGTCAGCATCCCGGGCACGCCAAGTAGAAAAGCGACCCGGCTTCCCTTGGTGTGCTCTTCTTCGCCCGCGTTCAGCAGCATGATGACAAACACAAACAGCACCATAATCGCGCCAGCATACACAATGACCTGCACGGCAGCGACAAACTCCGCGCCCAGCAGCAGATATTCCCCGGCGAGCGCAGCCATGACCGCAATCAGCGACAGCGCGCTGTTGATGGGATGCCGCTGTGCCAGCAGGTTGACGGCCCCGCCCACGCAAACCGCTCCGAAAGCCAGAAATAAGATAAGGTGCATCGATCAGTTCTCAGTCAGTTCTCAGTTCTCAACACTCAGTTCTCAGAAAAAGCCCCTGATAGCCACTCCCCAGACGGCGCTCATGCGCCTTAACTGAGAATTGAGAACCGGGACTGAGAACTTGTTTTAGCCCCTACCAGCCTACGGCAATCGCCGTGGCCACGAGATTCACAATTGCCAACGGCAAAAGAAACTTCCAGCCAAACGACATCAGTTGGTCATAGCGGAAGCGCGGCAACGTCCCGCGCACCCAGATATAAAGAAAGAGAAAACAGAAAATCTTCGCGGCAAACCAGAACAGCGGCAACAGCGCCTGCACTAGCGGCGGGCCAAACAGTGGCCCGTGCCATCCTCCGAAAAACAAGAGTGTAGCCAGGCATGCCACCGTAATCATGTTGGCGTATTCGGCCATAAAAAACATGGCAAACTTCATAGCGCTGTATTCCGTGTGGTATCCAGCAACCAGTTCGGTTTCAGCCTCAGGCAAATCAAACGGAATGCGGTTGGTTTCCGCATACGCGGACATCAGATAAATAAAGAAGCCGATAAACTGCCCGTGGAAAATATTCCACCGCGGAATGAAACCCCAGAAATGCCCGCCCTGCGCGTCGACGATGGCGCGCAGGCTGAAACTGCCGGATTGAATCAGTACCCCAACCAGCGAAAGTCCCAGCGCAATTTCATAGCTCACCATCTGCGCGCTGGCCCGCAGTCCGCCGAGCAGGGAATATTTGTTGTTCGACGACCACCCTGCCAGCGCTACGCCATAAACACCCAGCGAAGTAACCCCCAGAATCAACAGCAACCCAATGTTCAGGTCGGTGATTTGCAGCGGGATGCTCATGCCGAAAATCGTAATCGAGTTGCCAAATGGGATTACCGAAATCGAAGTCAAGGCAAAGATCAGTGCCATCATCGGCGCCGCCAGAAACAGCGGCTTGTAGACATGCGGCGGCGTGAGATCTTCCTTAAACAAAAACTTGATCCCGTCGGCCGCGGGCTGAAGCAATCCAAACGGCCCGACCCGCGTCGGCCCCCAGCGGTTCTGCATGTGCCCCACCACTTTGCGTTCCAGCCATACGGTGTAGGCGACCGCGGTGAGCAGCACGCCGAGCACGATCGCTGACTTGATCACCGACACGAGTATGAAGACGCCCACCGACAATGTCGTTGCTCCCTCTCCAAAAGCCGATTCGCAAACTGATTTGTCAAGAAATGGATCAGTCAGCCGCAACTTCAGCGGGCGTGACCTCGTGACTCTCGACCACCGACTGCAATGTGCGTGAATAACGTCCCAAAGTTCCGGAACTAAAGAGGTCGTCATTCGCCGGAGCGATTGTTCCCGCCCCGTGCGCAACCCCAGGTCCTGCCTTGGCGAGCGATGTATGCTGGCTGTTGCCCGCCAGCAAATTCATGCGGGAGACGTCATAGCCGGGAACCAGTCGCTGAATTTCATCGAGAATTGCGGTTGGATCGAACGGGCTCAGCTTCGGCTCCAACCCGTGCGCCTCGAGCCACACTGCATGCCGGTCAGCCTCACCCGACTGCGCTCCGCGAGACTGCCCCATGTCGGCATGCGTTCCGCCGCCGAAGGGCACCAGTTTGCGAACGTCGAAACCCATGGCGTCTGCGATGCGCACGATCATCTCGAAGTCGGTCTTCGTGCCAGTGACCTCGCCCGCTTTCTTTACCAGTTGCAAGTCGCTGCAGGTATTCGTGAAAGTTCCCGATTTCTCGTATGCATTCGCGGCGGGCAACACTACGTCGGCCATCACCGCGGTCTCGGTCAGAAACATGTCTTGCACTACGACAAAGCCCTTCGAGAACGCGAATGGATCGATCTGTAACCGCCCCACAGGATTCGCCCCAACAACATAGAGAACCTTCAATATGTTCGCTTTTCCCGCTTCAACCATGCCGGATAAATCAAGGCCGGCAGCCCGCGGGATTTCTCCCCACTCGCTGTGGAACTCGCTGCTTCCAGTTGTTGGGTGATATCCTGGCAACAGATCGGGATACAAACCCATGTCTGCGCCGCTCCCCGCGAATTGGCATAGTCCGCGAGGCAGACGAACTTAGCTGCCAAGATTCCGGAACCGAACTTCACGAGGCTGGAAACATCGCCCCCACGAAGTTCAGAGCCGAAAACGATAACCAGATTCGATTCGCCGCGCAAAGTGTCGCGAAGGGCAATCCATGCGTCCTTGTTTGTGGATGAAAACGCATCCGCAGCTGAGTCGTCCCCGGCAAGAAACGCCACAACTTTCCCCTCCGCCCCAGTGGGGATCTGCATGAAGCTCGTTGCCTGCCGCCGCAACTTGATCGGCCGGGAATTGATCACGTAAAGCCGAGCGTGGTGCAGCCGAATGTTGTTGCGAATCTGCCACGCCAGCAACGGATGCTGCTCCGTGGGATCATTCCCAATCAGCAGAATCGCGGGCGCAGCGAAGACATCAGCCATGCTGGCCGTGGCGTCCGTTTTGCCGCGAAGCGCAGCCGCCAGAGCGGGGAAGTCTGCGGTGCGGTGGTGGTCCACATTATTCGTCTTCAATACCACGCGGGCAAACTTCGAAAGCAGATAGGCTTCCTCGTTAGTGGTGCGAGTCGAGCCCACGACGCCGATCGCCGCTCCGCCATCGCGATCGCGAACTTCCGCAAACTTCTTTCCGATCAGCTCAAACGCTTCTTCCCACGTGGCCGGAGTCAGCTTGCCCTCTTTGCGAATCAAGGGCTGCGTGAGCCGTTCTTCGTGATTCGCAAAATCGAACGCGTAACGGCCCTTGATGCAAAGGAAATCCCCGTTCGTCCCGCTCTTGTCGCGATTGTCACCGCGGACAATCTCCATGCCCTTGTCGGCTCGGCGCACGCCCAGCGTGGTTTTGCAGCCGTCCCCGCAATGCGTGCAGATCGTGCCCACGTGCTTCATCTCCCACGGCCGCGTCTTGTAGCGATACGCGCCTGAAGTCAGCGCCCCCACTGGGCAGATGTCGATGCACATCCCGCATTCTTCGCACTCCAGGTGGTCCTCTTTATTAGGAGCGATAATCGAACTGACGCCGCGGTTCTGCACCCCCAGAGCCCAAACGTCCATGCCCTCGCCGCACACGCGCACACAGCGGTAGCACAGAATGCAGCGCGGCCGGTCGAAAAATACCACCGGCGACCACTGCTGTTCGTCCTTATGATTCTTCGCCTCCATGAACTTCGACTCGGCGGCGCCATAAGAGAACGTCATATCCTGCAGTTCGCACTCGCCGCCAGCGTCGCACACCGGGCAATCCAAAGGATGATTCCCCAACAGCATCTCTAGCATCGACTTGCGCGCCTGCTTGATCTCCTCACTATCTGCAGTGACGATCATGCCTTCGCTCACCACGGTGGTGCAGGCGGTCTGCAGCTTGGGCATTTTCTCGATCTTCACCAGGCACATGCGGCAAGCGCCCTGCAGAGAAAGATTGGGATAGTAGCAAAACGAAGGCACCTCGATGCCCACGGTCTTGCAAGCCTCGATCAGCAGCGTCCCCGCAGGAACCGCGACCTTCTTGCCGTCAACGGTAAGTGTTACGTCAGCCATGGGAAAGTTCACTCATCATCAAATCGAAGTCCCTGCGCTCCTCGCTATTTTCGAGATCAAGATGCTGTTGGACTTTTGCGATCAACTCTGCTCTCAGATCAGGCGAGATATATTCTGGTCTTACACCATGAGATGGATCAAAACACCCTTTCATCGTGTTACAACGGTGACAAGAAACCACCTTATTGTCGGGCGCGTTTCTCCCGCCCTTCGAAACCGGTATCAAATGATCGATGGCGAGCTGGCGCCACGAGTGGAACTTCTCACTCCCCGTCCCGCCGAAGCCGCAATAAACGCAGATGCAGCGACCATCTGTATAGATTTTCCAGTCCGGCCAATTCTGTTTCATTATTGGACTCCGCTCAGTGCGTCAATACCGGCAATTCTTGACCTGCGCCTTCTTTCTCATACGGGCACGGTCTGCCGTCCAAATGATCTTCAAATTCCTTCCGGAACTTCTTCACGAACGCAATCGTCGGCATCGCCGCCGCATCGCCCAGCGGACAAAACGTTCGTCCCAGCATGTTCTCCGAGAGATACTGCATGTTGTCGATGTCTTTCCTCACCCCGCCGCCCGAATGAAACCGCACCAAAGTTTTCTTCAGCCAGTCCGTGCCTTCACGGCACGGGATGCACCATCCACAACTCTCGTGCTGATAAAACTTCATGGTCCGCAGCGCAAACTTCACGATGCACTGCTGATCATCCAGAACGACCACGCCGCCGGACCCAAGCATCGAACCAGCCTTGGCGACCGAATCGAAATCCATATTGACATCGACCTCATCGGCCGTGAGGCAAGGACAAGAAGCTCCGCCCGGCACAACCGCCTTCAGTTGGCGGCCGTTGGGTACGCCGCCGCCAACTTCATAAATCATCCTCTTCAGGTTGTAACCCATGGGAAGCTCATATACCCCGGGCTTCGCCACATTCCCGCTGAGGCAAAACAGCCGAGTCCCGCCGTTCCGCGCCGGACCGAGTTTCGCAAACCATTCCGCTCCTCCAAGAATAATGTGAGGGACGCAGGCCAAAGTCTCAGCATTATTAATGACCGTGGGACCACCCCACAGCCCGACTACAGCCGGAAACGGAGGCCGAATCCGCGGAATGCCGCGTTTGCCTTCCAGCGATTCCATCAGCGCCGACTCTTCGCCTACCTCGTAAGCCCCCGCGCCGCCGTGCCAGTAGATATCAAAATCGCGCCCGCTGCCGAAAATGTTCTTGCCCAGAAAGCCCCTGGCATAAGCGTCGCGAATCGTCTTCTGCATGATGATCGACAGATATCGATATTCGCCGCGGATGTAGATGTATCCGCTGCGCGCGCCCACGGCGAGCCCGCCGATCATTACTCCTTCAATCACCGAGTGTGGATCGTGCTCAAAGATCAGCCGGTCTTTGCAAGTGCCAGGCTCGCTCTCATCACCATTGCACAACACATACTTCGGCTTCGCTGATTGCTTGGGCACGAACGACCACTTCATCCCGGTTGAGAATCCGGCCCCGCCACGCCCGCGCAAACCTGAATTCTTCACCTCATTAATGATCGCGTCCGGTTCCATCGCGAGCGCCTTCTGCACGGCCTTGTAGCCGTCCAGTTCGAGGTAGCGGTCAATATTCGTCGCACCCAGCCCAAAGCGCCGGGAGACGACCTTCACCTCGTCGGGATGTGAAACCAAAGATGCCATGTATTTAAGACATCTAACTCTTGGATCGCTGATTCAACGACTCAGCCAGATCATCAATAGCCCTGACGCGCTGCAATTGTTCTTCCCCCTGTGCCGAGTACTCGTCGAGAATCCTACTTATCTTTTCGGTGGTCAGGTTCTCGTGAAAATCGTAGTTCACCTGCGCCGCCGGAGCCCAACTGCAGGCTCCAATGCATTCCACTTCTTCTAGCGTAAACAAACCGTCGGGAGTAGTTCCTTTATGCCCGACGCCCAGTTTCTTCGCGCAATGCTCGAGGATCTCCTCACCGCCCCGCACCAGGCAACTGATGTTAGTGCAAACCTGCACATTAAATTTGCCGCGCGGCCTGGTCGTCAGCATCGAGTAATAGCTGATCACATTGCGCACTTCCAATTCGGTCAAATCAAGGCGCCCGGCAAGCTCGGCAATGACTTCATCCGAAAGAAACCCAACTTCATCCTGCGCATAAAGAAGCGTAGGAACCAGCGCCGACCGCTTCGTCGGATAATGCGGTACCATCTCTGCAAACCGCGCCTCGAATTCGTCCGAAAACTTCACCGATCAATTTCTCCCAACACAATATCGATCGATCCGATCGCCGCCACCACATCAGCAATCAATTTCCCTTCACACATCTTGGGCAAGGCCTGCAGGTTAGCCAGGCACGCCGCCCGCATGTGCACTCGATATGGCTTCGCCGTGCCGTCGCTGACGATGTAGTAGCCCATCTCGCCGCGCGGTGATTCCACCGCCTGGTACACCTCACCCGCCGGCACCGCGAAGCCCTCGGTAATAATCTTGAAGTGGTAGATGAGGGCTTCCATCTGCGTCTTCATCTTCTCCCGGTCGGGCAGCACAATGCCCGGAGCATCAGCCTTGATCGGTCCTTCCGGCATGCCGTCTAGAGCCTGCTTCACGATCTCATTGGATTCGCGCAGTTCCCGCACGCGGCACATATAACGCGCGAACACATCACCCTCCTGCGCTACAGGAACCTTGAATTTAAAGTTCTCATAGCCCGAGTAAGGCATGTCACGCCGCAAATCAATATCCACGCCACTTCCGCGCAACGTAGGACCGCTGGCGCCCAACGCAATCGCGTCTTCCGCGCTAAGCTGAGCCACGCCCTTCGTGCGCATCATCCAGATCGGATTCCCGGTAAGCAGGTTTTCGTACTCATCCACCTTCTCCGGAAAACGCCCGGCAAACTCGCGAACCTGCTCAAAGAATCCCAGAGGCGGTTCGAGCGCGATGCCCCCGATGCGAAAGTAAGAGGTCATCATGCGCTGGCCGCTCACCATCTCGAACATCTTCAAAACCTCTTCGCGTTCGCGGAAGCAATACAGAAACACCGTCATCGCGCCGATATCGAGCGCGTGCGTCCCCAGCCACACCAGATGCGAGTTGATCCTCGTCAATTCATTCATCAGCACCCGCAACCACTGCGCCTTCGGAGGAATCTCCAGCCCCAGCAGCTTCTCCACCGCCAGCGCGTAGCACAGATTGTTGGTCATGGGGCAGAGATAGTCGATGCGGTCGGTCAGCGGCACCACCTGCTGATAGAACTTGGCCTCGCAAGTCTTCTCGATTCCGGTATGCAGAAAGCCAATGTCCGGCATGATCCGTACGACAGTCTCGCCGTCGATTTCCAGCAGCACGCGCAGCACGCCGTGCGTCGAAGGATGCTGCGGCCCCATGTTCAGGATCATCGTCCGATCCTGGCCGGGTTCAAGCACGGGAGTGGGCGCAAGGTGAGCCATAGTCAAGCCTAGCGGTAGCCCTCCACGGGATAATCCTTCCGCAGCGGATGACCTTCCCAATGCTCCGGCATCAGAAGACGTCGCATATAAGGATGTCCGGCAAACCGAATCCCAAACAGATCAAACACCTCGCGCTCAAAATAATTGGCCCCGGGCCACAGCGGGGTCAGCGAATCCACCGAAGGGCTCGCGCTGTCGAGCCGAACTTTAAGACGTACCCGTTCCTTCTTCGGAATCGAAAGCAGATGGTAGACGATTTCAAACCGCGGTTCCGCCGGATACCAGTCAACACAAGTCACGTCGGATAGAAAGTTGAAGGCGCACTCCGCATCGTCGCGCAGCAGGGCGCAAGCCTCGCGAAGATTCGCGCGCTCCACGTAAATCGTCATCTCCTCGCGGTCGAATTTCACCTCCGTAACCGCCGCCGGATTCCACGCCAGCAGCCGCGCCACCGCGGGATGACCCTTCAGTTGCTCCAAATCCGTGATAGCGGGAATCAACGCCACTACCTTTCTCCTCGCCCCACAACCGATCGCGCATGGGATCGCATAGCATCCGGCCCCCAATCCAAAACGCCCTTTTTCCAAACGTAAAAGAAACCGACTAGAACAATCCCGATGTACACAAACATCTCCCCCAGACCAAAGTGCTTCAGATCGCGCAGAATTATCGCCCAGGGATAAAGAAACACAGCCTCAACGTCGAATAGAATAAATAGCATCGCCACCAGGTAGAACTGCACCGAGAAGCGCCCGCGCGCGTCACCCACAGGCGGCATGCCCGATTCATAAGGAGAAAGCTTGGCCCGAGTCGGTTTCCGCTCCCCGATCAGCCAGGAAAGCGAGATAATGGCAGTCGTAAGTCCGACCACCAGCAGGCTATGAATCAGAAATGGCAGGTAGCGTGCGAAATAATTGTCGGGCATAGGACAAGCTATATATAATTCGCGCCAGCATTGCTTAAACGTTCTAGATTAGGTGCTGGCGCGCGCGAGTGTCAAGGGAACCAGGAACAATTTAGCGATTGTGTAATTTAGTAATTTCGTAATTTGAGGACCGGCGGTTAGTATGCCCGCGGCACCCGAGGAATTGCGCGACCGGACGAAGGCATTTGCAATCCGTATCGTCAAGCCTTACCGGTTGTTGCCGCGCACAGCCGATTCGCAGGTCGTGGGCAAGCAGTTGTTGCGTTGTGGCACGTCGGTCGCGGCAAACTATAGAGCGGCGTGCAGAGGTAGATCGCGCGCCGAATGGATCGCCAAGATTGGACTAGTAGTGGAAGAGACGGACGAAACCGTCTTTTGCCTGGAGATGCTCTCCGATTGCGGGATCGTCTCCAGCCAGCGTTGCGAGGACATTCTGAAAGAGGCGCGTGAACTAAGTGCAATTTTCACAGCAGCTCAGCACACGGCCAGACGAACGGGTTAAGTTACCAAATTACAAAATTACCAAATTACAAATGCCTTTATGATTTTCGGCTTCAACACCGACGTCAAGCACGGCGACACCATCTACCACGTGCAAAGCGAAGCCCGCGAGGGCGAAAAACTGCTCCAGACTCAGGTCTTCGTGCGTGGACGGTGCGTCGGCAAGCGCGCCGTCTCATACGCCACCTCGGCCGCGCAGTCCAGCTTTGGCGATCCCCAAAAAGAGCAACAACTCCGCGACCAGCATCGCCTCGTCCTCGAATCCATTCGCGAAGGCCAGTTGGAAAGCGTCCTCGACCACGCCGAAACCGAAACCCTGGCCGCCATCAAGCAACTCGACGTGCTATGGGAGAACGCCACCTCGGTTCATGCCAACCGCAATCTTACCCTGCAATTGCGCGTCACCGAAGCCGGAGCCGCCGTGCCGGCCGCTCGTCTAACCCTGCGCTTCGGCCGCGCCGACGCCACACCCTTCTACACCCAGGCCGTCACCGACGCCGCAGGCGCCGCCGCGATCTCCATCGAAGTAGAAGAATCCGCCTTGCCAGACTCCTCCGTGCTAGTGCAAGCCACCCACGAGGGCCGCACCGTCACCCGCAAATTCGCCCTCCACAAAGCTGGGTAACTTGAAGGTTTCTCGTAGGATAAGAAAATGCTCTTCTTCGCGCTCTCCGCGGCCTTTCTTCGCGCACTTCGCGGTTAAAGTCTTTCTTCCTGCAGTTCCCCGTGATTACTCGTTCAAAGGGCGCTGAAGTCGGCTAAAATCGATGAGATTCCCACAAGCAATGAAACTGCACATCAATGGAGAAGAAGGCACCTTCGCCGCAGCGCCCGTCCAAGGTCCCTTCACCCTCGCGGCCCTGATCGAAACGCTCAACATGAAGCCCGACCGCGTAGCCGTCGAACTCAACCGCGATATAGTCCCCCGCGACCGCTGGCCCAATACGCAATTAAAGGACGGCGACCGCCTCGAAATAGTCCACTTCGTCGGCGGCGGACGTCCAAGTTTGTCATCCTGAGCGGAGCATCTGCTTCACGCAGTGAAGCAGATGCGGAGTCGAAAGCCTGCCCTGAGCGAAGCCGAAGGGGACCCCTTGCCTGCCCGCGTAACCAGCGGCTCCGCAAGGCATGTCCATCTCGTCGTGCGAAACCCGCGCCTCTACCGACTCTCCGTCGCACGAGACACCTCCGCCAGCGCCGCTCCATCCTGCTTAGCCGTTCCCAATCTGGAGCGCGTCTTCCCGTTTTCACCGGAGAAACCGCCTAGAGCATTGAACCGCCTTTATCTGGATGAGGTTTTGGTTTGTTGTAGTTTCGGGGAGTGACCCGGTGCCTTCCTTATGACTGGTCGCATCGTGTCTGGATGTCGGGCCCAAGCGATCCCTCTCTCTTTGGGCGCACCGTAGAGTTCGGGAAGGATATAGAATCCGCGCTCCCTGGCACTCTTTTCCTGCTCCACGATCAGTGGATTGGCTTTGGCGTACGCGTCGTGCCGAACCGCAGTCACTTGCCAGGAGACTTTGCTGCCCGCGCTGCCTCCAGCAATTTTGAAGCGATTGCCAGAGATTTCTTGAGCGATATACAGGCCCGGAGCTGGCGCCCCGATTGATGTCAGTTGGTAGCGGAAGTCGCCGTTCACGGCTTCGAACCAGGCCGGAAGTTGAACTACGGCTTCGCCACTGCCGTCAAGCGTGGCATTCCCGCTATAAATGTTCATCATCTCGGAAGACTCCACCGACGCGTGGAGCAGGTATTTGTTGGCGGGGTCAGTTGGGTGGTCGATCCTTTGGTGCCAGCATAAACCGCACCGGTTACATTAATGTCTCCTTTGAAATAGCCAGCATAACCGCCAGTCGAGGCAGTGCCGCCGTCAGGATTGGTAGCGTAGATGCCGTCGCCGTCCGTCGTTCCTGGAACGCCGATGTTTCCACTTCCATATGCGAGAACACCAGCTCCACCCTGTCCGACAACTGCAGCGACTCCCCCAAAACCCGAAAGCCCAGCGCCACCTTCGCCACTGTTCCCTTGTGCTCCGACACCCATGACGCCCGCCGCTGCGACACCACCACTCCCTCCTCCGTACCCGACCACCCCGACGTTTCCGCTACCTCCATTACCCACAACCCCAGGCCCTCCAATGGCGGATGGGGCATTGTCTGCTCCGCCATTGCCGACCACACCCGCTCCGCCCACTCCTCCTGGAGCCCCAGCGGCACCCCCGAATGCATTCACCCCCGGGGTGGCTAATACCGAGTTAGAGATGCCGGGAGCCCCTGTTGCCGCGAGACCGGAGTACGAGACTGATGTCGCGGTGGTATTCAGAATGCCCGCGGGAGTCGTACTCTGCGTTCCCACTTGCGTCACTCCCTTTCCATTGACGCTGAACAGCACGGTGCCATTGCTCTGCCCGCTAAGAATGTTTCCACCACCGGTATTGTTGAACAAGCCCGCAGTCCCGGTGCTGCTTGCGCTTATGCCTTCTACGCCGATCGTGCTTCCCGAGGTCGCATGGGCCTGTCCGATCACTCCAACTCCGCCCGTGCTGAAGCTTGATCCCCACACGCCTTGCGTAGATCCCGCAGTAGCGTTGGCCGTTCCCGCCACCCCGGTACCGCTGGTGCTGTTTGTGTCACCCTCGACTCCCTTACCCGTTCCACTGGTAACCGTGGCATCGCCGTAAACTGCAATGCCGTTGCCGCTCGAGATAGCTCGCACACCCGTGGGTTCTCGAATGTCTAGCGTTGCCAAGGGAGATGCTGTGCCGATTCCCAACTTGCCCGCAGTACTCTGAAAGATGACTGAGTTTCCCAGGTTTGAACTGCTCGTCCAGCGCGGGATATAGTTCGTCGTACCGCCGCCTGAGATTGCAGAGATCGCACTCTGGTCGGTAGTAGAAGCAGCTTTGCTTGCAGCAGCCGGGTTGCCTTGGGCAGAAGCCGGCACGCCCTCCCTCTGTTGCGGATTGAGCAAGTAGGCTGAAGCAGGCTTCCCGCCGAGCGTCTCCGCATCCGCCGCCTTCAGTGCGTAGGGCACACTCAGCAGCAGCACTCGCGGCTGCTCGGCCTGCCCCGAGACTTGCACTCCCACCCAGCGTGCCTGCGCGCTGGTAAACAAGTCAGTCGGCAGCCCGTCAGGCTTGGTCGATCCCAACAGAGCCACGTAGTGGCCGTTGCCGTCGGCAGTAACGTTCTGCGTCTCCAGCCAGAGAGCAGCGCCGCCCGTTTGTTCCGAATAAAGCGCAAACGTGATCCCGACCACGCCGGTCATGGGATTGTCGTTGAGGTCCTTAACGATACCGCCAAAGCGGACCAGGCGAGGCAGGACGGATGCAGTTTCCGCGGTTGATTGTGCGAAGGTCAGTTGAGCCAGAGACAAGAATCCGAGTACAACGCAAGCGGCGCGGAGTTTCATGGAAGTTTTCTCCTTCAAGAGAATCGAAAGTTGCTTCTGGAGGGGCCCGACTGCTCAAGCAAAACCGGGTACGCGTTAAGGAAAGCAGGGGAAGGGAAGAGCCGCCCAAAACGTGCCCAGAATTATCCTGTGCGGCCGCCGCCCTGTCAAGCCACAAATAGGCGACAACAGAGTGGAGGTAGAGCGTGCCCTAAAATCCACTGTCATCCTGAGAGCGTCTGCTTCACGAAGTGAAGCAGATGCGAAGTCGAAGGATCCCTCTCCTCCCCGCGCAACCAGCGGCCCCGCAAGGCGTTTCCGTTACTGCTCGTCGTCATTTCTCCACCGGCAGCCGCCCTGTCGTGCGAAGCCCGCTCTACTTGCTCTCCGCCGAGTGCGACACCGCAGCCAGTGCCGACTCCATCTTGCTCAGCCGTTCCTGAAGCTCACGAATCTCAGCCTGCTGGCGCTGCACTTCATTCAGCAGCATCGGATCCAGCAACTGATATTTCACCGTCTCGATCTGCCCATCCGCCGAACGCGCCACCAGGTCCGGATAGACCTCGGCCACTTCCTCGGCGATCAGGCCGTATTGCACGGGCTGGGAACCATCGGCAAATGGCTCCTTATAGCGGAAGGTAACCGGCCGCAGCCGCATCAATCCGGTGCTAGCGTCGCCCATATCCTGGATGTCTTCTTTATAGCGCCGCGACGATGACACGGTGCCCAGGTTCCCGTTAGAGTCGATCAGCACTGGCACAGCATCGTTGGAACCGGTCTTCACGCCATAGATGCCGGCGATGAACGCGCTGGTCTGGGTTCCTGTTATCCCGATGCGGGTGACGCCGTTCTCGAGCGGCGCACCCTCACTGCCGATGTCGATGTTGTTGCTGCCGGTGGTGACAGCCCCCCCGGCCCCAACTCCGACTGCGATGTTGTTGCTCCCGGTGGTGGCGATTTGGAGCGCGGCAACCCCGACTGCGGTGTTGGCCTGGCCCGTGCCGTTGACTCCCAGCGCGGAGCTGCCCACGGCGGTGTTTTGAGAGCCCGTGCTGTTGGCTCCTAGCGCGAAGTTACCGACGGCAGTGTTGTCGCTGGCTACGGTGTTGGAGTACAGGGCCAGGTAACCGCTGGCCGTGTTGCGAACCCCGGTTGTGTTGGAGTACAGGGCCTCATAACCGTCAGCGTTGTTGTTGCTGCCTCTGGTGTTGGAGTACAGCGAGCGGTAGCCGGCTGCCACGTTGTACGTCCCCGTGGTGTTGAAGTACAGCGCGCCTGTGCCGCTGGCCGTGTTGTAGGACCCGGTGGTGTTGGAGTACAGCGCGGAGTTGCCGCTGGCCGCGTTGTTGTACCCGCTGGTGTTCGAGTAGAGCGCGGCGTTGCCGGTGGCCGTGTTTGACACACCTGTGGTGTTGGAGTGCAGCGCGTTCTCGCCGCTGCCGGTATTGTATTTGCCCGTCGTCGTGGAGTTCCCAGCGAAGCCGAGGAAGGCGTTGGCATTCGTGTAGGAGCCGAAGGCGAACAGGTTGCTTCCGATCTGGAAACTGCTGCCCGTCACTACTCCGGTCGCGCTCAGATTCCCGGCCGCACTCAGCGCCGTGGTCCCGGTCTGAGTCAAGATTGAGTTCTGAATGTTGGTTGACGTAGTGAATAACGGGATCGTATTCACCGTTCCGCCCGTCGTGGTCACATTCGACGAGGAACCCGGCGCCACACGTGAGGATGCCGGCGACGATGGGGCTCCATTGTTCATTCTGCCGCCGCTGCTTACCTTGTTGAGCACGAAGGCCGAGGGCGGCAGCCCGCCGATAGTGTCCGCATCCCCAGCCTTGAAGGCATAAGGGGCGCTGACTAGTAGCACCCGCGGCTGTTCGGCCTGCCCCGAGACCTGCACTCCCACCCAGTGGGCTTGTTCGGAAGTGAACAACTCAGCGGGCACCCCATCGAGCGTGGTCGATCCCAGCACAGCCACGTAGCGCCCATTGCCGTCGGCGGTGACGTTCTGCGTCTCCAGCCAGAGAGCAGCGCCGCCGGTTTGTTCCGAATAAAGGGCAAACGTAATCCCGACCATGCCGGTCATGGGATTGCCGTTGAGATCCTTAACGGTACCGCCAAAGCGGACCAAGCGAGGCAGCGCGGCTTCAGTGGTGGTTTGTGTCTGGGAAAAGCCCAGTGCAACAAGCGACAACGCTACAGCGAAAACGCAAGCGGCGCGAGGCGTCATGGCAGTTTTCTCCTTCAGGAAATCGAATGTCAAACACGAAAACGTTACGCCCGACCGTGTGTGCGCACGCAATCTTGCCGTAACGCTGCCTGCTGATTGAAGTTGCTCCGAGAAAAACAGTCGGGTGCGGTTCATGAGGGTAGACCTCCACCGAAGTTGTGGAACACCTGGGTCTATAGCACCGGGATCTCGAACACCTGGGGTCTCGAACGCGTCGCGTCGCCAAGCAGATGTGGGGGCTATCTGTGCCGTACGGGGGAGATAGATTTTCGGCAAAGCGGCGCAACCCGGACGCTAGTACGAGAGTATTTGTTTGGTCAATGGCACTTTAGTGGCGTATGGCCCTTGCGTCCGTGAGACGTTTCCCTTCAGCCATCACAAATAGGCTGTCATCCCGAGCGAAGCGAGAGCCTGCCCTGAGCGAAGCCGAAGGGGATCTTGGTTCTTGCTTGTGACACCCGTGTCGTCGCCGTGGGCCAAATACTTGAGACACCTCGCTCCACTCAGCCCCCAGCACTCTTCTAGTTAACCCTCCCCTCGAATCTTTGTTGACACCCGCCAGCCCCCGCCTAGAATGTTTGAAACATTCGACTCGCGCATCGTTTCAAACATTCGGCTCGCGCGTCGTTTGAAACACGAACGGGGAATGATGCCAGACCGCTTCTCATCGCATGACGTGATCGCCCTCACCGGGGTCACCGCCCGCCAGCTCCAGTGGTGGGACGAGCGTGGTGTGATCAAGCCCGAACGCGAGGGCCATCGCCGCATGTATTCCATGCAAAAAGTCATGGCCATGGCGGTTATCTGCGAGCTGCGCCGCAAAGGCTTCTCGCTCCAGGGAGTCCGCAGGGTCATGCGGTTCCTCCGGCGCGAGTTCGGCAAAGGCCTGGCGGAAATCGTTGGCCGCAATTCCGACGTCCACCTGCTCACCGATGGCAAGCACCTCTATCTGGAAACCTCGGCGCGCCAAATCGTAGACATTCTGAAGAATTCGAGTCAGCCCATTTTAGGAATCTGCCTCAGCGACGCAGTGCGGCAGGTGCGCGCCGACGTCGTAGCCAGAAAAGCGAGTACTTCCGTAATAGCGTCGGCAGAGCGTCGGCGTGCTAGAAAAGTCTCATAGGGAACACAGGGCAGTCCACAGGAGGAGTGCATGGTCGGCGAACTGGACATTCTCAGCGAATGGATTCCCGAACAGATGCAGCCCGGAACCGTTTTCGTTCTGGAAAACGCCGGCGAAGTCGGCGAGAAAGAAGATCCCTACTGGGCAGTGCTGGCCTGCCCATCCTGCGGCATGCTCGGCCTGATCACGCGCCGCCAAATCAACGGCCTCGTCCCGGTCATCTGCGGCTCAGAACATTGCTCCGCGCAGTTCTTCATCCGCGAAGCCGAAGTAGTAGTGCGCAAGCCGTTCTAGCTCGTGTGGCGCGGGCGCTCTCGCCCGCGTCTGCGATACCAACTCCTGCTAACCCTTGCCTACCTGCACTCCGCCCAACTCCACCGGCACCTGATCGACGATCTCGATCCCAAATCCTTCAAGCGCGGCCACACGTTTGGGACGGTTGGTAAGCAGCCGGATGCGCCGCAGGTTCAGGTCGGAAAGAATCTGCGCGCCGATTCCGATCTCGCGCTGCGTCTGGCGCTCCGTGTCCAAAAGTGACGGCAGCTTGCGGCCGCGATGGAAGCTGAGCGCGCTGCGCTCGCCGGCTTTCTCAATCGAGAATCCCTTCGAGGTTTGGTGTAGATAAATGAGCGCGCCGCGTCCTTCCTGCGCGATCGCGCGCAGCGAGCCTTCGAGCGTGGCGTGACACTCGCAGCCGGTCGCGCCGAAGACGTCTCCCATCAGGCAGTGAGCATGCATGCGCACCAGCACGGGCGCGTCGCTCTCCTCAACATCTCCGCGAGGCGTCTCTCCTTTAGAAATCTCTCCTTTAATCAGGGCCACGTGCGACTCTCCGCCATCGATCTCGCTCTCGTAAGCGATGAGGCGGAATTCGCCGTAGCGTGTGTCGACCAACGCCTCGCCGACGCGATGCACGTAACGTTCATGCGCCATGCGATAGCGGATCAGCTCCGCAACGGTCAGCATCTTCATGTCATGTTGCTTGCAGAACTCGATGAGGTCTGGGACGCGGGCCATGGTGCCATCGTCCTTCATGATCTCGCAGATGATGCCGGCGGGAATCAGTCCCGCGAGGCGCGCGAGGTCGACCGAGGCTTCGGTCTGTCCGGCGCGGACGAGAACTCCGCCTTTGCGGGCGCGAAGAGGGAAGACGTGGCCGGGACGGGCCAGGTCCGAGGCTTGCGTGGCGGGATCGATCGCGACTTGAATGGTGCGCGCGCGATCATAGGCAGAGATGCCAGTGGTGACGCCGACGCGCGCGTCGATTGCTTCGCAGAATGCGGTGCCGTATTGCGAAGTGTTCTCCGCGCTCATGGGGCCGAGGCGCAGGTGTTCGAGGCGCTCTTCGGTCATGGCGAGGCAGACCAGGCCACGTCCATACTTGGCCATGAAGTTGATGGCTTCGGGCGTGACCTTCTCGGCGGCGAGGGTGATGTCGCCTTCGTTCTCGCGGTCTTCGTCGTCGACGACGACAATCATGCGGCCGGCGCGGATCTCCTCGATGGCAGTGGGAACGTCGGCGAAGGCTGGCGTGCTCATGAGGCGATTGTAGCAAAGGCGTTGGCGAGTTGGTTAACCGGGGCGGAACGCGCTGAGTGTTCCAACTGGAACATTTTGTATGTACATAATGTTCCAGTCGGAACATTGGAGCGGTTTGCGTTTGTATGTACAAAATGCTCCAACTGGAACATAACTGCGTTTTTACCGGAACACTGTGGAAATCCCGGAAAACTCGGAAAACCACCTTAAAGCTATAGTTTGCTGGCGGCAAATGGCTGGAGTGGATGGAGTTAGCGACCGAGGCGGAAAAGTGGTAGGAAAGACACAGGGCGAAGGAAAAGCGTTTAAAAACGGGGAACGAGGCTGACAGTTGGGGGTGGGAAGTGCTAATTACATAGACTTGCGGGATATGGGGAAGGTCCCGTCTGTCCCCGGTTTTCCCGCGGCCATCGGTGGTCGTTCTGAACGAGGAGGACGGCATGAAAGCCCGCGTCCGGGGTAAAACCTGTGTGGGGCCGGGTTTCCGTCTTTTTTATTCTCCCGAATTGGTAAGTTCCCGAAATGTTCATGAGGCCGCAGTTCGTTCCGCGAGTAAGTGACCATAAAATGTTATACGGCGGACGATTCGTTTGGGAGGGTATTGCCAGTGGGTTGACAATCACCTCATCTGATTTATCATTGTAGATGTTTGGCAAACGTCGTCTTGTATCTCGAAGCCCCGAGCGAAGCTCGGGGCTTTGGCTTTCTGTAACCGTTTCCTCTGTCTCTGCATCCCACGATTCGCGGCGTGCCATCGGAAGTCGTGCTGAATGAAGAGGACGGGGTGAAAGCCCCGTGCGCGGTGAACCTGCACAATGCCGTTACGGTGTCGCAACAGCGCCTGGGGAAACGTGTGGCCCAACTTAGTTCCGCACGAATGAATGAGGTGTGTGTCGGCTCTGAACTGCCCCATTCAAGCCAAAGGCGGGCGGGAGTGGGCCGCACGCCGGGGATCTAAATATCGATATCGTCGAAAATACTACGTTCGCTAGAAACACCACGTTCCCCGGAATGTGAGTAGCTGCCCGAGTCATAATCCGGTTCCTCCCATCCCCGGTCTCCCTCCCGTTCGGCGATGTCCTGATTTGCCCTTTCTACCCAACGGCGAAGTGAGAATTGCTCGTTGCGGACTGCGTTGACGATATCTGAATCGGAGGAAAATTCTCGTTCCAAAGCAGATAGAAGGTCTTCTAAAGGTTGAATGTAGCTTTCTGGATCTTCGTCTGCCGGGAGATCGTCTTCCCAACCATTTCTGGCATCAGCTAGGCTCGGGATGAGTTCTTTCCGTAATCTGAGCTTCAGTTCCTTTTTCTCATCCGTGGTAAACATCTTTTTGATACGTTTGCCCTCCAATGCAAAGCCATCTTCCCCGTCAACCGCATATTGGATGACCGTCTGCACGAACTTGCTCCGGTGGTCTTCGGGTAGCAGACCCAGCTCGAAAAACCGCAGAGCAACGTCGACCTCAGAGACGATATCAAGGCGCGACCCTGGATTACTTATGCGGTCAAGAATCCCCACGTGACGTGACAGATAAAGTTCCAGAAATAGACGGTCGCACCGAAAAGCCAGGAATCTGTCGAGCTTACGTCTTTTTGCCCAATCTCGTCGCCAGCCCTGAGAAGCAATGTCGTCGTCGAAAGTGCTTAGCTTTTGTTCGACGGATTCATAAAGATTCTTGGGAATAACCACGGCGCCCTCAAATCCCACTTCTCCGCATGTAATCGCGTCTAATAATTGCTCTGGACGTGCTCCCTCAATGTATATGTCCATCAACTCGGAATTTCTTAAGAGAATGGAGGCATACGCGTCACCAACCGTTGGGTGCTTAAACCTCCAAACCAAATTGCCATCTTCTCTGACCTGGACGGTGAGGCTGCCTTTCAGAGCATCCAATGCGGCAATGGTTTCACCGAGTTCGGTTCCAAGTCGCGTTAGCGCCGATATTTCAGGGTCCCGAGGCTTAACAGGACTTTCTAATGCACCGTTTCGAATAAAGATTAGGGCCAGAGCGGCTTTGCTGTGTTTATCGAGCCCCACGATGACCTCTTGCAAGAGTTGCTCCTGCCGCTCTACAAAATCCGTTACGCCCTCTTGAGAGACATCTAGCGTACGTGTGAATAGAGGATCCCCGAGCCTCCGTGCAGTCTCTGGTATAAAACGGTGATGAGACGCTACTTGGTCTAGGTAGGGTTTTACCTCCGATCGAAAGCGCTGGGGCTGCGTACCCAGTTTGATGTGATTGTAAAGAATCTGCTTGCGCTCTTTCGTCGTAATCTCGTGCACATTGATTACGACTTGCGATTCTTGCATCAATGGGAAGGCGGACTCTTTAAGAGTTTGTTTTGCCCGCCTATAAATATAGTCTCTCGACGTAAGGACGATGCGAGCTCCACCGTTAATCATCGCCTTCACTTTGGGGAAGATTCGGTTCCACTCGAGTACTAGGTCCTGCTCAAACTGCAATACGCCGAAAGCGTCATCAATCCAGTAAAAACGAGCGGGGTCTTCTGTGTTCCAATGATGGATCATTTGGGGTGCCGTTTCGAGCTTTAGTGTTGACACATTCCATTGATCAATGGCGGCCATGGCAAGCATGGCAGCGATGGTTGTCTTGCCGGACGCTGGTTCCCCAAGAAGTAATACGAAACCATGCGAGTCGAGAGCTCTTACGGCCTTGTCGTAAACTCCAGTAAGGACAACCCTCGAAAGGTCTTCTCTCATGGAGTCGAGAAGGGCTTGGGCTTGACCAAGCGCGCGCCCGTCCAAAATCTGGCTGAGGTCGCCTAGCCCATAAATGCGCGGTACGAGCATTCGCAAACGCTTGCGTTCACGAATCTGCTGATTTATCCAATCCGCTCCAAAACATCGAAACTGCTTAACTCCTGCCGCGCAGAACGTCTCGGTGAGCTTTTCATGCTCGGCTCCGGAGACCTTGAAGTTCGTCAACAATACATAAGAGTCACACAATTTCTTCTTAGCGAGTCTCTTAGCCTTCCCCACCTCATCAGCGACGTCTGATAGTCTAAGCGATTTGTCGGCCTTCCCCGTAAACTTGCATTGGATGACGAATTTTCCCTTTAGCGACTCACCTCTTCGAACTACCCAAGTTCCTGCAAATGCTCCATCTCTGCCTCCATCCTTAGAATCTAGAAAGGATTCAACGGTCTGCCCCAATATCTCGCGCGAGATAGTAAGACACAATTGTTGAAAACTGTGCCATCCGAGACTGTGCAGGTTGTAATCGTTCACAATTACCAGTTATGGAGTTTTGGGCACTCGGGGCTGACCATCTAACGTCGCAGCCATGATAACTGAGCGTGCCCCACCTTTGCTCGGGGGGCCCGCTCAAGCCCGGTTTTGGCTTGAAGTGGGGATGTTCACACATCACAGACTTCGTCCGGCGAACAGACTAGATTGTCCTCATGCCTTGGGGACTTACGCGTTTTCAGCACAGCGGGCAGAGTCATTTCGTCACTTTCTGCTATTTGTCTGCCGTCGTACAGAAAGAACAAACCTCAGCGGCTGAAAGCCGCTTCCCGTTTAGGCTGCCCTACGGCACGAGTGGAACTCGTGCCCTTCCCGATCTGTCGAGGCAAGCCGGCGTAGCGCCTGTTACGGGCCAACGCTTCCCACGGTGCTGACTGCGTGGGGGAGAATTCCCTGAGGCAGCGCGCAGGACGCACTGGCAGTGTAGGGGTCCTTCGACTTCGGAACTGCTTCGCTCCGCGAAGCAGTTCCTTCGCTCAGGATGACAGAGCTAATAGCCGATTGGTGGGATGCGTCCGGCGGTCGAACTGCCCCACTCAAGCCAAAAGGGCGGCTTGAATGGGCCACCCGTCCACACCGCCCTGAGCTTGTCGAAGGGTGGGGCACGATGCTGCCCAGTGCCACAGGCAGCCTAAGCACCGCCCGCGCGCGCTCTATTGCACAGTAATATTCTTCGCCGCCGAGGGAATCCCGTTCGCTACCACATAAATCCTGCTGGCTCCCACCTCGATGTCGGCAGGAACGTCGAACAGGGTCGACACGGTCGCGCTCCCGGTGGCCACACCCATTGTGCTGTGGTTGTGGGTCTTGCAGTAGAAGACATGTCCCGTGGCATTGTTCACGATGCGCACCAGGGGATAATTGGTCGCATCCTGAAAATCATCGCCGTAAGCCGCTCCCTGCGTTAGGCCGTTAAACTGCGTTCCGGAAATCTTATAACCCGTCACTCCCGGGGTCACCGACTTGGGAGACGAGTGAATACTTGGCTGCCATGATCCCTTATACGTGCCCGCCGTAGTCAGGATTTCCACCTCGGTGGTGAAATCGGTGAACATGATCTGACCGCTTGGCAGCACCAGCAGATGGCCGACAAAAGAAGCGTCATTGACGGCATTGGGAGGCGCCGGGAACGCATTCAGCTTGGTGCCGTTCCATTCATAGAAATTCGACGGCGCACTGAACGTACCGCTGTAGGGACTCGCCATCACGATCACGTTGCCATTCGTTTCGATCGCAGCCGGCGCATCATTGGCTGCGTCCTTATTTGGGAAGTCCGGACCTCGCGTCCATTTCCCAGTGGCAGAGTTATAAATTGCCGTGTGGCCCGGCTCACAATCGCTCGCGCCCGTGTAGTAAACAGTTCCGTCCGGCCGCAGAACCGCCGGCCCCACTTCAAAGCTTCCGCCCCCGGCGCCGCAGTTGGAGTCCCACAACTGCACAATGGTACTGCCGGCACTGCTCCAGGTCTGGGTGCTGGGATTGTAGAGTTCTGAATTGCTTCCGCTGCTGCCCGCGGCCGTACACGCGGGCTGGTCGCTCGGACACGCCACGTATGCATCGACGGTCAGCACTTTACCGTTGGGAAGCAGCGTCCAACCTTCTTCATCGAATTCGTCGAACTTGGTGGATTCGTTCAGTTCTGTCCAGTTCAAGGTCGCTTCATCAAAAGTGGCGGCAAGGGGCGCGCTTCGCATCTGCAAGGCCACGCCGCAGCAATCCGCCTGCATATAGGTTCCATCCGGCAGCACAACGGACGGCGCGTCGCCGATATTCGCCCATGGCGTGGGCAGGCTGGGGGGCGCCACCGAGGTCCATGTGTTGCCCGCTGGATCGTACAGCGCGCCCAGATTCGTCCACGGGCCTTCCCCGCACTGGCCCCCGGGACACAGGTACTCGCCGCCTTCCACAGCTACCTTCCCGTCTGGCAATACTACTGAGCCGAAGTAGAGCGGAGCGTAATCGGCCGGCATGCTCGCCGCCTGAGTCCAAGTTCCGTCGAGGTAGCTGCCCGTGATATCGGGAGTCAGGATGTACCAAGCTGTGTAATCCGACCCAGCGCAATTCGTACCACTACAGTTCGGCTCCTCGTGGACAAAAACGCGGCCGTCCGTAAGTAGCAGCATGGCTCCCACAGACACCGCAGGGGCATTGTTAAGCTTTCTCCAGTACGGAGGAGTGGTGCTCGGGGGCGCATAGATTTGAGTATGGGGCGGGGCCGGTTGCACCGGCGGGGGATTCACTCCTACGGCGTGCGGCGGTGTAACGCGCTCTGCACTCTGCCCGATCGCCAGGTTCGCGAAGCCAGCCACAAGAAAAAACCACACCGCTACCCCAAAGTTGCGACGTAAACAGCGCATGGCGGATTCTCCTTTTATTTCTTTGGTGAGCAAAGAGGAGCGACGGCTTTAGAAGCCTCTTCACGTTGAAAGTTACTAAAACCAGTGCAATGATGCGAATGCAGCTTGTGCCTGTCCATACCCGATCTACTGTAGATTTTGGAAGAAAAACCCTTTTAAGGGATGGGACCTCCCTGTTGACAGGTGGGGCGCGTACCAACGGCCGCACCGCTTGAATGGGCCACCCGTCCACGGTAGACGCTCCTTACAATTCCAGAACAAAAACAAAATCAAAGGCAGCGGACAGGAGCGTCCGCTCCACACGGACAAAATCAGGCCGTTTGTGCTTGCTTTCGGCCAAAAGTACACGATGGGAGCACAGACTCTGCTTTGGTGGATCTGCCTTCTGGCTTATCGATGCAACGAGTTGCGCGTTGATTGAGAGGGGCCACCTAAGTGCACCACTTTGGTTAGAGTGAGCATCCTTCTCCTCTTTCAGGTTCCCTGAACTAAGTCAGCTCATCTGAAGTTCTCTCTTCTTAGCTAACCCCCAACCCTAAGGAGGTTGCCTATGTTTGCACGCAATATCTCTATCCATTTGAAGGCTAGTACGCTGGCCGATTTCACGCGCACGTTTGAAAAAGACGTTCTGCCGTTGCTGCGTAAGCAGAATGGTTTCAAGGACGAAATCACTCTGGCTGGTCCCGGCGGAGTTGATGTGATGGCGATCAGTATGTGGGAAAACAAGCACGATGCCGAGACTTACAACACCAATACCTATCCGCAGGTGTTGAAGACGCTGGCAAAATTTATCGAGGGAACGCCCCAGGTTCACACCTTTGACGTGGTTACCTCCACGCTGCATAAGCATGACCTCGTGACTGCGTAAGAGACACGTTTGGTTGGGCGCGAGGAGGCGGAGATCTTTTCCGCCTTCTCGTGCTTGCATTTAAGGGAAGCGAGCCAAACGCGCGATTGTGGGCCGCAAAGAACGCGATTCGCGCGCTCAGGACGACAACATTTCGGATCGCGCCAAGGAGGCAATTATGCACCTAGCGCTACAAAACGCAGAAACCATCAATCGTCTGGTGGAACGAGGCGAGTTCCTGCTGAAGAGCTTTCATGATGAGCACGAGAAAGATCCCGCGGGCGTGGAAACTGAGTTCGCGCGCGGCGAACTGATTGGCTGGCGCAGAACGTTACACATCTTGTACCGCGATTACGCGGAAGACATTGTTAAGCGGGTCGTCGCCAGGACGCGGCTGACGATTCCCGACCACGAAGAGTTGAGCGGTGCCAGTCATGCCTTTTGAAGCCATCCTGTGCGAAGTTGAGCGGCTGCATGACGTCAGCGAGCGGCTTGCGGTGCTGGCGGAGAGACATCCGCTGGTGTCAGAGGCGCTTTTGACTATTTCGGGAAGCGTTCGTAACAGCGCCACTGTTTTGGGAGTGCTGGTGGCGACGAAAATGAGCAAGCTGAACTGAGTGTGTTTGCCGGCGGAGCAAGCGCGCTCTGCGATATTATCCGCGACAGCGGCATCGTCGAGGATCAGAAATCCCAGGGTGTTTGGAAGTGTGGAATCCCAGCTTTCGCAAGTGCGCGAAAGATGCGACACCCGCCATCCGTGGTTGTCTCGTGGATTAAATCAAAAACAAAATAAAAAGCTAAGGTCAAGGGCGGCGGACAAGATTGTCCGCTGCACACTGGCGCTTTCGCCCGGTTCGGAATTACAAGAATCAATTTATGAGTGGGGCGGTTCGGGGTTGATGGCGCTGTCTTGCCAGGCTGTGTACCAGAGGTTCAGAAGCATTTGGGAGCCGGCTGCCAGCCTTTGGGTGGTGAAGGTGAATGCTTCGGGCGTGCCTTTGCCGGTGAATCCGCCGGCTTTTTCCAGGGCATAGACCGTTTCTACTTTTGCGTTCGAGTCTCTTAAGTAGGCTACGTATTGCTGGAAGGGATCGGCTAAATGCTCAGGGGCGTGGACCTGGCTGGCAAAATCCTTGGCGGTGATGTTCTGGGAGACGTACGTGGTTTCAAAGAGGGCGTGAATTTTGTGCTGCGTGGTGTAGTTGTTGGGATTCGGTCCCGTCCAGCCGTTGTATTGAATGGTGGTGTGCAGCGGCTGGGAGCCGTCGGCTACGTAGTGGCCCAGCCATCCCGCGTAGAAGACTATGGCGTGCTCTACTGGCGCTGTGGGTTGATGTTGATCGCGCAGGTGACGGTACTCGCGGAAGGCGGTTTTCAGGCGGCCGAAGACTTCCATGGTGATGTAGGGTTGAAGTCCTACGCGCTCGGGGAGGTAGTCGTCGGGATGGTCGTTATTAGGACGAGCGTTGTTGGGACGGTCGGTATCGGGACGAGCGGCGGTGGCGGCGCGCTTCTCGTAAAGTTTGCGGTAAAACTCGTAGCGCGTCGCGGGAAGTGGATCGAGCCACGACACTCGTTCGAGGTCGATGAAATGATCGGGTTCCTGCGCGTTCTTGAGCTGCGGTTCTGTCGGGCTGCGCCAGCGGTCGGGCTCAGGGCCGAGGTAGGTGATATTCGCTACGGCGCGGCGCAGGAAGCGCGGCATGTCGGCGGGAATCTTCTGGGCTGCTACCTGGTTGATGTAGAGATGGCCTTCATTGCCCCAGGCGGAGGCGAATTCGGAGGGGAATACGAGGATGATCATCAACAGGCTGATCATCCTCTTGAAACTTCCGCTCCGAAGAGCGCTCTTGAGATTTGCTCGCGCCGGCATCCTCAGAAATTCAGGTGCAGCGCCATCTGCAGGAAGCGCGGGCTGCCGATGGTGTGCTGAATCACGCCCAAGTGTCCCTCGGGAGGACAGTGAAATGCCCCCTGACCCGCTGCGATGTTTGGACCGACTGGCAGCGTGATGCAGGGTGTGCTTCCGGAGGACGTCGGGCCATAAATCGGAGGGTTCTCAAAATTGGTAACGTAGAGCACGGTGTTGTTAGGAACGTCGAAGCTAGGATGGTTGAATATGTTGAAAGCCTGAGCGTCGTATCTGAGGGAGACGCGCTCAGTGAGCTTGAACGTCTTGAAAACTCCGAAGTCAAATCGGCTCTGGAAGGGGCTGCGGAAAATATTGCGGCCACCCGTTGTGTAACCGGTTTCGAAGTAGTCGCAAGCTCCGCTGGCCGGGTCACACGGTGGCACGCCGTTGGCTCCGGGGGCGTAAGGCTGGGGCGGACCGAAGGCCGCGGCGTTTAGCACGGGGTTGAGCGCATTGACGCCAGTCGTGCCCTGAAGGATTGGATTCTTACTGGTCGAGCCAGCGCCTCCCACTGGCACGATGGGGTTGGTGATGGCATCATTTCCGCCACCCCAATAGACGCTGGCGACGCTTCCACTGTAGTCATTCACGCTGTATGGCTGGCCGCTTTGCAGCGTGGTGATTCCGTTCAAGCCCCATCCATTCACCACTTGCTTGAGCCATCCCTGGGCCCTCGCCAGACTTGGGAACTGATACAGATAACTTGCCGAGAAAACGTGAGTGCGATCGAAGTCGGAGCTCCCGTAGTTTGATTTCAGATTGTTGGGATCATTGCCGGTGAAGAACAAACCCAGGCCGCTCTGCTCGTCGAGGGTATGCGAGTAGGTGTAGGCGGCGGTGACGAGCAGGCCGTGGCTGAGGCGTTTGCGCAGCCCCACCTGCAGGGCGTTGTAGGTTGAGATTCCCCTTGCCTGATAGGAAACCGAGTTGGGATCGTAGCCGATGTAAGGAGCGCGAAGGGCGGCGTTCCCGGTTGCGAAACCATCCACCAGGGTCTGAGTGTTCTCGATGGCTACACCGGGTACCTGCCAGCCATAAGAGTAATTCTGCTGATTCGGTCCGCCGACCAGCAGGGGATGCTGCGGCGTAGCAATCTGCGCTTGATTGAAGGGCAGCGGAATGATTTCGTGGACTCCGTGGTTGCCGACGTAGCCCAGAGTGATGACCCAGGTGTTGCGGGGTTGCCACTGGAAGTCGAGCGTCCAGTTCTCTGAATAAGGCAGCTTGTTTGTGGGATTATATCCCGCAAAAAACAGGCCGCTGCACCCGAACTGATTGGTGGCGGTGCAATAGGGAGTGGTTTGCGCAATGAGTTGAGCAGCGTTCGGAATAAGAGAGATCACATTGGAAAGATTGTTCGGGGGCGGGGGAGGCGGGGTGGTGCCGAACGGAAGCGCAAAGGTGGCTGGCGGACCGGCAAAACTCGGAACAACAAATGGTTCTGACATGGTCACGCCGAAAGGACCGCTGGTGCCCCCGCCGGCGGGCTGAGAGAACTCGGTGAAATACTCGCCGCGATCGTAATACATGCCGAAGCCGGCGCGCACCACGAGGTTCTTGACGAATCCGGGGCTATAGACAATTCCCAAACGGGGTGCGAAACCCCACTGCCGGCCAGTCAGCGTCGAATTGCTGACGCCTCTTGTTCCAAACGCTTTGTTGTTTCCAGCCACGACAAGGCCTATGGCTTGACCGCCGTTTCCGAACGAATCGGTCTGCACGTCATATTGATAATCCTTCGGGTAAAAGTTTGTGAGCAAGCCGTCCTTTTCTACGAGCGGCCCGTCCCAATCCCAGCGCACACCAAGGTTCACGGTTACGTTGCGACGGATTCGCCAGTTGTCCTGGACGAAAGCGCCAGCCTGCCTGGAGCGGAAATGGCGGTTCGAGGTTCCGGAAAATAGTTCGGCGGGGGATGCGGAGAATCCACAGGAGTTGGTGAAGCTGCATACCGAACCCGTCATGAATCCAGCGAAATCAGCGAAGTTTACGCGGGCTACGCTGGAGTCTTTGTTCACCACAGTCAATTGGGCATAATCGAAATTAAAACCGGTCTGGATGGTATGTTGGCCGTGGACCCAGCCAAGATTAGTGGATCCTCCGAAGTCATTCTGGAAGATTCCGGTGTTGGCGAAGTTGTTGGGACCAATGATGGTGCCATTGAAGTTGCCATCGAAGTCTCCGATGTTCATCTGGGGAAAGAGATTACTGCCCGGGATGGTGATTCCGACGCTGGAAGGCGACATAAACTGGGTCGAAGAAGCGAGGGCTTTCTCGCGGAGGAAACCGAGTCGCTGCTCCCAGTTGAGGTTCGGAGTCAGAATCGTAGTGTTGTCGAGAGAGACGACCTGGCTGCCAGCGTGCATGGTTTGCGGGAAGCCCGCGAAAAAGCTGCTGGCAAACTCATCGGTGTTAGGGTCCCGCTGGAAATAATACTTGCCAGCCAAACGGTCCTTCGCGTTGAAAACATAGTCGAGGTTGCCATTTACCTGGTCGGCGGTGAAGCGGGAAGGAGAGCCCTGAATGACAGCGTCCGCACTTTGATTCTGCAAAGCTGACAGTTGCGCGCCTGAGGCGGCATTGGGGATGAAGAAGCTGCCATCCGGCGCTTTCTGGTTCATGATGTTCAGCGCCACGGGACTCATGTCGGCGGCTGTACATGCCCGCGTGAAATTGCCGCAAGGAGTCCCGCCGTCAAAATCTGCGTTGACCACGTTCGCGAGGGTCGCGGCTGAACGATCACTCGTCAGGCTCAGGGTGCCGGGGAAGGCAGCGGTCGCTGCCGGTACCGGGACCAGTGAATTTCCCAACAGCTGATCGCTGACCCTCTGGCCCTGGTACGAGGTAAAAAAGAAGAGCTTGTCTTTCTTGATAGGCCCACCGATCATCCCGCCGAACACGTTGCGATGCAGGGCTGGTGTTGGGAGACCCGCGTTCTTGGTGAACCAGGGGTCGGCATTCCACCCTCCGGTTTGGTAGTACTCCCACGCACCACCGTGGATGTTATTTGTTCCCGACTTGGTGATCACCTCGATGTGGGCGCCGCTGTTCGCGCCCTGGGATGCGTCGTACATAGCGGAGTTGACGTGCAGCTCCTCAATCGTTTCCGGAGGAGGCGTAGGTAGCGCTTGACCGATGGCGCCATACACGGAGGTGCTGGTCTGAATTTCGCCGGTTTGACTGTTGCCGCTCTCGCCGATGTTCACCGCCACGCGGCTGGACGCAACCTGGCTGGAGGACTTTCCGTTGAAAATGTTGTTAGCGTTGACGCCGTTGAACGAAAAACTGTTGCTGGTGTCGCGCTGACCGTTGGCCCAGATGCTTTGGTTGCCGAAACCCGCGTTTGTCCCAGACGTATTTAACAGGTCCGCGTTCACTCCCGGACTCAGAATCGCCAGTTGCGTGAAACTGCCTGTTCCCAAAGGGGAATTGTCGATGATCTCGCTATTCAGCACGTAGCCGGTTGTGGTATCCGTTTCGTTCAGCAACGGCGTGGCGTTAACCGTCACAGTAGAGGACACCTTTCCAGGCTGCAACTTCGCGTTGACCGTTGCGGTGCGATTCCCTTGAACAATGATCTCCGGGTAGACCGCGGTTTCGAAACCATCCTTCTTGAACGTGAGCTCGTAGGTGCCAATCGGGAGGTCGGCGATGCTGAAGGAGCCGTCCGACTTGCTGGTGGCGGTGACTTCGAGATTAGTGGCCAGGCTGCGCGCTTTGATCGCCGCACCCTGGACGATGGCGCCGCTGGCATCGGTAATCGTGCCGTTCAGTGCGCCCAGGGTTTGTTGGCCAAGCGCGAATTGAGAAGACGCGAGAAGAAATGCAATTGCGACCAGAATGAGAACTTTGCAGCGGATAGACTGCGACACTGATACCGCGATTGAAGTGCGCATAACGTTCGCCTCCGGAAGCCGACGATTTTAGACGCGTGTCACTCGGAAGTTCAAGGAAGTTTTATGAAACGATTGTAAAAAGATTGGCCTAGGCCGGAGGTGCTGCCAGCTCTTGCTCGGCACCGCGAAAGAGCGCGCGCAAGGCTCGCATTACTGCACGCGCTAGCAGCGCTATTACGGCTACCAAGCAGAGCGCTATGGTTGCTGCTATGTAGGGATGGCGCGTGGCCAGCCAGGTTAGAGAGATGGCCAGGGCGTCTTCGGCCAGGCTAAGGGTAATGTTCGAGAACGGTTCCGGGGACGGGGTAACGGCAGCGCGGAGGGCGGTTTTGCCTCCGTGGGCGGCCAGGGCTATGGCGGCTCCGAGCGCGGCAGCCAGCAGTTGCTGGGCTGGGGTTAGCTGGCGGGTGGCTCCGTAGGCCAGGAGGGCGGCGGCTGGGATTCGGACGAAAGTGTGAAGAGCGCTCCAGATCAGGTCGAAGGCGGGGATTTTGTCGGCAAAGAATTCGATGGCGAAGAGCGTTGTGCTGGCGGCGATTATCGGCCAGGTTTCGAGGAGTTGCAGTGCGGGTGGGAGTGGGACGTGCCCGAAGCGGGCTAGCAGGCCCAGGGCGGCTACCGTGGCATAGAGATTCAGTCCAGCGGCGAAGGCTATGGCGGCCAGGAGGGCGAATAGTTCGGGGAGCGGGATTTGGAGGAAGTTGAGCATGGTGCAGTAGCGGGCGTCCCCAGGGGCTAAACCCAGGGTCATCATAGGTCATTCATCGCAGGACTGAAAGCGATGCGCCACCCAAAATCAGAGCTGGCTGAGTGCCGGCGAAACCAAGATCCCTCACTTCGTTCGGGGATGACAATCCTGGAATTCGGATAACAATCCCACCGAAGCAAAAAGGGCCGCTTTTCTGCGGCCCTTGAAAGTTTTTCTTACGGCTTGGTTACAGCGTGGATTCGATTTCGAATCCCCACGCTTCGAGAAGAGGTTCTGGGATGTACTTCGAATTCTTGTTGCGGCGCGCCCACTCCCGCAAACGGGTCGACCGGAGATACTGGTCGGGGGAGAGCTTGTATTCGCGCACAACCTGCTCAAACTCGGTGATGGTAGGGACAATGGGCCCGATCGGTTCGGGTTTGCCCCAGTTCGGATTTCCGCGTCGCTTGGCCATGAAACATTGCCTTTCCTACAAAAGGGGAATTACAAATTTTAAGCTGCTCTATCTATATGATTCTCCGGACACTTTCTGGATTCATGGAAAAACACACTCTGGCATTGGACAATCCAATCTTGTCTGGTATTCCACTGGTCCAAGAAACCTAATCGGAGACACAGCATGTTATGGCAATAAAGGCTGGAAGTCAACCATAATTTACGCTGCGTCACTTGAGTGAATCATTTCTAAGTGGTTGTATTCATTGTTCTTACTGTCATCACAACGTCTCCGGGCGGGAGGATTTTCGTTTCGGTTCCCCAAGCCCGAATGCCCACGCCGGCTGCATCGCGGCGGCGCGTGAACGCATGATCAGATGACGCCAGGCTAACGGCATGGCTGAAGGCATACCCTGATACTAATCTCGCGTGCTCCCGAACCCCCTCAGCGGGGGCTGATACGTTACACCCGTAACCGCTGAGGCAAGTGTTTGATTGATAGGCACTTGGAGCGAGCTTACAGTGGGATAAGGGTTTTTTCGTTTCCGGAGTTCCGGAGGACTTAAGGCGGTGCCATGAATCTGAAGTCACTGCTGCTTTGTTCCGATGAGAGGATTGTGCGGGTACTGCGCCGGACGCTGGGCGATCTGGACATCAGCGTGGAACACTGCGCGAGTGCGGAGATCGCGCTCCGGCACTTAACGCGAGGACGGTTTGAAGCCATCATCGTGGATTGCGCCGGTCCGGGCGCCGCTGACGTGCTGCGCGTCGTGCGGACGTCTCCGTGCAATCAGCGGGCGGTGGCGGTAGCAATTCTGGACCCCGATACTGGCCTGCGGTCCGCATTCGAACTCGGTGCTAACTTCATCCTTTATAAGCCGGTCACAGCCGAGCGGGCCAAGTCAAGCTTCCGGGCGGCAAGAGCGCTGATGAAGAAAGAACGACGGCGCAACACCCGGGTCCCAATCCAAATTCCCGTGGAAATGTCGAGCCGCGAATCGGGAGCGCGGTTCAAGGTGCACACCACGGATTTAGGCGAGGGCGGGCTGGCGGTCAGCTTGCCGCGGCGCAGCAAACCTCAGGGCCGATGGGAGTTGTCGTTCACGCTGCCGGGCTCCGTCAACGCTCTCGAGGTGGCTGCGGAGTTTGCCTGGGAAGGGAGTGGGACACAGGTTGGGCTGCGTTTTCAGGATCCGTCTCCAGCAGTGGCGCAGGAGTTGCGCGAATGGCTGGGGAGGAACTCTCCGGAGATTGAAAAGGACGACCCGCCGGTCCGGTGCCAGCTTTTGGATTTGAGTTTGGGCGGTTGCTATTTGGAGATTACTTCGCCCTTTCCTGTTTCCACGCGCGTGACGCTCTCGATGCGCGCGGCCGAAGTGGAACTCCGGACGGAAGGCGTGGTTCGGGTGATGCATCCGGATAACGGCATGGGAGTGGAGTTCACCCAGAGCACTCCCGAGCATCGTGGATTGCTGGAGAAATTTCTGAACGTGCTCACGGAGAATCGCAACGTGCTGCCCGAACTGCTGGTTGAGCCTGAGGGCCTGGAGAGTGAAACTCCGCAGGATTCGCGGATTGCCGCGGTGCCGGGTGAGGAAGAGGACGCACTACTGATGCTTTTCCGGCGGCAGAACGCGCTTCCGGTCGATTTGTTCCAGGCGGAGTTGCGCAAGCAGCGAGGTGTTAGTTCGGCGGCGGCCGGCGCGGCTATCTGATCGTAGACCACGCGGAATTACTTACTGGAACATTCAGTGAGGAAGAGGAGTTCCTTCCGCCGGCCCGCCGGTCACCATTTCAGTCTTAATGGTCGACTTCTGGTTGGCTACCAAGTCGATGTCGGTCTCGAAATCGTGATATCCCGGCAGGCTGATCTTGATTTTGTGTTTTCCGGGAGCGACCAGCAGAGCCTTGCCGGGGCCTTCGAATTCGGCAATGTGACCGACAAAGACGCCATCCACAAGCACGGCCGCGCGATTCGGTTTTACTTCTAACTTGATCTCGGCAGTGACTTTGGGCAGGACCACGCGGGTATCTTTTTCCATCTTGACGGCGATGCTCTGCTTTTCTCCCGCGCGCACGGTAATCTTTTGCGCGAAGTCGAGATATCCGCCCTGGCGTACTGTAATGTCGTGTTCGCCCGGAAGCAGCAAAAGCTTTTTTGATCCCTTCAATTCGCTCAGGTAGCCAACGTATTGGCCGTCGATCCAGACGCCTGAGGTGTTCTCGACTTTCGAAGCGCCGACCAGTTCGACTTCTCCCAGGACCTTATTTTGCGCGCGCGGAGCTGGGATGACAGTCAGGGAACTTAACAGGACTAGCAGACAAGTGAGAGCACGGCCTGTGCAGGAATTCATTGCAATCCTCCTGCGTGTGAGATGACAGAGGGTAGGCAAAGGTAGCCAGTCGTGGGGTTAGCAGATCAGATTCGGGATCAGCCTGACCTCGGCTGATCCGCGCCCCTGGTTATATTTTTAGAACGTCTTGCGGAAAAGCCAGAATAAAGATCCCGAGAGCAGCATGGCGACGGGCAGGGTCAGCACCCAAGCCAACGCCAGATTGCGGACTGTGGACCACTGAATTCCGGAATGATTGGCAGCCATGGTGCCGGCGATGCCGGAAGAGAGCACGTGCGTGGTGCTGACGGGGAGACCGAATCCGTCGGCGGCGCCGATCGTGGCCATGGCGGTGATTTCCGCGACAGCGCCCTGGGCGTAGGTCAGGTGGCTCTTGCCAATTTTTTCTCCGACGGTTACCACGATACGCTTCCAGCCAACCATAGTGCCGAGGCCGAGAGCCATGGCTACCGCGACCTTTACCCAGAGGGGAATGAAGCGGGTGGAGTGGTCGATGTGCTTTTTGTAGTTGGCGAGGATCGTTTTGTCAGCATCGGTAAAAGTCGGTTTGCCACTCTTCTGCATGAGGCGGATGGCCTCGCTGCACAGATACATATCGTTGCGGAAGTTGCGCACGCGGTTGTTGGGAATGTTCTTCATCTCCTTGTAGAGAGCGGTCTCGTTGCCGATGTCGCTGACGAGGGTGCGCAGCGCGAGCATGGTGTTGGGAGTGAAATTCTTGTCCCGAATGTAGGCGGTGACGTCATCGCGGGGATCGCCGACGACGGCGTTGGGGTCGACGTATTTGGTGAGGGTGTCGGCGGCCTGGATGGAGACGGCAATGAAATCCTGAGAATCCTTGAAGGTCACGGCGTGGTTCAGAGCGTAGGCGGTGGGAACCGTGCCGATCAGGATGAGCATGATGAGGCCCATGCCTTTTTGTCCGTCGTTGGAGCCGTGGAAGAAACTGACGCCGGTGCAGGTGAGGATGAGCAAGCAACGGATATAGAACGGCGGCGGCTCGGTGCCTTCTGGAGCCTTGTACAGCTTGGGATTTTTGATGAGAGCCTTGGCAAGGAGCAAAAGGAGCAGGGCGCAGCCGAAGCCAACAACCGGCGAGAGCAGGAGGGAATAACCGATGTTCTTGGCTTGTCCCCAGTCAACGCCACTGGTGCCGCTTCTGCCATTGATCAACTGGTTGGCGATGCCTACGCCGATCACGGAGCCGATGAGAGTATGCGAACTGGATGCGGGCAATCCGAAATACCAGGTGCCGAGATTCCAGATAATCGCGGCGACGAGTAAGGCGAAGACCATGGCGAATCCGGCTTTGCTGCCGACCTGAAGAATCAATTCGACAGGCAGCAACGAGACGATGGCGAAGGCCACCAGGCCGCTGGAAACGAGCACGCCGAGGAAATTCCAGAAGCCGGACCAAACCACGGCGATGTGAGGCTCGAGTGAGTGCGTGTAGATGACCGTGGCCACGGCATTGGCGGTGTCGTGGAATCCGTTGACGAACTCGAAGCCGAGGGCGACCATCAGCGCAATGCCCAGGAGCACGAACGGCAGGACAGACTCGTTATGGATGGTGGAAAGATCACGCAGCAGACTGGAGCCGGCATAGCCTACTCCAATGACCAGCACGGCACCGAAAACCAACATGCCGATTTTGCCGGGAGAACGGTTGATTTTCTGGTCGAGCAAGGTCGCGGATGCCGTGGCCACGGTCTAGTCCTCAGGTCGCAGTGAGATTGAAAGTGCTTGCGAGTGCCAAAGGTCGCCACTATACGGAAGGATTGTTACGCCAGCGTGAAAAGGCGGTTCTCGGTTCTCGGTTAAAACTGCCGGGCTTCTGGATATTGCGCCGCCGCTGCCTTGGTCGCAAACGACAAACTACTAACGACGCGTCATAATGTCCGCATGTCTACGGATAAGGATAAAGACAAAGATAAAACCGTCCGCCGCCTGAAGACCTATGCCGGCGCTCAGGGATACGTTTACCAGTACTACTTCGTGGGCCGGCGGGCCGCGCTGGCTAGCGATCCCGAAGCTCCGGCCACGGAATTCGTTTTCGATGTTACCTCCGATCGTAAGCTTACCTACGCCATCAGCGTCTTTGTTCCGGAGAAGTCAGTGGCAGCATGGGCTAAAGCTCATGGCCGTCCGCTGACCGAGGCCGAGCAGTATGCCGCCGCGAAACTGCGCCTCTTTCGCGCCTTCGACGAACTGGAAGATGTGAAGACCCAAGGCCGCCGCCTGGTTATTGACGCGGCGCTGCTCGAAGAAGCGCTCGCTAGTCTGGGAGTCGAATAGGGAGTTGCGGTCCAGATCAGAACCGCGCGTGAGCCTCGCCGTTTCGACTGCCGTTCTCTGTGCAGAATATAATGCTTGGAAAGGGAAGATGTCCCTTGGAGTCCTGGCCGTCACTTGCATTAAACTCAGCGGACTCTGATACTTACCTAGCCTATGTCACTGCTTTGGCTGCGTTTCGCGCTGGCTTGCTACTTGATCGGGCTGATATACGCCTTCTTTGCGCTCAGCCGCACCAGCGATCTATTCAGCCGCATCGCGCTGCACGCCGCCAGCCTGGGCATGGTCTTCCACTTCGTCTCGCTGGTCGAGTTGTTCCTCTCCGCCCACGTGGTCTGGGCCTCGGTGCATAACTCTGAATCGCTGCTGGCTTTCATTTCGATGACGTTCTTCATGATCGTTTATGCCATTTACCAGACGACGTCCCCTGGAGTGGTTGTATTCCCCATTGTTTTTTTCCTGACTTTTGTGGCCGCCATCGGGCAGCAGCCGTTTGTCTTTACATCGTCCGTCCAGAGAGGATGGCTGATTCCCGCACATATCGCCCTCATTTTCACGGGATACGCAGCGTTGCTGTTCAGCTTCGGCGCCAGCCTGCTCTACCTGCTGCAGGAGCGGCGGTTGAAATCCAAGAACCCGAGCAGCCTGACGGGATTTCTTCCCGCGCTGGAAGTGATCGACCAGATTGGCTACCGTTCGCTGTTGCTCGGCTTTCCCTTCATGACGCTAGGCCTGTTAATCGGCTCGTTTGTGGCGGTTTCCACGTACGGACGAATGGATTTTCTCGATCCCAAGATTCTGTTGTCGATCCTGATGTGGGCCGTCTATATGATCATGGTTTTCACGCGCTGGAATTCGGGATGGCGAGGCCGCCGCGCCGCCGTGCTGGCAACGTGCGCTTTCGTGGCGGCCGTAGTGGCCTGGGCCGCTAACTATTTTTCGGCGATCCACAGGTTTGCCGCTTCATGAGATACCAACTCATTGGCGTGAATCACAACAGCGCTCCGCTTGAAGTGCGCGAGCGTCTGGCGATCCCTGACTCGCGCCTGCCCGATGCCTGCCGCGATCTCGCGGCTCATCCTGGAATTGAGGAGGGCATGATCATTTCGACGTGCAACCGCGTGGAAGTCGTTACCCACACCACCAACGGCTCGGCCGACCTGCGCGGGTTTCTGCACGGTCATTTTCAAGTGAAAGCGGAAGAACTCGACGCGCATCTCTATGAGTTTCGCGAGAAGGACGCTGTGCGCCACATCTTCCGGGTGGCTTCGAGCCTGGATTCGATGGTGGTCGGCGAGGCCCAGATTCTCGGCCAGGTAAAAGAGGCATACGCCACCGCCCGTGCCGTGGGCTCGGTACGCGGACAGCTTGATCAGCTTTTTACTCGCGCCTTCGCCGTCGCGAAGCGCGTGCGCACCGAGACCGCCGTGGGTTCGTCCTCGGTTTCGATCGCCTCAGTGGCGGTCGAGCTGGCAAAAAAGATTTTTGGCACCTTGCAGGGCAAGAACGTTTTCATCGTCGGCGCCGGCAAGATGAGCGAACTCGCAGCACGCCACTTGATGGCACACGGCTGCGCGTCGATTTTCGTCTCGAACCGTACCTACGACCGCGCCATCGGATTGGCCGAGAAGTTCAACGGCCAAGCCATCAAGTTTGACGATCTTTACGATGCCTGCGACCGTGCGGATATCGTCATCACGTCAACTGGCGCGCCCCACGCCATTTTCCGCCGCGAGCACGGCGAGCAGTTCCTCACGCGCCGCAAGAACCGGCCCATGTTCTTCATCGACATCGCCGTTCCCCGGGATGTCTCGCCGGAAATGGCCAAGCTCGATGGCATCTTTGCCTACGACATCGATGACCTGCAACAGGCGGTTGGCACACATGTCGCCGACCGCCGCAAGGAAGCCGAACTCGCCGAAGCCATCATCACCGGTGAAGTGGAACGCTTCGAGGCCAGGCTTCAGACGCTTGACGTGGTGCCGACGATCGTGTCGTTACAAGATCACTTAGAAACTATCCGCCAGGCCGAAATCGACCGCGTTCGCGGTCGCATGGGCCCGATGACTCCGGAACAGGAAATGGCGCTCGAGGCGCTGACTCGCGGCATCATCAACAAAGTCATGCACACGCCGATCACCACGCTGAAGACGGCGGCGCGGGAAGCGGAGGCTACGACGGTGATTGATGTGGTGCGGAGGTTGTTCAATCTAGGGGAGAAAGAAACGGGGCCGGCGTCCCAGGCGAAAGAAGACGCATCGGACAAGGAGACCACCCGACACTAATGTCGACCGTCCCTACATTCGGCGCGGAGTTGATGGAATTTCCGGTGCATTTCCTTACGGCTACTATCGGAGGTGCGCTTCTCTCAATATTGCTGACGTTGGCGACTGCGCTTGGTGTCGGCGCTTTCGGGATCCGCCTTCCTGATATCGGACCGACTTCCAATCCGCTTGTCTGGCTTGCCGGACTGCTTCTTGGGGTTTTAATGAATCGATCCCGACGGGATCGTTTGGCATGTTTCGTCGGCGTATTAGGCGTTGTCTTGTTGTTTTTTCTAATGCTTTGGGATGTTTCAGTGATAAAGCATTCGCCCGGCTTCAGCAGCCGCATAGGGGGACACTACTGGCAATACGAGTACGATCACATGCTTTCCCCTCACAACCAAAACGCCGATGGCGAGGAATACCTGGGAAAGTTTTTGTTTGCGACACCTGCCGTGAGCTCGGTTGCATACTCAATCGGGGCTTGGCTGGCTGTTCGATACTCAAGGGTCAAGGCCCCGCCTGACGAACCAACAAAGTCTGACACAACCGCACACATGCCTAAGCTTCGCATCGACTCCCGCGGCTCGCAACTCGCGATGTGGCAGGCCAATCACATCTCCGCGCCTCTCCGCACGAGCCGTCACGATTGGACACGAACGACTTGGCCCATATTGGAACGGAATTTTTCACGCTTCGAACAAATCCGAAAGATTTGCTGCCGTGAGGGTAGTACGCTGGTCTTACTCAAGTGGGGCTTCGGAGAGTACTACCAGTGTGGGTACTGGGCCGCGCTTGAGAACCGTGGGTCGCGGCTGTTCGCAGCCGCGAGGGGTTCGAATCCCTTACTCTCCGCCGTCTTACGCGATCCACGGGACGTTAAGACCTGCTTAATCTGCCGATGGTTCTTGACGAGCACTTCGCCAGATGGTACTTTAAAACTGGTTCTCAAGCGCGGTACAGTAGCAATTTCCCAAGGCGGCCTAACTGGCCGCCTTTCGCTTTTGTCTAATATCCTGCCTAGGGTCGCGCACCATGCCTAAACTCCGCATCGGCTCGCGCGGCTCGCAACTCGCGCTATGGCAGGCCAACCATGTCACATCGCTTCTGCGCGGGCGGGGCCACGAAGTTGAAATCGAGGTCATCCATACCACCGGCGACAAGATCACCGATCTCCCCCTGGCCCAGGTCGGCGCCAAGGGCGGACTTGGCAAGGGAATTTTCACGAAAGAGATAGAAGAAGCACTGGCTGCCGGACGCGTCGATCTCGCCGTGCATTCGTTGAAAGACCTGCCCACCGAACTTCCGCCGGGATTCGAAATCGCCACCATCACAGAAAGAGAAGATCCGCGCGACGCTTTCTGCTCTGGGCTTTATCCGAAGGTTGAGGACTTGCCGCGGGGCGCGCGCGTGGGAACGTCGAGCCTGCGCCGCCAAGCGCAACTGAAGGCCATGCGACCCGATCTCGACATTCATCCTCTGCGCGGCAACGTTGACACGCGCCTGCGCAAACTTGAACAAGGAGAATACGACGCGATCATCCTGGCCGCAGCCGGACTGAAGCGCCTGGGTAAAACGGAATTGATCAAACAAATTATCCCCGCCGAAATCATGTGCCCCGCCCCCGGACAGGGAGCGCTTGCCCTTGAAATCCGCGAAAGCGATTCGGTTACCCGCAAGCATCTCGAATTCTTGAACGACGCCGCCGCCCGCGCCGCCACCACCTGCGAACGCGCGCTGCTCAACCGCCTTGGCGGAGGCTGCCAGGTCCCCATCGGCGCGTTAGCGGAAATGCGGAACGGCAAGCTGCATCTCGAAGCCATAGTCGCCGATCCCGACGGATCGAAAGTTCTCCGCGAATCGCGCGATGGCAATCTCAACCATCCCGTACAACTCGGCAACGCCGTTGGTGAAACGTTACTCAGCCGCGGCGGCGACGAAATCCTCGAAGCCGTTTACGGCCGCGGCCTGGCCGTCCCGCCGCAACTGTGAACCAGAAAGACAGCCGCTTGTTAATATGAGGTTCTTCTATTAAGTCCTTCCGAATGGCAAGGAACACGCAAATGAAAAAGTCCAAGAAGCCCACTCTACCTTTGGCAGAAGCGGCTCTGAAGCGGCACTTCCGGAAACACCGCTTGCAAGGCTTGGTGACGGCCAGCCGTACCTTTCCTGTTACGGCCCGGGTTGATGTGAAATTCGCGCTGGAAAAACTTTTCAACGAACATTCCAGTGCCAAATTGCTTGCGGTTCATAGGCAGTTCCAGCACGAAAGCCTGACCAGGCCCTCCCTTCGGCAGACTCAGGGCAGGCCTTGCCCGCCGCCTCTTACCATGAGCAAGAAAACCAAATCATCGAAGAGTTCGCTAAGAGGGGTTCGCGTGTTAGTAGGCCGCGCGCGCCACCAGGCCGGTGCGCTTTCCGTGGAACTGCGGAAGCACGGCGCGAGAGTGCTTGAAATTCCGTTCATCGAAATCCGCAGACCACGCAACCTCAAGGCTCTAGATGCGGCGTTGATGAGTCTCGGCGAATACGACTGGCTAATCCTCACCAGCGTGAATGGTGTTGAGGCAATGTGGGAGCGACTGGCCAAACTCCGCCTGACGAAAAAGAATCTCAAGCACTTGCGCATCGCGGCTATCGGCCCGGCGACGAAGAAGGCGATCGAACAGCATGGCGTCGAAGTGGAGGTTGTTCCCAAAGAATATGTCGCGGAGTCGGTGGTGCGCACCCTCCGGCGAAAAGTGAAAGGGAAGCAAGTGTTGCTGGTGCGCGCCAAGGTCGCCCGGGACGTGATTCCGCGTGAGTTACGCCGGGCCGGGGCGCGAGTGCACGTGGTGGAAGCTTATGAAACTGTTGTACCGCAATCTTCGCGCGCGCGCTTGCGCAACGCGCTCGGCAATCCGCGGCGGCGGCCGGATGTGGTGACGTTTACGAGTTCCTCTACGGCGCGCAACTTCGTTGCATTGCTCGGGGCGCGCCGGAGAGCAGACCTCGATGAAATACAGCTTGCTTCCATTGGTCCAGTGACTTCTTCGACGTTGCGCGAACTGGGGCTGCGGGTGCACATCGAGGCCAAAGAGTTCAACATCCCGGGCCTGATCGACGCTATCCTGCTCGCCCAATCTTCTGAGACGAATTAGCTACTCAGTCACAGAACAACTGCAATCCGCGGGGGGAACGTGCGCCAGCAGAAAATTCGCGACACGCTGGTAGGCGTCGATCTGATTCTCCACACGCGCAAAGCCGTGGCCTTCGTTTTCGTAGATTTTGTACTCAACGGTTCCATCGCGCTTCTTGATGGCATCGACTACCTGCTGCGTTTCCGACTTGGGACAGCGCGGATCGTGTCCTCCGGCAAGCAGCAGCAGCGGCGCTTTGATCTGATCGATAAAGTTGATGGGCGAGCGGTCTTCGTATAGCGCTTTATTCTTTGCCACGTCGCCCATGGTCGCGAGGTCGGACTGCTGCAGCACCGGATCTTCGTTTTCGATCTCAGTAAACCAGTTCACGAAGGGCACAATGGGCACGCCCGCGGCCCAAACATCAGGCGCCTTCGTCACCGACATCATGCTGAGATAGCCTCCGTAGCTTCCGCCCATCACAGCGATCTTGTTGGGATCAAGGTGTCCGGTCTGCTTGATCCAGTCCACGCCGGCGAGGACGTCCTGCAAATCGCCGCCGCCCATGTCGAATAAATTTGCCTGCTGAAATTCCTTTCCGTATCCCGTCGATCCGCGGTAGTTGGGCGCGAGAACCATATATCCCTGATTCGCGGCGTACTGGATGAAG
>CAVYVQ010000066.1:0-9734 GCA_963771895.1 uncultured Acidobacteriaceae bacterium | reverse complement strand
ATTGTATGAAACCGGATTCGCCAGCCAGCCGAACGCCACGGACCGCAACGATGGGCTCACGCTGAAAGATCTGTACATCACGGCCGCGGTTCGCTGCACTCCACCCGACAACAAACCGCTTCCTCAAGAACTGTTGGAGTGTTCGCGTTTTCTTGACCGCGAGCTTGCGGGACTAGAAAAGGTAAAAGTCGTGGTCGCTCTCGGAAAGATTGGCTTCGATGCGTATCTGAACTACGCGAAACGGCGCGGCTTGTTCGCCAGCAAGCAGAGTTACCTCTTCAAGAATTTCCCTTTCAAACATGGCGCCAGTTACCGGTTACCCGACGACAAGGTGTTACTGGCCTCTTACCATCCATCGAACCAGAACACGCAGACCGGAAAGCTCACGCAGGAAATGTTCGTGAAGATATTTAAGCAGGCGGCAAGACTTGCCGATGAGTAACTTGAGGCTCCGCCAGGCGGAGCGCTGCACCCCTGCCCCATCGCATAGGGTCACAATCGACGAACCGGGGTCACGAACCGGGGCGGCATCCGTTGGCAGTGGTTGGGCTCGCGAAATGGAGAAGTGTTCCAACCGGAACATATGTGCTGAATGTTCCAACTGGAACATTTTGTACCGGCAATGGCGTAAGGATCGATATGTATGTATAATGCTCGTAAATGAAACCATCCAAGGCGGTTAGGAAGCGCCGGAAGGCGCGGCCCCAAAAGACGCTAAAAACCAACAAGACCCCAAGAACGATCAGCTTGCAGGCGGTGGCGGAGGAGCCGAAGCCGAAGCGGCGCTACATTTTGCTTCGGGATGTGGGGGTGTTATACCGGCCGATCAAGAAGCCGGTCACGCTGCGCCTGGATGCCGATGTGATTGCATGGTTGAAGAAGTCAGGGCGCGGCTACCAGACGCGGATCAATCGGGCGTTGCGGAAAATGATGGAGGACGAGATGAAGGAAGAGAAGAGGGAATCTGGGGAGTGAGCCTGGCCGAGGTTGCGGGAGAAAACGGCCTTGAACACTCGGCGCCGGCAGCATCGATGCCCACCCGCCGAACACCGCGACGGGTGGGGCATCTCAGTAGTGGTAGCGCAAGGTGGCCCGCGTCCGCACGAGCTACTTCAACTTCGTCACCGTAACTTCCAGTTGAAACTGCCGCTTGGAGTTGGGATCGTCCACGCTACCGACCAAAATCGGCTTTCCAAGTTGCGCCACTGTGCTGGCATGGATCTCGAGTTGGCGCAGCACCTGCCGCGCCCCAGTGCGTTCTTGCTGCTCGGGCATGGCAAAGTTGCTGACTTCCGCCCGCACCGAGATCGCCAGGCCATTGGCGCGCTCTCCGATCCTGCACCAGATGTTAGTTCCCACATCAAGGTACTGAAACTCCCCTTGCTTTGACTCGACTGGAACACGCGTTCCAATCTTGATCTGGTTGGCATCTTCGGCATTCAGGTTCATGGAGTACTGCCGCGTATTGACCTTCTTGCCGTCCTCCATCTCATTGACGGAGAAATCGAGACGATAAGCGTTTATGGTCTTCGCCGTCTCGGGCGCGAGCTTCGATGTATTCGATTCCTGCGCCGATGACTTGCTGATGCCTCCGGCCGTGAGTGCGAAAAGCAGTGCCGCGGCTACAACCATTTTCTTGAACATTGTCATTCTCCTTAGTTTGTGCCGATACTTCTACTTGTTCTGCTGCCGTGAATTCTGTCCGTTGGTTGACGCGGCCTCGCCCATTTCTTCGGCGCTGTCTCGCCGGAGTTCTTCGGTTCTCGCCTGCGCGATCAGCGCGGCGTGGTCCGGATAGTTTTCGACGTAGCGTGTCAGAATTGTTTCCTGCACGCTCAGCGGCTGCGGCGACGGAAACTTATCGAGCTTCTTGGAGGGACCCATTGCCACAGAGTGGCTGACCGCATGCAGTTTGACTTTTCTTGTGGACGCTGTTTCGCGGGGCCGAGTCGAGCTGCCTCCGCCGTTGTTTGCAACCTGAGTCCCAGCATGTCCATTGGCGGGCGTCGCAGCTGCCGGGTGTTGCTCCGCGATATTTTGCGCCGGCTTGCCCAATCTCCAGGTCGCGAATACGGTCAGCACGATCGCGGCCGCGAGCACGGCTATCGCCGGCCATCGCCACCACGAGCGCTCGGCTGCATGTTTCTGTTCGATCCGGAGATTCGCTAGGATGCGCTCCTCCAGCCCGGCTCTCGGCTCGACTGCTGCGAACTTCGCCAGTGCGGCATTGAGTTCGCGGGCGAGCGCGGCGTTCTCTGGGTCTCGCTGCTTTGTGTTGAGTTGCCGATTATTGTCAGTCATTTGCACCTCTGCGGGCCAGATCCCTCAGGGCTGAAGCCCTCATCGATCCCCAGCCTTACGCGGCGCTGAAGCGCCGCTCTTCCACGGTAGTGCCTGCAGCTTTTCCCTGAGAATCTGCCGGGCGCGGAAGACTCGCGATCGCACTGCTGCCTCGTTGATGCCCAGCGTCGCCGCGACTTCGCGCGGCGACATCTCTTCCACTGCCGACAAAATCAGCGGCTCGCGCAGCTTTCCTGGCAACGCCGTAATTAATCGCTCTACCAGCGTGCCGACCTGCGTGCTATGCATCGCTTCATCTGCCGGGGCGTCCACCGATCGCACTTCTGCAGCTGGCTTCTCGTGGTCCTCGATCGGAATCTCGCGCTTGCGGCCACGCTGTTTGCTGCGGTCGACCGCCACGCGCCAGGCGATGCGCGCCAGCCAAGTCTTCGGATCTTCCACAGTGGCCAGCTTCCGGCTGTAGCGCAGCACCCGGAGAAACGTTTCCTGGGTGGCGTCCTCGGCATCGTGATGGCTCCTTAGCGCAGCGTAGGCGATGCGGTAGACGAGCCGCGAGTGCCGGCGAACGAGGTCTTCGAGCAATTCGTCTTGACTGCGGTCCCGACTGCGGTCCGGAGTACCGTCTTGACTGCGGTCTTGACTGCGCGGCACCGTCACGGCCTCATTCAGGACTGCCTCTTCCGCCACCAATCGCTTGACCTCATTAATGAAGACCACCGGAGAGCCCGGTTTGTTCAGATATTTCGTGGGAAGAACGTTTCTGAAGAGGATGCTTGCGAGGAATGCGCAAGAGATACGCCACTTGCAAGCGAACTGGAAGGCTCAACCTATGATTCCGACCAGAGCGGACGGAAAGCGTCAGATGGCGGTTGTGGTGTCCTGACGAGTCACGGTCGCGCGACCGATCCTCCTACGGCGGACCAACGAGTAGCGATATACGAAACCAGCCTTCAAAATGCCCCGCAAAGATGACACATTGGTCGCGCCGCTGAAAATCCACGCGGTTCTGTCTTCCCGGCGTAGATTTGCGGCTGCCTGGCGGATGGCGGTGGCATAGTGGCCGCGCCCGCGATCCGATGCAGGCGTCCAACAGTCGAAGATCATGGCAGCAGTGGGAGAGGATGGCTCGATATTGTGGCCGATCTCCGCCAATGAGAAGCCGTCATAGTCGGTAATCCACAAAAAATGGATTGGACGGCCAGCTTCATCCTGTAAGAGAAAACCGGATGCGCCGGGTTTCGTCAAGCGATTGGCGCATCGCATCAGGTAGCGGAGTGTGTGGGCATCGCCCGCGTTGCTGATCGACGCCTCCACCAGATGCTCACGCGTCAGCGGCAGCAGTTGAACGGGTTGATTTTCAGACGGTCGAGGTTCAGTCGGTTGAAGATCAGGAGCTTCGAAGAGCAGCACTTCGTCTTGCGAGGCCAGAGGCCTGACAGCTCTATGAATTGCGTATCGAGCTGTGGCAACGACTCCGGTGTCGCGAACGCGACTTGCAGCCGTCTGGAAAAAGGCTCTGGCATCACGGAGTCTGTTGCCGAATTGGGGAAAGCGATCGGCGGTGCTGGTCATCATCTGGCGCGCAAGACTGGCGACGTGCCGCGGGAAACCGCGGGACAGGCGGATGTAGCGCGTCTCCCGGGTATTATTGGCAAAACGCTCTTTGTAAGCTTCGTCTCCAAGGCCGAGGTCGAGCCATCGAAGAGAAGCGTCCCTGGCCCCTTCTTCGACCATAAGGCGAAGCAGGCAAGACCCTGGGGAGACGTGCTCGTACTCCATCTGGAAAGTTGGCAGATACCAGAACCAGCTGCCTCCAAAACGGAAACCATAGTTCCAGGCAACCGGCGGCCCATCGATCTCCAATTGGCTGATCTTGAGCCAGCCGGAATGAGACAGCAGGTCGCTTAACTGGCGCAGGAAGGTGCGGCGCTCCGGGCCAACCAGCGGGCTCACGCGGTTACTGGCGAGAAAACGTGAAATCTGGGCGGAGACGATCGACTCAAGGCTCTCCCCGATCTGCTCCGGTTCTGTAAGGTGAACGACTTTGACCGAACCCAGGGTTGAGAGTTTTTTCAGGGCGCGTTTTTCCCTGCCGCGGGTGGCCAGGGTTCGGAGAAGAGTTTCGCGCTGCTCTTCGCCTTCCAACTCGATGACGCCGCAATTGTAGGCGGCGCGCGATGTGAGGTAAAAGTTGCGCAATGCGGCAACGCCGGGCAATTCCTTGAGGGTGGCCGAATTTGAGGGAACGTTGGCCAGCACCAAGTCACTGAGACCGAGATTCTGGATTTCCTGCAGAAGAGCAAGCAGCACCGCTTGACGATTCTCCGGGGTGCTTACGATGTCGCAGTAGTCGGCCGTGCTGGAGGTCAAGAAAAAGGCCGCGCGAGGCGCGTTGGGATCGATTGCCAGCGCCACAACACCCGCGAGTTGGCCGGCATCGTACATGAGAAACAGCAGAGGAGACAGGCGGTCCTGAAAGCCACGACTGGCAGCCAACGCCCACTGGTAGGTGAAGAACACCTCTGGATTGTCCATGGCAAGCACCAGGGTGTTCCAGGCCTCCGAGAGATCGGGGTCTTCCGGAATTTCCTTCAGGACGGTTACTTGCACGGGTTTTCAGGCTTTCGTACCGAGAAGACTGCAGACTGGTGTAAGGATGCCGGATTCTCGCCGAAGACGCAACCAAGCCATGATGCTATGCCGTGCCGTTATGCTCCCACCGCGCGCTGCAGGCGAGAGTGAAGCCCACTCAAGTGAGCTGCGAACTCAGGAAGCGTGGTATCGGATGTCACATGGGTTCGGGGAAGCGCAAACGGATCATCCGGCACAGAGCTCGAGTGTTCAACATTCAGAAACGCACATGCGAAGCCGGCTTCGCGAGCAAGGCGCAGTTCTCGTTCTCCCATGGTGGAAGGGTTGCCGAAGGGGTAAGCGAATGCCCAGACCGATTGCCCCAGCGCCCCCTCCAGTTTGATCTTGCTTTCTTGAATCTCGCGGCGCGCGTCTTCTTCGCTACACAAAGACAAAATCGGGTGTGAGACAGTGTGCGCTCCGATGCTCATCCCAGCTTCCGCCAGTTGCTTCAGTTCAGCAATATTCAAGAGGAGCCATCGCCTTTCAGAACGAAGAGCTTCTGTGGGCCCGCAGTGATGGCGCACTCTAGCCATCCAAACTGCTCTTGTTTCTGCGTCCAACCTCGAGGCTTGTCTCACTGCACTCCACCACCGGGATTGAAAGCTTGTCGAAGATGAGGATTCTGTGCCGATTTCCACGGGGAGCTGCAGGTCTGATCTGGTCAGCGGCTTGGCGCGCATCAGGTGGTAGAGTTCCTCGTACCAAAGCATGCCAGGCTCGTTGCTGCACGAAGCCGCAGTCACCAGGAAAAGGCCCGAGACGCCCTCGCTCTGCAGCACCGGGAGCATGTCCGTTAACGTGTTGAGCAGACCGTCGTCGCACGTCACCAGAACGGCGCGAGGGGGAAGCTGCTTGCCTTGCTCGAGCCAGGCTCGAAAGTCCTCAGGGTGAACGACGTGATAGCGAGATTTCAGGAACCGGAGTTGCTGGCGAAATGCATCCGGCTGCACCAGATTTCCGTCGAGAAAAATATCCTCGGTGGAGTGGCCTGCCGGAAAAACGCCGTGGTAATTCACCACCGAGAAACCACCGCTTGGCGTAATGCGGTCGAGGCATCCGCTGTGATGCAGAGCCGGATATACCGCGTGCTTCAATAGTGGACTGACGAGCCGCATTCTTTGGGTCAGACACCATTGTAGCAATGGCTGAGGTTTGCGGCACCGCGCAGTGGGGAATCAAGCGGGACGATAACCAACCGAATACCCAACCTCGAAGGACGATTGTTTAAGGCGGAAGGTCTGCCGTAATCTCAACTTGGAGATGAGCGAGATCTATTTCGAATGAGCGCCGAATGTCACCAACCCCGAAGTGAAGAAATTGCGCTCTGCATAGCTGAGCCGGGGCAGCAGCTCTTTACACGCGCGCGGAGCGTTGTTTCCCGCGCTGTCGGCGGGGAAACGCTCATCGTGCCGGTGCGGGGAAAGGTTGGAGATCTGGCGTCGATTTACAGTATCAAGGGAACCGGGTCACTTGTTTGGCAATTGTTGGACGCGCCCAGAGCGCTCCCGGAGCTGGTCGGCGCGGTGGAACGAGCGAACGGAGTAGGGCAAGAACAGGCGCAGAGAGATGTGACGCAATTCCTGGACGACATGGTCTCCGTGGGATTGGTCCAGACCTGCCAGAGAGTTGCTGTGACTGTGATCGAGGCGACTGCGACAGAATCAAAGGGACAGGTTTTGTGGGAAACGGCAGGCTCGCACTGATTCGGTTCACGCCGTCCTCGAAGAGGAAAACTTAGAAGCCCACCATGACCGGTTCGGGTTCCAGGTGAACGCCCCAGATTTCTTCCACGCGATGCTGGATCTGTTCCTTCAGGGCGAGGACCTCTCTTGCCGTGGCTCCGCCGCGATTGACGATTGCCAGGGCGTGCCGGGTGGAAATGGCAACGCGACCCGAGCCGAAGCCTTTGGCGAATCCGGAGCGCTCGACCAGCCAGGCTGCGGAAACCTTCTTGCGGATTTCAAGTGCGGGATAGCTGGGCAGGGTTAAACCTCGCGCGGCGGCTCGCCGCTTTAGATTTTCGTGCTGTTCTTCGGAGAGCACAGGATTCTTGAAGAACGAGCCGGCGCTTTGGCAGTCCGGGTCTCCAGGAGTGATTAGCATGCCTTTGAGCGCGCGGATATGGCGCACGGCCTCACGGGTTTCGGCGAGATTCGGCGGAGTTTCGCGCCCCTCGAAATGCCGTTGAAGGTCGGCATATGCGAGATGCGGCTTGCCGTCAGGTGTGAGGGCGTAGGTGACGCGGAGAACGATGAATCGTCCGCGCTCGGTCGTGTTAAAGATGCTGGCCCGGTAGCTGAACCCGCAGGCTTGAGGGCAAAGTTCGCGCACCTGAAGATCTTTCAAATCTAGAACCTGCACTGCGGCGATGGTCTCGGCGACTTCCTGTCCGTAGGCGCCGACGTTCTGCACCGGCGTGCCGCCCACGCTGCCCGGAATGCCGCTCAGGCACTCGACGCCAGCGCAGCGGGCCATCACCGTGCGAGAGACGAATCTGTCCCAGGATTCGCCGGCGCCCGCCTCGAAAAGAACTTTGCCGTCTTCATCCTGGCTGCTGCGCTGGACTTGGTTGATACCTTGAATCGCAATTTTCAGCACCAAGCCGGGCCAACCGGTGTCGGCGACCACCAGGTTGCTGCCGCCGCCCAGAACGAACAGAGACAGATCGCGCGAGCGCGCGAGCGTAACCGCCTCCTGCACTTCACCGATGTTGCCGGCCTCGACGAAATACTTTGCCAGGCCCCCGATTTTGATGGTGGTCAGCGGGGCGAGCGGAATGTTTTCGAGCAGAAGCACGACTGAGTTTCAAATATACACATGGGCGGAAGCGTGCGCATGGGGCTTCGGGTTACGGGAGTACAGGGCCAAATCGCAAGGGCCTGCGCGGCATAATCAGCACCGGGCAGTCGCTTGCCAGAACGGAATGCCTCGACTATAGTTACCCAGGTTTTTCGTCCAAAACAAACAAGGAGAACCCAAAGATGCGGAAGCTCTTGCTGGTTGCATTGACTCTGTTCGTGTCTGGGTCGGTGGCGATGGCCCAGAGCAAGATTGACACCAAGTGGCACTGCCCGAAGGCGACAACGGAAAACAAACTCGACATCCTCGACGTACCGGATCACAGCTATTGGATCGGGCAAGGCGGCTGCGAGGCTACGTCAAGCGGCGGTGACCTGAAGGAAAAGAGCGGTACGTTTACGGAATTCCACGATCAATGGAAAACCAAGTTCAACTTCCACGGCTACTACATCGCGACCGCGGATGATGGCGACAAGGTTTACTACATGTATGAAGGAGCCGCTAGCACCGACGCGACGAAGCCAGTCGCCAATAAATGGAAGATTGTGGGCGGTTCTGGAAGGCACAAAGGCATGAAGGGTTCCGGGACCTGTTCCGGGAAAGCCGTAGAAGGCGCATTTGACTATGAATGCACCGGCACATATTCGGTCGGTACGGCCAAGTAAGCCGGAGAGATTGATCCAGAAGGTGCGGGTCTGACCGCTGCGGCGGGGCAGGAAGATTCTTGAGAGCTAAGTCGTGAGGGGGCAGGCGTCTCGGCTGCCCTCTTTGGTTTAGTAGAGAACGATATCCGGCAACTCTGCCAACGTAGTGATTTGCGCATCAGGCGTCTCCGGGATGCGCTCGGGCGCCTGGCCGAAGCGATTACACCACAGAGTGCGGAAGCCAAACGCCTTGGCGGAGTATGCGTCCCAGCCGTTGGAAGACAGAAAGCAGATGTGGGACGCAGCGACGCCGAGCCGGTCACAGGCCAGGCCATAGACCGAAGGGTGCGGCTTGTAGACCTTTACTTCCTCCACTGACAAAATTGCTTCGAACATGTTGATGATGCCCGCGTTGGCCACGGCTGCCGCCAGCATGGCGGGTGTGCCGTTGGAGAGGATCGCAAGCTTCATCCCGGCTGTCTTCAGACGCTTCAAGGTGTCAGGAACCTCCGGGTAGACGCTGAGAATTAGATACAGGTTCATGAGCCGGGCGCGCAGAATGGCGTCTTCGATCTTCAGCGTCGACAGCCCAAAGTCGAGCGCATCGGCGGTCACTTGCCAGAAATCCGCGTGGTGCCCGGCGAGACCGCGCAGCCAGGTGTATTGCAGTTGCTTCAAGCGCCACAACTCGGCCAGGGGTTGCCACTTTTCACCCAGGGAATCCTGGGCGGAGCGCGCTGCACTGTTGACGTCGAACAGCGTGCCGTAAGCGTCGAATACGCAAGCCTCAATGCCCGCGAGCCTCAGCGTCGTCATTCCTGCAATCTCCCGTTTTCAGGTTAACCTACTGCAGTGGGCTGGCACGAATCATGACGGTGCCGGCCCGCGGTGGTTCGGCAAATAACTCCACCTACTGCTGGTGCGATTTGTTTTCTGAAAAGGGACGGCGGTTTTGCCGCCAGTGATTCGTTCGGGCAGAATGGATCTGAAAGTCACCCCGCCCCTGGCTTTGCGGTACACTGCTGCCTGTGCGCAGGCGTACGCGTCAGGCAGATTCCTGTTTTAATGGATTTCCGACGACGCGACGCTGGGGCGCAAGTAAAAGGAGAACACATGCAAGGAAACGTTTTGCGTATTGCACACGGCATGTTGATGTGTCTCGCGGTGCTGGCCCTCTCGTCTACCCTTCAGGCCCAAAGCGATCCCGCCAAGTTCTTCAAGACGAACTGCACGCTGTGTCACGCGGACGATGGCAGTGGTAGTTCGCCTACGGGCAAGGCCATGAAAGCCAAGGACCTGAGATCCAGCGAAGTGCAGAGCCAAACGGATGCAGAACTCGCCGAAGTCATCACGAAA
>CAVYVQ010000065.1:0-62695 GCA_963771895.1 uncultured Acidobacteriaceae bacterium | reverse complement strand
CGGCTAGCGGTTGATGTCGTCTTTAGATTGCAAACGCTTTACGTATTTTTCCAGATTGGATCTGTTGGCATATCGGGCGCCGGAGAGCGCGGTCTGCATTTCCTTGACGGCTTTGTCGAAGTCGCCCTGGCCGCTATAAACGCGGGCCAGACCGAGGTGCGACGTCCATTACTCGGGGAACTTCTTCGCATTGGTGCGATAAACCGCGAAGGCCTCTTCCTGTTTCTTTTCTCCCTGAAACTGGCGGCCATAGAAGTAAAGTTGCTGCGCGCTCCCTCTCTATCGCCTTGTTGCGGAAACTCGTCGCGTCGTCTTTGCGGCCCATGGCCTCGAGAATCAGCGACTTGTTCAGTCAGGTTGTCGAAGCGTTCTTCCGTCTGGATGGACTGCTCTTCATCCTTCAGCGCCTCGTCGAGATTGGTTTTGCTGGTGAGAAAATAGTTCGCCACATCGTCCCAGCTCTCCCAGTAATATTGATTCAGGCCGCGCATTTGCCGGGGAATGCTGGCTTCGACGATGTCGTTCACTTTAACCGCAACTTTGAAGGGCACCGCGACTTTGTCCCAGCGCAGAGTTACGACGGTGGAGTCGGGTTTAACGTCATCGAAGTCATAGGTCAGCGCGTTGTGGAATTCGGCAGTTTGCGGCTTCACGGTGACCCGCAGCGCATCCTCATCCTGTTTGTAACTGAAGCTTCCCCATGCGGTAGACATCTTTGAGAAGATCACGGTCCACTGATTTTCGCCGGGGATCATGTGCAGGCCGTAGGTTCCCTTGTCGAGCGGCTGGCCTTCAATGGTGACCGGATCGGTGAATGTGACGGTGGTATTTTCGTTGGCTCCGGCACGCCAGACCTCTCCGTAAGGCACAACCTTGCCCCAGATTTGGCGGCTATTCACCAGCGGCCGGTGATAGTTGACGGTGATGTCGGTAATGCCGATGCGCTGCGTGACCACGGCATGCTGGCTCTGCCGGGGCAGATCGAGCATTACGGTTTGGGCGAGACAAAGACTTGCCACCAACAAAAGTCCTGATAACAAAACAAGCAGACGAGTTCTGTGCATGGGAGACTCCTCTTCTTTGGGGGATATCGAACAGCCGTTTCAGTCGCAACCCTGGGATGAAGCAACTTGGATGGAGTACTTGCGCCTGACCGCTGGCTGTTTGGCTTAGACGGATGGAGGATGCCAAGGTAAGCAATCGGGAATGGGCCGTGAGGAAGGATTCTTCAATCTCAGCTTGACAATCTCAGCGGGCGGGCGCAGAATTCTTAAAGGCGAATAAAAAGCGAAAACGCCTCCGGGGCTTCCCAGCCCCGGCGTTCCCTGAAATTTTCCGAGGAATCTATGTCTTCCGCAGTGGTTTCCACTTCGGCGGCCCAGGGCCGCCCTTTTGTTTTTGATGAAGATGCGGCCGAAGTCTGCCCGCAGCCTTCCGGGGCGGAGCTTTTCGCCGAGGCGCGCCCGCCGCAGCGAGCTTTTTCTTCCTTTCATAGATTCGAGGCTTGCCGGCGTTACTCCAGCTTCGCGGTTGGCGGTGCGTCCTGCGCCAGAAATGGTTTCGAGCGGCATCGCCGCGATGGATGCTCTTACCGGAGGTCTGCCGCGCGGTTGCCTGACGGAAATTTGCGGTCCAGCTTCTTCCGGCCGCACCACCTTGCTGTTGGCCGCGCTGGCCGCGGCCACAGGGCGCGGAGAATTTTGCGCGGTCGTGGACGCCAGTGATGCTCTCGATCCGCAGTCTGCCGCGGCCGCAGGGATCGAGTTGGATCGGCTGCTGTGGGTGCGCTGCGGGGAAAATTCTCCGCAGAAGTGCCTGGAGCAACTTCTGCGCGCTACGGACCTGCTGCTCGAAAGTGGAGGTTTCGGACTGATCGTGCTCGATCTTGGCGATCTGCCGCCGCAAGCAGCGCGCCGCATCCCGCTGACTACGTGGTTCCGTTTCCGCCGCGCCGTGGAGCATACGCCCACCGTGCTGCTGGCAGTTGAGCGGCAGTCCATCGCCGGAAGCTGCTCTTCTTTATTGATCAAGCTGGGGCCGGCAATGAATCCAGAGTCAGCCTGAAGCGGCACAAGAATGCAGCCCACGGCGTAAGTCGTGGGTCAGCGGGCCAAAACGATAGAGCTCCGAAGGAGCTTCAGAAAATTTCTGCAGTTGAGCAATCCGCTCTTCTCAATTTTGCAATTTGCCCTCACACGCGCAATTGCTGACCGAACTGGAAATCACTGCGGAGATATTGCGATCACGGATGGAGCGCAAACCGGTTCGTTCCGCCGAGATCACGTTCGCCAGCAAAACCGCCTGGGCGGGATGAAAAATCAGTTGTCATTATAGAAATCGCAACTGGCCACGGATCACTGACCACTGACAACCACTGACCAATGGCCACTGATTTCACCATGCCTTTTGCCTGCATCTTCGTGCCGAATTTTTCCGTGGCCGCGGTGTTTCGCGCCGAGCCAGAGTTGCGCGCGCAGGCCGTGGCCATTTTCGAAGGCAAGCCTCCGCTGGAAAAAGTTTTTGCCGTGAACGAAAGCGCAGGCCGCATTGGCATCGCGCCAGGCATGACGAAAGCCCAGGCAGAACTTTGTTCGGAGTTGACGCTGCGTCCGCGTTCTTTGCTGCAGGAATCTGCGGCGCACGCGGCTCTGCTGGATTGCGCGCAGTCTTTCTCGCCGTGCGTGGAAGATGCCGCAGCCGACACGGCACTTCTTGATCTCGAAGGCATGGAATCTCTTTTTGGATCTCTGCCCGAAATTGCTCATGCCATGTCGCATCGCGTTACCAGCCTCGGGCTCGAAGCCAATGTCGCCGTGGCTTTGAATCCTGACACTGCTGTGCTCGCAGCTCGCGGGTTTTCCGGCGTGACCGTGGTTCCGCCGGGGAAAGAAAGCGAGTCTCTGGGATCTCTGCCAGTGCAGGTTTTGTTTGCCAATTGGATTGAAGGTGAAGAGCGGGAAGGGAAGAAGAAACAAGACGAGCAAAAAAAAGATGCCGAGCGCCTGCTTGCAACTCTTGAACGCTGGGGTATTCGCGATCTGCGCGCTCTGGCGGCGTTGCCGGAAGTTGCTCTGAGCGAGCGCCTGGGCCAGGAAGGCCTGCGCTTGCAGCAACTGGCGCGGGGCGCGGCTTCGCGCACGCTGGTCCCTTTGGAAGCGCCGACGGTATTTCAAGAAGCAGTCGAGTTGGAATATCCCATCGTGCTGCTGGAGCCGCTGGCTTTTCTGCTGAATCGTCTGCTCGAGCAGATTTGTATGCGCCTGGCCTCGCGCGCCCTGAGCACGCAAGAACTGCGGCTTACTCTGGAACTCGAAAGCTTTTCGTCCGTCAATCAACGATCAGAAATCAACAACCAACAATTTCGTCGCACTCTTCGTCTTCCTCTTCCCATGCTCGATGCCAAACTGTTTCTCAAGATGCTGCAACTGGATTTGAGCGCGCATCCGCCGGGCGCGCCCATCCTGAAGATTCATCTTGCCGCGGAACCGGCGCGTCCGCGATCCGCCCAGGGCGGCCTGTTTCTGCCACCAACGCCGGAGCCGGAAAAACTGGAACTTACCCTGGCACGCATTGCCAGCCTGGTCGGCGAAGCCCGCGTGGGCTCGCTGGAGTTACTGGACACCTACCGCGCCGAAGGTTTCCGCATGAAGCGCTTTGTGCCTGGAGCAGTTACAGAAACGAGCCGTCAAAAAACTCCGGCAGAAGAAAAATCCGCCGTCGCTGCTCTGCGCATGTTCCGTCCCCCGCTGCGGGCTGCCGTGACTTTGGAGAATGGGGAACCGGTGCGCGTGGTCTGCCCGAAGAAAAAAGAAGTGCAGGGCAGTGTGCTCTGGAAGGCCGGCCCATGGCGCAGTTCCGGCGATTGGTGGGAGCGGGAAGCCTGGGCGCGCGATGAATGGGACCTCGCTTTGCAGAATGCGGACGGTGTCGCTCTCCACCGGCTTGTGCACGATCTGCTCGGCGGCGGCTGGTTCGTGGAAGGCACGTATGACTGAAAAACAGCAGAAAAGATTGGCCACTGATCACTGAACCACAGACCACTGATGTACACCGAGCTTCACGCCCGCTCCGCTTTCAGCTTCCTCGAAGGATCTTCCTTGCCAGAGGATCTGGCAGGAATCTGCGCCCGGCTCAACATGCCTGCCATGGCGCTGCTCGACACTGACGGCGTCTACGGTGCGCCGCGCTTTCACTTGGCAGCGAAGAAACTTGGAATTAAGGCGCACATCGGCGCGGAGATTTCCTGCATGCCCTTTGCTCCTGCCATCCTGAGCGGAGCAAGTGCTTCACGAAGTGAGGCACTTGCGGAGTCGAAGGATCCCTATATCCGGCAACTCGTGCAGGGAATAGGGATTCCTCGCTCCACTCGGAATGACAAACCATCCCGTCTTCCTCTCCTGGTTTCCTCGCGCGCCGGCTATCAGAACCTTTGCCGCCTGATCACCAAGATGAAGTTGCGCGTGAAAAAAGGTGAAGGCGCAGCGCAGAAAGAAGAATTGGAAGAACATGCCAACGGCCTGATCTGCCTGACCGGCGGCGCTGACGGGGTACTGGCGACCTCCTTAAAGTATGGCGGCATCGAAGAAGCTCGCAAACAAGTCGAGCAACTGATTGGAATATTCGGTCGCGACAATGTCTATATCGAGTTGCAACGCCATTTCCACCGGGAAGAAGAAGCTCGCAACCGCGCCGCCATCGCAATTGCCCGGTCGCTTAATCTTCCACTGCTCGCGACCAATGGAGTTTGCTACGCCGCCGCGAAAGATCGCGAACTTTGCGACGCATTCACCGCCATTCGCCACCACTGCACACTGGCGACAGCCGGACGGCTGCTGGCGCGCAACTCCGAGTGCCACTTGAAATCATCCCAAGAGATGGAGAAACTGTTTGCCGACCTGCCCGAAGCCATTGGCAACACGGCCGAACTCTCTTCGCGCCTCGAATTCACGCTCAACGATCTCGGCTATAAGTTCCCCCTCTACCCCGTTCCCGATGGCGAGACGATGAATTCGTTCCTGCGGGAGCGCGCATGGGAAGGCTTTCGACAACGCTATGGCCGGGCCGTTGCCGATATGCAAACCCGCGCCCGGCGCCAGATTGAGCGCGAACTGGCACTGATCGAAAAACTTAAACTTGAAGGCTACTTTCTTATCGTGTGGGATCTGGTCTGCTTCTGCCGCGAGCAAAACATTCTGCTGCAGGGACGCGGATCGGCCGCCAACAGCGCCGTCTGTTATTCGCTGGGCATCACCGCTGTCGATCCCGTCAGCATGGAGCTTCTCTTTGAGCGTTTTCTTTCCGAAGAGCGTGGAGAATGGCCTGACATCGATCTCGATCTGCCCAGCGGCGACGAACGCGAAAAAGTTATCCAGTATGTTTACCGCCGCTATGGCGAGCGCGGCGCCGCCATGACTGCGAATGTCATTACTTACCGCAATCGCATGGCGGCGCGCGAAATGGGCAAGGCGCTGGGATTCGATCCAGAAACGCTCGCCAAGATTTCCGCCGCGGTCGCGACCTGGGAATTCCGCGATGAAAACGACGCGCTCGACCGCCGCTTCCGCGATGCCGGGCTCGACCTCAAACATCCGCGCCTGCGCAAATATTACGAACTCTGCCTTGCCGCGCAGGATATGCCGCGACATCTCGGCCAGCACTCCGGCGGCATGGTCATCTGCCAGGGACAACTCGACTCGGTCGTGCCGCTCGAACCCGCATCCATGCCCGGCCGCGTCGTGGTGCAGTGGGACAAAGAAGATTGCGCCGACATGGGCATCATCAAAGTTGATCTGCTTGGCCTTGGCATGATGGCTGTACTCAAAGACTCGATCGAACTTATTCGCAACCACTACGGCGAGGAAGTTGATCTGGCGCATCTTCCGCAGGATGATCCCACGGTCTATTCCGCGCTGCAGCAGGCGGACACCATAGGATTATTCCAGGTGGAAAGCCGCGCGCAAATGTCGTGCCTGCCGCGCCTGCAACCGAAGCGTTTCTATGACATTGTGGTGCAGGTCGCGATTATCCGGCCGGGGCCAATCGTCGGCCAGATGGTGAATCCTTTTCTTTTGCGCCGCCAGGGACGCGAACAGGTTACATATCCGCATCCTTCGCTCGAGCCTGTGCTCAAACGCACGCTCGGCGTGCCGCTGTTTCAGGAGCAACTGCTTCGTCTTGCCATGATCGCGGCCAACTTCACTGGCGGCGAGGCGGAAGACCTGCGCCGCGCCATGGGATTCAAGCGCTCTCAGGCGCGCATGAAAGAAATTGAAGCCAGGCTGCGCGCCGGCATGACGCACAACAAAATCCTACCTGATGCGCAGGAGAAAATCATTCTTTCCATCACATCCTTCGCGCTCTACGGATTTCCCGAATCGCATGCCGCCAGCTTCGCGCTCATCGCTTATGCCAGCGCTTATTTGAAGTGCCATTACCTCGCCGCATTTACCGCTGCTTTGCTCAACAACCAGCCTATGGGGTTTTATTCTCCCGCAACGATCACCAAAGACGCGCAACGCCACGGATTGAAGATGCTGCCGGTGGATGTGACTTGTTCGGAGTGGATGTGCAGTTTAGAAGCAGTGGTCAGTGGTCAGTGGTCAGTGGCCAGTAAAACCATAGCCGGCGGGACGCCGGCGCTACGTTTGGGGTTGCGTTACGTTCGCGGGCTGCGCGAGGAGGCCGCTCAGGCTCTGATGCGTGAGCGCGCTTGTGCTCCGTTCGCTTCGATTCACGATCTCACTCGCCGCGTTCCTGAACTGCGTAAAGATGAACTCACTACGCTGGCGGAAATCGGAGCACTGAATGCAGTGGCTAATACCGAGTACCGAGAACCGAGTAAAACCTTTGTCATTCCGACCCCCCCGCGAAAGCGAGGGGCGGAGCAATCTCGGCACTCGGCGCTAGGTACTAGGTACTCGCAACTCCACCGCCGCGACGCTCTCTGGCAGGTGGAACGGGCGGTGCGCGGCTCCGGGCCGCTGCTGGGAAAATTGCCTGAACCCGATTGGCCTTCCCCGCTTCAGCCCATGAACCACGAAGAGCGCCTGGTGGCCGACTTCCATGGCACCGGCCTGACCGTGGGACCGCATCCCATGGCTTACCGCCGCGACTGGCTGAATGCCATGGGCATTCGCCGGGCCAGCGAACTGCGCGACCTTCCCAGCGGCAAGCGTCTTCGCATCGGAGGCTGCGTCATCACGCGCCAGCGCCCTGGCACTGCTAAGGGATTTGTTTTTGTCAGCCTGGAGGATGAAACAGGAGTGGCCAACGCGATCATTACGCCCGATCTTTTTCATCGCAACCGCCTGCTGCTGGCCTCAGAGCGGTTTCTGGCCATCGAAGGCATCCTGCAGAATCAGGACAATGTGATCTCCATCAAAGCGGAACGCGTGCAGCCGCTGTTTGTTACGAAAGCCGAAACCATCTCGCACGACTTCCACTGAATGGATTTTGGAAACCAGAAACTGAGAACTGCCTTACTGCTCAGGGGTGCGGTGGTTCTTCGGGTCTGCCATTTTCTTGTGGCGTGAGCGGCAGCCTGACGGCTGCGCGCATGACATCGCGCTCTTGCGGGGAGAACATCTTCTTGAACCGGTTGGAATCGATGATCTGCTCGCGCTGCTCCGGGGGCATCGCGCTCAGGTCGCGTATCGCCGTTCTTAGCATGGGCCGCCGCTCGGGTGGAAGCTGCTGCATCCGGCCGAACACTTCACGCGCCTGTTGCTTCTGTTCCGGCGTCAGGTGCGCCCACCGGTCCATGTTGTCCACGATGCGCTGCTGCTCTCGCGGCGGAAGGATTGCGAAATAGTGCAACTGCTGCCGCAAACGCTTTTGCTGCTCAGGGGTCATACGGCGGAATCCAGGGTCGTTTTGTAAGGCGCGATCCTGCTCTCCCGGAGGAAGACCCTTGTAGCGGCGCAGCCAGTCGCCAGCATGCGCTTGCCCCGGGTGAGGTTGCGGATGACTTTGATTCGGCGCTGCCGGCCGGCCCTGCATTGGGCGGTAGTTGTTGCCCTGCGCGAGGCCGGGAGAGAGAGACATCACGACGGTCGCCGCCGACAGCACAGCCGTCGCCATCCATCCCGTCATGAAATTTCCCCGCCGCATTCTCCCCCGCCTTCAGGTTCGTTCACTACTTGTAGCCTCGAACTTCCGCGTTCAGACTCTACGGATTCTCCACCACATCGTGCTGCAATTCCATGTCATCCAGCAAATCGAAGTTGGAATACAGATCGTGATTCTTCTCCAGAGCCTGCAGATCGCTCACTGCCGTGCCCGGTTCCGATGGAGTCTGAGGCTCGACCACCGCTACCGTGTCATCGCCCCTATTGAAACCGCCGTTCTCCATGAAGAACAATCCCACGCCAACTCCTATCAGCACCGTAAGCGCCGCTGCCAGCACCGGACGCCGGAACCACGCCAGCCAGCCGGTCTGCGGTTTGGCGATTTCTTCGCGCAGACGCGCCTGCAGACGCACATCAAAATACGGCGACGGCTCCGGAGTCTGCCACAGGTCTAGTAACGCCATCGTCTGCTTGAACTCTTCCAGCTTTGCGGCGCACGCGCCGCAATCCGCCAGATGCCCGCTGATCTCCGACGTCACTTCCGCCAGGCCGGACGCCAGGTCCGGCATCATTTCTCGAATCTCCTCACACTTCATAACCGTGCTCCCCTCAGCTTTGTTTCGCCACTGCCAGTTCGCCCACTTCCACTTGTCAGCCTGAGCGACCGCGTATGGCTCGCTCCCTTTTCATATTCATACAAATTCTTTTAGCTGTTCCCGCAAGGTCTCGTACGCCCGGAACAACAACGATTTCGTCGCCGACTCGCTCAACTTCAAAACTTCGGCGATTTGCTTGTAATCCATTTGCTGATACTTATGCATGATCACCGCCAGCCGCTGCCGCTCCGGAAGCGCCTCGACCTTGCTCCGGATCGCCAGCATCCGCTCCCGCCGGACTAGAGCTTCTTCGGCCGTCATCCTCGAGTCGGCCACGTCCATGGTCGTGCCCGTGTCCTCATCCGGCTCGTCCAGGCTGACGGTCACCTCCGGCCGCTCCTTACGGGTATCGCGCGCATGATTGACCGCCAGGTTGGTCGCAATGCGATACAGCCATGTGGTGAACTTGGCGCTGGCTTCGTAACTCTGTCGCGAGCGATACACCCGCAGAAAAACTTCCTGCGCCAGATCCTCGGCCGCAGCCGTATTGCGCGCCATCCGGTACATGAAACTTACCAGTGGCCGGCGGTACTTCTGCACCAGGAAGTCGAAGGCGAACTGGTCCCCGGCCTTCACTCGCAGCATGACCTCGGCGTCGGTGTAACTTGCGACCCCGGCCATTGCTGGTTCCAAAGAACTCGCTGGGCGAGGCCCGAGCGAGGCCATTAGAACCCCCTGGTCCATGGCGGCAGTGCTCACACTGGATCGAACCCGGTTGTGGGGAGAAAGTTCTTCTTTTTCTTGCTTCGCCGAACCCTCCGAAGTCCCCGCAGATGAGGGGGATACAGGGGATCGATCTGGCCTGGCTTGGTCCGGCATGAGGGGTTACTTTGGGCATGCGGACGCGGCGACCCGAACCCGCCTTTGCCCCTGTCGCCGATAGGCTATCACGCCCGGTTCCGCTATCCAAAACTTCGTTCTTCCAGCAGGGGCGCTCAACCCAATACGCCTCGCAATGTGCGATCTAGTTGCAGGAACTACATCTTGATGTTTGAATAGGGAACGAGCCGGGGCGGTTTCACTCAGCCGCCGATAAAGACACCTACAGACTTTCCCTGCCCTTTACCTTACAGAGAATTCCTGCAAGGAGTTTTGCCCTTGACTGGTCGGGTCACCGCATTCCTGAAGCGATGCCGAGACAATCAAAGACCTCACCAGGTTGCTAAGCTGCCTGCTCGTCACTCTTGGAGCCTGGGCTGCCAACTAAGTCTTGTCGGAGTAGCTCCATCTGTGTTGCCGCTTCTTTCATCTGCTCGGCATATTCGTGCCCCTGTCGTGGAAGGAACCCTCCGTAATTCTCCAGCAGCAACCGGGAGTTCGTATTGATGGCGGTGATATTGGAACGCGCCTGGCCGGAGAGAGCGGATGTTAGTCTTTCAAGCTGCAAATCCCGCAGCGCTAGCTCTTGTCTGCTCTGGGCGGCTTCTTCTCCCAGCAGTCGTCCGTGATAGCGGATCAGCCAGAACAGACACGCCGCTAGCGCGAGCAGGCCAGAGTTCGAAATAATGGTTGCCGACAAAACCTTCTTCAGTGCGGCAATTCTCTCACCGTTGAATCTAGCGAAATTGCCGCTCTCCGCTGAGGATAGCGAAGACACTATATGGAGGACCTCATCCATATATTCCTTACCTTCGTTTGTATCCACCAGCATGAATGCGCGATGGCGATACCCCTGTTGCCGCAAACTAATGGAACGTTCCATCTCATCCTGCTTTGATTTAGCCAGAGACTCCAACTGCGGCTGTAGTGATCGTTCGCCCTGCGCCCGATTAGCGAGCCCTGCACGAAGGCCGGCAAAATCGTCTCCGATCCTGCCCTTCGCGTCGGTGTAAGGCTGCAGGTACGCAGGGTCCGCGGTTAGCAGGTATCCGCGCTGACCTGTTTCCATATCGGTCAGGTCTTTCTGAACTTTGGCGATGTCGTCCTGAATCATCGAGCTTTCCAGTGTGAGAGCCGCGATATTCTGCATCTGTTTTAAATGGTTGACCGCAAGGTAGGCATTCCATGCCATGAAAGCGAGTAGCGCGGGGACACCTATTTGCAACCCAACCTTTCGAATCATCTAATTGTGCCACCCTTCATGTGACGTTCAGAACACCCTCAGTCGTGATTCGGCTGGCTTTGCAAATCTCCTCTGCAACTTTAGCCGCCGCGTTGTTGCTGTGGACCGGACCTTCCGCTGACATGACCGAGCTGGCAGCCAGAGTGAAAAGCAGAGCATCCTCTTGCTTGTCGAAGTAAAGAACGACTTGATTCGCTGCCATGTGATTGGCTCCTACTTAATTGTTCTTAGGGATGATAGGCCGATTGGCTACCATAATGAGGTTATCTCTTTTGGTACCACCTCAACGGGAGCAAGAACGGGGCTCCGAGACGATCGAGGAACGACAGCCACTTGCAGGGAACTTATGTATAATGATGAACTTACCGCATCATAGTGGGCGCTTAGCTCAGCGGTAGAGTGCCAACTTCAGACTTTTCCCCCATCCAATACCTTCAACAACTTAACGAGGCAACCGGGGACTGCCAAGTACCTAATAATACGTGGTAACCAGGATGAGAACGCCAAAACGGGGGTCGAAGAGCAGCACAAAAGCTTCGAAGTATGACATTCGAACCACATATGGACTCTGATGTTTTTCAGCCGACTGGGCGCGCGGATTCCCGTAATCTCGGTCCGCTAGCGCTGAGACGGATTCTTTTCTCCTATACGGATTTAAGATTGATAATTTCAGAACGAGCCGGGAGGAGGGAAATGAAAAACATTCTTAGGCAGATCGCCCTGGGCGGACACAAGGTAGCACTAGGCAAATGGCTGTGAGAGTTGCTCTCGGGTTTTGATGGGAGGTTGTAGTGGCCTCTGGCGAAATTGTAGATCTCATCGTGATCGGCTGCGGCCCTGCGGGAGAAAAGGCTGGCGCGCAAGCTGCCTATTTTGGCAAACGCGTCGCTGTTATCGAGTGCGCCGAGCATGTGGGTGGAAGCTGTGTCAACAGCGGCACCGTCCCGAGCAAGACGCTTCGTGAATCCGCACTCTACTTCTCCGGACTCAAACAACGAGGTCTCTACGGAATCGACTATTCACTTAAAGAGAATCTCACCGTCAATGATTTCATGCACCACGAGCGAGAAGTAGTTGAAATGGAGCGCCAGCGGATCCTGAAGAATCTCGCCCTTCATGGCATCGAGCTCGTCCGCGGCCGGGCTTCTTTCGAAGACGCCCACACCGTGTCAGTGTCCGGCGCGAATGGCTTACGCCAGCTACGTGGGGATGTGATTCTCGTGTCTACGGGAAGCAAGCCGCACCGTCCATCAGAAATAGCGTTCGACGACGTCCGGGTTTTTGATTCCGACACATTCTTGCGGATGGATCGCATCCCGCAAAGCCTGGCCGTGATCGGCGGCGGCGTTATTGGCTGCGAGTACGCGTCGATCTTCGTTGCGCTCGGCGTGAAGGTCACGCTAGTGGACGGCCGGGACCGCTTGCTGCCGTTTCTTGATGCTGAGATTTCCGAGAGACTCCGCGTGCGGCTCGCCGCGCTTGGCGTGTACTTCTGGTTCAACGAACGGCCAGTGCAGGTACAAAGCACGGCGTCAGAGGTCCACGTGGTGATGAAAAGCGGAAGGACGCTTCAAACCGAATCAGTGCTGTTCGCTGCCGGACGCCGCGCTGCGGTTGATGGGCTGTGTCTGCAAAAAGCCGGTCTGGCCGTCAACGAGCACGGATACATATCCGTCGACGAGAATTATCGTACTGCGGTGCCACATATCTACGCCGCCGGGGACGTCATCGGATTTCCCGCTCTGGCTTCGACTTCGATGGAGCAAGGACGCGTCGCCGTCTGCCATGCTTTCGATTTCAAGTACAAGCAGCGAGTGCCCTCTATGCTGCCCATGGGGATTTATACCATCCCGGAGATCTCTGCCGCGGGCGAGACGGAAGAGTCATGCAAAGAGAAAAGAATCGACTACTCTGTCGGGAGGGCTCTCTATACCAACAACGCCCGAGGCCACATCATCGGCGACACTGCAGGAATGCTGAAACTCATTTTCGCGCGCGCCGATAAGAAGCTTCTCGGAGTGAGCATTATAGGCGAGAGCGCTACCGAGCTGATTCACATCGGGATGGCGGTTCTCGACCACAACCGAACGATTGACGACTTTATCGAACAGGTCTTCAACTACCCCACGCTCAGCGAGACCTATAAATACGCCGCGTACGAAGGGCTCGGCAATCTGGCCGGTCATAAGGTACGCGAAGGCTAGGCGCCTTCCATCACTGAACCCGCGGCGGCCACCTGCTTCAAGACGTCTAGCTGCTCAGTCCGATTTCTTTACAGAGTTGGATGAAGCGTGGTTCCTCGCGCAGATCGTCGAAGACCGGCCGGACCTTCAGCCAAACCAGGTCGGCGGCACGCACCCGGCGGGCTTGATCAAGATAGACGAGAGCCTCTTTCTTTTCTCCCAAACCCAACATCAGTTGCGCAAGTAGCACAGGAGAAACATAGACCGATTGAGCCCGTTGGCGGAGATCCTCTAACACTTTGGTTGCCTCCGCGGACTGGCCACCCCGCGCGTATGCCCATCCCAGGATTGCCACAGATTCCAGGCTACGCCCATTCAGCTCGGCAGAGGCCTCCAACTCTCGGGTGGCCTCGTTGAACATTCCTTTTCCGCCATAAGCCTGACCAAGGAAAAAGTGGGCCATGCTGAAGTTGTGGTCCAAGGTAAGGACCTTGGCGAATTCTTTGATCGCGTCATCGTACCGCCGCTCCAGCAGAAGCTGGAGACCCCAGGTCGCGCCGATGACTAGCGAAAGAGGCTCCAGTTCGCGCGCCAATTGAAGCTCCCTACGAGATTCCTCGAAGCGCGCCAATGGCAACAGGCAACTGGTCGCATACCAATGGTGAGCTGTGGCGTACCGGGGACTGTTTTTGATCGCGTGCTGAAACTGGCGTTCAGCGCTTTCCCAATTCCAGCTATAAACCGCTTCGGCACATCCCAGGGAGGTACGTGCCTCGGCAAGTGTAGGATCGATCTCCAAAGCCTTGTGCGCCGATTCCTTGGCCAGAGCGATCGAAGCCTCGGGAGCCTCCACTCCATAAATCGCTAGAGTCATGTGACAGTCCGCAATTCCGGCCAGCGCTGGGGCAAAGGCGTTATCCAAGCCAATGGCGTTGCGAAAACATTCGATAGCGTTCCTGAGATCCTGTGCGGTCCGCTTGTTCCAGAAGAAACGCCCCTGCAGATAAAGGTTATAGGCCTCGGGACTGATCCGGCGGCGATCGGGTAACGGGGCAGGCTTCCGGTTCAAGGCAGTTTCCAAACTCGCGACAACCGCCTGCGCAATCTCGTCCTGCAGGGCAAACACGTCGCCCAATTCCCGGTCATATTTTCCCGACCATCGTTGAAAGCCGTCGGCCACGTTGACCAGCTGTCCGGTGATGCGGATGCGGTTGCCTGATCGCTGGACGCTGCCTTCAAGAATTGAACTGACGGCCAATTCCCGTCCGACCTCCCGTATGTCCATCTCCTTTCCCCGGAAGCGGAAGGAGGAACTGCGGGCGGCAACTCGCACAACACCCGTATTGGTCAACAAGTTGATCAGTTCCTCGGTTAGGCCGTCGCTGAAGTATTCGTTGTCCGGATCCCTGTTCAAGTTGCGGAAAGGCAACACGGCAACGGAAGGGCTGGATGTGCGCGTAGCTCCTTCGGCCACGAGGCCCATTCCGTTAAATCCAAGATCACTCTTCACCTTAAGGAGGTCGGTGCGCACTTCCTGCGCATTGCGATATCGTTCGCTCTGATTCTTGCTCAACATTTTGCGCACGATAGCCAGCCAAGGCTGAGAAAGCGGCGGCAGCGAACCGTTGCTCACGGGAAAGGGGTCAGAGAGAATCGAGTTGGCCGTCTCGAACGCGTTCCCTTTCGCGAATGGATGAATCCCGGTCAACATCTCGCACAAGACGATACCGAAGGAGAAGACATCGGATGCCGTGCTGAGAGAGGCGCCACGAAGTTGCTCGGGCGACATATAAGATAACGTACCTACAAGCCTGCCGGAACCGGTAAGGTCGCTCTCTGCCGTCGTGGCAGCATCGGCGGGATCCGGCAAACCGCACTCCGCCGTTTTGGCCAACCCGAAATCCAGCAACTTGACCTGGCTTTCGTCGGTAATGAAGATGTTCGATGGCTTGAGATCACGGTGCACGATTCCCCGGGCGTGGGCGGCGCCCAGGCCGTCCGCGATTTGCAGTGAGTACTCGTGAACCCGACTCAGTTCGATCGGCCCGCGTGCAAGCATATGTTGCAGATCCTGTCCTTGCAACAGTTCGGTAACTATGAAGTACTGGCCTTGCTCCTCACCGATCTCATGCACTGTGCAGATGTGAGGATGGTTCAGCGCCGAGGCCATTCGCGCCTCTCGCAGGAATCGTTCAATCGCCTCGGGTTTATGAGCGAGTTCCCGGGTCAGGAATTTCAACGCCACATGGCGTCGAAGGCTCATATCCTCGGCCTCATAGACCTCGCCCATCCCGCCCCTGCCAAGTTCACGCAGGATGCGGTAATGAGTCACTGTGCTGCCAAGCATGGCAAGTCCCCCGCGGCGCCATCGTAGGCGTCGCACGAATCCTAGTCAACATCCGAGGAGCCAATCAGACGACGGTCAAGGTTCAACCAGATGTACTAATTTCCGTCGGGACCCATAACGCCGACGTAAGCAGAGAACGGCTGAGCCGCGGAGTTATAACTGTCGCCCATCCATCCGAGACAAAGTCCCGCGGACCGTTAGAACGAATAGCGGTATTCAAGCCGAATTATGTGCTTGTACCAATCATCATGTGTAAGCGCCTGGCCAAAGCCAACGTAGAAGGAATTGTGGAAGCCGATGTTGGTGCGCACTCCGAACTTCAAATTCACGATGTTCAGGCCTCCAACCTCGGTTGAGGCGTTGGGTGCACTCGGTTGAGTTTGAAACCCGCCGAGGACGTGCCAGCCGAAGAGTTCGAGCACCGGCGCTAACTGGATTCGATTTCTGCTGTAAAGCTTGTAGCTGGGGCCAATGCCGTAGAAGAAAACATCACCTGCGAACCCCTCAGAATTCGCAGTTGGAACTCCCGCAGATCCGCCGATAGGATGCCAATCGCCGATCTGGCCTTCGAGAATCCATCTCTCCGAAAAACCATGGTACATGAGCAAGGAAGGCTCCACGCTATAGTGATTAGTCCCCAAACCCTTGGAAGCGTCGCCCGATGGAAAATAGCTCTTGAGCTGGAACGTGACGTATGTGCCCTCAGAAGCCACTGCGGCGAATTTGAATCCGGCCGTTACGTCGCTGACCCCGGATTGGTTCGAAAACGCGCCGAAGGGGGATGTGGGCAGCGGAGGTATCGGTTGAAAACCCTGCGGTTGGAGCCAGCGTATCGGAACTTCCACAAACGCCGAGACGCGGCGCTGCGGCGAGTATTCAACATTCATGAAGAATTGTTGGAAGTTGATGGAATTGGGCACGCCGGGGCCCGGTCCGGGAGCATTGGGATCGAGAAGAGTCGTACCCGCCAGCAAGCGATAGCAACTACACTTGGCATAGAAGAATTCTGAGCGGTCGGGGAACTGATCTTCGAAAGCATCGTCGAAACGAATGCGAATCTGGGTCCTGACAGTGGAGTCGTCGATGTAGCCTACCATGCTGCCTGGAATCTTTGGGTTGTTTCCACCTCGAGGCGGGCGGGACTGGCTCGGCTTGGCGTTTGCCTGCGGCCCAGCATTCGCGCCCGGATCGGATAGAAAGTCAGCGCTCGAATCCGTTTGCACGGCGCCATCGTCTGCTGTGGACACATTACCTTGCGCTGCGGCGGCCGTTGCGAACTCCGTCTTTGTTAGGCTGGGATTCCCTTGCTGAGCAGCCAGGACGACCGGGAGAAGTATCACGAGAAACAGTACCACTCGTTTCATTGTTTGCTCCTCTAAAGGAACTCTCGCATTTGTTTACGCTAGTTCTTGCTTTCTTGCAATTTCTTTTGTAAATCGTGGTAAGCCTTCGTAAGCCTACTTCGTTGCGGCTCCGCTACCTTCGGTAAGACATTTCCCAGGGCCTCAATGGCTAGCCGCGCCGCCCCCGGGGACCCAGAGTCAAAATACTCGATAGCAAGATTCACGTACTCATCGCCAAGGTGTTTATAGAGGACATGGAATTCAGGATGCTCTGATGATCCCATCGCGAGATGAAGCATGAGAGCTTTGGCTCGTTGCCTCTCCAGCAAGGCCGCTGGTGTAACCAGTTCTTCGAGACGGTCGAGGGCCTGATGGTTGCTTTGTGCCGCCAACTTTTCCTCGCCCTCGCCCCAGGCCAGAAATGACAGGTTATTGTAAAACGTGGCTAATTCCACCTTGTATTCCCAGTTGTCCTGGCTCTTTCTCGTGAGATCTGCCTGGATCCTAATCGCCTGTTCGAAGTACCTCCGGTCGCTAAGTAAGTTACCAAGATCGTTGTATACGCGCGCCAAATCGTGCGCCGGGGGATTCTCGGTTTGTGGTTCCTGTTCTTTCTCAGCCAGCGGTTCCAGCAGTCGAATCGCCTCATGGAAGTCCGATTCCGTCGCTGCCAAGTCTCTACCGTCGTAGTGAAGAATACCGCGATTATAGTAAGTTCGAGCCAGCGCTTGCGTATAGTTAGCATTCAGCGGGCTCGCCTGGTGCAGGTCTTGTTGCAGGCGCAGGGCGCTGTCGTATTCTGTCTCTGCATCGGAGGGCTTATACGGTGAGATCGGTTCTTCTAGCCAAGCCCGGATTGTCTCCCCCAGCCAGTGATGAGCGTATGCCAGATCCTGACGATACTCCGCTTCGCCGGGCTTCTCCCGGGAGAGCTCCTCGAACCCGCTGATGGCCCATCTGTATTGCTCGACTGCATCTCGACGCTTCTCGAGCAAGCGATTGATGTCGCCTAATTTGTAATGCACCCGAGCGCTCTCCGCTCGAAACTTAAGATCGTTCTTACGCTTGGCGAGAAGGTTTGAATAGAACACTTCCGCCTTTTTCAGCAACTCTTGTCGAAACAGCTCGAGTTGGGGCGGGTCGGGCGACTCACGCCCCTGCTGGTTGCCGGCCGAAGATAAGCTTTCGTCCACGGCCTTCGATGCCAACCCGAGATTTGTCTCCGCGCGAAGTCTTTCCGCTTGGGCGACATAATAGAAACGGAGGGCGACGAGCAGCAGCACTGCCAGAGCTCCAGCGACTGCCCAGGCCAACCTCAGTTTGTTCTTCCTCGCTGTTTCCCGCTCAGCCTCAACTCGATCCCGCTCTTGCTCGCTGCGATCCAGGAAATCCATTGCGCGCGCGAAAGACGGGTAGTAACGCTCCGCCCACGCCTCGGTGGGGTGGTTCTGTCGTTTCCACCTAACGCCAAGTTCAAGTTCCGGGTTGTGCCAAAGACCCGCTGTGCCTTCCGCAAACCAAGCGGAAGCCTGCGAAAGACGCGCATAGACCTGGGCGGAAGCGCGTTCTTCTTCTGCCCATGTAATCAAGCGGCTCCAGCAGCGCATGAGGCTTTCGTGCGACAAATCGACAATCGATTTTGAGTCAAGCAACGTCGTTGCCGGGGGAGTCAGAAAACTCCGGTCGGGCCGCCGAAACATATCGACAATCTGGATTACATCCGCCTCTGACACCTCACAAATAGCGGCGAGGTCTCTTATGGAGGTGGGCCGCCGGATTCCGCGCGGATCCGAAAAGGTATCTGTCAAGGCCTTGAATATACGTTCCACAATCTTGCGGTTGGCGTCGGAGCCGGTCTCGAGGAATGCCTCCTCGGCATGTACTGACAAAGCGTGCTGCAAGGTTCCAACCGCCTCGTAGTTGGCGATGTCGATAGGCGCGCTTTGGCTCCGATATAGTTTCCAATGGTCCCAGGTTCGCATCAAGGCATGCTGCAACACGGGAAGCTGGTCGTGGTCGTCGCCCAAGTCATTGAGCAGGCGTAGAACCAGGCGCGGAGCGATTTCTCCTCCCGCCACCGCGATCGGGCCGGTGATGGCCGAACGAAGCTTGTCGCGACTCATGCGCGGGACCAGGTATTGTCCTGCGTTGACCGCCTCCGGCAGGCCTGGATACTCCATGCAGTCGCCGATGAAATCTGAGCGCATAGTCAGCACGACGTAGATCGGAACCTCCTGCTGCCGCGCCGCCTCTAGCAGGAGCTTGACGAATGCCACGGATTCGTCCCTGGAGTTCTCAATCTGGCGGTTTCGCCGGAACCGGAATAGCTCCTCGAATTGATCGACGATCACCAGCAGATTGTCTTCGGGAGGAATTCTCGCTTGCCGCACCGCGTCTGCCAGCCCCAGGGTGCTGCGCCACAGGGTTGCTGCCAGCAGCACCCGGTTGGTGCTGGCCATTTCTCCCTCACTTCCCAGCACGTCTGATCGGTTGAGTGCCGCAGCGAGGTGTCCGATCGGGTCTTCTCCGGGCCGAAATGTCGCGACCCTCCAGGTCGAGCCAGCCTGTACCATGAAACCGCTGTAAAGAGAGGGGATCAGACCCGATCGGACCAACGATGATTTCCCGCTGCCGGAAGTGCCCACGACCGATAGAAATCGGTTGACGCGAAGCCGCCGCAGCAACTCGTCGATCTCTTGTTCGCGACCGAAAAAGAGATGATCTTCATCGGGCTCGAAAGGACGAAGGCCCGGGAAAGGATTGAACAGCGATCCAGGTGGCATCAACCCTTCCTCTTAGCCTTTCAGGCTAGAGATCAGTGGCTGCAAAGGTTCCTTGGAAAATCCGTCCCACTGGGGCATCACCAGCGCTTCGTGCGTTCGGAAGCGCTCTTTGTCAGGCGTTCTCGGAGGCACCAGCGAAATGGCCACGATTGGTGTAGGTTTGCTGCGGCCATAACCGGGACTCTTCTGCAGTTCCCGGAGCTTTCGGCGCAACCAGCATTCGTTGCCTGAGCCATAGAAAATCAGGGCTCCGTCGCAACTTCGCAGGTTCTCTTCGTGATATTCGCGGATTTCCGCTTCGTCACCCTCGAACACTGGCCGGATGACTTCCAATTCTTGCTCGAACAGAAAATCTTCCCACGGCGTAGTGATGTGGGCATCGCGCTGATCGTAGATGAGGTAAAGCCTGGCATGGTTGCTGCCTGGAACCACTGAACCGCTTAATTGCGGGGGTGCTGGCGCCGACGCCGGCTTTTGAGCTCCTTTGAGCCGCTCCTCGATCACGGTTCTTAGATCTTCGAGGAATGTCTCCAGCAAATCGGCTCCCTCGTGGATTCGGGGATCCATGCGAAGTTGCTCGATGACCTTCCGTTGACGTTCGTCTTCCACTTGCAGACCGGGAGGAATCCACAGCAGGCGCGAAAAATCGGGGTTACCACCTCTTTCGATCGCGAGTTCGTTTTGAATCTCCAGCAAAGACAGTATGCCTCCTTCTGGTACGAGGCTGAAGTTTTTGCCTATCAAGTGAATCGACATTTGGCATTGAGCCAGATCGCAGCGTATGGCTTCCTTCACTTCCGATTCGACTTGCGGTAGTGGGCCAGCCGGAAGCACCGTGTAGCCGTGCCGCTCCAAATCCCTTTTGATGACCTCGCGTTGCTGTCTCAGGTCGAAAGTGGTTTCCGCTAAAAAAACGGCCTTCGGGGCCTGTTCGGCTTTTGGAGAGGCCGCTGTTCCTGAGGCTTCCAACATCTCGAGCAGGCAGCAGATATCATGTGCCAAGTCATCCAGCCGCATCCAGAAATCCCTTTGTGCATCGGGTCCGAACACCTCGTCCAACTCGCGCACCCTTCCTGTGTCCGGATCGATGTTAAAGAATTGATAGCCCAACAAGGACTTCAACTCCGGCGGATGCAATTCTGAAGGGACGGGTGTTTTTAGCACCTTGAAGATGCGCGCCTTATTACGAAAATGGACGCCACCCTGCTCTTGCGCCGCTTTGCAGAATTCGGCCAGTTCCCTCCGCGCCCAGTCTGATTTGACGTAGCGGGGCGAGACCACTGATATCAGCGAGGCCACACGGTGGAGTCGCTCAATCAGCGTCTCCCCAAAGAAGTCGTTGCCTTGAAGCTTAGGGTCGCGCCAGATCTCAGTTGGCTTGCCGAGAAGCTGTCCAACCCGGATTTCCAGCGCCCGATGCAGGTTCGCGACCCATCCCTTGTGCCCTTCGATCAGCTCCACGTCATCCATGTGCGCGTAGCTGATGAAGGCATCCCCCTGAAAATTCATAAGCTCCTCCCAGTGGACCAAGGGAGGAGATAGCTGCCAGTTGTGGAAACTGAGTCGAGAATGTGGGTCATTTCAGGAGCCAATCTATTGGCGGTGCTAGTCAACGAAGAAGTCTTATAATCCAAGCCAACCCGATTAGCAAGTCTTTTCACCACAGCATTATACGTGCTCTGCAACCGCCGTCTTGCGGCGCAGCACGACGTAGGTCGGGAAAGTCCCGTATTTTTTTGCCATCGAAGTCTGGCCCACGTAATCGCAGCGAAACTCCTTCACCCCTTCCGCTGCCGCGAGTGCGGCAAACGCCTGACTCGCATAGACTTGACCTGTAGGTGTGATCGGCTCAATGCGCGCCGCTCGGCTGACATTGGATCCAATGTAAGTGGTGCACTCGGTCACGGGATCGAGGCAGGAATAGACCGGTCCGGCATGCAGGCCAATGCGAAGGTTCAAGCTCGGCAGACCATGCTTTGACCAGTCGGTGTTGCGGACGGCGTCGCGTAAGTCGAGAGCGAATTGACCACCCTCGCGGACATTCGAGAAGACAAAGTAAAGGCCATCTCCCCAAGTGTTCTTAGTCAAAGGTCGGTGCGCTGACGTTTCCACTAGTCTGCCCGCAAGTCCAAGAAAGTGCCGTGCAAATAAAGGGACTTCCTTGTCAGTAAGCTTACTGAATCCCTCCGCATCGGCAAAAAGTAAGGCCCGGATTTCCGGAGCAAATTCAGATGAGGCTTCGCTGGTTTGATTCGAAACTATCGCCGGAAATGCAGCAGTCTGGCTAAAGAGCGTGGGGCACTCGCAACGGCGAATCTGTTCCAAATCAATTACTTCCACGTTTAGACCAAGTCGCCGCCAGCGCTCCACGGTGGCCGCGGTGCCGCCCGCGTCATTTCCTCCTTCGCCATCCCACACCGCCACGGGTACGAGCTTGGTTTCGAGCTGTTCGGCTCGCACGCTTGCTAATCCATGCAGCATCAGATTGGCAAATTCGTAGGAGACGCTGCTACCCATCTGGCACTGCTTTGAAACCTCCTCCGTTTCGGTTGCTTGGGCCATTATCTTCTCAAATCGCTTTCTCCAATCGCCACCTCCGACAATCTCTACACAGTCCTTTATGAAAGACTCCTTTTCATAGGGCAGGATGACGTAACTTTCCCCCTTCATCTCCAATATGACTTCGTGGAAAAGTATGTCTGAGCCGCAGGCTCCGAATGCATAGCCGAAGCCCGCGTTCAATTTGTGTAGACATCGCTGGATAGCGTCCTTCACCATTGGTTCAAGCCGGGGCGGGAATCGGGGTACGGCTCGGTCGTCCCGATCAACCATGTGGCCGGCGAAGAGCACCACACTGGGAAATCGAAACAACCGCTCAATGCGTCCTACGTCTTCATCCGGGGCAACGCACCGCATCAACAACTTAGCATTGTGACGCGTAGATTGCAGGCTTCCCCAATCGCCTCGTCCTAGCTCTACAGCTTGGCGGTACCAGTTTTCGGCTTCCGGCCAGTCTCCTAGCAGAAGTGCAGCTTCTCCCAGGGTTGAAACCAGCCAGTAACGCTCCCCGATGCCTTCTGGGACCCTCTGCAGCTTCTGCTGGCACTGCTGCCTGACTTGGCGCGCCAAGGCCGCCGCATGGTCTCGCTCTCCCAGCAATAACGCGAGTGTGGCGCCATTGATCCCGCTCCAGTAGCCACCGCTGATCTTGTACGCCTGAGTATAGAATTCGTAGGCAAGGCGTAAGTGTTGACTTGCATTGGAGGCATCCTCTTCTTCGCGGGCGAGATCTTTGTGCGTGCGGGCCAGCAATCCCAGAGTTTCCTCATCCCGGTGCCCATCTTGATACAAACTCTCAAGCACCTTGTTGGCGGGCCCGGGCGCGCCACTCCGAGCCAAGGCCAGCGCCAGAAGCTGACGCAGACGTAGGTCCTGCGGAAAGGATTTCATGCCCTCAGCGACTACGTCGTAGGCCACCAGTGGTTCGCCCGCGTTAAGCATTCTTTCGCCAAGCAGCCGGTAAGGTTCGGGGTTGCCTGACCAACTTTCGGACTCATGCGCACGCCAAAGCCCCTCCAGGAGAGCAAGATCTGGCTGCGAGCCGTCTGTAAGTAGTTGCGATAAGGTAGCCGGCGCTCTCCCTAGAGCACGAGGGACCACCGCCGAGTAAATCCCCATGTCCGCTGGCGCCTGCATCGTGAAACCCATTGCCAACAAGGCTTTGACAGACTCCAAGGCGGTCTGGCGGTCGTATTGCCTTTCTGATTCGGGAAGTTGATCATACGGAACCAAATTAGGATGCTCTTTTTTTTGATCATCTCGGCGTGGTCCGAAGTGCCATCCTTCCGCGATCCGCAGCTTGGCCCAGTTTTCGTGAACATTCTTGGCAAGTACTTCACTCAATTTGGCGATTTGCGGGGTGAGCGCCAAACGCAAAGTGTCGATGGGTACTGGTTCGTAGGCCAAAAGATTGTGCTCCCAGTCGGTTCCGTTGTCCCCACATTCTAAACTAACTCCAGCAGACAAAAAGAGAAGGCAGAAAAACTCCCGCTCAATTTTCTCTTGCTTGGAACTTGCCGTTAACTGCGCTTTCTCGGTTGTTCCTACTTCCATAGCGGGAGGTACAACTGTGGCCGCGTGTTCATCTGGGGTGCATGCCGAGCAAATGGAGGATCTGCGACGCAGCTGAAAAAGAGCAGAATTCGTGCCCTTATGTGCTGGGTGAGTTACCGTCTACATGACTGAAGGTTCTTGACTTCGCCCTTTTTTCTGGGACAATCCTGCTAGCATCCCCCAAACAATCGGATTTCTGGAGGGTTGGTGTGCGCAAATCCCTGCTGTCGATTTCGCTTTCTCTGCTTCTGGTCACGACGCCGCTCTTTTCGGCTCCAGCCGATAACGAAATAGCCGGAGAAGTGAAGGCTCTCATTCCGGCTGCTTCACGAAATGCGCAGTCCGTGAAGGCCAAAGACAGCCTGATGTGGAATGATCTGCTGAAAACGGATGCTCAGGGACGTTTGCGCGCCGGTCTTGCCGATGGCTCCATTCTCAGTCTTGGCTCCAACAGCGAACTCAAAGTCGTGCAGCACGATGCCGTATCGCAGCAGACCTCGATTGAAGTGAACTACGGCAAGCTCCGCAACCAGGTGGTCAAAATCACCAAGCCGGGTGGCAAATACGAGGTCAAAACGCCGAACACGGTGATCGGCGTAATCGGAACGGACTTCTATGTCGGGTATGCAGACCAAAAAACCACAGTGATTTGCTATGTCGGCAAAGTGGAGGTGACGCCTGCGTCCGGGGCAAAAGTGCTCAAGAGCGACAGTGCGTCGACCGGTTCGACCAGCACCGTGATGCTTACAGCGGGCCAGATGGTAGTCATCGGACTAGATATTCCCCCCGCAGGATACCAGGCAAGTTCGACTCCGGCGCCGCTGGCGGAGGCGGGCATGCAGGACACCAACGTTCCCGATCAGCCGACGGGCGTGGGCAGAGTGCATACTCACACGTTGCGCAATGTTTTGATTGGCGTAGGAGTAGCTGCCGGAGTGGGAATAGGGGTGGGGATCGCGGAAACCCGCGGCGGCGGCAGCACCACCACTCAGCCTCCGCCGCCGAAGTGCGGCCCGACCGGGTGCTGACCATTTGCAGCGATGGGAGCGAATTTCAGAACTGCAGTCGGATGGCTTTCGCACCAGACCCACACTGCCATCGCGGTAGCGGCGACGGCTGTTGGTCTCGCCCTCTTCGCTTATTCTGGAATCGGCGGCAATCAGCGGGCTGGCTTTCTGTTTCTCCAGGATATTGAGCAGCGCACGCTCGATCTTCGCTTTGCCATGCGCGGCAGGCGCGTTGCAGATCCTCGCATAGTCATCGTTGGAATTGACGAGAAGACGCTGCAGACGATCGGCTCATACCCCTTGCCGCGAAGCGACTACGCTCTTCTGGTGCGTCACTTGAAACAGGAAGGCGCCCGGGTTGTCGCCTTCGACATGACATTTCCCACCGCAGCAAGCAGCGAATCCCTTGCCATGCTTACGCGCTTGCGAAGCGAAATCGGATCTGCCGCCCCCGTGGACCTGCAAAATAAACTCCAGCAGCTACAGCAACAATCTGATGTCGACGCTCAGTTCTCAGCGGCCCTCAAAGACGCCGGAAACGTCGTTCTCGGCCATCTTTTTCTGAGTGCCGAGCGTTCCAGGTCTTTCGATCCCAAGCAGGCCGAAGCCTATTTCAACATCGTGTGGGCGCAGGCCTTCCCTCAGGTCTTGAAAGTCAAGTCCGGCAACCGCGATTTCGATCTCGGGCGGGCATGGATTCAGAGTGGGGGGCCGGTGGCCGCTGGAGTGGAAGCCAATCTTCCGAGACTGGCCGAAGCCGCGGCATCGTATGGTTTCTTCAACATTGCTTCAGATGCCGACGGCACACTGCGTCGAGCCCTGTTCGTGATTCGCTACCAGGACCAGGATTTCTTTCCGTCGCTGGCGTTACAGGTCCTGCGGCAATACGAAAGCATACCCGACCAGCAAATTGCAGCTTACATCTCGGCGGACGGCATCGAGCGCATTCAGTTTGGCGGTCACGAGCTGCACCCCTGGCGGAACGGCTCTGCGCTCATCAACTATGTTGGCCCCTATAACTCCTATCCGCACTACTCGATGGCGGACGTGATCCATGGAACCGCGCCCGCGGATGCGTTTCGCGACAAAATTGTTTTTGTTGGGGGCACGGCCCTGGGCATCGGCGACCTGCGCAACACACCCTTTCAAAAGCAGAACTCCGGCTACATGGGAGTCGAGGTACATGCCAACATCCTCGACAATCTACTGCACACCGCCGAACCGCATCGCACTTTTCTCATCCGGGGCTTTCGCGAAGAGATGGTCGACATCGGTTTCATCGTTTTTTTCGGCATCGGGCTGGGACTTTGGTTGGGCCGATCGCCCCCTCTGGCTGCAACGCTCACTGCCATAGCGGTGCTGGGAGCATTCTCGTGGTTTGTCTACTCCAGCTTTGTGCACTGGGGACGCTGGTACAGCTTTGTGATTCCGGCGGCGACGCTGGTGGGCTCGTATGCTTCCATCATCAGCTTTCGGGTGATTCACGAAGAGCGCGAGAAACGGAAAATCCGAAAGACATTTTCTCAATACCTGTCGCCCGGGGTGATCGCGCTGATTGAAAAGGATCCGCGAAAGTATATTCGTCCCGGAGGCGAAGTCCGCGACCTTACGGTGATGTTTAGTGATATTCGCGATTTCACAACGCTCTCCGAGAGTTTGACACCGGATGATCTCGTCCACCTGCTGAATCAATATCTGAGTGCAATGACGGACATTCTGTTTCGCAATCTGGGGACGCTCGACAAATACATCGGCGACGCCATCATGGCGTTCTGGGGATCACCTTTTCCCCAGCCGGATCACGCCTATCGCGCCTGCTGCTGCGCCCTGGAGATGGTTGCGGGCCTGGAAGAACTGAACTGCAAGTGGGCGGAGCAGGGGCGGCGCCAGATTTCAGTCGGGATTGGGCTGAACACCGGCCCCGTGAACGTCGGCAACATGGGATCTGACAAGCGCCTTGCCTGGACCGTGATGGGAGATAACGTCAACCTGGCCTCCCGCCTCGAGGGCATGACGAAGCAATACCGCAGCCGCGTGATCATCAGCGAAAGTACCTATGCCCAAGTGGCGCATCAGTTTGTCGCCCGCGAAGTCGATCGAATCCGCGTGAAGGGAAAAAAGCAGCCAGTGGTCATTTACCAGTTGCTGGCTCCGATTTCTGAACGCCACGCCTACGCAACATTGCTGATGCAGTTCAATGCAGCTCTGGATGTATATCGCAGTCAGAACTGGCGGGAGGCAGCTGGAAAATTCGGTGAATTGCTCGCCGTCTACCCGGATGACGGTCCCACCCAGGTGCTTCTGCAACGTTGCCTCGAATTTATGGAGGAAGCGCCAGATCCCGCGTGGGATGGAGTCTACGTGATGAGATCGAAATAGTTACGTTCCTCCCTGCCGAAGAATAATCCAATCTAAGGCCTACCCATTGCGACATGATCGGGGGCGGCTCCCTGCACGCTCATCCACTTGCGATGTGTCTTCGGTCGGAAAACCGGGTGCCTTCCAGAACACTAAAACCTAGGCCGTTTCGTCACGTTTCAAGTTGTTGCCGGTGCGCCAGCCGATCTGGCTTCGCGACGCGCCTCGCGGATGTCTTTAATATCTCCCATCACGATGATCGCGGCGTCGGCCCTGATCACCACACTGTCCGGAGGATTTATCCACAACTTGGGAACCCCAGATCCTCCCGCGGTCTTCAACGCGAGCACCAGGAGGTTGTGCTTGGCGTGAATCTTGATTTCGCTCAAGCGTTTGCCCGCCCACGTCGAAGAGGCATCGATTTCGATCTCCTCCACTCGCAACGTTTGCGACTGATCCTTTAACATGAGATCCAGAAATCCCACGACCTGCGGTCGGAGAACCTCGCTAGCCATCCTGAGTCCACCAATACGACTCGGAGAAACTGTGGCCCTTGCTCCTGCCCGTATCATGCGGTCCGAGAACTTCTGGTCAGCAGAGCGGGCCACAATATGCAAATTGCTGAATTTCTGATGAGCGACAACGGTCACAACTAGGTTGTCCTTGTCATCGGGAAGAGTGGTAATTAGGCCTTTGGCGTGTTCAATGCCCGCTTTGCTCAGAATTTCCTCCTCTGTGGCGTCACCAACAACGTACAGCATGTCAGGGAAGAGATCGGGGTAGGTCTCGATTGCTTTCTTGATCAACTCTTCGCTGCGGTCAACGACTACAAAGTGCGTCCCGGTGCGATGCATCTCCTCCGCCACGTGCCGGCCGGTGTCTCCAATTCCACACACGATGTAGTGTCCTCTGAGTTCGCTGATTCGTTTCTGCATTCTGCGTCTCCAAAACGGACTTGTGAGCTCGATTTCCAACAGGAAGGCCGCCACCACGGAAAATACGTAGACAGTCACGGCCACACCGAACAACACCACTCCCATGTTAAAGATTCGCAGAGCTGGGTTATGAGCGGTGTCCACAATCTCTCCATACCCAACTCCGGCCAGGGTGATGACCGCCATGTAGAGTGCTTGTAGAAACGTGACGGATGGTCCGCCCAAGAGGCGATAGCCGGTCACGCTCACCGTGATCAGGCTCAGGAACAGGATTCCCGCGGAAATCAGGCGTCTGCGGAGCATCAGCGGCGCCACTCGTCAATCAAGTTGGCCACCAGGCTGGTCCAGCCCGTCTGATGACTCGCGCCGAGGCCTTGCCCAGTCTCTCCATGGTAGTACTCATTGAATAGCAAGTTATCCCTCCAATGCGGATCTTCCTGGAACTTGCGGTACGAGCCGAAGCAAGGACGGTGCCCCTGCTCATTCTTCCGGAACAACCCGATCATGCGATCGGCGATTTCTGCCGCCATGGCCTCCGGCGTGACCGGCTGGCCGTTGCTGCCGGGTGTTCTCACTGCGAAGTCGGGCCCCAGGGCACGGCTGAATTTCAGCAGGGAACGAATTAACAAGTAGTTGGTCGGAAACCACAACGGGCCACGCCAGTTGGAATTTCCACCCTTGATGCGCGCGGTCGATTCCGCCGGTTCGTACCCGACACACCCTCCTCCGAAACAAAACGGATGCTGTTCGTGATACTTGGAGAGACTGCGAATCCCGTGCGGGGCGAGGAATTCCTTCGGGTCCCAGAGATACTGCAAAACCCGGGCAAACTGGCCCGAGTCCGCGATGGAAAGGACGTAACGTCGCCCCTCGATCGAGTAGCAAGCGTTCCCCACCAGGTCCGGACGATTCCGGATGAACCACTCAACATTCCTGAGAAATTCGGGATGCGGATCCAAATCTTCCCGATCGATCACCTCAACCGCAAAGAGCGGGATCAGGCCTACCAGGGAGCGGAGGCGAAATTTATTGAAGTCTCCATTGGGCAGCCGAAGAACGTCGTAAAAGAAACCGTCTTGTTCATCCCAGAGTTGATAGTTTCGGCCGCCCATCTTTTTCATGGCGGCGCCGACATAGATGAAGTGCTCAAAAAATTTTGTTGCTAGAAGCTCGTAGGCCTTATCGAAATTGGCCAGTTCGAGAGCTGCCCGCATCAGGTAAAGACAAAAGAAACCCATCCAGCCGGTGGCATCCGATTGCTCGAGCATGGCGCCTCCGGGAAGTTTGTCGCTGCGGTCCACGACGGTAATGTTATCCAATCCCAGGAAGCCGCCCTCAAAGACGTTGTTCCCGGTGCTGTCCACGCGGTTCACCCACCAGGCAAAGTTCATCAGCAGTTTGTGCAGGCACTTTTCCAGAAAAGCCGTGTCTCCCTTCCCTGTGCGTACTTTTTCGTTTTGGTAGACGCGCCAGACGGACCACGCGTGAACCGGCGGATTAAGGTCCGAAAACTCCCATTCGTAGGCGGGAATTTGTCCATTCGGATGCTGGAACTGCTCGAACAGCAGGGCCAAAAGATTGTCCTTGGCGAATTCCGGATCTACCAGGGAGAGAGTGGTGCACTGAAAAGCCAAGTCCCATGCAGCAAACCAGGGGAATTCCCATTTGTCAGGCATCGTAAGCACTCGCATCGAGTTCAGATGGCGCCAATGGATGTTACGAGTTTTCTTGTGGCCGTCAGGCGGAGGAATGCTATCGCCTTCCAGCCAGCGCTCGACGTCGAAGAGGTAAATCTGTTTTCCCCACAACATGCCGGCGAACGCGCGCCGTTGAATCAGTTTCTCTTCCGCTGACGCCTTGGGAGGATGGACGGCTTCGTAAAACTCGTCCGCGTCTTTCTTCCTCTGCTCCACCACTTTGTCCACGTCGCGGAGTGGGCTGGTCATCTCCTTCTCGGTCAAGCGCAGCCGTAGGACGATAGAACTCCCACCCGCCACTTGGCTGCGGTAGTGTACGCAGGCCTTCGTGCCCAATTGGCGCGGATTCACGCTCGGCTCGCCGTTCACGACGTAGCGATGAAACGCGTCTTTCACATACGGAGACCGGTTGACCGCGGACGGGCCATAGAGACGGGAGGCGTTGGTCTCGTTGTCCGTAAACAGCAACTCGCCGCCGGAAGGCGCATACAAGTAGCGCCGGCCGAGAGCGTATTGCAATTGAATATTTCTTCAGCGGCTCGGCCGTCGAATCGTCTGCCACCAGCATCACGTGCTGTTTCCCGGCCACTCCCACCTGAATAGTGGGCTTGCCGCCGGGCGGGTCACTCCAACTCCACGTGTTGCGGAACCACAAATGTGGCAGTACGTGAAGTTCAGCAGCGTCGGGACCACGGTTAAACGCTTCTATGCGGATGCAGACATCCTCCGGCGATTCTTTGGCGTACTCGATAAAGATATCGAAATATCTATCGCCATCGAAGATGCCGGTATCCAGCAGCTCGAACTCAGGTTCTCCCCCTCGCGCGCGGTTTTCCTCGATCAACTGCCGGTACGGAAATTCCCTTTGCGGGTATTTGTAAAGCATATGCATGTAGCTGTGAGTGGGGACATTTTCAAGGTGAAACCAATACTCTTTCGCGTCCTCACCGTGATTTCCTTCGGAACTGGAGAGCCCGAACATACGCTCTTTCAGAATGGGGTCATGGCCGTTCCAAAAGGCCAGAGCGAACACAAGCAGCTGATAACGGTCGCAGATCCCCGCAATGCCATCCTCGCCCCAGCGGTAGGCCTTGCTGACCGCCTGATCATGCGTAAGAAAATCCCAGGCGTTCCCATCGGCGCTGTAGTCCTCGCGTACGCTTCCCCAGGCCCGGTCACTGACGTAAGGTCCCCATCTGCGCCAGCTGTCGAGGCTGGGTTCAGCTAATCGGGAATGTTCCTGTTTAGGAGCGACGATCCTCTTCTGAGGCGAACCTGCCGCCTGCTGCTTCCGATTGGCCAATCGCCCTCCAATGCTCCAGCGAAGTATGAAAACCGCAGGGCACCCACCGTAAGTGCGGAATTGTATCCGAAGTTCCGCGAATTAGTCCGCCAACCCTTCTCAACTCTGCCATCACATCCGGAGATGTCTCCAGAAAACTAGCGGGACGATCCGCGGAAGCGCGTACACTCTCAATCTGATTCGTTGGTGCGAGCGGAACATGCAACAGACGCCGATCCGTCCTTCAGAACCGTTGACCAAGTTCTCCTACCGTGCCCACCCGCACTTGTACGAGATCAACACCTGGGTGTGGTGCGAGGAACTCTCTGCCAGGCACGGCCGCAGCCTCCGTCTGCAGGACGTGCCGGATGAAGAATGGGACCGCCTCGCAGACCTGGGATTTGATTTTGTGTACCTGATGGGCGTGTGGCGGCGGAGTTTGGCGGGCCGGCGAATCTTTCGTACTGATCCCCGCGCCTTTCGCGATTTCGATGCCGCTCTGCCGGGTTGGAAAGTTCCTGACGTCGTCGGCTCGCCCTTCTCGATTCAGGACTACAGTCCGGATCCGCGAATCGCGACCGCCGAAGGCCTCAGCGAGGTACACCACCAGTTGCGAAACCGAGGCATGGGGTTAATTCTCGACTTTGTGCCGAACCATACCGGTTTCGACCATATCTGGATCGCGCGGCATCCTGACCGCTACATCCAGGGCAGTGAAGAAGATTTCCGAAGTGATCCCGCAGCCTTTTACCTGGTCGAGAGCGAGGGCGGTGAGAATCTGTTCGTCGCTCGCGGCCGAGACCCCTATTTTCCTCCGTGGTCTGACGTCGCACAGCTCAATTATTTCAATCCCGATTGTCGCCAGGGCATGATCGGGATCTTGAAAAACATCGCCCAGTATTGTGATGGAGTACGCTGCGACATGGCAATGCTGGTCACGAATGAGATTTTCAACCGAACCTGGGGGCATTTCCTTCAATCGTGGCCGGAGGCGAAAACGGAATTTTGGGAAGAGGCGATTGCCGCCGTGCCAGATTTCGTGTGGCTGGCGGAAGTTTACTGGGACCTGGAATGGAAAATGCAAGAACTGGGCTTTCATTTCAGTTACGACAAGCGCCTCTATGATCGTCTACGGAAGTCGTCGCCCGGAGATGTGCGGGCCCATCTCGGCGCTGACATCCGCTACCAAAGCAAACTGGTACGCTTTCTCGAGAATCATGACGAGCCGCGCAGCGCGGCGGTTTTTCCGCGCGAAACGATTCCTGCCATGGCCACTCTGCTTTCGACGCTGCCGGGGATGCGTTTTTATCATCATGGCCAATTGAGCGGTAGGAAAACGTTCGTGCCCATGCCCCTGGCCCAGGCGTCTCTCGAACGTGCAGATGACCAGATTCGAGAATTGTACGAGCAGTTGCTCCGCTTCACCGATGCGGAGGTCTTTCACACTGGAGAATGGAAGCATCTCGATGTGCACCCTGCAGGAGACGACACATTTCGGGATCTCATCGCCTACCGCTGGCATAACAAGGCCGATAGTAGGCTCATCGTGGTAAATCTAGGCAGTAGAACAGCTCAGGGTAAGGTCCAGGAACCGGCCGCAGCTGTATCCCGGAATTGTATATTCTGCGATTTGTTCGATGGCAGCGAGTACTCACGGGAACCCGCGGAACTGGCCGGCAATGGTCTATACGTGAGCCTGGGGCCGTACCAGACTCATGCCTTCGAGATTCGCGAAAACTAGCGTCCCACGGCCTGGCTTACTCTTTGCATTTGGGCAGCAAACCGCGGGGCGGAATAACCCGATGCATCTTTCAGCAGCGCGAAGAGTCCTTCGATCTCTGCGCGTACTTCTGTCGCACCGGCCGCCTTTTCGTTTTGGTTATAGGCTCGGTACAGAGAGTCCAGTGTGAAAGCCGCCTGTTCCGCCGAACGCTCGCCTTCGTTCGAAATGGCGGTGCCGTCAGCAGCGACTCGCCGCATCAGGCGCAATGTCACCGCCGAGTCGTAGCCCTGGGCGTCAACCTCCTTCACCAACTGGTCGGCCAAGGCAGAGGAACGCGTCGCCGATGCGGCGATTTGTTCCCGATTGCTGTTTAGTTGGTTCATGAGGCTCGCGAGCTGCGAAACCTCATCGTCCAATTGCTTGGCGGAATGGGGACTGATCTCATCGACCAGATCGCGGAATACGACCACGCGCGACTCGTTCCACGGTGGATTGCCGGGCCGCCGGCCGGCGTAACCGCGCGCTTGCCGCCAGCTATCCTCGGCCTGGGTGAGGCTGTGGTGACAGGCAAAACACTCGAGTTCAGCATACTCAGGCCAGATCGGGCCATTCGCGCGGCGTGCCAACCGGTTGAGAGATTCGCGCAGTTGCACCGCCTGCCCCACGCCCCATGCCTGCACCTGCCGCCAGGGATTGCCTTGCTCCGGAATCTTCCAGTGGGGCGGCATGACGAAGCTAAATAAGCCCAGTTCAAAAGTAAGATCGGGGTGTCCAGCGGCGATCATCTCGTGATCCACAAACTTTTCCGCCGTGCCCAGATGACAGGTCAGGCATTTGGCGCTGCGCCTCTCCAAGATTGCGCGTGTCATACATGCCAAGCTGGATGGACTTCTCGTGCGGCCAGTTTTTCGTAGTATGAGGACCGAGCCACCCCGAGGCTGGACCATGACAGTTCTCGCAACTCACCCCATCACCCAGTTCGAACGTCTGGGCCTGCTGCTCCGGGGACACATAGAGCGCGTGACAGACCAGGCACTTAGCGGATTTAGCCGGTGGTCCGATATTCAGGATTCTCCCGATACGCTCGGAAACATTGTTCCGCAGCACACTGAAAGCTTTCGCGTGCTTGTCTTGCGCGATCCAGATCGTGTACTCGTTCTGGTAAATACGGGTGGTGGTCCTCGGCTGGACGCTGCCATGGCAACTGCTGGCTGCGCATCCACCGGGGCCGTTGTACATATTAGCGGAGGCGGTTTTCTGAGGATAAAGCGGCGCCGCAGCCGCAGCAGCGGCAGACGGAGGACTTATGAGAGAAGCCATGGCAGTTGCCGGTGGCTTCTCCGAGGCTGGTCCGCGTGCTGGCGCTTCCTTCCCCGTTCCAACTGTCACGCTTAAAGCACCCGCGGCATGCAGCCGCACAATCACTTTGTCGCTGCTGCCCGGCAGCAATTCGTATCCGCACGTCTGCAAACAATCAATTACCACACTCGTGGTCGGGGGCGTCCGGCCGTCAGTCCCGATGCGTACCGCCTTGACGTTATCGCTTGCGACGCTGATCCGGCTGTACGAAGTGGACATCGCCGCCCCCGGCAGGGTCACAACCACACGCGGCGGCGAATCCAAGGTCATCACTTTCGGCGTCAAAGGGCCGTGGCCCCTGATCTCCACTTGAATCGAGCCAGCATTGCGGATTACGTCCACTGTTTGCAACTCCGCTTGGTTGGCCGCGCTCCGAGTCTGCGTGTTGCCCACGGCGACCAGCACGAGCAGCGGCCAGGCGACCGCTAGCGGTGGCTTTAGCATTTTGCTATTCTCTCATCCCGCAACGCGCCGGGCGATCTCGTAGGCGCTTGTTTATACGACGAAACAGCCAAAAAATCAACGGCAAGCAGCCACATGTTCTGTCACGTCTCCACCGCTGAGACATCAATGCAGTTAGGGCGGACGGTTTCGTTTACACCCATGCGGCCAGGTATAGACATTGAATGCGTTTTGCTATAGCATTTGCGCTCTCGCCATCTTAAGCAAGGTTTGACCTCACATACCTCACACGGAGCGTCTGGAAGTCGTGTTTGAAGAACTGAGGGCTATACAACGAGACTTCGGGTACCTGCCAGCCGACCAGCTCCAGACGCTTGCTGCAAAGGTCAATGTCCCTGTAAGTCAAATCCATGCGGTAGCCAGCTTTTATCCCCACTTTCATCTCAGCCCTCCCCCCCGTGTTGATGTCCGCGTGTGTGCGGACATGAGCTGTCACCTTTGCGGATCTGACAAGATGCGGTCCGCTCTTGACTCCGCTTTTCAAGGCGCTGACCTTAAAGAAATCTGTATCCGTGACGTTTCCTGTCTCGGTAGGTGCGACCAGGCGCCGGCGCTCATGATGAATGACATAATTTACGGCCACGTAAACAGCCGGGACGCAGTCACCATGGCGCAAGATGTACTCGCGGGCAAACCTCTTGCACAACAGCATCACGCAGAACGAATGGCTGTGGTCTCGGATCCGTACCAGGGGCGGGGCCAGTATGCGGTGGTGCGCCGCTTGGTTGAAACCCGGAATTGCGCAGGAGATTATTGACGCTTTGAAGCTAGCTGGCCTGCGTGGCATGGGTGGCGCTGGCTTCCCAACCTCCAGCAAGTGGGAACTGGTGCGCAACGCTCCCGGTTCCACGAAGTACATCGTGTGCAATGCCGATGAGAGCGAACCTGGGACCATTAAAGACCGCGGCATCATGGAGAATGTCCCTTATCTCGTGATTGAAGGCATGATCACTGCCGGCCTGGTTACGGGCGCGCGCAAAGGGATTCTTTATCTCCGCCATGAATACAACCATCCCGAAGAGGTTCTTCAGGAAGAGATTGATCGCTGCTACCAACAGGGTTTGTTGGGATCCCGAATCTTGGGCAGTGATTTGGCTTTCGATCTGAAGATTTTCATCAGTCCGGGAGGTTATGTCTGTGGAGAGGAAAGCGCACTCCTCGAGGCCATCGAAGGCAAGCGTGCCGAACCGCGCAACAAACCTCCCTTCCCTGTCACGAATGGTTTGTGGAACCAGCCCACTGTCATCAACAATGTCGAGACCTTCTGCTTGGCGACCGTGATTCTGGCTCGTGGTGTCGATTGGTACAACGCGCGAGGCAAGAACGGATCGGTGGGAATGAAGTTTGTCGGGATCAGCGGGGACGTGCTTCACCCCGGCATTTTTGAAGTTCCCATGGGAACTACCTATGGCGAATTGATCCATGAAAATGCCGGCGGCATCTCCGGAGGAGGCAAGCTTCTCGCCTTCGCGCCTTCGGGACCGTCTGCGGGATACTTGCCAGCTTCGATGACCAACCTGCCGTTGGACTGGAACGCGGTTGCAGCCGCAGGATCGATGGTCGGATCAGGAGCCATTGTGGTGTGCGCGGAAGGCAGGTGCATGTTGGATATGGCGCTCAATGCCACTCGTTTCTACCGCAATGAATCCTGCGGTAAGTGTGTACCGTGTCGGGTGGGTTCACAAAAGATGGTGGAGATTCTCAAAGGCTGGACCACCGGTCAAAGTTCGAAGGATGACATGCAAGTTGTGAATGAGCTTTCGACGGCCATGCGGCAGGCATCCATTTGCGGACTCGGGCAGGTAGTGCCGGTCCCCATTGCCTCGGTGATGAAACATTTCCCGGGCATCGTAGAAGAACACATCGTCCACCGGCGCTGTCCGGGAGGGGTCTGCTTTAGCCAGTCCTGACAAAATCATGAGTCCTGATTCGGTGGCAGGCAAACCGGTTCCAGTAAAGCACGTCCAACTGACCATTGACGACACTACCGTGTCCGTCCCTCAGGGCACTACCATTTTTGACGCTGCGCGCGCCCTCAGCATTCCCATTCCCACACTTTGCCACCAGCAGAATGAGAATCCGGTGGGGGTATGCCGCGTGTGTGTAGTGGACGTGGGCCAGAGAGTTTATGCCGCTTCGTGTATTCGTCAAGCCGAACCAGGAATGAACGTCAAGACGAAAACCGAGGCTGTCCTGGGAGTTCGCCGCACTCTGGTCGAACTGTTGATGTCAGACCATCCCTCGCCGTGCACCCGGCAGCAGCATTCCGGAGATTGCGAATTGGAACAGCTCGCTCTACAGGCTGGAATCGGGCAGTCGCGGTTTCCTGGCCGCACCACGCCTCGGGGACGCGACGATTCTTCGTTGGCCATCCAGGTCGATCACGAGGCTTGCATTCTGTGCGACCGTTGCATTCGCGGTTGCGACGACATCCGCAACAATTGGGTACTGGCGCGGCGCGGCAAAGGATACCAGGCAGGCATTGCCTTCGATAACAACTTGCCGATGGGAGAGTCCTCGTGCGTTTCGTGCGGTGAGTGCATGGTGTCCTGCCCCACGGGAGCTTTGACGAATCGGGGCGTGGTTAAAAGCCACCTGGAAGGCGGCACTGTCAAACCGGAAGCTCTGGTCGAACTGCCAGTTTTCAAGAACGTTTCAGGAACGTTTCTGGAACTGAACCGCAACGCGATTGTGGAACGGCGCTTCCGGGCGGGAGAAATCATTTGCCGCGAAGGAGAGTTTGGGGCGACCGCGTTCTATATTGTCGATGGCATAGCGGAAGTCTATCTAGCAAGCCCGATTGCCCATGTTAAGACCGAGGGCAGTGCACGGGGATTCTTGAGCAAGCTCAAGAGCCTGCTCACCTCTCGCCAGCAGGATGAGCGAAAAGAAGAAAGCACTCGACCTTATATACCCATTGACGCCTCCGTGGATCTTCCTTATCAGAACCCGATTGCTGAGTTGGGTCCCGGCGAATTGTTCGGGGAGATGACTTGCATGAGTTACTACCCGCGCTCGGCCACAGTGCGTGCGAAGACCGATTGCACAATGCTCGAGATGCTGCGCAATGTTCTCGACATCATGCAGCGTAACAAGAGCTTTCGGGAGCAACTTGACCGTACTTACAGGAAGCGAGCGCTGGATTCGCACCTGCGCAGCGTTCCTGTGTTGGCGCCGCTGACTGCCAATTTCATTGACCATTTACGGGAGCATGTCGAACTGCTGAGTTTTCAGCCCGGACAGGTGATCTGCACCCAGGGTGAGGTGGCCGATAGCTTTTACCTGGTTCGACTCGGGTTCGTAAAGGTATCCCAGCATCGTCCCGGCGGGGATATCGTACTGGCCTACTTGGCACGGGGTTCGTATTTTGGCGAAATGGCTTTGCTCACCGGCACGCCCCGCACATCTACGTGCAGGGCGCTGGACCACGTCGAAGTCGTGCGCATTCCGGGAGACGATTTTCAGCTCATGCTTGACCGCTTCCCGGAAATCCGCCGGAAGTTGGAAGCGGCGGCGGCGGAGCATGAGGAGCAGAACCGGCAAAGAGTCATGCAGGTCGCGGATATCCCCGTGGACCAATTTCTCAACCAGGGCTTGATGGAAGCGCAAAGCCTTCTGATCCTCGACCTCGACCGCTGTACCCGCTGCGATCAGTGCGTACGCGCCTGCGCCGACGCCCACGATGGGGTGAGCCGGCTCATTCGCGAAGGGCTTCGCTTCGACCGCTACCTGGTAGCCACATCGTGCCGGCAATGCCGCGATCCGCTTTGCATGGTGGGCTGTCCCGTGGGATCGATTCGCCGCCGCGATTCGCTTGAGGTGATCATTGAGGACTGGTGTATCGGTTGTGGCCAGTGCGCGAACAATTGTCCCTATGGAAATATCAATATGCACCCTTTCCCAGTCGAGTTGTACGACCCTTCGTATCCGGGAAGACGGATCGCAAGTGTGAAGGTGAAAGCCACTTCTTGTGATCTCTGCCTCGACCACGAAGAACCGAGTTGTGTGTATGCTTGCCCGCATGATGCCGCCCATCGCGTGAACCCGCTGGAATTCTTCGGCGGCTTGCTCCAGCAACCCAAGCACAAACAGGAACAGTGACCATTGCGTATTGATGAAACACATCGGAAGTGGTTCATCGGCAGTCTGGCAGGACTCATGGTCGCTGCCGTGTTGTACATTCTGTACAGCCAAAATGCGGCCCGAGGGTGCGAACGGCGGAACCGTGCCGGCCTGGCCTACGGCAGCATCGCCTTCGCATTTATGATCTTTGCGGGACTGCTGGGAGCTCGGAAGAAAGTGCCGATCTGGCGCGTTGGGCGGGCACAAGCCTGGATGCGTGGCCACCTGTGGCTGGGCTTCCTCAGTTTCCCGCTGATCCTGTTCCATTCGGGATTCAGCTTTGGCGTTGGGCTGACCAAAGCTCTGATGTGGCTGTTCGCTGTGGTTTTTGTCAGCGGGATTGTGGGAGCGGTATTACAGCACTTCATGCCCAGGCTTACCACTCAGAGGATTCCGCTGGAAACTATTTACGAGCAGATCGGACGAGTGCGTTCACAACTGGTCGAGGAAGCGCAAAACCTGGTCGCGGAAGTCTCTTCAGCACTGGCAGGGAGTGTTTCCCACGCCACCGAGCAACAACGCGCCGCATCGGCCAGTGCCGGAACCATGGGCGGCCTCACGGTCGCCTCCGGCTTGCAGATGGACGAAGGGGCCAGCGTCGAACTCCAGAAGCTTTTCCGCCGCGAGATGCAACCCTATATCGAACAGGGCGGATCCAGGGGCATGACGCTAGCCGATCGCCATCGGTCCCAAGCTATGTTTCAGCGGCTGCGCTTGCTCCTGCCGCCAAACTTGCATCCGTCCGTAGACGATTTGGAGAACATCTGCGAGGAAAAGCGGGAACTCGACCAACAAACTCAATATCACCGCATTCTCTACGCCTGGCTGTTCGTGCACATACCTCTTTCCTACGCGCTGTTGTTGCTGGGTGCGGTGCACGCAGTGATGGCGTTGCGCTACTGAGGAAAAACGATGCGGCGCGTACGCACGACCAAGAATCTGGCCAAGCGGATGGATTTGCAGTATTTCAGGCAGCCCCATCCCCTTCGCAGTTGGCAGCTCTGGCTGTCCGTACTGATTCCAGTCGTCGCTCTGGGGTGGTTCGCGGCCGAGCGTGCAAGCAGCCAGAAGATCTACAGCAGCGGCCCGCTTTCGGCGGCTCATGCTGTATTGGGGAAGCAATGTAACGTTTGCCATGTAACTACGCTGGGCGTATTCCGCGCGACGGTCAGCGACGATGCCTGTTCCAAATGCCACGGCGCTCCCGCACACCATGCCGACAACGTCGTTTCGACGGTGAGTTGCGGTTCCTGCCACATAGAACACCGGGGTTCGCTTCGGCTGGCGAGCACAGAAGATGCTAGCTGCACTCGTTGTCATGCGGATTTACTCACCAGGAGCGGCAAACCGCAGTACGCGCGCGCCGTTAGAGACTTCGACAAACAGCATCCGGAGTTCGCTGCGTTGCGGCTGGGAGCCCGTGATCCGGGCCAGGTCAAGCTGAACCACTACGCCCATCTGCATCCCAATCTTGCCGGCCCAGCCGGCCCGGTGCAGATGGATTGTCAAGACTGTCATCGTCCGATTGCGGTAGACGGAACCTGGCCGTATGCGGTGTCTCAACCCGTATCTCAGCCAACAGCTCAGCCTCAGACCATGGCCGTAGCGAGCGCAGACCAACGTCGTTCCCGCTCCCAGGATTACATGTCGTCAATTCTTTATGCCAATCAGTGCGCTGGCTGTCATGTTAAGGATCTGCAATTTGACAAACGTTTCGACCAAGCGGCACCGCACGACAGGCCGGAAATTGTCCAGGCGTTTATCATGCAGAAGTACAACGATTACTTCGCGTCTCATCCGGGAGCGATGTCGGAAGCGGTAGCGCCGGAACGGATTCTGCCGGCCACGATGAAATTGCCACTGCCTGTTCCGCACAACCGGCAGGAATGGATTGATCAGCAAGTCATGCTGGCTGATCGCCTGTTGTTCGGCAAAGGCTGCAAGCTCTGCCACGTCATGATCGAAGGGAATGGGCCGCTTCCGGCGGTAGCGAAATCTTCAATCCCGGCTCGCTGGTTCCTGCACGCCGAGTTCAATCACGATTCCCACCGCCTGTTGACCTGCACCGCGTGCCACGACCGGACGCCCGAGAGTCGCGACACCGCCGACATCCTGTTGCCAGGAATTACGTCTTGCCGTGCTTGCCACCAGAACAGCGGGCCGCGGCACGATGCCGCCAGTGGGCGCTGCTCCGAGTGTCATTCGTATCACGACTGGTCAAAAGAACGACCCGTCAGGGGAAAGTTTACGATCCCACAATTGCGGGCCGAAAAGTAGCCGGAGTATTCTCGCCCGCATCAGTGCGCGGGGCCGGGAGGATTTTCGGTAACCGTGTAGAGTTGGCCATTGCGAAGATACATTCGCTCCAATTCCTGCAGATTGAATGGTCGCGCGCCGCGGCGTCCAAGCACAGCCACCTGATTACCGCTCTCATCCACGGCGCGATCACGATCAGTGCCTTTGGAGACGGCCAGCGCGGGCCCACGCGTGCGGTGAGTGGCAATCAGTTTGGGAGTGGGGCGCGGGCTGAAGCCGGAAAAGTAGGGGTTGTCGGCCGGTGAGAATAATTGAACTATGCGCAGCCCATTCTTGCCATCGGCCACGTAGGCGAACAACTCGGACGAGACCATGCCGAGTTTCACGTCGTTCACATCATTCATGGCACCATTGGCGTCGAAAATCTGATCCAGCCGGGGTTGCTCGGGATGCTCAATATCCACCACCGCCAAACCCTGCTTGCCCGCGGAAACGTAGGCGTAAGTGCGAGCGACATAGACGTTGCGAGCGTCAGTCAGCGGTACCGACGCCCCCCGAACGGGAACAGGCCGGTCAAGGTGCGTAATGTCCAGAACCTTTAGTCCTTGATTGTCCACCACGAAGGCGTAGCGAAACTGCACAGCAATCCCTCTCGGCTCATTCAGGAATGGGGCGTTAATCTGGGTCTTGAGTTTTGGGTTCAGTGGATTTTCGAGGCTCACCACCGCCAGTCCCGCATCGCAAAGAATATAAGCATACGTGCCCACGATTACGATCTTCCGTGCTCCCGTCAGCGCACCTTCGGGATTGAAAGCCAAAGCGCGTTTAAGAAAATTATTGCGCGGATCGCCGTCGAGCAAAGTGCCGACCCCGGGACTCTTGCTCTTCAGGTTTGGATCGCCGATCACGACCAAACCCTCTTCTTTGTCGGCTACGTAAAGGAAACCATACATCAAGTGAATGGGCTGCTCTTCGTTCTCCGGGCGGTGTGTGCGTAACGGGTCCACAGCCAATGTCGTCGGAGTCGCTATCGCACTCGCATATTTCGTCGGGACATAGAAGCGCTGGCCCAAGGGCGAGACCGGCGCGGTGATGGTGCGTTGGGAAATGTCCTTGTCATCGACGTTTGCAATGTCATAGACACGCACGCCTCCTTTTCCCATGGCAGCGTAAAGATATTCGCCGCGAGCCTGGACATCCAGAATGTTCGATCCAGAGTGCCCGTAAGCCTCCTTCAGTTCACGTCCATTCTTTATGTGCTTGGCGTAGTCGTCGGGATAGGCAAGCTTTTGCAGATCGCTTCCAATTACAGCAGGAGGCTCGTTGTGTTCGGCGACCACGACCGCCTCGTACCCGTGGCTACCGGTAGCCACGTAGATGTAGCGGCCCATGAAGTTCATGAAGTTCGTACCCAGGAGGAGCAACTGAGTCATCCATGCATTGTTATCCCCTGCCTTCGAGACATGACAGTCGGTGCAACCCTTGGTTTCCCTGGCACGCACTGTGTGCGGGACGAATGTACTGAAGGCCTGCCCGCTGAAACCTTCGGCAGAAACGGTCTGCTGCTGGTAATAGATCGAATCGCGGTTGTTGTTTTGCGAACTCACCAACACGGCGCATGCCGAGCGCACCGGCGCGACTCGATGTCCTGTGACCGTGCCATCAATGGCCAAGCTGTAGACGTCGTCGCGCAGAACCTGGAAATTGTAGGAGGTCCAATTGCGAGTTGTGACTCCTTCGTTGTGCAACATGGGCATCTTCTGATTTGCCGTCATCGAAAGATGACAGCCATAACAGGTGGGGGCCCATGAGCTGTGACACGAGTAGCAGGTCATCCGGCTGTTTTCGTGCGCCAGGTCAGACGAGTCGGCATTCGCGCTTCCCCAGGTGCTGCCGTCTTTTTGGATCGTCTTCGCAAGACGCGATTTCTCGGTATAGTGGGCGTTCCCCGGAGTGATCGAGTCGATCACCTGCACCACTTCCCATTGCTGCTCTTTTTCCAGCATCGAGCGCTGAAAAAGGCGATCTCCATCCCAGTAGAAGCGGCGTTCACCCCAGGGCGTGCGGAGTTGATCAAGGGCAGTGCCGCCGGCGGGGGCCGCAATGCCTGACGTCCGCAATGGCGCTCGTTGCTGGATCGTGCCGTGGCAATCCACGCAATCCACTTCGATGGCATTGCGCGTCTCTCCATATAACTTTCCGGTACCGTGACTGTCCTGGACGAAGTGGCAGTCGATGCAATGCATCCCCTTTTCCAGATGGATGTCTTTCAGATGGACAGCCTTTCCAAACTTATTCGGATCCTCGAAGGAAACCGGGTTGCCGTCGGCATCGAGAAGATTGCCTTTGCGATCGTGCTTGAACACCGCCCGGAAAATCCACCCGTGACTGTGGAAGTCGGCGAATTGAGTGTTCTTCAGTTCTTTGTTGAATTCCTGCGTTCCGGTCTTCTCGAGAAAACCCACGTCGGACCAGTAGCCGCGAATCGCAGCCCGCTCTGGATCGCGCGTCTGAATCGCCTGCTCTTCCTTCGGACTGGGATGGCGTTGCTCTTTGGGATACATCTTGCCACCATCAATCTCGTTATCCCACCAGGTGTAGCCAAAATAAGTCGCAACCATGTTGGTGCCGGGGTGGATGTGGCAAACAATGCACTGACTCGACGGAATGGATCGAGTGAATTCGTGTTTGATGGGGTGTCCCGATTCATTCTTGGGGATGGTCGGATCGGCGGTTGCAGTCTGCCCAAGATTGCCACGGACCGCATAGCGTCCCGAATGTTCGGGAGCGCGATCATTGGCGTAGATCACGTGGCAAGCGCTGCATCCGCTGGCGCGAAAGTCTCCAGGCTGATCGTTGGTTCCGGGAAATGACAACAAGGGATCGAACAAGCGCGCTTTTTGCAAGCCCAGAACCGTAGGATCCGTGCGCAACAGTGTGCCAAAGCCGCGGTCGCCGAGTTTGACATCGGGCTTTCCCGGTTCCTCTTCGAGGTTGGGAATCCCGACTTCGGGCTTCCTTTCGCCACCCCGTTCGAACACCCGCAACACGTTCCCGGGCTGCGATACTTCCCATCTCTGAATAGGTTCAAGGTAGGGGAGAACTCCCTTGGTGCGCGTCTCTTCGGGGGTGGGCGGAGGGAAGGTTTGCAATCTCTGCGGCGTTCCGTCGCGGGCGTAGCTTTCGCCAAAAAGGGGATTCTTCAGGGGAATCGCGCCATTGTTGTAAAGCGCGGCGCCCCACAGCATCGCACCGTGGGTCATCATGCTGGTGCGTACGCGCTGCACTTCGGAAGCATGACATCCGGACCGACCGCAGGTTTGCTCCGCTACACGCAAATCGCCGGGGTTAATGAATTTGACGTAATCCGCATCTTCTTTCAGCCACTCGGTATAGGAGCGAACCGGGTTGCGGGAGGCTTCAGCGTTCTTTGCCAAACGAGGTCGGGGGTGAGCCTGCCTGGTCAGTTCCTGGTATTGCCGCGCTCCTTGCGCTACGCCGGCGGTCAGCGTGATCTGAGCATTCCCTCCATGACAGTCGGTGCAACCCAAACGCACGGTGCCGGTCGTGTGCATGGTCGTGCTGTCCATCGGGTGGTGGCAGCTTACGCACCCAGCCGACGTCTGCTGTGCCTCCTCGATCGAGTCGCCAATACCCGGAGAGCTTTGCCCAGTTCCCGCCTGCTGTGATGACTCCGTGGCTTGTTCTGACTCCGCCTTGGTGCGGTGAGCGCTAAACACCGCGAAGGCGGCGCACACGACCGCCGCCGCCGTCAAGACTCGCCCCCATCGTCGCCATAAAGAAAGCCGCATAGCCTGAAGCTCAAAACGTCAGCCGTATAGTAGTGAAGCCGGAGATCAAGACGCGCGTGTTGAAGATGTCCGCAAATCCGGGACCCGGAACTAAATTCGATACTCCCGCTGTGATCACGATGTTTTCTGTTAATGGCGGCCGATACTGCAGGCCCACTCCACTGTCCGTGCCGATGCTGTGCCGAATGCCAGGTTGGAACAGAAGGATTTGCAACGGCTCCGTCCGGTCGAACTGAAGGTAGTTCGCGTTTACAAACGCGCGCAACTTGGGCGTCACATTGAAATCAGCGCCCACATTGAATACATAAATCCCTGGATTTACGAAATTGGCCTGGCCTTCTTCCTTATTACTGCGCAAGCTGACCAGCAAACTGCCGGGATTTGTGAGTGCAATTCCCGTGCTGGTGAGGCGAATACCTTGCTGGTCGAAAAAGCTGAAGGCGCCTCCGGCGAAGTTGGTTTCATCCACAATGGTGTCGAAGCCGCGCGCGGTCGAACCACGACCGCCCAGTCCGAGTGCATCTGATCGGGCGCTGGGATCGCCGGAAGCCCAGAAAAACGACGATCGGAAGCGTGCCCAATCCTTGTCCACTGACAACTCCAGCGCCGCCATCCTTCCGTTGATGTCAACGCGTCTTCCAGCAATTGGATTGAGCGTGTCATGGCCGAGTGCCTGATAGAACGCGTGACTCACATTCAGCCGGCCAATGTGCCCGTTACTGGCCCAACCCAGATAGTAGGCCCGAATGCCGTGTTGCAGAATGCCGTTATTCACCACCAGCCCAACGGGTGCCGGCCGGACGAGGAATCCGTTGTCGTCGAAGTGAATCGTGGGATCGTCGCGGTTGTAATGGAAACTAAACTCTGTGGTGTAGCCTTTGGCAAGGAAGTCCTGGATGTACACGTTCCCGATGTAAACCTGTTGATGGCGGGAGTCGAATGTATTGAGTCCGCTGTTCGTGTTCTTCTCGAGAAAGTAGAAGTAGGCCAGATTGTAGTTGATCCGGTTCGAACGCATACTTCCGAAGAGGCGCACACCGGGCTGTTCCTCGGCGAAAATGAAGCCACGAAAATCGCTGACGAACTGCTGGATCCCTGCCCGGATGGAGACGAAGTCAAAATTCGGGCTCAAGTCGTGAATTTTGGCCTCGACAAATCCCTCCTGCAGACCCGTGTGGCTGTCGAACCGGTTAGTGCCGCCACGAACGTCGATATTGACCAGTCCGCGCTCGCGCGTTTGCAGGAAGTTGAGGTTGAATTCCGGCGTAAAGCGCACGCGGAAATCAATCGGGCGAAAACTGGTGTCGCCTTCGAAAAGATCGAAGGATAGACGGAAACTTTGTGAGGCGAAGCCTTGCTCACCCCGGCCAAAGAAGTCGGTGCTGTTGGGTTGCTCGGCGGATACCCCGCTGGGTACGGGCAGACGCCGCAAGTCCAGCCCGGTAATGCTGGTTCCTGTGAAGTCAAAGAACCACTTCTGCCCGAAGATGGGCGTGTCGCCCTTGAGGCGGCTGCGATTAAACGGATCGTACCAGTGGCTTTTCGTATAGGGAAATTCACCACCCTTGCCATAGCGGTCCCATGTCGGCATGGGAACACGCCACCGGTCGGGTTCCTTCGCGAAGTTCGCCGAGTCTGGCGGTAGCTGCTCGGGAGCGATTCCCAGCGGCCCGGGAGAAGAAGGCGCTTGTGGGCTTCGCAACCCAGGATAGGGCCCAGTCGGCGGAACTGGTGGCGTCGGTGGTGAGGGTAAAGCGCCTGGAACCCCAGATGGACCTTTCGTCGGAAGAGTCTCGCCCGCGATCGGCTCTAAAGCTATGTCTTTGGTTTCCGGACCCTTGATCTGGAGACTGGGCAGGTCCAGAGACTGGAATCCTAGCTCCTCGGCTTTGAGTTCATAGGTTCCCGGCGACAGGTCAAGCAACCGGAAAATACCCTCGGCGTCCGTCCACCTTTCGCGAACCACAACGCCTGCTCGGAGCAGGCTGATCTTGACTCCGGGAATGCCCAGCTTGGTTTGAGGGTCTGTTACCGTGCCTTGCAGCGACGCTGTGTTTGCGAGCGCGTGGCCGGGAATCCTCTGCACTGAAGGCGTCTGATGAACCTCAGGCGTCTCCTGACCCAACACCATTCCAGGCAACGCGATAAGGCACAAAAACGCCCTCAGGGAAGTCCACGCCCTTATCACCATTGACGCTCGCTCTACATCCATCTTCGTCGCCACAACTGACGCTCTTATAGCCGGAACCGGATGGGGCATAACTCCTATCACAAACTTTGCGCGCTAGCAAGTATTGCTTGACTCGTCAGCAGTCTGGGCATAATGGCGGCGCGAAACGATTCCGAATGCAGCCGCTCCCTCGTATCCTTAATTCGTCTCAATTGCGGCCCGCGACGGATTTTGGTGTAGATTTATACACCAAGCCGACTAAAGCTCTTCGAATTTTGGAGGGGACAAGCCGCATGAATAGATGGCTAGTGATAAAGGCCGGAAAGAACCATCTCCTTGGACTTTCTGGGCTCTCATTGGTGGTCTGTGCAACGCTGCTATTGTGCTTGTCCTGCGGCGGCGGTGGGGATAAATTATCGTTTTCGAACTCGGCGGACCCGCCGCCATCCACCGCTATCCCGCTTACCAGTACAGACGTGACCAACGTTGTGCAGAACGCGGTGACATCGGTAAACGCGCCCATGGTAGTTGCGGTAGCGGACCGTGCCGGAACTATCCTCGCGGTGTTCAAAACACCCGGAGCGCCCACGACATCGATTGGAAATTTTGGCCAGGTCGTGCCCTCCGACGAACTGGCAGTCGGCTTGGCTCGTACCGCCGCTTTCTTCAGCAATGATCAGGCGCCGCTCTCTTCACGCACCGTGCGATTCATCAGCAGTACCCACTTTCCACCCGGAGTTGCCGGCACTCCCAACGGCGATTTGTACGGAATCGAAAACACCAATCGCGGCTGTACGCTGAGCGCCAGTTTCCTGCCGAGACAGATTTTAAATCCGTCGCTTTCGATCAACGGCACTAAGTTCGGTCTGGGCATTATTACAGGCAAAGCTGACACGAATGACAGCCAACCGTTAGCAGTCAATCCCGGCGGCGTGCCCTTGTTCAATGGTGGAGTGGTCGGGGGCGTGGGCGTGGTGAGCACATCGTCCGCGATTGCCGAATATGCGGCGTTTTCAGGGGCGGCGAAGTCGGGATTTCTTAGTGTCACGCTTCCGCCGCCAGGCGTCGTAATCGTCGGCGGCGTTGCATTGCCGTTCGTAAAGCAGATGACGCAGCCCGCGGGCACGTCTGCCGGCACCTTCGCAGGCTCCTACGAGGTACCCGCCACGGCAGGCTCGTTGCCGCCGGACGGATATTTGGTGGGCCCCAATGCCGGCTCCATGCTGTCGCAAGGTGATGTCACCGAAATCATTGCCAACGCCGTGGCGACCGCAGACATGACGCGCGCCGTTATCCGCCTTCCGATCGGATCCACGGCTAGAATGACGATTGCAGTGTCGGACCTCGACGGTACGATTCTTGGCCTGTATCGCATGGCGGATGGAACTATATTCAGCGTGGACGTGGCGGCTTCTAAGGCCCGTAATGTAGTTTGGTTCAGCACAACCGGCGTGAGGGATTTGCCCGGCGTTCCGGCGGGAACCGCCGTTACAAATCGCACTGTCAGCTTCGGATCGCAACCGATGTTTCCGCCGGGAATCGACGGATCGGGTGACGGGCCCTTTTTCCCACTCTACTTGTACGACACAGGGAACCCTTGCACGCAAGGGATCGGAACCGGACCACCCAACACGGGCAACATGAGCGGAATCGTTTTTTTCCCCGGAAGCCTGCCGCTTTATCGGAATGGCGTGCTCGTGGGCGGTTTGGGGGTCAGTGGAGATGGTGTCGACCAGGACGACTTTGTCACCGCGGGAGCGGTTGACGCTGCCTGTGGAGCGGGGGGGCCGTGTGGAGTACCCACCTTTCAGGCGCCGGCCAATATCAGAGCCGACCAAGTCGTGATCCAAAAAGTGCGCTTGCCGTACCAGAAGTTCCCGCGGAATCCGACCGATTAAGAAGTGCGCTAGGTGCGCCTGCAGCCTAGACCTAGAGTGGGCGAAAACCTCGGACTGGGTCGATGATCGTAGAGGATTATCTGCGGCCGGCTGCGATCAAAGCCAAGGTCATAACGCTTGACCCAGGGTCGGAGTCTTCGACCTGAATTGCAACGAGATCAAGCGTCTTGGTTTCCACGCGTTCCGCCATAGCATCTGCTCGTTCCTAATGGCGGAAGGAGAAAACCCGGCTGTGATACTGGCGACTCTCCGGCACAAGCGGCTGGACATCGCGATGCATTATGCGCATTCCGGGAGGAAGCAGAAGTTAGAGGCGCAAGGCCGGGTGCTGGAAACAGTTCTCGGGGGTGAACGGGGGCTGCAACGGGGCCGGAGGCAATTCAGTAGCAAAGTCGGGGGTTGGGAACTTGTGTATAATGATGAACTTACCGCACAAAGTGGGCGCTTAACTCAGCGGTAGAGTGCCATCTTCACACGGTGGAAGTCATAGGTTCGAATCCTATAGCGCCCACCATTTACCAACCGGCTCGGGGCAGCGGGACGATCGGGCTCTAAGCCGGTGTCGCTAGCTGTTGCCTCAGTGTTTCGCTCTTTAATTCTCCTTCCCAGCGCGCCAGGACCACCGTTGCTACGCCGTTCCCAATCATGTTGACCGTGGCTCTGAACATACTCATGAAGCGGTCAATTCCGAGAATTAAGGCCATCCCTGCAACCGGAATGGTTGGGATCACGGAAAGCGTAGCCACGAGCGCGATGAAAGCTGCGCCCTGTACGCCGCTGGCTCCCTTCGAGGTGAGAACCGCCACCGCGAAAATGGTGAGTTGCTGGGTCAGAGTCAGATGGGTATTGGTTGCCTGTGCCACGAATAGAGCAGCCATGGTCATGTACAAGCTGGTTCCATCGGTGTTGAAGGTAAAGCCGGTTGGAATCACCAGTCCCACGAGAGACTTGGAGCAACCGAGTCTCTCAAGCTTCGCCATCAGATTCGGGATTGCGATCTCAGATGAACTCACAGCCAACACCAGCAGGATCTCTTCCTTGATGTATGCCAGAAAGCGAAAGACGTTAAAGCCTGCGATCCAGGCGATCGCTCCCAGAACGATTACGACGAAGAGCGCCGAAGTGAGCCAGAAAGTTCCGATCAGCTTGGTGAGCGGACCGAGTGAAGCCAAGCCGAATTTGCCGACCGTATAGGCCATGGCGCCGAAAGCGCCAATGGGCGCGAATTTCATCAAAATCTTTGCCACATTAAACACGACGCGAGTGAGTGAGTCGATTACGTCTAACAACGGCTTGGCACGCTCTCCGGCGGCCGATAGCGCAAAGCCGAACAGCAGGGAAACGAAAACCACTTCGAGAATATCTCCTTTAGCGAAGGCGTCCACCACCGTCGTCGGGATGATGTGCATCAGAAAATCAGTGACGTTTTGCGCTTTTGCCGGGCCTGCGTAATCGGCGATCGCCTTGGCGTCCAGCGTGGCCGGGTTTACGTTGAAGCCGCTGCCCGGTCGCACGACGTTGCCCACTGCGAGCCCGATCAGGAGGGCGATGGTGGAGACGATCTCGAAGTAGACGAGAGCCATGCCGCCGACACGGCCTACTTTCTTAAGGTTCTCCATGCCGGCGATGCCGTTGACCACGGTGCAGAAGATGATCAGGGTGATGATCATCGAGATCACCCGGATGAACGCATCCCCCAGCGGCTTCATGGCGATCGCGCGGGCCGGGGCTACGTAGGCGAGAATGATCGCCAGGGTAATGGCCACCATCACCTGCACCCAGAGTTCCCGGTAGAAGGGCGTTTTGCCGGACGCCAGAGCGGGATTCAAGGGATGCGCGTGCGCGGGTGTAAGGGGCTCCATCGTTGGTTGTCCCTACTGCGATCCTTGTCGTTAGGTCGTAAGCGGAAATCGAATTGCTAACGGCTGTCTTTAATTGCCTCTTCGTTGTCTATCTCCCAGGTTCAGCTTCGAGCGCGTGTACCAGCCACGGAATGATCACCTCTTTGAAGATACGCGGATCGGGCCAAACTCCAACTTGCCGCCCGAGATGCCCACCATGAGGATTAATCCAGGCTTCCTTCGGCACGTCGCCTTTGCTCAGCAACAAATATTCGTCCTCGATGGGAACCTGCGTGTCGTTGACTCCCGCCAGAATGAGCATGGGCGCCATCGGCTTGCCCAGTAGTCCTTGGTTCACAAGCGACATCTTGGGCAGATAATCGCCCATTTCCTCCAACGTGTGCACGCCTTCCAGAATGTTCATGAGCGCGGGCACCTGGTCGAACAAATATTCGCGATTGCCCAGCAGCGAGTTCATCAGAAACTCTTTCTGAAAAAACTTGTCGACAGGCGGCGACTGTGCGCTGGCGCCGCGCAACCGCGCGCGTTCGACGATCGCCATCTTCGTGGCCCAATACGCTCCCCAGCTCACGCCGTGCATGGCAATGCGGTTCTTGTCGATCTCCGGCCGAGACTGCGCGTAGTCGATCACGCGCGAAAGCATACGGTCCGCAGTCTCGCTGACCTTGATTGGATTCTGTCCCGTCCCCGGTCCGTCGACCGCCAGAAATCCGATTCCGAAAGGAAGGATCGCGCCAAAACTCTCCGTAAGGTCTTCCTTGCGGCTATCCAAACCGTTCACCGCAATCACCAGTGGAACCGGACCCTTCGCATTCTTCGGAAGACGCAGGTAGCCGATGATTTCTTTTCCTTCAAAGGGAATTTTCACGATTTCTACCGGCGGATCCCAAAAGCGCGCGTGTGCCTGGAAGGCCTCGATTGCTTTTTCGTAGGAGCGCTGTTTGCCCGGAGATGCGGGAATGGGCCAGCGTCCGAACGAGTAAAGCCGCCACGCGCGGATGTAGTCGGCGTTCGCTTTCGTGGGATCAGTTTTTTCCAGCGACTTCGCCTCGTTCATGTAACGATCAGCCACTCCCATAAAAGCTGCTGCCCACTCGTCTTTATCGCGGCTATGGACAGAGTTGAGGGCTTCCCTGATGTCACCGGGATCGAGGCCGATCAGCGGATACTGGCCCACCTCGGCACGGCGGATGGCTTCAGCCTTGATCTCGTCGATGGTGCGCTCACGGCGCTCCTCTTTTTGACTAGAGGTGCTTTGCGCACGGACGTCAATGGAAATGAATGCAAGAAACAGCAATAGGAAAACCGGCAAGGGAAAATGATTTTGTCTCTTCATGACTTGGCCCCACTCTTTTTTCGGCTCACAATACCGCGCGAGCTTTTTATGAAAAAGGCCGGACAGAATTACGTCCGGCCTTGCTTCGCCCCCTCAAACCCGAGCGAACAGCTAGAACGTGAACTTCAGACCCAACTGCACCGAGCGCGGTCCGCCGGAGCCGACCGCGGGATTGGCGGCAGCGATATCCGGGGTGGCGCAACCGCAACCGAACGGACGAACCGAAGGATCATTCAGCCCGAATCCATTCTGACCTCCATATGGATTGGCGAAGTTGGGATGGTTGAAAATATTGAAGAACTCAACGCGGCCCTGCAGCCGCATGGTTTCTCCAAAGTGGAAATTCTTGGCCAGGGAGAAATCGAAATTCCTGAAGCCGGTGTCCTCGAACATGTTCCGCCCCATGTTTCCGAACTGGCCGAGCGGCGGCGGAAGCATGACGGAGTTACCGTTCGCGTAGCAGCCAAACATATTCAGAGATGTTGTCGAAGGACCAGGAGTGCCGCCGTCGACCGCCAACGCCTGCGACAGACAGGAGGCGGGAATCGGCGGGGTAGTGGAGGAGTTCGAGAAGTAAGGAATTCCAACCCCCTTCTCAGATTTAAAGTCCGAAGTCTTGCCGTAGAAACTCCAGCGAATCGGACTGTTGGCGGGCGGGCTCACGGGCAACGGTCCAACGCCGGCCGCATCGGTTCCCTCGTCCATCGGCCCCCAGAACTGCGGGCTTTCCAGAGTGATGATTGAGTTAATCTCCCAGCCTTCCCGCATCTGTCCGAAGCCCTTCCGGCCGGGAATCGCGTACGTGAGTGAAACCGTCAGCCGATGCCGGATGTCGAAGTCGCTGTTGGCATACTCGGCTCCAACGTTATGAGCGTTTTGCGGCAAGCCGGACCCGTAGCCAAAATCCCAATTCGCGCCCACGTCATCCGAAGCGTGCGAATAGGTGTAGCCCGCCACCATGCTCAGGCCATGGTAGTTGCGCGCGTTCAGCGTGACTTGCAGCCCGTTGTAGTTGGACCGGTAAACGTTCCCCATCTGGAAGATGTTGCTCAGGTAGGGAAATTTACTGTTGAATGGAAGGCAAAGCTGATCTGGAGAGTTGATGAATGCGTCTGCGCAGGCCGGATTGTAGTCACTGCCCACAGGAGGTTGGTTGATGTCCCGAATTCCGGTCAGGTTCGCTCCGTGATTGCCAACATAAGCCGCTTCCACAGACAAGTTTGGCGTGAAGGCATGCTGCATATTTAACGTCCACTCCCACACATAGGGCGTGGTAAGGCCGCGGTCCACCGTCATGATCGGACACGGGCTACCTGGATTTCCACTTGGCAGGACCGGAGAGCAATCGACTGTGCTCCCGCCGTATAGCGGCCCGTTCACGGCGTCCCATGTGGTCGGGTAGTTCAAGAAATTCTTTACGGTGACATTACTCGTGGTAATCGTGCCGCCGGATGTATCTCCTGCAGCGTCGATCGGAGATCCCGTGGGAACGCTGCCCGGACCGAAGGCGTTGTTGAACGCAACGAACGACTGCCAGTTCACCGTCTCGTAGGTCAGCCCGCCGCCCCCGCGCAGCACGGTTCGCCCGTTACCGCCGATATCCCACGCAAAGCCCGCGCGAGGACCGAAGTTCTTATGATCCGGGTTATAGAGGCTGCTGATCTGATGTCCTACCTGCACCAAACCTACGTTCGGATCGAAATTTCCCAGCAGATTGTGAGCTTCCTGGGGCACGCTGCTGAACTCATAGCGAAGGCCGAAGTTGATGGTCAGATTCCTGGTGGCTCGAAAGTCATCCTGAAAAAATAGCGAGTACGCCCAGTTGTGCAACTGCAGAGTTGGGTTCCCACTTCTACTGACGACTTAAATGGCGCTCCGCCGAAGAAATCTTCGAGCGGGCTCGAACCGGCGGGACCGGGATTCGCGCTCACCACGCCACCCAGAAACGTGACGCTGCCTCGGGCATTGCCATATGCTGCATTGGTTACATGGTTGTAGTGGAGCTCGCCGCCGAACTTTAAGGCATGCTTTCCGGCAGTGTAGGAGATGTGATCCACAAACTGCGTGATTGAATCGGGTCCCTGGAATTTTGGCCACTTGAAACCACCAAGCCCTGGGAAGAAGTAACCACCAAAGCCGATGCGCGGCAAGCCCCCGGTAAAGGGTCCGCTTACACCCGTATCTAGACCATACGTCGAGGCTGGAGTGTTGAGATCGTCCGGCAGCGTCGGCTGGTACAACCGGTTGTAGCCGACGCGTGCCTCGTTCACCAGGCGGGCGGTGGGCGTCCAGATCCAACTGCCTCCCACCACCTGCGCGCGCGTGTGAATAGTCGAGAGCCACTTCGTCTGCAACTCCGGGAAGTCTTCCACGTTCCCCGAGTTGTTTCCAAAAAAGTACGTCCCGCTGACGCTGCTTCGATCGTTTAGCTTGTAATCCCCTTTGCCGACGAAGTTGTTGACGTGGACAACGTTATTAAATCCGTTGGTAATAGCGATGCTCTGGGCATTGTTCGTGGGAAATCCCGTGCCGTTGCACGTTACTGAGGCGCCTGAAACCGCGCATCCCGAAATCAGCAGGCTCGCAGGGCTTACGATTACCCCGGCAGCCACTGCGGCCGGTTCCGTGATATCCGCGATCACATCCGGAATACTGTCAGCGCAGTCTCCGGCAAAGCCGAACGAACAGGTTCCATTCGGCGTCATGTGCACCATAGAAGGGCTGGTGATCCCTCCGAACGAGTTGCCCACGTTGTACCGCTGGCCTTCGTACGCTCCGAAGAAGAATGCCTTGTTCTTGATAATCGGGCCGCCGAGGCTGCCGCCAAACTGCTCCAGAGTTCGGGTCAATTTTGGATTCGGGTCGGTATTGAAAAAGTTCCGCGCGTCCATTACTCCGTCACGGCCAAAACCAAACGCGGTGCCATGCACCCTGTTGGTGCCGGATTTCAGGCCCACGTTGACCACTGCTCCCGGCTTCCAGCCGTACTCGGCCGGCGGGTTTTGCTGCAAATTGAACTCTTGAATGGAGTCGATGGGCAAAATGGTCGCGGAGTCGCCGGCGATTCCTGACCCGTTGATGATTGCCTGCCCTGAGTACGGCTCACTATTAAATAGCCCTTCGATGAAGTAGGCGTTATCCTCCGCGCGCAGGCCATTGGCGCTCGTTGTCGAGAATCCGCCTCCAGGGTAGCGCATCACGCCGGGACGAAGTTGCAACAGGTTTTCATAGTTGCGGCCGTTCAACGGCAGGTCATTGATCTCCTTGTTGCTCAGCGTTCCGCCCAGGGTCGCGGAAGTACTGTTGAGCAGCGGAACCTCGGCTTCGACCACCACCGTCTCAGAAACCTGTCCGGGCGGGAGCGTGATGTCAATGCGCAAGTCTTCGGCAACTTCGACGACGATATTCACGCGCTCCACCACCTTGAAACCTTTTGCTTGCGCGCGGACTTTGTAGACGCCGGGCTGTAGTTCCGGCGCGGCGTAGTTTCCGGAGGTATCGGTGGTTGCGGTCCGCGTGGTGCCGCGCTGAACATCGGTGATGATCACCGCGGCTCCCGCCACGGCGGCGCCGGATTGATCGCTAACGCTCCCGAGAATGCGGCCCATTGTGGTTTGAGAAAACCCGGAAAGGGAGAAGGCAAGCACTACGCAGACGATCCCGAAAAACCGAATGCCATTCAACGGAGAACGCATTGCAGCCTCCAAATAGGTGGACAGACTTTTTTCTTGGTTCCACACCTACTGCAGCCGAGGTTGGTTTCTGCTAAGAACCAAGTTGCGATTTGAAGATATACCCTTGACGTGGCCTACCAGTCAAGTAGTATTCTGGTCGGACCACAAGACAGGTCCCTTCCCCAAGGGACTGCTGGCATAGCGCTGCGTGCTTGGGCCGCCGCTGCCCGGCTAAGGGAAGAATCCAGCATATGGCAATCGCGACCACCAACCCTGCGACCGGCGAAGTCCTAAGAACTTTTGAGGCTCTGACTGCGGCGCAAATTGAGCAGAAGCTGCAGCTCGCGGCGTCCGCATTCAGAGAACACCGGCGGAGTTCGTTCGCGGAACGAGCGGCCAAGATGATGCGTGCGGCCGATATCCTGGAAAAAGAAAAGGACGAGTGCGCCCGTTTGATGACGCTGGAAATGGGCAAGCCTTTGAAAGCCGCAGTCGCCGAGGCGCTGAAGTGCTCTACAGGTTGCCGCTACTATGCGGAGAATGCTGAGAAATTTCTGGCCGATGAAATGGTGGAAACTGGTGCGAAGCGCAGCTTCATCCGTTATCTTCCGATAGGCCCCATCTTGGCCATCATGCCGTGGAACTTCCCCTTCTGGCAGGTGTTCCGTTTTGTCGCGCCGGCCCTGATGGCGGGCAATGTCGGGCTTCTGAAGCATGCTTCGAATGTTCCGCAATGCGCGCTGAAGATTGAAGACATTGCTCGGCGCGCCGGTTTTGCCGAAGGCGTGTTTCAGACGCTGCTGATCGGGTCGGGTCCGGTCGATGGCATTCTCAACGATTCCCGCGTCGCCGCCGCGACCTTAACCGGCAGTGAGGAGGCGGGGATTCAGGTCGGAATCTCCGCAGCCCGGCGAATCAAGAAAGTAGTGCTCGAATTGGGCGGCAGCGATCCTTTTATCGTGATGCCCAGCGCCGATCTGGATGCGGCGGTCGCAACTGCGGTCGACGCGCGAATTCAGAATAACGGCCAGTCGTGCATTGCCGCCAAGCGTTTTATCGTGGCGGAAAAAATTGCCCCTGAGTTCGAACGCAGGTTCGTCAAGCGCATGCAGGAACTGCGCGTAGGCGATCCGCTTGAAGAGAACACGCAACTTGGTCCGCTGGCCAGCGCGGATGCTGTTGCTTCCCTTGATGCCGCCGTGAAGAAAACCGTGGCTGCGGGCGCGCGTGTATTGACTGGCGGCCAACCCCTCGACCGTCCCGGCAGCTTCTATGCGCCGACGGTGCTGACCGACATTCCGAAGGATTCGCCGGCTTACCAGGAAGAGTTATTTGGCCCGGTGGCGTCGATTTTTCGCGTGAAGGACGTCGATCAGGCCATTCGGGTCGCCAACGACATCCGCTTCGGGCTGGGCGCCAGCGCCTGGACCAAGGATCCTGCGGAGACTGAAAGGTTCATCAACGAGCTTGATGCCGGCATGGTCTTCGTGAATAAGATGGTTGCCTCCGACCCGCGCCTGCCTTTCGGTGGGGTGAAATACTCAGGCCACGGACGCGAACTTTCCGTGCAAGGGATACGCGAGTTTATGAACATAAAGACGGTTTGGATCCAATAGGTTGCGGGCGTTTGGTATACTGGTATGACCACTATACCCATCGAGGGAAATGAAAGGATCGAGCGAGTTGAGGGGCGTCATGACAAACGAAACAACGGATTCTCTAACCACCAAGCCAATGTACCGGGCGGTAAAGACGTCTCGCCTTTACGAGCAGATTGTCCAGCAGGTGGAAGATTCGATTCTGAAGGGCCAACTCAAGCCTGGGGACCAACTGCCGGCGGAGCGCGACCTGGCCCAGCGCTTTGGGGTCAGCCGCACAGCAGTGCGCGAAGCCGTGAAGACTTTGCGTGAAAAGGGCTTGGTCGAGGCTTATTCCGGGCGCGGGACATTCGTGACGAATGGGACTTCGCAGGCGATCCGGCAGTCGCTCGATCTGATGATCCGTATCAACCCGCAGGAGGGCTCGGCGAACCTGGCGGAGTTGCGGCTGGTGCTGGAGCCGGAGATCGCCGGCCTCGCTGCGCTCCGAATTGAGGAACAATTGCTGAGCACCATGCGGGAAGCCGTCGCGGTGATGGATCGCAACCTGCACGATCCCGATGCCTATGTGGAAGCCGATCTCGATTTTCATTTAGCGCTGGCAGAGGCGGCGGGGAACCCGTTGATTCTCTCGCTCCTGGATTCGATCGTCGGTCTTTTGCGCGAGCAGCGCAGCCGGATTTTCCTGGTGGACGGAGGGCCGGAGCGCGGACAGTTTCATCACAAGCGAATCCTCGCGGCCATTCTGAAAGGCGATCCCGAGGGGGCCCGCGAAGCGATGCGCGCTCATCTCCAGCAGGTGCTTGCGGATTCGTCTTCGTTGGGCAGGAAGTAATTCGGGCCTCAACCTGAACTCGTAAGCTGAACTCGCATGCGAAAGGGAATTGTTGGATGGCCAAACTTGGATTCATCGGTCTCGGTGTGATGGGCGGCAACTTGGTAGCGCGTCTGCTCGAAAAAGGGCACACCGTGACTGGATACAATCGTACCCGCTCGAAGGCGCAGTGGCTGATCGACAAGGGCATGAAGTTTGCCGATTCTCCAAAGGCCGTGGCGATGGCTTCGGATGTGACCTTTACCATGGTGACGAACGCCGCAGCGCTCGCGGCGGTGACGGAAGGGCCGGATGGATTGCTCGCTGGCTTGACTGCCGGCAAGTACCACATTGATATGAGCACGGTTAGCCCGGAGGTGAGCCGCGCGCTGGCGGCGAAGGTGCGCGAAAAGGGCGCCGATATGGTGGACGCGCCGGTTTCGGGCAGCGTCATCACCCTGCAGCAAGGCAAGCTCTCGGTGATGGTCGGCGGCCGCAGGGAAACGTTCGAGCGCTTGAGGCCGTTGCTGCTGGATATTGGGCCCAAGGTAACGCACGTCGGCGACAACGGCGTAGCGCTGGCCATGAAGATTGCCGTGAACCTGAGCCTGGCGGTGCAGATGCTGGCTTTTTCCGAAGGCGTGCTGCTGGCGGAGAAGAGCGGGATTACGCGCGAAGTCGCAGTCGACGTTCTGGTTCACAGCGCTGTCGCCTCACCCATGATCCAGTACCGCGGTCCTTTCGTTTTGCAGCAACCCGAAGAAGCTTGGTTCGACGTCAACATGATGCAGAAGGATATGCTGCTGGCCATGGAGTTGGGTCGCAAGCTGAATGTGCCTGTTCCCACCACCGCGATCAGCAATGAGTTCCTGACGGCCGCCCGCGGCATGGGTTGGGAGAAACTGGATTTTGCCGTCATGTTCGATGTTTTGGCGCGGATGTCGGGAGTGCAAAAATGAGCACAGAAATGACGACCGCCGCTCAGCCAAAAGAGATTTCACAAGAGGTCGATCTGTGCTCCGCATGTACCGGCAGATGGCCGCCATCCGTCAATTCGAAGCGCAGGTCAACGAACTTTACACGCGCGCTCTGATGCCGGGCCTGGCGCATCTCTATATCGGTGAAGAAGCGGTCGCGGTCGGGGTATGCGAAGCGCTTGAGCAAACTGACTACATTACCAGCACGCATCGCGGTCACGGACATTGTTTGGCGAAAGGCGCCTCCCCCGATCGAATGTTCGCCGAACTGCTGGGCAAAAGGGCCGGGTACTGCAAGGGCAAAGGCGGCTCGATGCACATTGCAGACCCGGCCACCGGCAATCTGGGAGCGAATGCCATCGTATGCGGCAGCGCCGGCATCGCCACGGGAGCCGCGTTTTCGGCGCGCTCTCTGGGTAACGGCCGCGTGGCAGTATGTTTTTTCGGAGAAGGCGCACTCGGCCAGGGCGTGCTCTATGAAGTGATGAATCTCGCGCAGTTGTTCAAGCTTCCTGTGATTTATGTCTGCGAGAACAATCTCTACACGGAATACACGCATTATTCAGAGACCACGGCGGGCGATATCCTGGCGCGGGCCACCGCCTTCGGCCTGGAAGCCGCCAGCGTCGATGGCCAGGACGTGCGCGCAGTTTACGGCGTCGCGCAGCGCTTGGTGGATCGCGCCCGCCGCGGGGATGGGCCTGCGTTCCTGGTCTGCAATACTTATCGCTACCACGGACATCACGTCGGCGACATCAACCGCGAATATTACCGCTCCAAGCAGGAGGAACAAACGTGGAAAACGGAGCGGGATCCGATCGCAAATCTTGGGAAGTGGCTGATCGAGCAGAAGCTCGCTGATGCGCCGGCTCTTGACCGCGTGCAGGCTGACCTTGAAGCGGAGATGAAGAAGGCAGTCGAGTTCGCCGTGGCCGCTCCGTACCCGGCTGTCGATGAAGTGGGCGAGGACGTCTATGCCTGAGACGCATGTTCACGAGCAAAACGAGCGCGAATTGACTTTCGCGCAAGCGATTCGAGAGGCGTTGGCGGAAGAAATGCGCCGCGATCCAACAGTTTTTATTCTGGGCGAAGACGTCGCCGAGGCAGGAACTCCTTTTAAAGTTCTCTCCGGCCTGTTGGAGGAATTCGGCAAACAGCGCGTGCTCGATACTCCGATTTCCGAAGCGGGCTTTACCGGGCTCGCCGTGGGCGCAGCCATGACCGGAATGCGTCCGGTGGTCGACATCATGTTTGGCGACTTCGTCACCTTGACCATGGATCAGATGGTCAACCAGGCCGCCAAAGTCCATTACATGTCGGGCGGAAAGTGGAGAGTGCCGATGGTGATGCGCACCACGATGGGAGCGACCCGCCGTTCCGCTGCGCAACACTCGCAATCGCTGCATGCCTGGTTCTGCCACGTTCCCGGTTTGAAGGTGGTTCTTCCATCGACGCCATACGACGCCAAGGGACTGCTGAAGGCGGCGATTCGTGACGAGAACCCGGTGGTCTTCTTCGAAGACAAGATGATGTACAAGCTCAAAGGTTTGGTGCCTGCGGAGGACTATACGGTCCCTTTCGGCGTAGCGGATGTGAAACGCGTGGGCGAGGACATCACTCTGGTCGCCACCAGCAGCATGGTGCAGGTGGCGCTGGGCGCGGCCACGTTGCTGGAGGAGAGCGGAATCAGCGCCGAAGTGGTCGATCCGCGCACCATGTGGCCGCTCGACGAAAAAACTCTGATTGAATCGGCGAAGAAAACGTCGCGGGTGATCGTTCTCGACGAAGGATACGAACGCTATGGCGTCACTGCCGAACTTGCGTCGGTGATCGCCACGGGCGCATTCTACGATCTGGACGCACCGGTCAAACGCATGGGCGCGATGCATGTTCCAATTCCGTTCTCGCCGCCTCTGGAAGATGCAACCGTGCCTACCGAGCAGACCGTGTTTGAAGCCGCCCGCGCGCTGTGCGGCCGGTCGTGAAAACGCAGCGAGCAAGGTTCGTATGAGGGCATGCCTTTAGGCGTGCCGCAAGCGCGTCAGCATCACCGTGCTTTAGGCACTGGGTCGCGCAGTCTGCAAAGGAGAATTCTATGGCTCTACCCACATATGGAACCATGGCGGTGGATTGGGAAAACCGGGTTGACTTCGATCGTTTACGCCGCGAGCGCCTGGAGCGCGCGAAGGACCTCCTGAAGAAATCCGAGATGGGCGCGCTGTTGTGCTTCGACATGAACAATGTCCGCTACCTGACCGCGACACACATTGGCACCTGGGCGCAGGACAAGGCGAATCGTTTCACGCTGCTTCCGCAAAACGACGAGCCGATCTTTGGGATTTCGGATCGGCGGCGAAACACCACCAACTGCATTGTCCCTGGCTCGGAGAGCGTTCGCGCGCCGGAATCTCCATGTTGCGCGGAGCCATGACGCCGGAGATGGGGCGAGCCGAAGATGTCGCTAAGAAAATTCGCATCGAGCTGGAAATGCGCGGCCTGCACAAAGAGCCAGTGGGGATCGACATCATCGAGTTGCCGGTGCTCTTTGCTTTGCAGAAAGAAGGAATCAAAGTCGTCGATGGGCAGGCGCTCATGTCGGAGGCGCGGCTGATCAAGACGCGGGACGAGATCACGTTGCTGAACACCTCCGCCATGATGGTCGATGCCGCGTATGACGAGCTTTATCGCGCCATGAAGCCGGGCATGAGCGAAAACCAGGCGGTGGGACTGGTGAGCAAGGTGCTCTACGATCTTGGCTCCGAGTACGTGGAGGCGGTGAATGCGATCTCAGGCGAGCGCTGCAATCCTCATCCCCATGTTTTTTCGGACCGCGTGCTCCGTCCGGGAGATCCCGTGTACTACGACATTCTTCATTCCTACATGGGATACCGCACGTGCTATTACCGCTGCTTCACCATTGGATACGCCTCGCACGCGATGAACGACGCGTATAAAAGGTGCCGCGAATATCTCGACGCGGCGATTGAACTGGTGCGCCCGGGCCGCACTACAGCCGAGATCGCCTCCGTGTGGCCGAAGGCGCAGGAGTTCGGCTTCCCCAACGAGGAAGCCTGCTTCGCTCTGCAGTATGGACACGGCATCGGACTGGCGATCTGGGAGAAACCCGTGATCAGCCGTCTTGTCTCACTCGACCACCCCTGCGAAATCAAGTCAGGAATGGTGTTCGCGCTCGAAACTTTCTGGCCTTCGACCGACGGGTGGAGCGCCGCCCGCATCGAAGAAGAAATTGTGGTCACCGAAACCGGCCACGAGATCATCACACGCTTCCCCGCCGAAGAGCTTCTGGTGGCCGGCAGACACTATTTCGCGGTGGATGGTCCGCTGCCCGCAATCCGGGAAACCGAATCGAAGCCGAACAAGCGCGTGCGTGAGTTGATCGAAGCGAGCGCACGGCAGGAACGAGTGGGCGTAGGGGACTGAAAGAGCGCGAATCACTATGGCGATCAGTGTGGTTATGCCCGCGCTCGAAATGGCGCAGGAAACTGGCAAGCTTATTGCGTGGCTGAAAAAAGAGGGCGAGCCCGTCATCAAGGGCGAGCCGCTGCTTGAGGTCGAAACTGACAAAGCTGTAATGGAGATCGAATCTCCCGGCGACGGCGTCCTCGCCGGGATCAAGATCCAAGCCGGGGCCGAAGTGCCGGTAGGCCGAACCATTGCCTGGATCGTACGTCCTGGAGAAACTCCTCCGGCGGATGAAGTCGCCGTCGAATCGGGAAGAAAAACTACCGCCGCAACGACGGGTTCTGCAACTTCAACTGCAGCCCCAGGAAATCAACCTC
>CAVYVQ010000064.1:0-21083 GCA_963771895.1 uncultured Acidobacteriaceae bacterium | reverse complement strand
GTCCTACGGTGCCCTTGCACAGAAGGTTGAGTTGCTGCCGTTCGTCGCTTCAGGCAACTCGTTTCTAAGGGACTGCTCGGTGGTGAACAAGGAGAATACCACCCCCGCAGAGGACACCCAGTCTGTTGCGTGCTTGCTTTATGTTGGAGGTGTTATGGAAGGTGCGGAACTTGGCAGTAGTGTCACAAGGTTTGAGGCGAAACCAATGGCGCTACCGAAACTGTTTTGTCGGCCAGAAAATCTTGAGATGTTACAGCTAGTCAGAATCGTGCTGAAATATATTCGAGAGAATCCTGAAAAGGCCAATGAAGAGACGGGAGCGCTCATACTAATGGCACTCAGAGAAGCGTATCGCTGCCCGAGCGGAGGGTAACATGATTGCGCTTACGTGGATCACCACGAACGAAATAGCTGCTTTGGGGTTGTTGGTGACTGTCATCATTGCGGTCATCGACGATTTTCAGCTCAGAGCCATGCAGGCTACTGTCGAGCAGATGCAAACCCAAACACGGCTGTCGGTGCGCCCTTTCGTCGGTCTTGACGAAGGCCCAAACGCGATTCAAACCACGGCGTTGCATATCGACGAATCTGGCAATGCAAACCTTACATACATCATCCGGGCTAAAAACTATAGCAATTCTCCCGCCAGCAATGTTTGGGCTGCGGCTAATCTCATCGTGGCGGATGACCTCTATACTGGTCGATGAGTGGCAGGGCTATGCCTGTGGTGACGCGATGATCGGCAAGCCCGACATCGGCCAAATACTTTTTCCGGGACGCGATAGGGTATTTACCTCCATGCCTGCCATGGCGAAAATTAGCAGTAAAGATGAAGGCAGTCGTCTTCAAGCATGGCTGGCCGGATGCATTGGATATCGTGATCAGTTCGGGTATCTGTATCGAACCAAATTCATGTACATGCTTTACGACGATGCTGGCCGAGTCGTCGTTTTCGATGTCCCTAAGCAACCGATTGATATAAAGGGGCACTTCGCCCCAACTGGGGGTGCTATTGATGCAGGCCAAATACCCAAGTACAACTTATGGGGAGGGAGTTTACAAAAAGACGCCTAAAAACCCAAATTAGGACACTACCCGCACCCGCCTCAAGTTGACAGGTTCGGAGTTGCAGTTGTTTGAACCGGGCGGGTGAACCGCTCTATGAAGGTTTGCAGCCGTTTGAGTTGATTATAGGGCAAAAGCGGTGCAAACTGGGTCAAGCCGGGGACGCCAAACTTGACATCATCGCTGTCGTCAAGCCAAGAGGGCCGTAAGTCCTGCACGATGGACGTATTCTTAGAGTTCAAAAAGCCCCATTCGTGACCCAAACCTCTCAGCCCGTGCGCTCGGGATGGCACTTCTTTTCCAGAAGTCACTTTCGTGCCATTCACCACCGTGTCGTTCGGGCGTTACAATGCCGCAAGCATCAAGAGCGGGTTCGTTTCGCACGAACCATGCCAACCGAGCGCCGAGCGCCACGGTGGAACGCCTAGCAGGCGGATGCGGCGACGAAGATCGCAAAGGAAAATCAACCATGTGCCTCGCAACCAAGAAGCAGATCGGCTAAGAATGCGTGGATGCTGCTCCGTCAGGAAGGGTATTCCACCAAGTTCATGGATAGCGCAGGATTTGTAGAACTGGGCGCAACGATGCGGGAACGCAGCGGGACGGTAGAAGATTGGCTGAAGAGGATGAGTGCTGCCAAGTTGTCCCGCATGATTCAAAGGCTGAAATGGGAGTGCTGCCTGAACAGGAAGGTTCAGCGGCTAAAAGAGCCTGAATAAATGAATACCATAACCACAGCTCCGCTTGTAGCTGATCCCCAACTAGGCGAACCGCGATGCCCCAACGGGCATAACTCAGCGATCCCCCCGCGCTGTCCTGCGCTGATGTTCATCGCGTGTCATCACTACAACACTCGCGTCTCGTGGAATGAGTGGTGTATCACCTGCGGCATTCGCCACGCGCCGTTCAGGGTTTACTGGCACTTCTATCGCATGGATGACCGAGGAGTGGGCCCAAAGAACTGCTGCGGATACTGCGGCGCGAAGATGGTCAGTAGCAGGGCATCTCGCTGAGCAACCACGATGACTTGCCACCGCTATTGCACCGCTGCGAAGACGATTCGACTCGCGCACACGCACCGTCTATCGAGATTTGCTGTGTGACACGTTCTCACTCTATGTCTTCGTCCGCTGATGTTGACAGGCTGCGAAATCAGTAGGAACCTTGCACCGTTACGGCAGTAACGTTTCTCTCGGCCTCAGGTAAGTCCATACTTAGAAATCTAGCTACACGAACTCCCGGCTCTTTGGTTCCTGCCTCGGGCCGAGAATCGAGAGCCTCCATGCGACTACATCGCCCGATGCTCGACAAAGTGCGACGGACCCTCGTGGCACGGATACCCAGCCCAATGCCCGTTGCACCCTGATTGGAACGTCATGGGAAGAACAAGAAGCGGCGAAACGGAACGCATCATTGAAGCAGTGAAGACCATCGTTCACCCGTCCAATCCATGGACCGCAAGGTTCGTGCTCTACAAACTGATCTCGACAGGCGTTCTGGAAAGCACCGACCAGTATGACAAGCTGCTGAACATTCTAAGAGATGCTCGGCAGCGAGGCGACCTCGATGACGATTGTTTCTTAGACAACAAGCGCACGATAAGGCGTTTGCAAGGGCACACTAACTTAGCAGACTATGTGGAGTTCATGCGGGAGGGCTTACCACCGTTGTCGGTGGGAGAACCAGACAAGTCTTCCGCTGGTCTTGGTGGAGAAAAGGGACGGTAGGTGATGTTCTTGAGGGTATCTGTGATGAATTTCAGGTCCCTCTGTTCATCAGCAGTGGCTACTACAGCCGTCCGTTCTTGTTGGCTGGCAGAAATGATAGTACGTCGGGGCAATGAGGTGCGAATCGGTTACGTGGGCGATGGGGACCCGTCGGGGTTCGACATCGAACGCGCCGCCCGAAAGGGCAACGATCTGCAAGGCAGCGCGCGACGTGAAGGGCTCTTCGAAATACTGAAAAGCGTTGACAACGAAGCCGAGTGGACATTCTTGACCCACGGTGACCGCACGTACATGTTCCGCGAGGAAGAGATTCGGGTGACGTGGGAACGATTGGCGATCACCAACCAAGACCTAGCGAGCTTTGACGGTCCCCAACTTGTTCCTGTGAAGATGGTGACACCAGATCAGTGAGCTTCATTGAAGAGCACGGCACTTGGGCGAAACATGGCGACGAATATACGGTGCTGAAGTTGAGGCTTTAGACCTTGAGGCGTTGCAAGATCGAGTCCGCTTATTCATCAGAATCTACGTAGATGATGAAGCGTCGGCGAGACCGAGCGGCTTGAACTGGAAGACCTAGAGAAGCTCAGCAAGTTGACGACGTAAACCTCAGGCGGGGCCAGAGCAATCTGGTCTTACATCCGCAACAGAGATTTGCAATGGACCTGACACCAGAACGAATAGACGAGCTGACTGGCAGAGTTGAACATGGCGTGCGTTGGGTCTTGCGTCACAAACTCGACTACATTGTGCTGACAGACATCGCTCAAGAAGCATGGCTGTCCTTGTGGGACAGCGGACAATTGACGGGCACTGAAGCGGACGACAAAGTGGCGTTCAACGCAGGTCGAGCAGCGGCAACGCGCTGGCTTCGTAGCAAGCAGCGCATCGAGCTACCGATCAGCCAATTCTGCACTGGAGACGAGGGGCTGTCGTGGGACGACCTAGATATACCAGAAGGCAGCAGCTCTGGCGATCTGTTTGACAACATGCCGCCTGCCGTATTGGGGCCCGACCTTGAACGAGAGTTCCCATGGTTCGGCACGAGTACGCGCCGGATTGGAAAGAAGGCCTTGTTGAGTCTCCAGCAGACGAAGCCGGATGATTACACCTTCATCTTGGGGTACATAAAGGGGCGGCGCAGCGGGGATCGCCGCTTCACCGTGCAGGAGAATGCCAGAGCGCGTACCATAATCCGACGCCTGAAGAAATTCCAAGCAAAGTTGACGAATTAGCCCTCTGGACCGCTATATTACAGTAGGGTTTCTTCCTGTCATTTATTTGGCATACCAAACAAAAAGACTTGGCTCCCTGTACTAAAGCCCTTTCTAGTCTTACGTGCCAAGCGCACGTCCGCGCGTCCCCTACCGCAGGTCTGACGAAAAAGCAAAACCCGCATTCTAGTTTGATCCGCCTCCTACAACACTCAGAGAGAAGAACACACGGAACGCAGTGACAGGTTTGGACGCCAGTTGGCGTCATAGAGATATGAGATTCAGTTCTCCCGAAGCGTGTTCGGGCTGGTTAGTTCCTCCCGCGCCTCCCACTAGCCACTAGCTCAGCGTGCTGGAGCGGTTGGCAGCAGGGCTCAGTGTGACCGCGCTGCGCGAATTGGTGAAGACACTCAAAGCAGTACAGCGCGAACAGTTTCTATAATCCCGTGTGGGAATCCTACGCATGTGCAGGGCATCGGCCTTGAGTCGGCTGGTGCCCTGCTTCTTTTGAAAGTTACAAAACACTTCAGCAGTCCTCCGCTGCTGAAGGTGCTATTTACCGAAGCACGCAAACGTGAATACAACAGTGAATCAGTGTTACAAGCACTGAAACCAATTGAATCACGCTGCTGCTGTCCAGCTTGAACTGGACAGAGAATGACACTTTCATGTGTCCCCTTTCTCTAAGTCACTGAGGGTATGTCCCGAAGGAACCCTCAGTGACCGTCAGCATAGAGCGCGGCACAATTGTGAACCACACACCTAAGTAACGAACGCAGCACGGCGTCAACCGTGCCAACCACACTGCATTATTGAAAGGACACAAAGAACATGGATGTATCAGAATCACAACTCAGCCCCAACGGGTTAGAGGTATTGAAAACCATCAGAGCACTCCGCGAACTGCCAGAGACAGAGTCTGGATACCGTGCAGAGCGCTCACTCCTCCGCAAAGTCGGAGTGACAGACTTAAAGATCATCGCACTGATCTTGGCCGAGGAAGCGGCAGAGGAGCGCCGCCGTGCTTAAGACTCCAACAAAATGTTTTGCGAACTATCACCTGACCCCGGAGGAGTTTGGATTCTGGGAAGTATGCCGCTCACTGTCCTTCAAGTTCAAGGGCAAGTTGATCTTCGATGGACGCACCATCGCATCTTACTTCGGAGACACTGGCAAAAACACCATCTACCGCCTTGCAAAACAGTTGCAATCCAAAGGGTGGTTCGTCTGCACCAAGAAGACCAAACGTGACAAGAACCACTTGCAGACACCAACAGAATATCAGGTACTTTCCCACGAGCAATGGGCTGCGAAGCGCACAGAAAAGCAGAGGAATTGTCTGGTCCCGGAATCAGGACCAGATGACTCAAACCTCTGGTCCCAGAATCAGGAACGATCTGGTCCCGGAAACGGGAATGATCTGGTCCCGGAACCGGGACATAGTACTGAGTACAGTTCTTATACTGAGAACAAAGCATTACCGAGGAGTTCCGACCTTCCTCTTATTGAGGAGAAAAAGCATCCTGAACTTGGTATGGAGGCAGGGCATGAGCACGGGAGTGCTGAGAAGGGGCCTCTGATCCCAGAAACGGGACCAGATGCAAGGGCACACCTCCAAGAGGAGGAAAGTGCTGACCCATTCGTTGGTGTTCCGACTTCTCAACTTGTTTCTGGAATGCTGCCATACGAAACAGCAATGAAGCTGTACCACAAATTCAACAAAGGCACCGAGTACAACCAACACCGCGCCGAGATCATCGTCACAGTGCTTGAGTACCAGCAGAGGACTCAGGAGGTGCAGCAGTGACACACTCGAAAGCATTGTCCTTCGCTATGTCACACAACACCCGATGACACGGCGCAAGACCGTGGTGGAAGCCCTCAGTGATAACGACTGGGAGCAGGGAAGGAGACGGTTGTACGCGAATTGCTCTCCAAACCACCTGCTGAGATTCTTCAGCACACAAATCCGTGAGTAGACAGCACAGCGAAATACCCAGCGCCAATGTCCTCACTCACAGAGCGCACGATGAAGGCGCTGGGTCTGACTGAAGAGGCAAAGAACAATCTATGCTCGTCTGGCGTCAGTGACGTTCAAGCCCAGTCACTTCTAGCGAAGTTGACGAAACGCCAACTGGAGAACCTCTCGGAACACCTTCCAACAGCCTAAAGCGAAGTGCTCAGGGTCTTCCTCATTGCAGGAAGAGCCTGATTACCACGCATCGACATCAACATTTTATGAACAGGAGAAAGAATGGACTCAGGTAAAACCACGGGAAAGGCAGAACTGCCCCTGCCCCAACCGTCACGATCACAAGGGCAGTATTTTGAACCTCTGCTAGATGAAGTACAGGTTGGGAAACTGCTTGGCCTTCATCCGAAGACGTTGCAGAGGCTAGCAAGGCAAGGCACCGTTCCTGCTATTCGCCTAGGCCGTTACTGGCGCTTTAGGGCCAGTGCTCTCAATACATGGATTGACGTACAATCCACAGGCCAGCCGCTCACGGAGAGGAATCAATGAAAATCCGTGAACGGTATCAGAATGGAAGCATAAGGCGCGAAGCACGCAAGCACGGCGCAGCAGTTTGGACGCTGCGTTGGAGAGAGACAGATGCTCAGGGGAACACGATCCGACGTAAGGAAATCATCGGAACTGTGGAAGAGTATCCCTCAAAAGCATCTGCTCGGAAGGCTTGTGAGTTTTTGCGCACAACAATCAACCGAGAGACCAGAACACCGCGCACGCTGGCGGAACTGGTAGCTCACTACACCGACAAAGAATTGCCGAACAAGACGCCATACACGCGGGAAGTCTACGAGGGATACATCTCCAAATGGATCACTCCAAAGTGGGGAACGTATTCGCTCTCAGACATTCGTCCCGTGGGTGTTGAGTCTTGGCTTGGCACTTTGAAGCTGGCAAACGGGTCGCGGGCTAAGGTGCGCAATATCATGTCGGCTCTGTATACACATGCGATGAGGTGGGAGTTCCTGAACCACAATCCCATCACTCTTGTGCGGCAGACAGCCAAGCGCGAACGAACACCTGAAGTTCTCACAGCAGACGAACTCAACGCTCTGCTTGCGGAACTTACAGGAATCCACCGCGTTATGGTCTACGTGGCTGCGACTACTGGGCTGCGAGTCTCTGAACTGCTGGCCTTGCGTTGGCAGGACTGCGACTTTGAAGCTGGTGAAATCCTTCTCAGCCGTGGCATCGTGCGTCAGTGCATCGGTCAGATGAAAACAGAAGAGAGCCGTAAGCCGATTCCGTTGGAGGCTGGGCTATCCGATGTCCTTATGAATTGGCGTGGGCAGTGCGCCTACAACCAACGTGAGGACTACGTATTCGCGTCCGTGGAGATGGACGGGAAGCAACCGCTTTGGCCGAGTAGCGCGATGGAGAAACACATCCGTCCCGCTGCACTTCGGGCGAAGATCACGAAGCGCCTAGGCTGGCATACGCTACGTCACACGTTCGGAACACTGATAAATGCAAATGGAGCAGACTTGAAGACGGTACAGTCCCTCATGCGCCATGCAAACGTCAGTGTCACGATGGATCGGTACGTTCAGGCCGTGACGCCTGCGAAACGCCAAGCGCAGCGCAGTGTTGCTGGGCTATTGGACCCAAATGGACCCACGCTGCTAAAATCGAATACCGCAAGTTGTTGATTTGTAACGGTTGGGCGCTTAACTCAGCGGTAGAGTGCCATCTTCACACGGTGGAAGTCATAGGTTCGAATCCTATAGCGCCCACCATTTACCAACCGGCTCGGGGCAGCGGGACGATCGGGCTCTAAGCCGGTGTCGCTAGCTGTTGCCTCAGTGTTTCGCTCTTTAATTCTCCTTCCCAGCGCGCCAGGACCACCGTTGCTACGCCGTTCCCAATCATGTTGACCGTGGCTCTGAACATACTCATGAAGCGGTCAATTCCGAGAATTAAGGCCATCCCTGCAACCGGAATGGTTGGGATCACGGAAAGCGTAGCCACGAGCGCGATGAAAGCTGCGCCCTGTACGCCGCTGGCTCCCTTCGAGGTGAGAACCGCCACCGCGAAAATGGTGAGTTGCTGGGTCAGAGTCAGATGGGTATTGGTTGCCTGTGCCACGAATAGAGCGGCCATGGTCATGTACAAGCTGGTTCCATCGGTGTTGAAGGTAAAGCCGGTTGGAATCACCAGTCCCACGAGAGACTTGGAGCAACCGAGTCTCTCAAGCTTCGCCATCAGATTCGGGATTGCGATCTCAGATGAACTCACAGCCAACACCAGCAGGATCTCTTCCTTGATGTATGCCAGAAAGCGAAAGACGTTAAAGCCTGCGATCCAGGCGATCGCTCCCAGAACGATTACGACGAAGAGCGCCGAAGTGAGCCAGAAAGTTCCGATCAGCTTGGTGAGCGGACCGAGTGAAGCCAAGCCGAATTTGCCGACCGTATAGGCCATGGCGCCGAAAGCGCCAATGGGCGCGAATTTCATCAAAATCTTTGCCACATTAAACACGACGCGAGTGAGTGAGTCGATTACGTCTAACAACGGCTTGGCACGCTCTCCGGCGGCCGATAGCGCAAAGCCGAACAGCAGGGAAACGAAAACCACTTCGAGAATATCTCCTTTAGCGAAGGCGTCCACCACCGTCGTCGGGATGATGTGCATCAGAAAATCAGTGACGTTTTGCGCTTTTGCCGGGCCTGCGTAATCGGCGATCGCCTTGGCGTCCAGCGTGGCCGGGTTTACGTTGAAGCCGCTGCCCGGTCGCACGACGTTGCCCACTGCGAGCCCGATCAGGAGGGCGATGGTGGAGACGATCTCGAAGTAGACGAGAGCCATGCCGCCGACACGGCCTACTTTCTTAAGGTTCTCCATGCCGGCGATGCCGTTGACCACGGTGCAGAAGATGATCAGGGTGATGATCATCGAGATCACCCGGATGAACGCATCCCCCAGCGGCTTCATGGCGATCGCGCGGGCCGGGGCTACGTAGGCGAGAATGATCGCCAGGGTAATGGCCACCATCACCTGCACCCAGAGTTCCCGGTAGAAGGGCGTTTTGCCGGACGCCAGAGCGGGATTCAAGGGATGCGCGTGCGCGGGTGTAAGGGGCTCCATCGTTGGTTGTCCCTACTGCGATCCTTGTCGTTAGGTCGTAAGCGGAAATCGAATTGCTAACGGCTGTCTTTAATTGCCTCTTCGTTGTCTATCTCCCAGGTTCAGCTTCGAGCGCGTGTACCAGCCACGGAATGATCACCTCTTTGAAGATACGCGGATCGGGCCAAACTCCAACTTGCCGCCCGAGATGCCCACCATGAGGATTAATCCAGGCTTCCTTCGGCACGTCGCCTTTGCTCAGCAACAAATATTCGTCCTCGATGGGAACCTGCGTGTCGTTGACTCCCGCCAGAATGAGCATGGGCGCCATCGGCTTGCCCAGTAGTCCTTGGTTCACAAGCGACATCTTGGGCAGATAATCGCCCATTTCCTCCAACGTGTGCACGCCTTCCAGAATGTTCATGAGCGCGGGCACCTGGTCGAACAAATATTCGCGATTGCCCAGCAGCGAGTTCATCAGAAACTCTTTCTGAAAAAACTTGTCGACAGGCGGCGACTGTGCGCTGGCGCCGCGCAACCGCGCGCGTTCGACGATCGCCATCTTCGTGGCCCAATACGCTCCCCAGCTCACGCCGTGCATGGCAATGCGGTTCTTGTCGATCTCCGGCCGAGACTGCGCGTAGTCGATCACGCGCGAAAGCATACGGTCCGCAGTCTCGCTGACCTTGATTGGATTCTGTCCCGTCCCCGGTCCGTCGACCGCCAGAAATCCGATTCCGAAAGGAAGGATCGCGCCAAAACTCTCCGTAAGGTCTTCCTTGCGGCTATCCAAACCGTTCACCGCAATCACCAGTGGAACCGGACCCTTCGCATTCTTCGGAAGACGCAGGTAGCCGATGATTTCTTTTCCTTCAAAGGGAATTTTCACGATTTCTACCGGCGGATCCCAAAAGCGCGCGTGTGCCTGGAAGGCCTCGATTGCTTTTTCGTAGGAGCGCTGTTTGCCCGGAGATGCGGGAATGGGCCAGCGTCCGAACGAGTAAAGCCGCCACGCGCGGATGTAGTCGGCGTTCGCTTTCGTGGGATCAGTTTTTTCCAGCGACTTCGCCTCGTTCATGTAACGATCAGCCACTCCCATAAAAGCTGCTGCCCACTCGTCTTTATCGCGGCTATGGACAGAGTTGAGGGCTTCCCTGATGTCACCGGGATCGAGGCCGATCAGCGGATACTGGCCCACCTCGGCACGGCGGATGGCTTCAGCCTTGATCTCGTCGATGGTGCGCTCACGGCGCTCCTCTTTTTGACTAGAGGTGCTTTGCGCACGGACGTCAATGGAAATGAATGCAAGAAACAGCAATAGGAAAACCGGCAAGGGAAAATGATTTTGTCTCTTCATGACTTGGCCCCACTCTTTTTTCGGCTCACAATACCGCGCGAGCTTTTTATGAAAAAGGCCGGACAGAATTACGTCCGGCCTTGCTTCGCCCCCTCAAACCCGAGCGAACAGCTAGAACGTGAACTTCAGACCCAACTGCACCGAGCGCGGTCCGCCGGAGCCGACCGCGGGATTGGCGGCAGCGATATCCGGGGTGGCGCAACCGCAACCGAACGGACGAACCGAAGGATCATTCAGCCCGAATCCATTCTGACCTCCATATGGATTGGCGAAGTTGGGATGGTTGAAAATATTGAAGAACTCAACGCGGCCCTGCAGCCGCATGGTTTCTCCAAAGTGGAAATTCTTGGCCAGGGAGAAATCGAAATTCCTGAAGCCGGTGTCCTCGAACATGTTCCGCCCCATGTTTCCGAACTGGCCGAGCGGCGGCGGAAGCATGACGGAGTTACCGTTCGCGTAGCAGCCAAACATATTCAGAGATGTTGTCGAAGGACCAGGAGTGCCGCCGTCGACCGCCAACGCCTGCGACAGACAGGAGGCGGGAATCGGCGGGGTAGTGGAGGAGTTCGAGAAGTAAGGAATTCCAACCCCCTTCTCAGATTTAAAGTCCGAAGTCTTGCCGTAGAAACTCCAGCGAATCGGACTGTTGGCGGGCGGGCTCACGGGCAACGGTCCAACGCCGGCGCATCGGTTCCCTCGTCCATCGGCCCCCAGAACTGCGGGCTTTCCAGAGTGATGATTGAGTTAATCTCCCAGCCTTCCCGCATCTGTCCGAAGCCCTTCCGGCCGGGAATCGCGTACGTGAGTGAAACCGTCAGCCGATGCCGGATGTCGAAGTCGCTGTTGGCATACTCGGCTCCAACGTTATGAGCGTTTTGCGGCAAGCCGGACCCGTAGCCAAAATCCCAATTCGCGCCCACGTCATCCGAAGCGTGCGAATAGGTGTAGCCCGCCACCATGCTCAGGCCATGGTAGTTGCGCGCGTTCAGCGTGACTTGCAGCCCGTTGTAGTTGGACCGGTAAACGTTCCCCATCTGGAAGATGTTGCTCAGGTAGGGAAATTTACTGTTGAATGGAAGGCAAAGCTGATCTGGAGAGTTGATGAATGCGTCTGCGCAGGCCGGATTGTAGTCACTGCCCACAGGAGGTTGGTTGATGTCCCGAATTCCGGTCAGGTTCGCTCCGTGATTGCCAACATAAGCCGCTTCCACAGACAAGTTTGGCGTGAAGGCATGCTGCATATTTAACGTCCACTCCCACACATAGGGCGTGGTAAGGCCGCGGTCCACCGTCATGATCGGACACGGGCTACCTGGATTTCCACTTGGCAGGACCGGAGAGCAATCGACTGTGCTCCCGCCGTATAGCGGCCCGTTCACGGCGTCCCATGTGGTCGGGTAGTTCAAGAAATTCTTTACGGTGACATTACTCGTGGTAATCGTGCCGCCGGATGTATCTCCTGCAGCGTCGATCGGAGATCCCGTGGGAACGCTGCCCGGACCGAAGGCGTTGTTGAACGCAACGAACGACTGCCAGTTCACCGTCTCGTAGGTCAGCCCGCCGCCCCCGCGCAGCACGGTTCGCCCGTTACCGCCGATATCCCACGCAAAGCCCGCGCGAGGACCGAAGTTCTTATGATCCGGGTTATAGAGGCTGCTGATCTGATGTCCTACCTGCACCAAACCTACGTTCGGATCGAAATTTCCCAGCAGATTGTGAGCTTCCTGGGGCACGCTGCTGAACTCATAGCGAAGGCCGAAGTTGATGGTCAGATTCCTGGTGGCTCGAAAGTCATCCTGAAAAAATAGCGAGTACGCCCAGTTGTGCAACTGCAGAGTTGGGTTTCCCACTTCTACTGACGACTTAAATGGCGCTCCGCCGAAGAAATCTTCGAGCGGGCTCGAACCGGCGGGACCGGGATTCGCGCTCACCACGCCACCCAGAAACGTGACGCTGCCTCGGGCATTGCCATATGCTGCATTGGTTACATGGTTGTAGTGGAGCTCGCCGCCGAACTTTAAGGCATGCTTTCCGGCAGTGTAGGAGATGTGATCCACAAACTGCGTGATTGAATCGGGTCCCTGGAATTTTGGCCACTTGAAACCACCAAGCCCTGGGAAGAAGTAACCACCAAAGCCGATGCGCGGCAAGCCCCCGGTAAAGGGTCCGCTTACACCCGTATCTAGACCATACGTCGAGGCTGGAGTGTTGAGATCGTCCGGCAGCGTCGGCTGGTACAACCGGTTGTAGCCGACGCGTGCCTCGTTCACCAGGCGGGCGGTGGGCGTCCAGATCCAACTGCCTCCCACCACCTGCGCGCGCGTGTGAATAGTCGAGAGCCACTTCGTCTGCAACTCCGGGAAGTCTTCCACGTTCCCCGAGTTGTTTCCAAAAAAGTACGTCCCGCTGACGCTGCTTCGATCGTTTAGCTTGTAATCCCCTTTGCCGACGAAGTTGTTGACGTGGACAACGTTATTAAATCCGTTGGTAATAGCGATGCTCTGGGCATTGTTCGTGGGAAATCCCGTGCCGTTGCACGTTACTGAGGCGCCTGAAACCGCGCATCCCGAAATCAGCAGGCTCGCAGGGCTTACGATTACCCCGGCAACCACTGCGGCCGGTTCCGTGATATCCGCGATCACATCCGGAATACTGTCAGCGCAGTCTCCGGCAAAGCCGAACGAACAGGTTCCATTCGGCGTCATGTGCACCATAGAAGGGCTGGTGATCCCTCCGAACGAGTTGCCCACGTTGTACCGCTGGCCTTCGTACGCTCCGAAGAAGAATGCCTTGTTCTTGATAATCGGGCCGCCGAGGCTGCCGCCAAACTGCTCCAGAGTTCGGGTCAATTTTGGATTCGGGTCGGTATTGAAAAAGTTCCGCGCGTCCATTACTCCGTCACGGCCAAAACCAAACGCGGTGCCATACACCCTGTTGGTGCCGGATTTCAGGCCCACGTTGACCACTGCTCCCGGCTTCCAGCCGTACTCGGCCGGCGGGTTTTGCTGCAAATTGAACTCTTGAATGGAGTCGATGGGCAAAATGGTCGCGGAGTCGCCGGCGATTCCTGACCCGTTGATGATTGCCTGCCCTGAGTACGGCTCACTATTAAATAGCCCTTCGATGAAGTAGGCGTTATCCTCCGCGCGCAGGCCATTGGCGCTCGTTGTCGAGAATCCGCCTCCAGGGTAGCGCATCACGCCGGGACGAAGTTGCAACAGGTTTTCATAGTTGCGGCTGTTCAACGGCAGGTCATTGATCTCCTTGTTGCTCAGCGTTCCGCCCAGGGTCGCGGAAGTACTGTTGAGCAGCGGAACCTCGGCTTCGACCACCACCGTCTCAGAAACCTGTCCGGGCGGGAGCGTGATGTCAATGCGCAAGTCTTCGGCAACTTCGACGACGATATTCACGCGCTCCACCACCTTGAAACCTTTTGCTTGCGCGCGGACTTTGTAGACGCCGGGCTGTAGTTCCGGCGCGGCGTAGTTTCCGGAGGTATCGGTGGTTGCGGTCCGCGTGGTGCCGCGCTGAACATCGGTGATGATCACCGCGGCTCCCGCCACGGCGGCGCCGGATTGATCGCTAACGCTCCCGAGAATGCGGCCCATTGTGGTTTGAGAAAACCCGGAAAGGGAGAAGGCAAGCACTACGCAGACGATCCCGAAAAACCGAATGCCATTCAACGGAGAACGCATTGCAGCCTCCAAATAGGTGGACAGACTTTTTTCTTGGTTCCACACCTACTGCAGCCGAGGTTGGTTTCTGCTAAGAACCAAGTTGCGATTTGAAGATATACCCTTGACGTGGCCTACCAGTCAAGTAGTATTCTGGTCGGACCACAAGACAGGTCCCTTCCCCAAGGGACTGCTGGCATAGCGCTGCGTGCTTGGGCCGCCGCTGCCCGGCTAAGGGAAGAATCCAGCATATGGCAATCGCGACCACCAACCCTGCGACCGGCGAAGTCCTAAGAACTTTTGAGGCTCTGACTGCGGCGCAAATTGAGCAGAAGCTGCAGCTCGCGGCGTCCGCATTCAGAGAACACCGGCGGAGTTCGTTCGCGGAACGAGCGGCCAAGATGATGCGTGCGGCCGATATCCTGGAAAAAGAAAAGGACGAGTGCGCCCGTTTGATGACGCTGGAAATGGGCAAGCCTTTGAAAGCCGCAGTCGCCGAGGCGCTGAAGTGCTCTACAGGTTGCCGCTACTATGCGGAGAATGCTGAGAAATTTCTGGCCGATGAAATGGTGGAAACTGGTGCGAAGCGCAGCTTCATCCGTTATCTTCCGATAGGCCCCATCTTGGCCATCATGCCGTGGAACTTCCCCTTCTGGCAGGTGTTCCGTTTTGTCGCGCCGGCCCTGATGGCGGGCAATGTCGGGCTTCTGAAGCATGCTTCGAATGTTCCGCAATGCGCGCTGAAGATTGAAGACATTGCTCGGCGCGCCGGTTTTGCCGAAGGCGTGTTTCAGACGCTGCTGATCGGGTCGGGTCCGGTCGATGGCATTCTCAACGATTCCCGCGTCGCCGCCGCGACCTTAACCGGCAGTGAGGAGGCGGGGATTCAGGTCGGAATCTCCGCAGCCCGGCGAATCAAGAAAGTAGTGCTCGAATTGGGCGGCAGCGATCCTTTTATCGTGATGCCCAGCGCCGATCTGGATGCGGCGGTCGCAACTGCGGTCGACGCGCGAATTCAGAATAACGGCCAGTCGTGCATTGCCGCCAAGCGTTTTATCGTGGCGGAAAAAATTGCCCCTGAGTTCGAACGCAGGTTCGTCAAGCGCATGCAGGAACTGCGCGTAGGCGATCCGCTTGAAGAGAACACGCAACTTGGTCCGCTGGCCAGCGCGGATGCTGTTGCTTCCCTTGATGCCGCCGTGAAGAAAACCGTGGCTGCGGGCGCGCGTGTATTGACTGGCGGCCAACCCCTCGACCGTCCCGGCAGCTTCTATGCGCCGACGGTGCTGACCGACATTCCGAAGGATTCGCCGGCTTACCAGGAAGAGTTATTTGGCCCGGTGGCGTCGATTTTTCGCGTGAAGGACGTCGATCAGGCCATTCGGGTCGCCAACGACATCCGCTTCGGGCTGGGCGCCAGCGCCTGGACCAAGGATCCTGCGGAGACTGAAAGGTTCATCAACGAGCTTGATGCCGGCATGGTCTTCGTGAATAAGATGGTTGCCTCCGACCCGCGCCTGCCTTTCGGTGGGGTGAAATACTCAGGCCACGGACGCGAACTTTCCGTGCAAGGGATACGCGAGTTTATGAACATAAAGACGGTTTGGATCCAATAGGTTGCGGGCGTTTGGTATACTGGTATGACCACTATACCCATCGAGGGAAATGAAAGGATCGAGCGAGTTGAGGGGCGTCATGACAAACGAAACAACGGATTCTCTAACCACCAAGCCAATGTACCGGGCGGTAAAGACGTCTCGCCTTTACGAGCAGATTGTCCAGCAGGTGGAAGATTCGATTCTGAAGGGCCAACTCAAGCCTGGGGACCAACTGCCGGCGGAGCGCGACCTGGCCCAGCGCTTTGGGGTCAGCCGCACAGCAGTGCGCGAAGCCGTGAAGACTTTGCGTGAAAAGGGCTTGGTCGAGGCTTATTCCGGGCGCGGGACATTCGTGACGAATGGGACTTCGCAGGCGATCCGGCAGTCGCTCGATCTGATGATCCGTATCAACCCGCAGGAGGGCTCGGCGAACCTGGCGGAGTTGCGGCTGGTGCTGGAGCCGGAGATCGCCGGCCTCGCTGCGCTCCGAATTGAGGAACAATTGCTGAGCACCATGCGGGAAGCCGTCGCGGTGATGGATCGCAACCTGCACGATCCCGATGCCTATGTGGAAGCCGATCTCGATTTTCATTTAGCGCTGGCAGAGGCGGCGGGGAACCCGTTGATTCTCTCGCTCCTGGATTCGATCGTCGGTCTTTTGCGCGAGCAGCGCAGCCGGATTTTCCTGGTGGACGGAGGGCCGGAGCGCGGACAGTTTCATCACAAGCGAATCCTCGCGGCCATTCTGAAAGGCGATCCCGAGGGGGCCCGCGAAGCGATGCGCGCTCATCTCCAGCAGGTGCTTGCGGATTCGTCTTCGTTGGGCAGGAAGTAATTCGGGCCTCAACCTGAACTCGTAAGCTGAACTCGCATGCGAAAGGGAATTGTTGGATGGCCAAACTTGGATTCATCGGTCTCGGTGTGATGGGCGGCAACTTGGTAGCGCGTCTGCTCGAAAAAGGGCACACCGTGACTGGATACAATCGTACCCGCTCGAAGGCGCAGTGGTTGATCGACAAGGGCATGAAGTTTGCCGATTCTCCAAAGGCCGTGGCGATGGCTTCGGATGTGACCTTTACCATGGTGACGAACGCCGCAGCGCTCGCGGCGGTGACGGAAGGGCCGGATGGATTGCTCGCTGGCTTGACTGCCGGCAAGTACCACATTGATATGAGCACGGTTAGCCCGGAGGTGAGCCGCGCGCTGGCAGCGAAGGTGCGCGAAAAGGGCTCCGATATGGTGGACGCCCCGGTTTCGGGCAGCGTCATCACCCTGCAGCAAGGCAAGCTCTCGGTGATGGTTGGCGGCCGCAGGGAAACGTTCGAGCGCTTGAGGCCGTTGCTGCTGGATATTGGGCCCAAGGTAACGCACGTCGGCGACAACGGTGTAGCGCTGGCCATGAAGATTGCCGTGAACCTGAGCCTGGCGGTGCAGATGCTGGCTTTTTCCGAAGGCGTGCTGCTGGCGGAGAAAAGCGGGATTCCCCGCGAAGTCGCAGTCGACGTTCTGGTTCACAGCGCTGTCGCCTCACCCATGATCCAGTACCGCGGTCCTTTCGTTTTGCAGCAACCCGAAGAAGCTTGGTTCGACGTCAACATGATGCAGAAGGATATGCTGCTGGCCATGGATTTGGGTCGCAAGCTGAATGTTCCTGTTCCCACCACCGCGATCAGCAATGAGTTCCTGACGGCCGCCCGCGGCATGGGTTGGGAGAAACTGGATTTTGCCGTCATGTTCGATGTGTTGGCGCGGATGTCGGGATTGCAAAAATGAGCACAGAAATGACGACCGCCGCTCAGCCAAAAGAGATTTCACAAGAGGTCGATCTGTGGCTCCGCATGTACCGGCAGATGGCCGCCATCCGTCAATTCGAAGCGCAGGTCAACGAACTTTACACGCGCGCACTGATGCCGGGCCTGGCGCATCTCTACATCGGTGAAGAAGCGGTCGCGGTCGGGGTATGCGAAGCCCTTGAGCAAACTGACTACATTACCAGCACGCATCGCGGTCACGGACATTGTTTGGCGAAAGGCGCCTCCCCCGATCGAATGTTCGCCGAACTGCTGGGCAAAAGGGCTGGGTACTGCAAGGGCAAAGGCGGCTCCATGCACATTGCAGACCCGGCCACCGGCAATCTGGGAGCGAATGCCATCGTATGCGGCAGCGCCGGCATCGCCACGGGAGCCGCGTTTTCGGCGCGCGCTCTGGGTAACCGCCGCGTGGCCGTATGTTTTTTCGGAGAAGGCGCACTCGGCCAGGGCGTGCTCTATGAAGAGATGAACCTCGCGCAGTTGTTCAAGCTTCCTGTGATTTATGTCTGCGAGAACAATCTCTACACGGAATACACGCATTATTCAGAGACCACGGCCGGCGATATCCTGGCGCGGGCAACCGCCTTCGGCCTGGAAGCCGCCAGCGTCGATGGTCAGGACGTGCGCGCAGTTTACGGTGTCGCGCAGCGCTTGGTGGATCGCGCCCGCCGCGGGGATGGGCCTGCGTTCCTGGTCTGCAATACTTATCGCTACCACGGACATCACGTCGGCGACATCAACCGCGAATATTACCGCTCCAAGCAGGAGGAACAAACGTGGAAAACGGAGCGGGATCCGATCGCAAATCTTGGGACGTGGCTGATCGGGCAGAAGCTTGCCGATGCGCCGGCGCTTGACCGCGTGCAGGCTGACCTTGAAGCGGAGATGAAGAAGGCAGTCGAGTTCGCCGTGGGCGCGCCGTACCCGGCGGTCGATGAAGTGGGCGAGGACGTCTATGCCTGAGACGCATGTTCACGAGCAAAACGATCGTGAATTGACGTTCGGGCAGGCGATTCGAGAGGCGCTGGCGGAAGAAATGCGCCGCGATCCCACAGTATTCATTCTGGGCGAAGACGTGGCCGAGGCAGGAACTCCTTTTAAAGTTCTCTCCGGCCTGTTGGAGGAATTCGGCACGAAGCGCGTGCTCGATACTCCGATTTCCGAAGCGGGCTTTACCGGGCTTGCCGTGGGCGCCGCCATGACCGGAATGCGTCCGGTGGTCGACATCATGTTTGGCGACTTCGTCACCTTGACCATGGATCAGATGGTGAACCAGGCCGCCAAAGTCCATTACATGTCGGGCGGAAAGTGGAGAGTGCCGATGGTGGTGCGCACGACGATGGGAGCGAGCCGCCGTTCCGCTGCGCAACACTCGCAATCGCTGCATGCCTGGTTCTGCCACGTTCCCGGTTTGAAGGTGGTTCTTCCATCGACGCCATACGACGCCAAGGGACTGCTGAAGGCGGCGATTCGTGACGAGAACCCGGTTGTCTTCTTCGAAGACAAGATGATGTACAAGCTGAAGGGTTTGGTGCCTGCGGAGGACTACACGGTCCCTTTGGGGGTTGCGGATGTGAAACGCGTGGGCGAGGACATCACACTGGTCGCCACCAGCAGCATGGTGCAGGTGGCGCTGGGCGCGGCCACGTTGCTGCAGGAGATCGGAATCAGCGCCGAGGTGGTCGATCCGCGCACTATGTGGCCGCTCGACGAAAAAAGTCTGATTGACTCGGCGAAGAAAACGTCGCGGGTGATCGTTCTCGACGAAGGTTACGAACGCTATGGCGTCACGGCCGAACTTGCGTCGGTGATCGCCACGGGCGCATTCTACGATCTGGACGCACCGGTCAAACGCATGGGCGCAATGCATGTTCCAATTCCGTTCTCGCCGCCTCTGGAAGATGCAACCGTGCCTACCGAGCAGACCGTGTTTGAAGCCGCCCGCGCGCTGTGCGGCCGGTCGTGAAAACGCAGCAGAGCAAGGTTCGTATGAGGGCATGCCTTTAGGCGTGCCGCAAGCGCGTCAGCATCAACGTAGCTTTAGGCACTGGGTCGCGCAGTCTGGCAAAGGAGAATTCTATGGCTCTGCCTACATATGGAACCATGGCGGTAGATTGGGAAAACCGGGTTGATTTCGATCGTTTGCGCCGCGAGCGCCTGGAGCGCGCCAAGGAACTCCTGAAGACGTCCGAGATGGGCGCGTTGTTGTGCTTCGACATGAACAATGTCCGCTACCTGACCGCGACCCACATCGGCACCTGGGCTCAGGACAAGGCGAATCGTTTCACGCTGCTTCCGCAAAACGACGAGCCAATCTTATGGGATTTCGGATCGGCGGCGAAACACCACCAACTGCATTGTCCCTGGCTCGGAGAGCGTTCGCGCGCCGGAATCTCAATGTTGCGCGGAGCCATGACGCCGGAGATGGGGCGAGCGGAAGATGTCGCTAAGAAGATTCGGATCGAACTGGAAATGCGCGGCCTGCACAAGGAGCCGGTGGGGATCGACATCATCGAGTTACCGGTGCTCTTTGCTTTGCAGAAAGAAGGAATCAAAGTCGTCGATGGGCAGGCGCTCATGTCGGAAGCGCGGCTGATCAAAACGCGGGACGAGATCACGTTGCTGAACACCTCAGCGATGATGGTCGATGCCGCGTATGACGAGCTTTATCGCGCCATGAAGCCGGGCATGAGCGAAAACCAGGCGGTGGGACTGGTGAGCAAGGTGCTCTACGATCTTGGCTCCGAGTACGTGGAAGCGGTGAATGCGATCTCAGGCGAGCGCTGCAATCCTCATCCCCATGTTTTTTCGGACCGCGTGCTCCGTCCGGGAGATCCCGTGTACTACGACATTCTTCATTCCTACATGGGATACCGCACGTGTTATTACCGCTGCTTCACCATCGGATACGCCTCGCACGCGATGAACGACGCGTATAAAAGGTGCCGCGAATATCTCGACGCGGCGATTGAACTGGTGCGGCCGGGGCGCACTACAGCCGAGATCGCCTCCGTGTGGCCGAAGGCGCAGGAGTTCGGCTTCCCCAACGAGGAAGCCTGCTTCGCTCTCCAATATGGACACGGCATCGGCTTGGCGATCTGGGAGAAACCCGTGATCAGCCGTCTCGTCTCGCTCGACCACCCCTGCGAAATCAAGCCGGGAATGGTGTTCGCGCTCGAAACTTTCTGGCCTTCGACCGACGGGTGGAGCGCCGCCCGCATCGAAGAAGAAATCGTGGTCACCGAAACCGGCCACGAGATCATCACACGCTTCCCCGCCGAAGAGCTTCTGGTGGCCGGCAGACACTATTTCGCGGTGGATGGTCCGCTGCCCGCAATCCGGGAAACCGAATCGAAGCCGAACAAGCGCGTGCGCGAGTTGATCGAAGCGAGCGCGCGGCAGGAACGAGTGGGCGTAGGGGACTGAAAGAGCGCGAATCACTATGGCGATCAGTGTGGTTATGCCCGCGCTCGAAATGGCGCAGGAAACTGGCAAGCTTATTGCGTGGCTGAAAAAAGAGGGCGAGCCCGTCATCAAGGGCGAGCCGC
>CAVYVQ010000063.1:0-49215 GCA_963771895.1 uncultured Acidobacteriaceae bacterium | reverse complement strand
GCTGAACCTGATTCCCGGAGACTGCTGAACTAGACACGCGTTTTACAATAGATTCATGGACATGACTCTCACAGCAGTTTATGAGGAAGTCCCCGAATCCGACGGCGGGGGCTATGTTGCCTACGCAGAAGAACTCCCCGGAGCAATTTCCGAAGGGGACACTTTAGAGGAGGCCCGAGACAATCTGCGGGATGCCATCGAACTTCTGCTGGAAGCGAACCGGGAACTGACCGGCAAACGCAGTCCGGGCAAGAAGGTTACTCGGGAAAAAATTAAGGTCTCGGTAGCGTGACGATGTGAAGCGTATCGATCTGATCCGCCACCTAGAGGCACATGGTTGCGTGCTCTTGCGAGAAGGTGCAAGGCACAGCGTTTACTACAATCCGAGCGGACAACGGACCAGCACGGTTCCCAGACATCGCCAAGTCAAGAATCCTACGGCGATACGCATCTGCAAACAACTCGGTGTGCCCTATCCCCTTCGCTGAAATCCCGCAAAACATTTATCATACTCAGTCGTTTCCCAAGATGCTGATTTTCCGCAAACCGATCGACGGCGTCGAGCGCCCCCAAATGCCGGCCGACGTAGTCATCGTTGGCGGCGGGCCTGCGGGCATGGCCTGCGCGCTGCGCTTGTCGCAGCTGATCGACACGCACAACCCTGCGCATCCCGACTCGCCCCTGAGCAAGGAAAACATCTACGTCCTGGAAAAAGCCCGCGAGATTGGACAGCACTGTCTCTCTGGCGCGTTACTTGATCCACGATCCATGCGCGAACTGCTTCCCGGATTCGAGAAAGAAGCGCCGCTCGACGCCGAAGTCACCAAGGAAGCCGTCTACTTTCTCACGGAGAAAAGCAAGTTCAAGCTGCCCATCACACCTCCGCCTTTGCGCGACCATGGCAACTACGTTATCTCGCTGAATCGCTTCGTGAAGTGGCTGGGCGGCAAGGTGGAAGAGACCGGCATCACGATCTTTACCGGATTCGCCGGTTCTGAGCTTCTGATTGACGGCGACCGTGTGACCGGCGTCCGCACCGACGATAAAGGTGTAGATAAAGAAGGTCAGCAGAAATCCAATTTCGAGCCAGGCTATGACCTCAACGCCAAGATCGTCATCCTCGCCGAAGGTCCGAGGGGATCTTTGACAAAACAACTAATCGAGAAATTCGATCTCGCGAAAGACGCCAACCCGCAAACCTACGGCGTCGGCGTGAAGGAACTCTGGGAAGTGCCTTCCGGCCGCATTGCTCCGGGCGAAATAATCTACACCATGGGTTGGCCGCTCACCACAAAAGAATATGGCGGCGCATGGATTTACGGCGGCAAAGACAACGTGGTCTCGCTCGGCTTCGTTACCGGACTCGACTATCCCGACCCGCGCCTCGATCCGCAACATGTGCTGCAGGATTTCAAACAGCATCCGTTCGTCGCGAAGCTTCTCGAAGGCGGCAAAATGATCCGCTATGGTGCAAAGTCGCTGCCTTATGGCGGCTGGTGGGCGATCCCGCCCGTCGCCGGCAACGGGTGGATGATCCTCGGAGACTCCGCCGGATTCTTAAATTCCGCACGCCTCAAGGGCATTCATCTCGCCATTAAGAGCGGCATGCTGGCCGCCGAGACCGCATTCGAAGCGCTGAAGAAGGATGATTCCTCCGCCGCAACGCTCGGCGAGTTCCAGAAGAAAGTCGAATCCAGCTGGATCAAGGATGAACTCTGGAAAGTCCGCAACATGCACCAGGGCTTCGAGCACGGATTCTACGCCGGCATGTTCCACACCGCGTTGCAAATGATCACCGGCGGACGCGGCTTGCGCAACCGCTATCCCGCGCATGCCGGCTACGAACACATGCGTAAGCTCGCGGAACTGCCCGCCGATGGCGGGGCCGATGCCCACCTGCTCGGCCCCGCAAGAGGCGACGGCAAGCTAACTTTCGACAAGCTTACCGATCTCTATCACTCCGGCACCAAGCACGAAGAGGACCAGCCCTCGCACCTGGTCATCGACGATACGAATATCTGCAACACGCGCTGCGTGAGAGAATTCGGCAGCCCCTGCCAGAATTTCTGCCCTGCCAACGTCTACGAAATGGTCGACGACGCAAGCCAGCCCAATGGCAAGCGCATCAGCCTGAATCCGTCCAACTGCGTCCACTGCAAGACCTGCGACATCGCCGATCCGTACCAGATCATCACCTGGGTCCCGCCGGAAGGCGGCGGTGGTCCGAATTACGACGGGATGTGAAGACTGGAAAAGTTCGTGTGGGAACAGGCGCCTCGCCCGTCCAGCCAAGCGCAGCGAGGCGCATGTGTGTGGCGACGATGCTCCTGCCAGCGGCGCTGTCCTCCGGCCAAACCCGTGGTAGCATCTCCGCCATGCGATGCCGCGTGGTGATCTGTGCTGTTCTGACTCTCGTCGCCCTCACCGCTCCGGCCCAGCAGCCAACTCCGACTGCCGACCAAGCCCTACAGAAATACCGCGAGTCGAAAGCCGCCACGCTGCGCGACGACTTCGGCGAACTCGCCCGCTACAGGGACGCCAACGCCGCCCTCAAGCCGCCCGCGCCCGGCGAGAACCGCGCCGTCTTCTTCGGCGACTCCATCACTGACATCTGGCATCTCGACGAATATTTCCCCGGCAAGCCCTACCTCAACCGCGGCATCAGTGGACAGACCACGCCGCAGATGCTGATCCGCTTTCGCCAGGATGTCATCGACCTTCATCCCAAAGTCGTGGTGATCCTCGCTGGCACCAACGACATCGCCGGCAACACCGGACCCATGCGCCTCGAAGACATTGAGGCGAACTACTCGTCCATGGCCGATCTTGCCCGCGCCAACCACGTCCGTGTCGTGCTTTCATCGGTGCTTCCAGTGCACAACTACACGCCGCGGTCGCAGAATCTTTTCGCGGGACGCCCACCGGAAAAAATCCTTGCTCTGAACCGCTGGCTGCAAAACTACGTCGCCGAGCACACCGACTGCCTCTATCTCGACTACTTCAGCGCCATGGTCGACGATAAAGGGCTGCTTAAGCGCGAACTCGCCGAAGACGGCTTGCATCCCAATGCGGCGGGATACAAGACCATGACCCCGCTGGCGGAAGCGGCGATCGACAAGGCCCTTGGGGCTCCGAGACCTTGAAAACTTTTTTCTTCCCGTTAGCTCTATAATGGTCGGAGTTTCCGACCGCCCCGGCCTTCGGGCATACCCAGGCCGTGGTGGCGAGGGATGTTTTTCTTTGTGCCCTTCGCGTGACCGTCGGCACTTTGCGGTTAAAGCTTTTGACCGCGAAGTCCGCCAAGGAAGCGTAAAGTTCGCGAAGAAGATAATTCCGAGGGTGCAGGTGGAAACGCCCGCGCCTCCCGCGCTCCGTAAAGAGCGCATTGGAAAGGAAGCGTCTGCCGGGATGTTCCCGCCTGCGTTTTTCTTTCTAACGACTAACGACCGTGCTTCTCACCGACAAATTCGGCCGCCCCATCACCGACCTGCGGATCTCCATTACCGACCGCTGCAACTACAAGTGTGTCTACTGCCGCACCGGCAACGAAGGCGCTCTTTACGGCGACCTGTCCTTTGACGATTATCTGCGGATGGCGCGCGTGCTGGTTGGGATGGGGATTACGAAGCTTCGTCTTACCGGCGGTGAGCCATTGCTGCGCAAGGGTGTTGTCGATTTCGTTCGAGAACTAGCCCAATTGCGCACACCCAATAATGGGCATAGTGATCCTCTCGACATCGCGCTCACCACCAACGGTCATCTGCTGGCCGATCTAGCGCAGCCGCTCAAAGCCGCTGGGCTGACGCGTGTAACCGTCTCCATGGACGCCGTCGATCCCGACCGCTTCGCCCGCATCACCCGCGTGCCCAATGGATACGATCACGTTCTCGCCGGCATTCGCGCGGCGCGGCGCGCCGGATTGTGGCCGCTGAAGGTAAACTGCGTGCTGATGCGCGGCTTCAACGAAGATCAGATCATCCCCTTCGGGATGTTCGCCCGCGAAGAAGGCGTCACCGTGCGCTTCATCGAATTCATGCCGCTCGAAGAAGGACGCACCTGGTCTCCGACGACAGTGGTCAGGCTCGACGAAATTCTGGCCCGCATGGCGGAATACCGGCCACTGGTCGAGATCCCGCACGGGCGCTCGGAAACCGCCCGTCGCTACCGCTTCGACGACGGCGTCGGCGAAATCGGCATCATCGCGCCCGTCTCGCACCCCTTCTGCGGACACTGCAGCCGCATCCGCATCACCAGCGACGGCAAAATCCGCACCTGCCTGTTCTCGGTGTGGGACCACGACCTGCACGCCCAAATGCGCCGCGGCGCGAACGACGAAGAGTTGGAAGAGTTCATCCGCGGAGTAATCCAGAAGAAAGAAGAACGCCACCACATCGGCGAGCCGGATTTTGTGCCGGCGTCGAGGACGATGGTGCATATCGGGGGATAGAGGAAAGCGTCGGTAGAGGCGTAGGTTGCCAGTCTCCTGGGGAGAAGCAGCACCGATGCTATGCGCCAAGAACGGGAAGGGCGCGAGTTCCAGTCGTGCCGTGCTGGTGCGATAAACTGTAGCCTCCATAAAAATCCACTCAAGGAGAAATCTATCTATGCCCCGCGCGATATCCGCCCTCGTCGCCGCGACTGCTCTCCTCTTCACCCTCGCCGCTGCCGCGCAGGAGACATGGCAGCTTGATCCGCCGCACTCCTCCGCGCAGTTTTCGGTACGCCACCTAGGGGTCTCGACCGTTCGCGGCGCGTTTACCAAAGTGAGCGGCACGGTGCAGTACGACCCAGCGAATCTCGGCAAGTCTTCGATCCAAGCTGCCATCGATGCCGCTTCCGTCGATACCCGCGTCGAGATGCGCGACAACGATCTGCGCAGCCCGCGCTTCCTGGATGCCCAGAAGTACCCAACCATCACCTTCCAGTCGAAGAAGGTTGAGGCCGCCGGAGTGGGCAAGCTGAAGGTCACCGGCGATCTCACTATTCACGGCGTCACTAAAGAGGTTGTGCTCGACGTGGACGGGCCGACACCGGCTATCAAGGATCCGATGGGTAAGGACCGGTTGCGTATGGGCGCCGCTGCGACCACCAAAATCAACCGCAACGATTTCGGCGTCAGCGGTCTTCCCGGGGTTGTCGGCGACGACATCACCATCACGCTCGACGTTGAAATGACCAAGGCGGTAACGAAGTAAGGGCGCACGGCAATAGGATGGCTAACCGCCAACTGCTAATCGCCAACTGCCGCCACCCGCGTGCGCTACAATAGATACATCCCCCATGGCCGACCGAACCTTCACTCTCGACGAAGCTCGTACTCTCCTTCCGGTGCTCGAATCTCTTCTGCGCTCCGCCATCGGCGGCAAGAAGATCATGGAAGAAGTTGAAGCTGAAATGCAGGCGCTCAACCATCGCATTTTTCTCAACGGTGGCACGCGCGTTGACGTGGTTGCCGTCGCCCGCCGCAAGGCCGAGCGGGTCAAGGCCGAACAGCGCGCCAAAGACGCCCTCGCCGAGATCGACTCTATCGGCGTGCAAGTCAAGGATCTCGAGATCGGGCTGCTCGATTTTCCCTGCGAAGTCGAAGGCAGCATCGTGCTGCTCTGCTGGAGGATGGGCGAACACTCCATCACTCACTGGCACAACACAGAAGAGGGATTCGCCGGCCGCAAGCCCATCGATGAACGCATAACGCGCTCGAAGAGAGCGAACTAGTCGACCAACTACCACATTCCAGACAACTTCTTGCCCAGCAACATACTCCAATCTCCGGTGTTTAAGTAAAAAGAACAGTTTTGAGCTAAACTTCCGGGGGGCGACTATTCCGCACCGGATTGTCTTGAGCCAGATTTGCCTGGCTGGCGCTGCCTGTTCCGGGGCAAGCCCACCGGGCACGAGGAAAATATAATGAAAACTCACCCTGCAGTTCGTCTCATCGCGTTTGCACTTCTGCTGCTGGTTATTCCTGCAGCTCTCACTACCACAACTTCCGCGCAGATCGGCGTCGGCATCTCGGTTCGCATCGGTCCGCCCGCGCTGCCGGTTTACGAGCAGCCTCTCTGCCCCGGCCCCGGCTATCTGTGGACTCCCGGCTACTGGGCCTGGAGCGACGATGCCGGCTATTACTGGGTGCCCGGCACCTGGGTGGAAGCTCCTGAGGTGGGCTTGTTGTGGACTCCCGGCTATTGGGGATGGAACGACGGCGTTTACGCCTGGAATGAAGGCTACTGGGGCCCCGAAATCGGCTTCTACGGCGGCATTAACTACGGCTTCGGCTACGGCGGCGAGGGCTTCTATGGCGGTGAGTGGCGCGGCGGAGCTTTCTTCTACAACACCGCCGTGATGCGCGTGGATGAAACTCGCATCACCAACGTCTACGTGAACCGCACGGTCATCGTGAACAATGAGTCGCACGTTGCCTTTAACGGCGGCCAAGGTGGAGTAGAGCGCCGCCCGAATGCGCGCGAAGAAGCCTATGCCCGTCAGCCGCACACCCGTCCGGTCGCTGCGCAGGTTCAGCATGTGCGCGAGGCGAGTCACAACCGTCAGTTGTTCGCCTCGGTAAATCATGGTGCGCCTGCAGTGGCGGCCACTGCCAAACCTGGCGTATTCAAGGGAAACGGCGTGGTACGCGCCAAGGCTGCCGGAGCGCCCTATTACGCCCCTGCCATATCGCCAAAGGAAGCGCGCGCCTCGGCTGGGAAACCGGGGGGAGCCAAGACGAGCGGAGCCAAGGCCAGCAGTCGTACCGCCGCGCCGCGCGCAGAGAAGTCGCGTCCGGCAAGCGAACCGCGGGCTAAGACCGCGCCGCGCGGGGAGAAGGCTCATGCGGCAGCGGAACCGCGGACTAACAACACCGCGCGTTCGGCGCCGCCCAAGGCAAGCGCTCCGCGAGAGAGTGCGCCCAAGCCCAGCCATAGTGCCGCGCCTAAGGCAAGCGCTCCGAAAGAGAGTGCGCCCAAGCCAAGCCACAGCGCAGCGCCCAAGGCAAGCGCTCCGAAGGAGAGTGCGCCCAAGCCGAGCCACAGCGCCGCGCCTAAGGCGAGCGCTCCGAAAGAGAGTGCGCCCAAGCCAAGCCATAGTGCCGCGCCCAAGGCAAGCGCTCCGAAAGAGAGTGCGCCCAAACCCAGCCACAGCGCAGCGCCCAAAGCGAGCGCTCCCAAAGAGAGTGCGCCTAAGCCGAGCCACAGCGCTGAGCCCAAGGCGAGCACTCCCAAAGCGAGCGCCCCCAAGCCGAGCGCCGCGCCCAAGCCGCAGAAGCAAGGCGCTCCGCCCAAGCAAAACGAGCCGAAGCATTAACGGCCTTTAAGCCGGTTATTTTGGAGCGCCATGGGCCAGTGCTGATTCCAGCACTGGCCATTTTCCCTCGCAAGTTTCCGGGTTCCCAGGCGTTCCTATCCAGAACACAGCATTAGCTGCGATGGTTCCGTACCAGCGCACGGAAGTGCACTTGCGCGCTCGGCCCGGAATTTTCTCTGCTACAATTTTTTACAACGGTGGCTGCGCGAAGATCGTCTTCTGATGGCATCGAAGAGACGTCTCCCGCGCGTCGGCAGTGGTTTAAGAGCAAGACCGAACCGGTTGTAAGGCAAGCGCCCAAGGAGTGTCTGATCACTATGTCATCCACGAAAAGCAAGCTCCGCTTGGCGGGAGCCCTCGCCGCGCTCGCAGCCTTGGCTCTGGCGGTAAGCTGCACAGGTTTTTTCCAGAATCCGACGGTCTCCTCCATTACCATTGACCCCCCAAACCCGTCAGTGGGTTTTGGGAGTGGAGCTGCCTCGCTGCAACTCACGGCTGCGGCAACCTTCAACGACGGGAGCAGCAGTACTTTAAAGGGTGGAACAAATTGCACTGGCAACACGGTTTGCTGGTCGAGTTCTGACACGACCGTCGCCACCGTCACCACGGGCGGCCTGCTGGCCGGGGTATCGGCGGGAACGACGACCATAACGGCTTCTTCCGGTTCCATTACCGGCACCACGACAGCTACGGTCGCTGAAACGGTTTCTTCGATGATGATCACTCCAGCGACCGCTGGCGTAACCGCCGACGGCGGCGCAACTTCTGCGATTTTCACGATTACGGGAGTAACGTCTTCCGGCCAGCAGAACATTTCTGCGCTGGTTACGCTCACACCGGAACAGAATGGGACAGCCGTTGCGAACGTTGTTACTTGCGGCCCCGGAACAGCGAACGGCGAGAATGTTCAGATCTGCACTGCGGCAACGGGCTCAATACAAGCTCAGCAGATCTACAGCATGGTGGTTACGTATGCGGGCTATACAGGTACTGCTATTGTTGCCGCCACGTTGACCGTGACGCCGTAAAGACGTACGTCAGGCCCAGCAACCATACCAACCCCAGGGTGCCCATTTCTCGCGTCCTTTGCGAGAGCGGTGCTTTTGACTTTCCCCTCCAAAGCTACACGCCGAGCGATTGAACCCGCTCGTCGCTCGCGGCGGCGCGGAGTTGCCGGCCAAGCGTAGCGAGCGCGCGAATTTCCGGCGAGAGCGATCATTTTCTTGTCCTCTGATCGCACACGACACAACCCGCGCCCACTGCTAAGTTGCCATCCTCCGAAGTCGCAGTATTATCGTAGAGGCGGCTGACTCACTTAAGTCTTACCAACGACCAACTACTAACCACGACGGGTTTCCTATGGCTGACATTCGCTGTATCGGCATTGCCACCGGAGGCGGAGACGCGCCCGGCCTCAACGCGGTCATTCGCGCCGCCACCAAGGCCGCCATCCTCAAGTATGGATGGAAGGTGATCGGCATCCCGATGGCTTCGACGGCCTAAGCTGGCCGGAGAAGTCTTTCGAACTCACCATAAAGGAAGTTTCGGGCATTCTGCCCCGCGGCGGAAACTTTCTTGGACCACCAACCGCGGCGATCCCTTTTCACTACAAAAACGTTGAGAACGGAAAGGAAATGTCCCGCGATATTTCTAGCCAGGTGATCGCCAATGCGGCCAAGCTGGACATCGACGCCATTATCACCATCGGCGGTGACGGATTGGCTGGATCGCGCTGCAAGCCGGCATTGCGGGCGGCGCTCACGTCATCCTGATCCCGGAGATCCCCTTCACCATCGAGCACGTCTGCCGGCAGATCGCCGAGCGCGAAAAAACGGGCAAATATTTCACCATTGTGCTCGTGGCCGAAGGGGTAAAGCTTCCGCCGGAGATGAAAGAGAACCGCCGCGCCGCTTCCATCGGCAATCTGATCGGCAATGCTATCGCTCACGGTTTCGAAAAAGAAGTACGGGTCAGCGTGCTCGGACACACTCAGCGCGGAGGCACGCCCTCGCCCTTCGACCGCATGCTGGCGACGCACTTCGGCGTGGCCGCCGTCGACCTGATCGCCGCGGAGGCTTCGGCATGATGGTCGCGCTGCACGGCGATTCCATCGTTTCCGTCGACGTGGCTCACGCCATCGGCCATCTCAAGTCCGTCGACCCGAAAGGCGAACTGGTGCGCGCGGCGCGCGCCATCGGCATCGGGTTCGGCGATTGACGGTGAGAGGTGAGTTGGCGTCAGAAATTTTTCTTTGCTCGCGCTCGCGCCTTCGGGTACCTTCGTAATCTCCCCCAAAAATCTGAAGCGCGTTTCAATAGAAGGCATACTTGCCTTGGAATCATAGCGATGAATATTTTTGAATTGTGCTTCATCATCCAATCATGTCTGGCGTTCGGACTGGCCGGTCTTTTCTGGCCGGAGAAATTCCAACCGTTTTTTGAGGTCTTGCTGTTCCCGTGGGCGGCGAGCTATCGCGCGGTCCGGGCCAACAGCATTGCCGCAATTGCATTGTCGGTTCTGCTACTGGCCAGATTAATTTCCACTCTCCGGTAATGGTTTCGCGCAGGTCGTTTCGCGCAGGTCGTTATGCGCAGGTCGTTATGCGCTGACAAGTCTTCCCCCCGTTGCCTATCTAGCGAAGCTGGCTGAGAATTCCGGGCGGGACCCGCTCCGTAAAGAGGAGAGAGGAATCCCGCTCGCGAATCAATAAGTTTCAAATGGATAGCAGCCGCTGAAAGAAAGAACGATAGCGTTGCAGCGCAATGCGAAGCTCTTCGGTCGAAACGTTATCGCCACGATCCCACTGCTTTTCAAGCTTGGCGCGCTCGTCGGCGAAAACTTCGGCGAGGCGTTTCATCGTGGAAGCCACCAGGCTGTCCGCCTCTTCGACGGCCCGTCGCGGCTCGTCGACAAAAGCGGTCTGAACCGCACTCCAGCGGTTTCGCAGCTCTTCCAGTTCGTTAGCGGGAAATAGAGGTGTGGCTCCGGCCGCATTCTGAGTGCCTGGGGCATTCGTCCTGACATCGGAGGCAGGAGTTCGATCACTCTGCTCTACAGGTCGATCGGCAAGAACCGGCCCAGGCCGTTCTTCTTTCCCATCTGCTTTCAACAAATCTGCGGTTGGCCACTCTTTGGCCGCAGGCCGCTTGCCCTGTGCCAGATCCGCAGTGGTCAACTCTTCTTCTACTTCTACGATTGCTTCGTTTTCTATGAATTCGTCTTTCCTCAATGGAACACTCATGCTCGTGCCTCCTTTTTTTCCGGTAGGGAATTTTCCAGCAACTCATCGAACAGAGAGCGATAGTGGACCATGGCCCGGCGCAAATCTTCCGTGCTGGATTGCCCGCGGCTGTGGCGAAGGGCGATGTCATGCGCGGCGCGATAGTTTTCAACTACTACGGGATGATCCACGGAGATGTCGGCAGCGCGCTGCTCGAAATCCGCCATGGGATATCCACGGGCAGCCATTGCTTCGTTCACCAGTTCATCGGCGCGTGCCACCGAACCCTTCGGATTGTCCACAAACTGCGCCTGCACCACGCGCCAGCGTTCGGCGAAATCGGCGCGAGCCTCAGCTGAGAGCGGCCGCAACTCAAATTTCTCCCGCCGCTTCGCCCGCATTTCGAGCACACCTTCAGCCTTGCCGACCTCCCCTTCTTTTTTGACGACCCGGTCATACTCAGGGCCAAAGCGCTCCCGGAGATTTTGGCTGCGCCGCTTGCGCGCGAGAACAAAACTGACAATGGCAATCACGACGACTGCGGCTATCACCGCCATCAGTATCGTGAGCTGATGCTGGTCCATGCGGCCTCCGGATTATGAAGAAAAGTTATGTATCAGATTCCTCGCGGAGGAACGGGGTTGTCGGTAAATGGCGAGGCAGACCTGTGGATTTTCTGACTGCAATTATTAATTGTCCATCTCGCTGACATATTCTCCGTGGCATATCGCAAAGAAAATTGCGAGCGAGGTTCCTACATGCTTCAACGCCAATGCGATCCACCCGACGCGAGGTTTTGAAGGCGTTTTTTAAGCTGATCTCCCAACTTAGAGCGCAATTCGACTACTTTCACGGGAACCAACCGGCAACGAGAACCGTAAGCCGGTACTGAAAACTGAAAACTACTCCTTCATCATCGCGTCAATCAGCGCATAGAGCCGGCTGTCGATCTGCCTGGGGTCGACTTCCACATAAGGCTTGTCCGGATGCCGGCTGCTGACCACATACACCGTGGGCGTGTGATTCAGGTTGATGGCCTTGCCGACGTCGCGGTCGGCGTTCACCTGGGCGGCTAACTTGCCTTGCGGATCGAGCACGAATGGAAAGTTCACTTTGTGTGCGGCGGCGAACTTTTCGGCATAGCCCTGCAAGTTCTGGGGATTGATTTCGAACTGGTTCGAGAAAATGTAGTCGCGGAATTCGTTGCCCAGCGCTTTTGAAGTCTCGTCAAAGTAGCGCGCCATCACGGCTGCGGTATAAGACCAGTTATGCATTGGCAAGGGAAAGTCATGGCGGACCAGAGGAATCTTGTACGTCTTCGACGCCTGCTCGAGAATGGGCGCGACCCGGCGGCACTGCGGGCATTGCAAGTCCTCGAAGACCACAATGGCCACTTGCGCGCCCTTAGGCGGACGCAGGACATCATTTACCGGCACGGGCGCATCCGCTGCAGCGCACCAGCCAGCGAACGCCAGAAGAAGGGGGAGCTGGTTTCTGAAGATGTTTTTCATCGGTGTGATTGATCGCAACTTGTTCTGTCTTCATGGTAACTGAATCGCTCGCGCGATGTCAGGTCCCGGAAGGGGATTCCGCGCCGCAGGGGTGCATTCCACGTAACCCCTTCGTGCGCACAGGGCGTCGCCCCGACGCGCTATAGTAGGAAAGTGAACCTCGCTGCAAGACGGCTCGCTGACATTAACGCGCTGACCTCACCAGGCTTGACCTTGAAAAGTTCGACCTCGCCAAGATCGTGAAACGACCCTATCCATCGCATGCTTTCCGGCTTATGTACGTGATGGCCGCTGTTTTTCTGCTTAGCTTTTCCGCTTGCGATCGCAAAGGCCACCGTGTGTTGGAGGCTAATTATGTCTCGGCGGTGCAGGCCACGCTACGCGACCAGGTGGCCACCATCTACAACCGCGTCGGCATGGTGAAGAACGGCGACCGGGTGGAGGTGCTGGAGCGCGAGAAGCGCTTTTCCCGCGTGCGTACGGCGGACGGCATGGAGGGCTGGATCGAGCAACGTTACCTGGTCAATCAGCAGACCTACGACGGCCTGCAGAAGCTGACGCGGGAGAACTTGAACGATCCGGTGCAAGCGCCTGGTGTGCTGCGCAACGAAACCAACCTGCATCTCACGCCCGGCCGCGAGACCGAGCATCTGTACCAGCTTTCGGCGGGAACGAAGGTTTTTGTGCTGAAGCGCGCCACGGCCGAGAAGCAGCCGGGGGCGGCGCTTGCGCCGGTGAAGTCCGCAGGGAAGACTTCGGGCGCGAAAGCGTCCTTGGGCGCCGTGCTAGAGGACTGGTGGCTGGTGCGCGACCCGCAGAATCGCGTGGGCTGGGTGCTGGCCCGCATGGTGGACCTGGAAGTCCCGCTCGAGGTTGCGCAGTATGCCGAAGGCCAGCGCTTTATTGCTTTCTTTGCATTGAATCAAGTGCAGGATTCAGGCAAAGAAGGATCGGACAAGAGCGTTTCGCAATATCTGTGCGCCATCACCGAACCGCACGACGGCCTGCCCTACGACTACGATCAGATTCGCGTCTTCACCTGGAACGTCAGAAAGCATCGCTACGAAACCGCCTACCGCGAGCATGGACTGAACGGCGTGCTCCCAGTGACGGTGACGAACGAGAATTTCGACAAGGAAGGCACGCTGCCGGTGTTTATCCTGCGCGTGAAAGACGGTGCCGGCAATATCAGCGAGCGCAAATACAAACTGAATACACCCATCGTGCGCCGCGTCATGGCTCCGGGCGAGCAGAAGCAAGCGCCGAAGGCGGCGAGCAAACACCGACGGCGCTAGGCCCTTGATTTCCTAGCTCTTAATTCCTAACCCTTGATTTTCGTCGAGGCCGCTCCCAGAATTTCGCGGCTCTTTTTCTCCTGGACGAAAACGGTCACGTGCACATTTTCAGGATTCCAGTGGGAGTTGAACTTCACCAGAGTGTCTCCGGTGAAGGACGCCGCTCCGCTCGCATCCGCGACCCCAATCTTACGCAGGGAACGCAGCGTAGCCACATGATGCAGGACGTGCCCCGCATTTTCTCCCAGACTCACCGACGAGTGCAGGCCATCCTCGGTTACCGCCAACCAGACCTCCGCCACGTCGCCGGCCTTGTTTCCCGCCAGCCTTCCTACGGACACGGTGAAGCGCTGCGAGCCCTTCCCTTCAAGTTTTCCAGACGCGATGGCAACCTCCGTTTTAACGCTGCGGGAGGCCTTTTCGATTTCGAGTTCGGCCTCGCGCTCGTCGTTGCCCACGAACTGGCTTTGCCCGTCCACCACAAGTTCCGGCGTGTATACATCTTTCTTAGACAGGGCCGTATACGCCGCCTGACGTTGCGTCCATTCCGCGGAAGAAAAGGGATCGACCCAACCGTCGTGATTCCAATAATCCACGTGCTCTTCGAGCGCGATGATCTCCGTCCCCGCCACAGGTTGCTGCGCTTCCAGTTTCTGCAGTAACGCATCTGCGGGAGGACAAGAGGAGCAGCCCTCAGAAGTGAATAGTTCAACGACGACGGGCTTTCGGGCCGCTTCGGTGGAGGAGGTTTGTCCGCTCACCGGGGAAACGAAGGACGAACACACAACCATCGAACACACAACCACGAAGACGAGAGATAGCGCGGAGGAAGCGGCGGAAGAGCTTTTCATAGACGTGGTCTTAACCTCCTGGCGTGCACCATCTGCATGCAAATACTTGGAATGACGGCTATCGCGGAAAGTTGCCCACGCTCGACCAGCAATAATAAACCAGCCATGATAGAAGTCTGCTTGCTGCCGACCCACAACTAGTTGTCTGGAGGCTCCGGAGCTAACTTTAACCCCGATCACTATCCGGATGCGGGTGGTTCTGCACCCCTCGGGAACGGCCTAATTCCGGGTTTCCGAAGCGGCCGCTTCTATGTAAAATCATATAAATCGAAAGGCCAATCTTCCAATTCAAAGAATAACGGACGCTGTCGTGATTGCAATTCATTGAAAACAATGACTGTTAGCTGAAAGTGTTTTGGAGTCTGAGTTGCTAGGTGTTGGTGTTCTGTTGTGTGCGAGACCCCAGAAATCGTTCGTTCAGGGAGACAACACTATGAGTCGTACTTCGACCAGGTTCGGGATGTTTGCCGTTTGTTTATTCTCTTTGCTGCTGCTGGTAACTAATCTTTTTGCGCAAGAGACGACCGGCGGCCTGCAGGGAAGCGTAAAAGACCCTAGCGGCGCCGTGGTTTCCAACGCCTCCGTTGAACTGAGCGGTAGCGCGCAGATAGGGAAAAAGGTTCTTACAACCGATAGCAGCGGCTACTATCGCTTTGCCAACCTCCCGCCCGGCACCTACACAATCACGGTGAAGGCCTCAGGATTCTCCGAGTTGAAGCGCGAAGGCGTTACGATTGAGATTGGCCACCTGCCGACCGTTGACCTGACTCTGTCAGTGGGTGCGGCGGGCACCGTGGTGGAAGTGACCGGCGAAGCGCCGGTGATTGACGTCACCACCAATACGAACCAAACTAACCTCACTAGTGAGACTCTGAACGACACACCTCACGGATACAGCTTCCAGTCGGTGATTCAGTTCGCGCCTATGGCCCGCAGTGAACCATTGGGCGGCATGCCTGGCGGCAACGGCGGCGCCCTGCCCGGCAGCAGTGGAAACGGCTTTAACGCCGGTTTCTCCATCGGTGGGGCAGCCGATTCAGAAAGCACGTACCTTGTGGAAGGCCAGGACACGGAAGACATTTCCGGCGGCGCTTCCCGAGCCAACGTTCCCTTCGACTTCATACAGGAAGTAGAGGTGAAGACTTCGGGTATTGAAGCGGAGCACGGTGGGGCGCTGGGCGGCGTCATCAATGTCGTCATGAAGAAAGGCGGCAACGCCTATCATGGTTCGTTCTTCGCGAGTTATGAGTCGAACAGCCTGGACGGGTCTCCCAATTCCACACTGCGGTACGACCCTATTCCGACTTTCAACTCCCAGTTGGAGGCTGATACCCAGGGCTACACGCCGAAGAAAGATCACTTCAGCTTCGTTCAGCCCGGTTTCACGGTTGGCGGACCGATCCTAAGGGACCGCATCTGGTTCTTCCTGGGTCTTGAGCCTCTTTACAGTTCAACCGGAAGAACCGTGAACTTTGGACCGCCCATTTGTTTCCAAGCTGCGTCGCCCGTCTCTTGCCAGAACTCGTCGTTGGGCAACCAGCAATTTACGCAGGACAACCAGCAGTACTACGCTACAGCCCGAATCGATGCTTCGCTGACGCAGAAGATTCGCGTCTTCGGATCGTGGTTGTATCAATATCAACGCGAGAGTGGCGTCAACCTGCCCGGCGCCGATGACGTACACGGTCTCTTCAACGAGTCGATCAACAGTCCGCTGACTGCGTTTTCGCACGGTCTCGGCTTCTCGCAGCCTAACTCGACATACAACGTGGGCGCCGATATCAGCTTGACGCCCAAGATTGTTTCGACCACGCGCTACGGCTACTTCTTCAACAACTACCACGACTTCGGTTGGCCAACCACCGGTGTCGATCTCGTTTTCGATGCTACACCGTCGGGCCAGCTTGATAACGCCGGCAATCCTTACCCCTTGTACCTGGCATCTGCGAGCGGTGGGCAGTCTACGGCTCCGCACAAGACTGGATTTACTGAGTTCAATGCCAGCAAACACTATCAGTTCAACGAGGACGTCGCCTTCTTCAAGGGTGGCTGGTGGGGGACTCACAACATCAAAGCTGGCTATCAATTCAACCGTCTGTGGAACATTATTAATCAGCACGGGAATTTACCTGAGGTGTTCGTGTTTGCCGGCCCAGGGATTGGCTACGGGGCAAGCACACAAACCGGCGGAACCAACTGCGGCCCTCTGACCACTCAATATGGCGTCTGCGCTGGCGAATATGGTTATGTAACCAACTCGGACTTCGCAACTATCCTGAAAAATGACGCTGGCCAAGTGGTGCCCGCCATCGATCGCAACCATGCCTTCTTCGTGCAGGATGCATGGACCATAGGGCACGGTCTAACGCTGAACCTCGGCATTCGTATCGAGAAGGAAGACCTGCCCGCCCCTCCGGGGATCGGGATCCCTGGGGTCAAGGCCATCAGCTTCAGTTGGGGCGACAAAATCGAACCTCGCCTGGGAGCGGCATGGGGTTCGCGGAACGGCAAGCTGAAAATCTTTGGCAGCTATGGCGTCACCAACGACGTTATGAAGCTGCTATTGGCCCAGACCTCATTTGGAGCGCAGGGATGGGATCAATGCTCATATCCCCTTGGTCCAGATGGGACAGCCAATGGCTTCCTGCCTACTGACCTCACCTTTGTTGGAAACGCCGCGGGGCGCGCTTGCCCAACAGGTCCATCGACCACAGGAGCCACCTTCGCGGGCGGCGCGACACCCCCCTCTCTTACTGATGCCCCAACAGGCATCTCGCTGATTGAAAACACCAACTTCCGGCCCGAGGAGCCAGTGGCGCCGGGTGTGAAGCCTTACCGCCAGCACGAATACGTGGCCGGTGTGGACTACCAGCTCAACAAGGATTGGGCGTTAGAAGCGCGCTATGACCGTCGCCGTCTCGACCACGTCATCGAGGACGCTTCGTTGTCGGCTCCATGCTGCTTCGAATACTACAACATCGTGAATCCTGGCCAGGGAGTCAACAAGACCATCTCAGGCTATGCCAACTATCTAAGGTCACTGGGCGCAGATTACGGCCCCGGAGTTCCGCCATTTGATCCAACCAACGGGTTCGATCCGACAGGCATCTGTGCTAACGGCGGGTGCCCCAACAACCCGCAGGGTGTCCGTAACTATGACGGCTTGGAGATCCGGTTGACCAAGGGTGCCAGCAGGGGATGGGCGGGAATGTTCAGCTATACCTGGAGCAGCCAGTGGGGCAACTACACGGGCCTGACCACAACCGACCAGCTCGATGGCGGCGCGACGGGACGTAACTCGCCCGATACCACGCGCTCCTTCGACGAGCCGATCTACTACTTTACTTACAAGGGTACCTCCGCGAACGGGCCTTTGCCGACCGATCGCCCCAGTGCACTTAAGGGTAACGTTTATTACACGAAACCCTGGAAGGGCGGAACCTCAACCATCGGACTCTTTCAAGTTGCCTACCAGGGCAGCCCGGTGAGTTCGTGGGCTGACGTAGGATACGGTGCGGCAGGCGGCCCGATCGAAGGAACGTACATTTGGGGCCGTGGCAACTTCGTTAACTCGACCGTTGACGCGACCGGGCTTACCACCCTCGGCAACGTGTTTGCCAAACGCACTCCGTGGTACACGCAGACCGACCTGAACCTCGCACACAGCTTCAAGGTCAACAAGAACAACGAGGCCCAGCGGCTCACCTTTAGCGCAACCGCCCTCAACCTGCTTAACCAGCACGCTGTCGTTTCGTACTGGGAGGGACTCAACTCGGATTACGTTTCGAGTGCGTTCTTCCAGTACCAGATTTTTACTGGTGCTGGTTTCTACCATCAAGTTGAGACCGGGTACAACCCGCAGGGGGTGATCAATGCACAACAGGGCGCAGGCCTTCCCATCGTACTGAACTCGGCGTATGGCCAGCCGAACCAGTGGCAGATCGCACGCAACATGCGCGTTGCGGTGAAGTTCACCTGGTAACCCTCTAACACGCGTTTAACCCAGGGAGCCGGAATTCCGGCTCCCTTTTTCTTGCCTAACCGTCGGGCGATCCTCGACCGCCGACTCTTACTTCCCAAACATGGGGTAGTGGCTGGCGGCGCCCATGAAGAACAGCATCACGACTGACAGGAATGCGTTGGCGCGGCTGGCCAGGAAGGCCTGGCGGGCCATGGTTTTGGCTTTGTCGGGCATGGGCGTGCCGTTGGTGGCGTTGTCGCGCGTCCATTGAATGAGGCGCTTCTGGATGCGCCAGATCACTCCCCAGACGTTGAGCAGCATGACCCAGCCGATGCCTCCGCCGATGCCGATGGAAAGCAGGCGATTGCTCTCCCAGCCGTGGCTGTTGAGGCTGAGGAAACACCAGGCTGCGGCCGCGACCACCACGGCATAGACCACGCCCACGAATGCACCTTTGTCAAAGATTCCTTTGCCGGGAATCAGGCAGGCGTAGAGAACTCCCCAGACGATCGTCCAGATCAGAAAGAAGCTGCCCATCGCAGTGCCGCTGGAGCCGCCTCCATTGTGGGCGTCGGCGGCGACGATGTTTCCCCAGTAAGCCAGGCCAGCGAGCACAGTGAGTACGGCCGACATGCGGAACCACCACAGGGCGCGCGTCATGAGCGTGGGCATCACTTTGCCTTTGGTGGTGGCGTCGAGTTCCTTCATCAGGGGGACGTGCACCAGATTGAAGAAATAGAGCAGGCCGATCCAGGTGATGCCGGCGAGAAAATGGATCCAGCGGACGAGCATCAGAAAGTTGGTGTTGAAGTCCGGGGGAATGTTGACTTGGGGCGCGAGGAGAATTGCGAGAGTGGTGTTGGCCATGATGCCTCCTGGGATTTCACCGGTCTTTGTTCCGCCGTCCCGCGAATGACGGAAGAAGGTGCGGTGCATTACGCAAAGGCGGAATTGCCTACGCCGGGATTGTACACAACGGCTGGGGTGATGGAAGGAAGGCTTTACACTGTGCAAGAAAAGTTCGAACTTCTGCAAGTTCCGGGTTGAAAAGCTCTCAGGGACACCGTATCGTACTCACAGCTACCTGCCGGGCGGCGCTGTCTTCGGGAAGCTGAGGCGGCGAGGAGGCAGGTTGTCCCCCCGTGTTCCTGCGCGGAAAGTCCGTGAGGAACATGCTGTCGGTATGAGCTTGCCCTGATTCTGCGGAAGGGGCGAGTTGGTTTTTGCAAGTCACAAGAACCTAAGGAGATCGGCTATGGAAAGCGGCAAGCCGGCGCAGAACATCCAGGATTCCTTCCTCAACACGGCCCGTAAGGAGCGATTGAGCATCACGATTTATCTGCTGAGCGGAGTGAAGTTGACGGGCCGGATTCGTTCCTTCGACAAGTACTCCGTGGTGCTGGAGGCCAACGGGCAGGAGCAATTGATCTTCAAGCACGCCATCTCGACCGTCGTGATGGGCCGAACCGTGTCGCATGGAGCGCACCTGGCGCATGCGGAAGCCAAGGCCGCGGCTGCGCCCGGGGGAACCTCGACAGCGACACCGGCGGCGGCTTCGGCAGCAAGCGCATCAGGCACTGAAGGGTAAGGCGTTTTCGGCTTGCGCAGTTCTCATCCCAAGAAGACCCGCGATCGCGCGTCCGCCGATGGACGTGTGTCTTTCGGCGTACAAGATGCTCGCAAGATTAAAGAGGACTTGCAGGAACGTGCGTTTCTGGTTGGGATTGACGTGCGCACGCGCGGCCGCAGCGGGGCGAAGGGCACGGTTACCGCGCAGGCGCAGGCAGCGCGCGATGCGGCATCGGCCGGGCCGGTCTCAGGGCAGGGCGCGGCGAAATCCGGCAGCAACAAGCCGAGCATTCCGGAGTTTGATGCGGACGAGTCACTGGCCGAGCTGCGCACGCTGGCGGAAAGTGCGGGCGCGAAAGTTGTCGGAGAAATTCTGCAGCGGCGCGACCGGCCCGATCCCGCAACTTTGATCGGAGCAGGCAAGCTTGAGGAAATTGCCGGCGCGGCCGCGTCGGTGAATGCCGATGTTCTTCTCTTCGATCACGAGCTCACGGCTTCGCAGCAGCGCAATGTTGAAAAAATAGTCAAGCGGAGGGTGATAGACCGCACACAGTTGATCCTCGATATTTTTGCGCGGCACGCGCGCACGCGGGAAGGCCAGTTGCAGGTGGAACTGGCGCAGCTGCAATACATGCTGCCGCGGCTGGCCGGGCGCGGCGTTGAAATGTCGCAGCTCGGCGGCGGCATTGGCACGCGCGGTCCTGGCGAGACGCAGCTTGAAACGGACCGGAGGAAGATTGCGAGGCGCGTCCGACACGTGGAGCAGCAACTGGAAAACGTGCGGCGCATCAGGGCACAGCAGCGGCAGCGGCGGGAGTCGGCTCCGGTTGCGACTGTGGCGCTCGTGGGATACACGAACGCGGGCAAGTCGACGCTGTTCAACGCGCTGACGCGGGCCTCGGTGCTGGCTTCGCCGCGCATGTTCGCCACACTCGATCCTACGATTCGGGGCGTGGTTCTGCCTTCCAAACGCAAAATTCTGATGTCCGACACAGTGGGATTCATTCGCAGCCTGCCGCACACGCTGGTCAAGGCGTTTCGCGCCACGCTCGAAGAGGTGCAGCGGGCGTCGCTGATTCTGCATGTGTCCGATGCCAGCAGCCGGCTCTCGGCGGAGCAGGACGCGCAGGTGGAGATTGTTTTGAAAGAGCTGGAAGCGGAGAGGAAGCCAAGGCTGCGGGTGATGAATAAAGTCGATCTGCTGGACGTGGAAGTGGCCGAGAGCTTAGTGAGCGTAGCGCCGCCCGATGCGAAGACCGTGTATGTGTCCGCGGCGGAAGGCACTGGGCTGGACCGGTTGTTGGCGCGCATCGACGCCATGATCGAAGAGGATCCGGTGAGCCGCGTGCACCTGCGCGTCCCGCAGAAAGAAGGAAAGACGCTCGCCCTGCTCGAAGCTAAGGCACGAATTTGTTCGCGGACCTATAAAGACGGGGCGGTGCATTTGGAAGTGGACGCGCCGGAGTCGGTGGTAAGGAAGGTTAGGGCGTGGGTTGAATAGAGATCAATTAAATGGGCCGGCAACCAAGAAGCGGTGACATTCCTTGGCTATCGGCCCATTCGATCCTGAATTGGATCGGAGGTGATAGTTCAATGCTAATCCTCTTTACCCGGATGTCAAGGGGTAGTTGCAAGTTTCTGCGATGGCTTGCCAGAATCAAGCTTGACATCGGATTTGGTCCTTGAGGCGTCTTCTGCCGCCCCTGGGCAGACACCAAGCTCCGTAATGCAGCGGCGCAACCGCGCCTCGCTGAGCTTAGAGGGACCCTTCGACTTCGCTCAGGGCAGGCTCGCGAGGCGCCCGTCTCCACATCATTCTGGATGGTTTCCTCACTCGTCTCCACGCTTGCTTTTCCACTTCCTTTGCGTTGACATAAACTGCTGCGGACGTTAGACTTAACAGTTTTCATAGCCCTCATTTTCCTGTACAGCAGCACTCAATGGATGAAACGCTCCGACAATTAGGCGAATTACTGCTTGGGTCTGTGCCTACGGTGATTCTGCTGGCGCTGCTCTATGCGCTTTACACGGCAATCGTGCACAAGCCTTTGCGGCGGGTTCTCGAGGAGCGGCGCGGCAAGACGGAGGGTGCGGTCGAGAAGTCGCGGGCCGACATTGCCGCGGCGGAGGCGCGCACGTCCGAATATGAGCTGCGGCTGCGCGAGGCGCGGGCGACTGTGTTCCGCGCGCAGGAGGCCCGGCGGAAGGCCGCGCTGGATGCGAGGACTGCGGCGCTGAACGAAGCTCGCAACAAAGCTCAATTGCAAGTGCGGGCCGCGAAGGCTGACATCCAGAAGGATCGGGAGGCGGCGCAGGCCGGTTTGCAGGGCGAGGCGCAGACGCTGGCCGCGGAGATCATACGGCGTGTGCTCGCGCCGGCTGGAGCTGGACGCTGATGGCGAAGGTCGGGATGTCGCAGCCCGATTCCGAGCGAGTCTTGAGCAGGACGACTTCGAACATGAAGAATTCGATGAGATCCCCGAAAAAATCTGTCCGAGGCGGTCTACTGGTGCTGCTTGTGATGAGCTTTGCAGGGGCGCTCCTGCCGTTACGCGGGCAGCAGGGGCCTGCCGCTCCGCAGCAGCAGGAGGTGAAGCAAGCTCCGAAGCGCCAGCCGGGTATCGGGCGGCAACTGGCGCACGAGACGCGCGAAGCCGCCGGAGAAGAAGGAGACGAGACGGCGGAGTTTAAGCAGTCGCCCTCTGTTCTGATGATTGCGAAGTGGACAGGGATGAGCCTGCGGCATGCTTATTGGTTGAGCGTGCTGTCGAACTTTGTAGTGATCGCGGTGGTGATCTTGTGGGCGAGCCGTAAGTATTTGCCCGGAATATTCAGCGCCCGCACCGCGGCGATCCAGAAAGCGATGCAGGAGGCGCAGAAGGCCAGCGAGGAAGCGCGTCGGAGGCTGGCGGAGATTGAATCGCGCCTGATGAAGCTGGACGTGGAGATTGGCATGATGCGCGATGCCGCGGAGAAAGACGGTACAGCGGAGGAAGCGCGCATCCAGGCGGCGGCTCAGGAAGAGGCGCGGAAGATGGTGGAAGCGGCGCAGCAGGAGATTGCGGCTGCCGCTAAAGCGGCGCGGCGCGAGTTGACTGCTTACGCTGCCGATCTGGCTGTGGGGTTGGCGCAGAAGCACATTCGCGTAGATGCTGCCACCGACCAGGCGCTGGTGCGGAATTTTGCCGGAGAGTTGGGTAGGTCTGAAGGTTCAGGGCCGGGAAAGGCCGGGCAGTAGAAGATGGCTTCGGTTGCCAGCACGTACGCCCGGGCCTTTGCGGATGTGGTACTCGGCGCGCATCTCGATGCAGACCGTTCGATTGCGGAATTGCGCGCGATCGCAAGTTTGCTCAAGGAGAGTTCAGATCTGCGGCGAGTGTGGGAGAATCCCGCGGTTCCGGCAGAGCAGAAGCGGCGGCTGCTGGATGTAATCGTTGAGCGCGACGGGATTTCAAGGCAGGTGAGGAATCTGATCGCGGTTTTGATCGATCACCGGCGAATACATTTTCTGGAGCCCATTATCGTGCAACTGGAGAAAGAACTCGATGCGCGGCTGGGATTCGCCGAAGCCGAGATCACCAGCGCCCGCCCCTTGGTCGATGCCGAGAGGCGCGAGTTTGAGGCGCAGGTCGGGAAGCTGACCGGGAAGAAGGTCCGCGCGCGCTACGGGCAGGATGCGTCGCTTCTGGGAGGCGCAGTGGTCCGCCTGGGCAGCACGATTTACGACGGCTCGGTGAAGGGGCAGTTGGAGAGATTGAAGGAAGCTATTAGCTCTTAGCCCTTGGCGGTTGGCTTGGATCGAGGCAACGAGTTGGGAGCGAGGTCGAAAAAGGCCCTTACCGCCAAGCTCGCAAAGAACAGCCGCAAAGTTCGCGAAGGAAAACGCAGCAGCTAAGAGCTAACAGCTAAAGGCTAAGAGCTGATTCTATGGCACAAATCAAGGCAGACGAGATTTCGAAACTGATTCGCGAGCAGATCGAAAACTACGAATCGAAGATCTCGGTGGACGAGACCGGGACGGTCATCACGCTGGGCGACGGCATCGCGCGCGTTTATGGGCTGGATAAAGTGATGGCCGGCGAGCTTTTATCCTTCCCGCACGGCGTGGCCGGCATCGCGATGAACCTGGAAGAAGACCAGGTGGGCGTCGTGCTGCTGGGCGAATACACCGAAATCAAAGAAGGCGACGAAGTGAAGCGCACGGGGCGAATCATGAGCGTGCCGGTGGGCGACGCCATGATCGGGCGCGTCGTCGACTCGCTCGGCCGGCCCATTGACGACAAGGGTCCCGTTGCCAGTGACCAATTTATTGCGCTGGAACGTTTGGCGCCGGGCGTGATTGCGCGGCAGCCGGTGCGCGAGCCCATGGCGACCGGGTTGAAGGCCATCGACAGCATGATTCCGATTGGCCGCGGGCAGCGCGAGTTGATCATCGGCGACCGGCAGACCGGAAAGACCGCGGTCGCGCTCGACACCATCATCAATAGCAAGGGCAACGACCTGGTCTGCATTTACAACGCGATCGGGCAGAAGCGGTCCTCGATTGCGCAGGTGGTGAAGATTCTGGAAGATGCCGGAGCAATGGAATACACCATTGTGGTGGCGGCGTCGGCGTCGGAACCCGCACCCATGCAGTACATTTCGCCGTACGCGGCGACCGCGCTCGGCGAATATTTCCGCGACACCAAGCGGCACGCCCTGGTCATCTACGACGATCTGTCGAAGCATGCTGCGTCATACCGCGAGATTTCGCTGCTGTTGCGGCGGCCTCCGGGACGCGAGGCGTATCCGGGGGACGTCTTCTATCTCCACTCGCGGCTGCTGGAGCGCTCGGCGAAGTTGAGCGACAAAAACGGCGGCGGATCTCTGACCGCGTTGCCGATCATTGAGACGCAGGCCGGCGACGTTTCCGCGTACATCCCGACCAACGTGATCTCGATTACCGACGGGCAGATTTATCTGGAAACGGATTTGTTCAACCAGGGCGTGCGCCCGGCAGTGAATGTAGGTTTGTCCGTGAGCCGCGTGGGCGGCAGCGCGCAGATCAAGGCCATGCGCCAGGTGGCGGGAACGCTGAAGCTGGAGCTGGCGCAATACCGCGAACTGGCGGCGTTTGCGCAGTTTGGCAGCGACCTCGACAAGGCCACGCAGGCGCAACTCAACCGCGGACAACGGCTGGTTGAGATTCTGAAACAGAATCAATTCTCGCCGCTGCCGTTTTCCAAACAGATTCTGATTATCTTTGCCGGCACTGGAGGGTTCCTCGATGACCTGCCGGTGAATCAGGTGCGCGATTTCGAGAAAGAGCTATACGAGTACGTGGACGCGACTAATCCCGGCCTGCTGCGCACGATCATGGAGAAAAAGATTCTAGACGACCCATTGAAGGCGCAGTTGACCGATGTAATCAAGCAGGTGAAGCAGCAGTTTGTGGCGGAGCGGGCGGCGGTAGCGAAGTAGGGCGTAGAGACGTAGCTTGCTACGTATCTGCCTGCGCCCCTGCGGTGAGGACTAGACGTAATAAGTTACGTCTCTACGATAATGGCGAACATTCTCGACATCCGTCGTCGTATTCGCAGCGTTGTGAACACGCGTCAGATCACCAAGGCTATGAAGGTGGTGTCGGCCGCAAAGCTGCGCCGGGCGCAGGATCGCGCTTTGGCGGCGCGGCCTTATGCGCGGATGCTGACGAATGTGTTGAAGTCGCTGGTGGCGCGGACGGAGATCTACGATCCTCAAACTGGTGAGCCGAAGCATCCCTTGCTGGCGCAGCGGGCGGAGAAAAATATTCTGCTGATCGTGGTCACTGGCGACAAAGGTCTGGCGGGCGCATTCAGTGCCAATATTACCAAGGCTGCCAGCCGCTTCCTCGAGTCCAAGGCAGGGAAGAACGTTGACATTGAGGCGATTGGCCGCAAGGGGCGCGACTTCTTGCGGCGGCGCTATCCCGCTGCGCCGGTGCAGACGCGCAGCCTGGCCGCGACCGAAGAAGAGTCCCTGGAGACTCAGCCCGAGGCCGCCAAACGTGCTGGAGCGATACAGATTACCGGAGAGCATGTTGGAGTTCTCGGCAAGTTGGAATTTTCGCAGGCGCGAGCTTTAGCGGAGAGTGTGATTGAGCGGTACCGGCGCGAGGAGATCGACGCGGTCTACGTGGTCTTCAACGAATTCAAGTCGGTGATCGCGCAGCGGCTCATCGTGGAACAGATTCTTCCCATCGAGCAGATTGGAGCGCAGGCGGTCCGCCAGGCCGAGGAGATGACGGAAGAGGAGAAGAAAAAGGCCAGGGATGCGGCGATCAGCGCGGGCGTGGGCCTGCGGAGTTCTGAATCTCCCGCCGAAGCGGCTGCGGCGCAATTCGGCGCGGCCCAGGTGGATTACATCTACGAGCAAGCGCCTGAGGATTTGTTCCGTGCGTTACTGCCGAAGTATGTCGGCATCCAGATTTTCCGTGCGCTGCTGGAGTCGGTGGCGGCCGAACATGCCGCGCGCATGACCGCCATGGATTCGGCCACGAGCAACGCTACCGACATGATCGATTCGCTGACGCTGGCGATGAACCGGGCGCGGCAGGCGAAGATCACAAAAGAGATCATCGAGATCGTCAGCGGCGCGGCAGCGATGTAGTAGTACCGAGTTGCGAGTACGGAGTATCGGGACGAAATTGAAAATTTATGGCAGAAAACATCGGTCATGTCGTTCAAATTGCGGGGCCGGCGGTGGACGTGCAGTTTCCCGAAGGCAAGCTGCCGCCTATTTATCAGGCGGTCAGAGTGGTGAGCGACGGCTTCACCGTGCCCAATCCTGTCAACGGGATTCTTGAGGTGCAACAGCACCTGGGCGAAGGCCGCGTGCGCTGCATCGCGATGGAAGCCACCGAAGGCATGGTGCGCGGCATGAACGCCATCGACCAGGGTGGACCGATCTCCGTGCCAGTGGGCCGCGGCACGCTGGGACGTGTGATGAATGTAATCGGCGAACCTGTGGATCAACTGGGTCCGGTCGAGTACACGGAACGAATGCCGATTCACCGGCTGGCGCCAGCCTTCGACGAACAGGCCACGACTGCGGAAATGTTCGAGACCGGCGTGAAGGTCATCGATCTCATCCAGCCGTTTCTGAAGGGCGGCAAGATCGGCTTGTTCGGCGGCGCCGGCGTGGGCAAGACCGTCGTCATCATGGAACTGATCAATAACGTGGCCAAGCAGCACGGCGGCTACTCCGTGTTTGCGGGCGTAGGCGAGCGCACGCGCGAGGGCAACGATCTGTGGCTCGAGATGACGGAATCCGGCGTGATCAAGCCGGGCGATCCAGCGCACTCGAAGGCGGCGCTGATTTACGGGCAAATGACGGAGCCTCCTGGGGCCCGCTTGCGCGTTGCGCTCACCGGACTGACGGTCGCGGAATATTTCCGCGACGCCGAGGGCGCGGATACTCTGCTCTTCATCGACAATATTTTCCGCTTTACCCAGGCAGGTTCGGAAGTATCGGCGCTGCTCGGCCGCATGCCCAGCGCCGTAGGCTATCAACCGAACCTGGCGACGGAAATGGGCGAACTGCAGGAGCGCATTACGTCGACCAAGAAAGGTTCGGTCACATCGGTGCAGGCGATTTATGTGCCCGCCGATGACTTGACTGACCCGGCGCCGGCGACAACTTTTGCTCACCTGGATGCGACCACCGTGCTCTCGCGCGCCTTGACTGAGATTGGAATCTATCCTGCGGTCGATCCTCTGGCTTCGACGTCGCGCATTCTCGATGCGCGCATCGTCGGACAGGAGCATTACGACGTGGCGCAACGCGTCAAGAAGACGCTGCAGACTTATAAAGACCTGCAGGACATCATCGCGATTCTCGGAATCGACGAGTTGAGCGAAGACCAAAAGCTTACCGTGGCGCGCGCGCGAAAGATTCAGCGCTTCCTCTCACAGCCGTTCCACGTCGCCGAGCAATTCACCGGCGCTGCGGGACGTTACGTAAAGATTGCCGACACGGTAAAGGGGTTCAAGGCGATTGTCGATGGCAAGTACGACGACATCCCGGAGCAGGCGTTTTACATGAAGGGCCCAATTGAAGAAGTGCTGGAAGCAGCAGAGAAGATGAAGACGGCAGCGTAGAGGCGGCTTCGGGCTTCGGCTTTCGGGCTCCGGAGCAACCAATGACGATTGCAGTTATCGCCTGACCGAAGCCCGACAAACCGAAGCCGACCGCCGATTTTTATGGCAGACACATTCCAACTCAAGATCGTCACGCCGGAGAAGAAAGTCGTCGACACGCCGGCGGAGGAAGTGCAGATTCCCGGCAAGAACGGATATCTGGGCGTGCTGCCCGGGCATGCGCCGCTTATTACCGAACTCGCGGTGGGCGAAATCACTTTCCGTTCTGGCGCTGAAGAACAGCGGCTGGCGGTGGCGTGGGGATTCGCGGAGGTGCTGCCGGATAAGGTCACGATTCTCGCCGAGACTGCCGAACGCCCGTCCGAGATCGACGTGGCGCGCGCCCGTAAGGCCAAAGAACGCGCGGAGCAACGGCTGACCAGCGGCGATCCCAGCGTTGACGTGGAGCGGTCCCTGGACGCGTTGCACAAGGCAGAGACGCGGTTGGAAGTAGCCGCAGGCAAAGGCCATTCTTAGCTGCCGCTGCTCGCAGATCTGATCGAGCCCACACACCGGACTTTATCCAAATTGAGGCTACGATCTTTGAGGCTACGATCATGAGATCGATCTCATCTCTGCTTCGTTGGTGTTTCTGTACTCTCTCGATGCTTGGAGTCTTGGTGACGGCGCAGGACAAACCAGCGCAGTCTCCACCTCCGCCAGTGCCTCTGGTCTCGCCTGAAGTGCACTCCGGCGGCAGTGTCACATTTCGCTTCCGCGCTCCCAACGCGGTAGAGGTGAAGCTTGCGCGCGAGGGCGCAGAGCCGGTACCGATGCAGAAGGATGACCAGGGAGTCTGGACCATGACGACCCCCCTGTCCCCGGATTACTACGGTTATTCTTTTGTCGCCGACGGTGTGCGGCTGATTGATCCGCAGAATCCGCTGCTCATACCGAATCTGCTGACTCCCGCGAGTGCCGTGCATGTTCCCGGTCCTTCATCATTGCCCTGGGAACTGAACGATGTGCCGCATGGTGAGCTTCACCACCACTTCTACAAGTCCACAGTCGCTGGCGATGACCGCGATTACTACGTCTACACTCCTCCGGGCTACTATCCTGCGGCGAAGAAGACATATCCTGTGCTTTACCTGCTGCACGGATTCAGCGACGATGCCAGCGGATGGACGGCGGTCGGGCATGCGAACGTTATCCTCGACAACCTGATCGCGCAGGGCAAAGCTAAATCGATGATCGTGGTGATGCCGCTCGGTTACGGCACCATGGAGTTTGTGCATCTGGGATGGAATGCGAGCCATACCGAGGTGCGGGATCGAAACTTCGATAAGTTTCGCGAGGCGCTGCTCACCGAGGTCATGCCACAAGTCGAGAGCGAGTACCGGATCACGAAAGACCGCAATGCGCGGGCGATTGCAGGACTTTCGATGGGCGGCTCGGAATCGCTGCTAACTGGGCTCAACCATCTCGACAAGTTCTCGTGGGTCGGCGCGTTTAGTTCGGGCGGGATTTCCGACGACTTGCAAAAGGATTTCCCTGCGCTCGATGCACGAGCAAATCAGCAACTGCATCTCTTGTGGATAGCCTGTGGCACCGAGGATCGTCTGATCGCGGTCAACCGCCATCTGCGGGAATGGCTCAGGAGCAAGGGCGTGAAGGCCACCGGAATCGAAACGCCCGGGATGCACACGTGGATGGTCTGGCGGCGAAACCTGGCGGAGTTTGTGCCACTGCTGTTCCGGTGAGCGCGGCAAGGTCTTTCCAGACCCCCTGGACGCAGCTCTCCGCGCGAGAGTTTGCAGGCTGGTCGGGAAGCAATCGGCGGGGATCCAGAAAAACATACCCCGGCCCGTGGGGCCGGGGTGGTCTTCGCAAGGGCGAGAGGACCTCTACTGAAAAAGCCTATTTCGGTGCGTCAGCGGGCGCGGCGGCCTTCTTGTCGGCCTTGGGCTTCTTCTCAGCCTTGGGCTTCTTCTCAGCCTTGGGCTTTTTGGCCTTCTTGGTATCGGTTTTCTTATCGGTGCTGGTGTCGCCGCCTGCCGCTTGGGCAAATGACGCCGACGTCAGTGAAAAAGTCAACGCAACCGCGAATAACAGAGTTAACAGCTTCTTCATGGTCCTGCACGCTCCTTAAGGGATTGGGGTTCGAAGTTCTACTGGACACACTGGCTGCTGGTAGTACATAGCAGTTCAGATGTCCTGTATAGGGAATATTATAGCCCAGATTCCCAATAAAACTCAAGTTCAAAGGTAGGGTATCGATTTGGGAACCCGTTTAGCCTCATCTTCCGAAGTCGCCCTGAAACCTCACGCCAGCGGCGAATCGCTCATCCGGAAGCGGGTTCGGACGTGCTCGGAAATCAGCTCAATCGCGGGGCGGTTGTTTACCGGGTCGCTCTGAGCAAGGTACTTCATGGCTTCCACCAGCAGGCGCTGGCCATCGACGTATCGAGGATCGGAGGTCCGCTCCCGTTTCCTGGGACGACCCAGCTTGGGCGGGACCGGAATGGTAAAAACTTTGGCCATGGGTGAACTCAAATGAATTCTTAGGCAGTATAGCGCCCGCCGCTCAGTTTTCAGCACACATTCTTTGGCTTTAGATTCAACAACTTAGCCCTTGGGTGCTACAAATTGTGTCTTTTTCGTGGTTTTCAACTGAAACACCTCGTTGCCGATCTTTGCTGGCAGCTGGATTGCCGAATATTTCGCCAGGCGATAATCACCCTCGCCTTGCATAAACTGCTGTTGCACGGAAATGCCTCGGCTCATGTCAATCCACAGGAACGCCTTCGAGAAGTAGTTGCGCACTTTTTCGCTTTTGGGAACCAGCTGCAACTTTGCGGTCGCAATATTATCGATGGGTTCCGCGCCTAAGCAAGTGACGTCGTATGTCTTGGTCAGATCCTGGCCGCTTCCGCCAAAGCCTAGCACCAGATAGCTTTCCATCTCGTTACGGTTGCTGCCCGCCGAGAACTCCATGACCTGCTCAATCTTCGGCTGGTAGATCTGGAGCTTGCCGCCTTTGTAGAGCACGAACTTCCGTTCGGGCGCCTTTATCTCCGCCATCATTTCTATTTCGTTTCCTGCTTTCCGGTAGTAAACGGTGCCCTTCTGCGTGTCGGTTTCGTCCACCACTTTCTGATACTGATCCCATACGAAATCGGCCTGCGCGGTGTGGAAGCTGGCCGCCGCGGAGTCCATTTTCTTCAGCACAGTGTCGAGCGAGGGAGCCTGCTGTTGCTGCAAAAGAAGACTCAAGGCGAGACACAAGAGGTGGATGGAGAAAGTCATGGCCTGTTGCCCTGACGGCGGTCGCAGAGTGTTCCCAGTAAAGTCCGTCTCACTATTTTCGTTTCACCCAAACCCGGTAACTTTGCGCTTTCCCCTTGCCATCGGGCACAGCTTCGTAGTTCACGATCGCGACCTCGCCGGAAATCGGTTGAATGATGTGCAGCAACTGATTTCGTACCGACTGAGGGTCTGCCGGCGTAATTGCGGCGGCCGAAATCTGGTAAAACAGGCCGCCCTGCGCATCGGATGTGACCACAACATCAGTCAGATGCGGATCGCGCGGCGCAGGTTTATCGTTGAAGTTGATCACCCGGGGCGAGAAGAAGACAAAAATGAGGATCAGCGTGACCATGATGTCATAGTGCAGCGTGCCCCGCTCATGCTGCCACAGGATGTAGCTCCGAATTGTGCGCCAGACGCCGTTCATCGGAAGGGAAGGCGCGCCCGTAGCGGTCGTGGTGATGTCCACACTTTGCAAGTCTAGTCTCCAGGTTTCAAGGTTTCAACGTTTCAAAGTTTCAATGCCCGAGCGCGGGAACCTTAAGACCTTGGGACTCTGAAACCTTGAAACTTTCGCAGTCAAAAGCTCTTCTTCGTAATCCGCTCCGCCCCCACGTAAGGCCGCAGCGCCTCGGGAATGACCACGCTGCCGTCGGCCTGCTGGTAGTTCTCGACAATCGCTACCCAGGTCCGGCCCACGGCCAGTCCGCTTCCGTTCAGCGTGTGTACGAACTCAGGCTTATTCTTGCCTTCCGGACGGTAGCGTATATTCGCCCGCCGCGCCTGATAAGACTCAAAGTTCGAGCACGACGAAATCTCGCGGAACAATTGCTGCCCTGGCAGCCAGACTTCAATGTCATACGTCTTCGCCGAAGACGGACCCATGTCCCCAGTGCACAAAGTCACCGTGCGATAATGCAGTCCCAGCTTTTGCAGGACGGTCTCCGCATTTCGCGTCAGTTTCTCATGTTCTTCATTAGAATTCTCTGGCCGGGAGAACTTCACCAGCTCCACCTTCTGAAACTGATGCTGCCGGATAATGCCGCGCACGTCTTTGCCGTACGATCCCGCCTCGCTGCGAAAGCATGGTGTGTAAGCCGTGAGCGAAATCGGCAACCGCGCAGCATCGAGAATTTCGTCCCGGTAAAGATTCGTGACCGGAACCTCGGCAGTGGGAATCAGCCAGAGATCTTTTTCGCCGTGAGGCACGCGAAATGAATCAGACGCAAACTTGGGCAGTTGTCCCGTACCATACATCGACTCGGAATTAACCAGGTACGGCGGCAGAACTTCGGTGTATCCATGCTCGCGCGTGTGCAGATCGAGCATGAAGTTCGCCAGTCCGCGTTCGAGCTTCGCGCCCAGATCCCAGTAAACGGCGAAGCGCGCGCCGGTAAGCTTAACTGCGCGTTCGAGATCGAGCACGCCGAGTTCCGCGCCCAAATCCCAATGCGGCTTGGGAGTGAAATCGAACTTCGGCGGCGCGCCCCAGCGGCGGACCTCAACATTATCTTCGGCGCTGTGGCCGACAGGAACGCCGGCGTGCGGCATGTTCGGAATTCCGGCAAGAATATCCCGCAGGCGGGCATCAAGGTCGGCGGCAATCTTTTCCCGCGTCTGAATCTGCTCGCGCAAGTCTTTCGTCTCGGCGATCGCCGCGGTGGCATCCTGGCCGCTCTTTTTCAGTTTGTTGATGTCTTCCGAGGCCTTATTCCGCCGCGCTTTCATGGTCTCAGCTTCGGTAATGGCTTGACGGCGCTGTGTGTCCACCTCGCGGAAATCTTTGAGCACGGCGGCCGGATCCGCGCCGCGCTGGCGCAGCATCTCCTCCACCTGGGGCAGATTGTCGCGAACAAAGCTCAATTCAAGCATGGGAACTAATTACTTTATCGGAAACCGGGCGGGGAATGCACGCCGGGCGCGCTCGGTTAGCGTCCGTGAATCTGGCAGGGGGAGCCACCACGACTTACTTTCCCGGAGTTAGCGACATCAGATACGCGACGACAGCTTCCGCATCCGGCTGATTGAAGCGGTATTGCGGCATCGGAGGACGTGCCGGCAATCCGTTGTTGGCGATGCCCGTCATCAGAAACTTGATGGCGGCATCCTTCTCCCAGAGGGGCAGCCCGGCAATGGCAGTCGACTTCTCCGCCCACACCGGCACGGGCACGATCGGCTTAAACGGGAGCGTCGCGCCCTGCAGCCATTGCCCGTTAATCGGTTCGCCCTTTTCGCTATGAGGGGTGTGGCAATCGCCACACTTGCCAATGTCTTCAACCAGATACTTTCCGCGGGCGAGCATGGCCGAAGCGGTCTTGGGCTGCGGCTTCTGTCCAACCAGCACGGGCACAAGCAACAAAAAGGCCGCTGCAACGGCGGCAATCATCCTTCGCATAGAGATCCTCTATCGTGAAGTGTAATTTTGCGTCGCGAAATCTTACACCGCTGCGGAAGCATTGTCGATCTTCGAATCGAAGCTGCTTTCGCCCGGCCCGCCCGACTGTGTAAACTACCTTCGCGATGAGATTCTTCCCCCACTCCAGTGCTTTCCGCCGCTGTCTTCAGCTCACGGTCGCGGGCGCTCTCATTCTGACTTCACTTCCCCCCAGCTTCGCCTCGGCCTACAACGCCCATCCCAAGCTGGTCGTGGTGATTGTCATTGACCAGTTTCGGGGCGACTATCTGGAGCGATACCGTCATCAGTTCGGCGAAGGCGGATTCCGCCTTTTCCTCGACCATGGCGCCAACTTCACCGAATGCAACTATGATTACGCCAACACCCGCACCGCTCCTGGACACGCCACGCTGTTCACCGGCGCCTATAGCAACGGTCACGGCATCATGGCGAATGAGTGGTGGGAGCCGAAGAAAAAGAAAATGGTCACGTCGGTCGAAGACGATGACGCCAGGCAAGTAGGGATCGCGGGAGACAAAGCCGGCGCATCGCCGCACAACCTGCTCGCCGACACGCTCGGCGACGAACTGAAACTTGCAACCCAAGGTCAGGCGCGAGTCTTCACCGTTTCCTTAAAAGACCGGGCCGCCGTCCTGCCCGGTGGCTTCGCGGCCGACGCTGCGTACTGGATCGATCCGAAAAGCGGCGCGTGGATTACCTCCACATACTATCGCCACGATTTGCCCCAGTGGGCGCAAGACTTCAACGCCGCGAATCGGGCGGCAAAATACTGGGACCGCGATTGGGAGAGCAATGGAGAAGTTTTGCGCTCGACCGCGCATCGCAAGAGCAAAGACGGTTCCGACGCGGGTTTTTACGAGGTGGTCGGCCCCACGCCCTTCGCGAACGAGTACGAACTGGAATTCGCCAAGGATCTGGTTGTTTACGAGAACCTCGGCGCCGGCAAGGCTACCGACTTCTTATCCATAAGCCTTTCGCCAAACGACATTCTCGGCCACCAGGTCGGGCCCGATTCGCCGGAAATGGCCGCCATGGCGCTCGCGCTCGATCATGAACTCGCCGACTTCTTCAACTTCCTCGGCCATCGTGTGGGGCTCGCAAACGTATGGATCGCGCTCTCGGCCGATCACGGTATCTCCGCTTTGCCCGATGCCGCGAAGAAGCTCCGCATCCCCGCCGCGAATCTCGATGCCGGCAAACTCGAAGGGCAGATTAACAGCGCCTTGACAACGAGGTTTTCGCCCGTTCACTCCGCTTCCTACGTCAGGCTCGACTACCCGGTCGCCTGGCTCGACCAGGACGCTTTCACCGCTGCGCACATAAAAGAGCGCGACGCCGAAACTGCCGTGGGTGAGGCGATGAAGCAAGCCGGACTGCGCGCCTACTATACAAAGTCGCAACTTGCCGAAGGCGAAGTTTCCGCCAATGTTCTCAGCAGGAAGTTTCTGAATAGCTATTCACCCGAAGGCGGCTGGTATGTTTTGGGAGTGCCCGCAATCTACACGGTAGGTTCGTCCAAGGGCACAGACCACGCTTCGCCCTACACATACGAAACGCACGTGCCCCTGGTTTTCTACGGGCTGCCGTTTCGTCCGGGAATGTATCGGACGCACGCCGAGCCGGTAGATCTGGCGGTCACCCTGGCCTCGTTACTCGGCATCAACGCTCCTACCCACGCCGTGGGACGCGTACTCACCGAGGCGCTTGCTCCTTCGCATCACGAAGAAAACGCTGGCGAGTTTCCTAAAGCGGGGCTTCCTAAAGACGGAGCTCCCCAGTGACAGCCTTCTCCGAAAACGGCGGCAAGTCTGCCTTGGATCTCAGCGTGAGTTTCGCAGGCATTCAGCTCAAGAACCCCGTCATTGCAGCCAGCGGCACATTCGGCTATGGGGTCGAGTTCGAGGATGTCGTGCATCTCGACAAGCTGGGTGGATTCGTCGTCAAAGGTCTTTCGCGCGAGCCGATGATTGGCAATCCTCCGCCGCGCCTGTGGGAGACCGCCGCCGGCATGCTCAACGCCATCGGCCTGCAGAACATTGGCGCAGCGGCGTTTCTCACTGAGAAATTGCCCAGACTCCAGCAGATGAAGAACATCGTTGTGCTGGCCAATGTCTTTGGCTACACCCGCGATGACTACGAAAGAACGATTGAGATTCTCAACGACGGCGAAGGCATCGCCGCCTACGAACTCAACGTTTCCTGCCCCAACACTTCCGAGGGAGGAGTGCAGTTCGGCGCCGATCCGCGCTTGCTCGATGAGGTAGTCACCAAGGCGAAGCACGCAGCGCGCCGGCCTCTGATCGTCAAACTTTCTCCGAATGTGACCAGCATCGCGCAGATGGCCCATGTGGCGCAGGAGGCGGGCGCCGACGCCATCTCGCTGATCAATACTTTCATGGCCATGGCCATCGACGCCGACACCCGCAAGCCGCGCATCGCCAACCTCACCGCTGGACTCTCCGGTCCCGCCATCAAGCCCATTGCCCTCCGCATGGTCTACGACGCCGCCCACACCGTGAATATTCCGGTCATCGGCATGGGAGGCATCTCAACCGCGGCCGATGTTGCCGAATTCATGCTCGCGGGCGCAACCGCCGTGCAGGTCGGCACAGCCAGCTATTGGGATCCCTGCGCAACCGAAAAAATCGTGGACGAACTGCAGCGCTGGTGCCAGGATCGCCGTGTAACCCGCCTGGCTGGCCTAACCGGCGGCATGATTATTGAATAGAGCGACGTAAAGCTGAGTCGCGAAGCGACAGCATTCATTAGCCCCGCACGTAAGTGGGTGAAACGAACGAGAGAGGACCGAGTCTCGCGAGGGATTAACACCCCACTGCGGCCTCTACCGCCAAGCTCCCATGATCGCTCCCATCGCCAGGTAGCAAACCAACTGATACCCGGTATTGATCGCGTAAAGCTTGGCCGGCTGCCGGCTGAAGAGCGAATTCGTCAACTGCACAGTGGTCACGAATCCCAGCCACACCGCCAGCCCAACTTTCATCCCATATAACGGAGTGTTGATGGTCGCGACCGCGATGATTTTCCCAAGCACCGCCGCCGACACAAAACTGGCCACCAGCGACAGCATGTAAGACGGTCCAGCACTTTTCTGCATCTCGGCGAGCTTCGCCTTGTCATCCGGGTCGTACCCCATCAAGACCGTCCACGGACCCGCAAACAGCAACGGCGAGTACCAAACAAACCCCACCACCATTGTGGCCAGCCCGCTAACCAACACTGCCCACAGGTTCACGCCCATGAACTTCATGGAATACCTCCGCCAGCACTGAGGATCGGGCAACTGAGCCCGCTACGAATGCGGCTGCATTAACTCGAATGAGACAGGAATGAAACGATGACGGCGAATCATCAACGCCCGTGAGTGTACCAGATCGACCCCGGAGATTTGTAATTGCGGCCCTCGCCCCACACCACGTGCGTGTTCCCGAGGTTATCGATGGCTATCGAGAAATAGTCGCCGAAGGGAAAGCGGAAACCATCGGGCCGGACGTAATCGTAGCTTCGATCGAAGCCCCGCGCCCCGCCCGAGAGTTGAGTCTCTCCCGACCAGGTCGCGCCGCCGTTACTCGAACTGCGCAGGAAAACATTCCACAGAGGCTGATTCGACAGAGTTTGGTTCCGCGTGTCCATCCAGGCGATGCGCACATCGCCGGCCGCGCCCGCGGTAATCGCCGGAAAACAATGTTCCACTTGATCATCCGCGGTCGAAACATCCGCTTTCGAAGACCAGCTGGCGCCGCCCGTAGTGGAAGACGAAAAATAAATGCGCTCGGGCCCGCCGTGTGCGCTGCCCGCGTTCCACAGCGCGTAAACCGTTCCCGCGGCGTCGGACGCCAGCGCAATCTGCGCGCCCAGATACTCGGCCTCGCACCCCTGAGCCGCGCAGCCCGGCGGTGCGCTCGAAACGTCCAGCAAAACCGTGCTCCAGCTCCGTCCGGCATCCGCCGACCGGCTCACGTAAACGCTCACCGGCCGCGTGCCAAGTTCCCGCCGCGCGTAGGCCGTCCAGGCAAAATAGACATCGCCGGATGCATCCGTCGTCGCGCCACCCGCGAGCGACCATCCCCGCTCCGCATTGGGATTCACCGTCGTCGAAGCGAAATTCTGCGCATAATCGTGCGACGCCGCGACCACAAATCTCTGCTCATGATTGAATCCCACGTATATATCGGCGCCGTGCACCGCGAGCGCCGGCTTGTCGGCATCGTCCACAGAGTGCTCGGCAATCGCGAGGTACCAGTTCGCACCAAAGTCCTGCGACCGGGCCACCATCACATCGCGCTTGTTGTTTTGCAGCCACGAAGCGTAAACCGTCTGCCGGTCCACGGGATCGATCACAATCTGCGGATCAAACTGCCCAGTCGAAGAAGCCACCAGGGCGTGCGGCGCCTGCCACGTCACGCCGTTGTCATTGCTCACCACTAGCGCCATTGTGGGCGCGGTGCAGGCCGGGCAATCGCTTATCGCGCCATACTGGGGAAAGAGAATATAGATGTGTCCGCGGCCGTCGGCCGCCATCGCCGGCTCCCATTGATCTCCAGTGCTATAGCCGACGCGTTGTTGCGGAGCGAAGTTCGAAACGGCGAGCGCCGCCTGCACGGTCCCAAGTGCCATAACCAGACAGATGGCAAACCTCGACACACTCCGGGCGGGGCTGAATACTGAAACCACAGACTTCTCCTGGGACTGCGAACGGCGACTGCTAACGTCGACAGCGACCGCGACAACTTGCCGCACTTTATCCGAATCCCTCCCCAGCGTCAATTGCCCGATCAGGCCACTCCCCGCCCCGGGGGCGTGACTTTCTGGCGATTTCGTCATCTAATAGACGTACCAAGCCAGCCGGCGGCTACAAGGAGCGATTCGAAAGATGGAGAAAGCCACATTCGCAGCGGGATGTTTCTGGGGCGTAGAAGCCACCTTCCGGCAGTTGCCGGGCGTCATCTCAACCCGCGTCGGTTACACCGGCGGTGCCACCGACAATCCCACTTACAAAGAAGTCTGCACCGACAGCACCGGCCACGCCGAGGCCGTCGAGGTGGAATTCGATCCCGCGAAGCTTCGCTACACCGACCTGCTGAAAGTCTTCTGGGAGAACCACGACCCCACCCAACGCAACCGCCAGGGCCCGGATTGGGGCACGCAATACCGTTCCGCCATCTTCTACCACACGCCGCAACAACACGCCGAGGCCGGAACCTCGAAAGAAGCCCTCGAGAAGGCGCACCGTTACTCCAAGCCGATTGCAACGCAGATCGTTCCCGCCGTCACGTTCTACCCCGCCGAGGACTACCACCAGCAGTATCTGGAAAAGCGCGGCCAGGCCAGTTGCCACGTTAAGAGCTGACCGGCTCGCGTGGTCCGAAGAAGAAAAGCAGCACGAACCCGCCAATGTAAAACGGCAGGCTCTGCTGAAAACTGCACCCCATGAAGCGCAGGATCAAACCAAACAGCGCCAGGCCCTCGCACAATGCGTAGGTCGCAACGTAACCGCTCTTCCAATGACTCAGCGTGAGTGAATCGTCGGGACGGGACGCCAGGCTTTCCGCGGACCGCAACACCAGGGTCCGCCTCACCACGAAGATCATGCCCACAATCGCAACGCCCGCCGTCGTGAAAACGTACCCCAGCGAGGGATCCACGGTTCTGGCGCGCGCACCCACAGCTTCGCCCACCAGAGCATAGAGAAGAATGCTGCCTAGCATCGCCCACCGCAATGCGCGGAGCGTCTTTAACGTCGACTTCATCAGCTACATTCTCCCGCAGTTGGCGTCGCGCAGTGAGGAATTTCAAAGCCGGAACCCACCTAGGCAATAGTCGATAGCGCCGCCGACGCATAACGCCATCGTCCCGGCGGCTGTTCGGACGGGCGTCCCGCCGCCCACAAGATACCGCGTCCCCTTCGCCACCAACTTTCGACGCTCAAAACGCCAAAAGCGCCACTCCTTGCTAGTGACGATGGTCGCTCCGCAATCCCGGCCGAACCCGCAAAAAAACTTGAAACGACACGGGGTAACTCCCATAAGCCGCATCCAGCACCGCCGGCTTCGAGTAAACGGTCACCTCCGCGCCCAATCCCAGTTGCCACGCGCGAGTCTGCACCAGATCGCGGGTGCCGCCAAAGGTGTAAGCGCCGATGCGGTAAGCCGGATGCACCGTCGCCTCCGGAAACAGTTCATCCTTGTCGACCAGCTCGACCCGCGTAAACGCATAGTTGCGCCGGAGAAAGTTCAGCGTCGATTCCAGTACGTAGCCGTTAAGGTTCACCCCGTCGGAGAGCTTGTGCACCCGTCCCCAAACCAGCGACGTCGCCCAATTGCCCGCCGCCAGCGGACGGTTGTATTCCACCGAAGCCGTCTGCCGCCATTGGCTGCCGGGCTCGAGCGCCTCCGGCTTCTCCAGCCTTCCAATGCTGTATTGCGCCGTCCAGTCCCTCGTGGGAGCGACGCTCACCCTCCCGGAATACGAATCCAATGCGGCGGGCTGAATGCTCCAGCGTTCTTCATTCGGCTCACGTCCATTGAAGCCTGAAGCCTCAAGCTTCACCCGGTCGATCACAAATCCGGTGGTGACTACGCCGAAGCTGGTATGTGTCGAGTCTTGCAGATGATGGCTGAGCGGTGCCAGCGGCAGTTCCGCAGCCGACGTCCGGTGAATGTAGGTGACCGGTCCGAGCGCCGGCTCCGCTGACGGACCGCCATATAGCTCCCACGAGACCTTCTCCGAGAGCTGCATAATATACAGCGCCGAGAGTTCCGCAAACACATTGTGCGGATGCTGGTGGTCGACCAGTGCCGCTCCGTGGTAAGTCTCGCCTGTCTGAAACAACTCCGGAAAGCCAGGATGCGGCGAGGTCAGCGATTCCGCCGAGAACATCTGTCGAAACAAAATCGTTCCGCCACCCAGCTTATGCTGCTCCATTAGCATCCCCACGTTCACAGACTCAGCTTTGCCCTCGCCGCGCGGCCCGCCCTGCTGGTTGTAATCGGCGAAGATAGTACCGTGCGCCATCAGTTCCCATCCGCCGCGCGTCCACATCCATTCGTTTCCGGGCACGGACGCCGGCTGCCAGCCCGTCCCCGACCCGGCATGCGGCGAAGGCAACTGCGCTCCTGCATGACCTTCCATCTGCATCTGCATCGGCATCTGCATGTTCATTCCGCTCATGGAATTGTCCTGCGCCGCAGCTGGAGACGACAGCACACCAACCAGGACTGAACAAACGATTGAACATAAGACAGCTCTCGCCACAGAAAACCTCGTTCTTACAACAAAAGTGAACCAGCCGGTCAGGCTCGCAGGACGTGGAAGAGAGGCGCTTCAGCGCCGCGTAAAGCCCCACTAATCAACGTGGGCCTCGGTCCCGTGGTCGCATTTGTTTTGGTGGGTGAGCAGCCCATCAAGACACTGACGAGCGCATCCGAAGAATACAGAGAGGTTTGTGAATCAGATTCTGAGAATCAGAATGCCGGGCGGCCCGCCGGAAGGCGCAACAGAGGCTGGAGACGGATTACTGTCGCTAGCAACCACAAGTAGATGGATCGCGTTGACTTCCAACGGTTGCACCGTGGGCCGCGGCGGGAAAACGCTAGTCGTAAGAGCGAAACCGTGCCGGCTCGCACAGCAACGATAGTCACCATGCAGCGGAGATGGTACTGGAGCAGGATGACACCCGGCGCTCTGTGAAGGCGCAACCGAAGCCGACAACAAGCACGTTGCTCCAGCGCCCGTGGCAAGCGCCACACTCAACAACGTGATCGCGATAACGCGTGAGAAAGTCTGAGTCACAGCTATGTCCCCGTGATCTTCACGCGAAGTTCTTCCGGCAGGCGTTCGCGAATTTCCTGCGGCAGACGGTCGTGCACGCGCCGCGCGCCTTCCTTGGCCGCATCCAGCACAGTGACTGGCGCGGGCGTGGCCACCGCCACCACCAGCCAGATCAGCGCTGACAAGACAAAGCCCGCCAGGGCCGCAATCTCCAGCCAGAACGCGTGTCGCGGACCAAAGTGGCGGATCACCCCAAAGGCCAGCAGAAACACGCCGCCTGAAACCGAAGCCAGCGCGATCAGTCCCACATCGATGAAGCGGTGGATCCGCTGGCGGCTCCGGCAGTGCTCGCATCCCGCGAAATGGCTTTCGTAGTCGCCGCACATCTCCGGCGCCAGGCCGGAAATGTCGTAGCGCCAGCCCGCCAGGATCTTGCCCACAATCGGATCAATGCACTGCTGACTCATAAGCAAACGGCTGTCATCCTGAACAAGCGCTTTTCGCGCAGTGAAGAGCCTGTCCCGAGCGTGCCGAGGGAATCTGGGCGAGCCGCGCGAAAGGTCGCGTTCTTTGCGACCCAATAATCGCGGGTTTGGCTCGCTTCCCAATCAAACTGCCCCCAGCACTACATCTGGATCGGCGGCAAAACCTCTGACTGCATCGCCACCAGCACCCGGTTCTGAAACAGCCCACCGCGCTCCGCCAACGCCTTCTCAGCCTCTCTCCGGGCTATTTCCGGATGATTGTTCTGCTCAGAGAGATGCGCCAGCACCACAAACGCCGCACTATTATCATAGTCGTTAACGAAGAAATCCGCGAGTTTCTCATTCGAGAGGTGCCCCACGTTGCTCGCTACCCGCTGCTTCACCGCCCACGGATACGACCCCACGCGCAACATCTCCACATCATGATTCGACTCCATGATTAAGATGTCGGAGCCGCGCAGATGGTCGCGGACATTCGCCGGAAGGTAGCCCAGATCGGTGGCCACGCTAACCTTGGCGCCTTCCACGCAGAACGTGAACCCCACCGGATCGACCGCATCGTGCGGGATGGTGAAAGGCTTCACCTCGATATCGCCTACCTGAAAGCGATGCCCCGACTCGAAACGTTCGAGCTTCTCCAGTTGCGGCCGCTCCCCGTTCACCGTGCGCATCGCCCGTGCCCAGGCCGCATGCGTCGCCCCAGTCATAAAGACTGGGATGCGCAGCTTCTTCGCCATAGTTGCTAACCCATAGACGTGATCGGAATGTTCGTGGGTGATAAGAATCGCCGAAAGCGACTGCGGATCCAAGCCCAGCGACTTCAAGCGCTTGAAGGTCTCGCGGCAGGAGATGCCGGCATCCACCAGAATCCGGGTGCGCGCGCTCGCCACAAACGCACAATTCCCCCGGCTCCCGCTGGCCAGCATCGAAACCGTGACACACATGCTAGGGAGCATACGCGCCTCCCCTGTGGATTGCGAGTAACTTTTTAGTTATCCGATACCTTGGGGTCAACCCGGCAAGAACCCGGCTCCGGCTTCCGGCGTCGGGCTTCAGATTAGAGACTGGAAACTGCCTCGGGGGGGGCACTGACCGCCGACCACCGCTCCCTGACCACCGATCACTGGCCACTGACCACTGTTCCTACACCGGAACAGCCACATTCTCCACAATCTCGCGCAGTACCTGATCGGCCTGCTCGGACTTCTTCAGCGTTGAGGCGTAGCCGCCGTTTACGACGACTCGATGAGCAAAGACTGGCACCGCCAGCGTCTTGAAATCCCCCGGAGTGCAGAAGCCGCGGCCGTCGAGGAAGGCCATGGCCTGCGCGGCGCGATACAGCGACTGCGCTCCGCGCGGCGAAACTCCCAGCGACAAATATTCCGACTCGCGCGTCCGGCGCACAATTTCAAGCGCGTAGGTCACGAGCGATTCATCCACGCGAATCAGCTTGACGGCTTCCTGCATCTCGAGCACGTCAGCGCCGCTAAGCACGGAATGCAGGTTGTGCAAGTGCGCCGCGCCCGCTTCCGAGCGCAGAATCTCGCGCTCCGCCGCCGCCTCGGGATAGCCCATGCGCGCCCGCATCAGAAAGCGGTCAAGTTGCGACTCGGGCAGCGGATAAGTCCCGTGATGCTCGACCGGATTCTGCGTGGCAATCACTAGAAACGGCTGCGGCAGTTCGTAGGAATGCGCATCCACTGTGACCTGGCCTTCGTTCATGGCTTCAAGCAGTGCAGACTGCGTCTTCGGCGTCGTGCGGTTGATCTCATCGGCCAGCAGAACGTTTGTAAACACTGGACCGCGCTTGAATTCAAACTCCTGCTCCATCGCGGAATATACCGAGATGCCCAGCACATCGGAAGGCAGCATGTCGCTGGTGAACTGCACGCGCTGAAAGGTGCAATCGATGGCGCGGGCCAGCGCTTGTCCAAGCGTAGTCTTGCCCACTCCCGGGACGCCTTCAATCAGCAGGTGTCCGCGGGCGAAGATGCTGACCAGCGCGAGGCGCACCACATCGTCCTTCCCGCGAATCACGCGGCGAAGCGCTCGTTCCAGTTCGATGGCCTTGTGGGAAACAGCGATTGCAGTCTCGGGCGACATTGAATGGATTTTACTATCTGGCCGAGCGGCGGCGGAGTTACCGATGTCACAAGACCAGCAGTCAGCTATCAGCTGTCAGCACTTTGTCATTCCGGTCGAAGCGAGGAATCTCGGGTCTCCAGCCACGAATTCAGAACGCGGGCACGAACTGATCTTGCAGTTGATCATAGACTAGCAGCTAGAAGCGGTTTTACTTCATGAACTCTGCCGGCCGTCCTGTGAGGCGCTCGATTCGCTTGGCAATCGGCGGATGAGTTGAGAACAGGTTGCCGAAGTTCATACCCAGCAGCGGCTGGATGATGAACAGATGCGCCGTCGATGGACTGGCCTGCATGGGCACGCGTCGCGAGTAGGCGTCGAGTTTCTGCAAGGCGCTCGCGAGTGCGTAAGGATTGCCGGTGTAGTGCGCTCCAGTCGCGTCGGCCTGATACTCGCGTGAACGCGAAACCGCGAGTTGAATCAGGCTGGCGGCGATCGGCGCCACGATCAACATGAACAGCGCCGAGAGGCCTCCGCCGCGGCGGTCGCGGTCGCCGCCCATGCCGCCAAAAATCATGGCAAAGCGTCCCATGCTGGCGAGCATGGTGATGGCGCCCGCAATGGTTGCCGCCACGGAACTGATCAGGATGTCTCGGTTGCCGACGTGCCCGAGTTCATGCGCCAGCACGCCTTCGAGCTCTTCATCATTGAGCAGCCCCAAAATCCCGTGGGTGACCGCCACTGAGGCGTGTTTTGGGTTGCGCCCCGTGGCAAACGCGTTCGGCGACTCGGTTGGGATCACATAAATCTTCGGCATGGGCAGGCCGATCTTTTGGGTGAGCCGCTCGACGATCTCGTAGGCGCGCGGCAGTTGCTCGCGGGTCACGGGTTGCGCGCGGTACATGGCGAGCGCGATCTTGTCGGAGAAAAAGTAAGAGACGAAGTTCATGACGGCAGCGAAGCCGAGCGCCAGCAGCATCCCGTTCTCGCCGCCAAAGTAGCGGCCAAAGAACATCAGCAGCAGCGTAAGCGCGGTCAGCAGGAACGCGGTCTTGAAAGTGTTTCCCATAACTCGATCTCACTCTCTTGGATGTTTACGCCCCTTGGGGCGATGCAAGGCGACACTGGCCCAGTGTTCCGACTGGAACAATTTGTATGTACAAAATGCTCCGGTTGGAACACTTTGTACGTACAAAATGTTCCAGTTGGAACATTCGAGCGGTTTTACCGGAACACTGTGGAAATCTAGGAAAACTCGGAAAACAACCTTAAAGCTATAGTTGGCGGACGGCAAATGGCTGGAGGGGATGGAGTTAGGGACCGAGCCGGAAAAGTGGTAGAAAAGACACAGGGCGAAGGAAAAGCGGCAAAAAACGGGGAACGAGGATGGCAGTGACGGCCGCCGAGTGCCAATTGCATGGACTTGCGGGCAAGGGTGTTGTTTTCTGCGGGATTGCTCATATGTAATGCGAGGATCCCGGGCATGGGGGGAACTCGGAAGTATAACGCAGCATCGGCGCCCGCATTTCAGACTCCCGCCCCTTCGGCTCTGCTCAGGACAGGCTCTTCGCAAAGAGAGCGAAGGACGGGGCGCCCCCCTGTGTTGCTGAGGCCAGCGGGATCAAAGCCTAGGCAAGAATTTGCATGTTGACTGCATCGGTTTCTGGCGACATAATTCCGCACGGCATCTTGAAGGAGTCTGAAATGCCGCCTCTTCGCAGGTCTTCTCTGCTTTTCCTTCTGACCGTGTCGGCTGTGTCGTTGTTAGGATCGTTGTTCGTAGCAACGAACGCTGCCGCGTCGGAGCAGCCTTCCGCAAGAGTCACGATCCCGGGCAACATCGCTCCCGCATTGCAAGACGCCACCTACGTGAGCCACAGCGATCCTAACGCAGTGCTGACCATCGTTGTCGGCCTCAAACGCCACAACGAGGCAGAGTTCACTGACCTGCTCGATCGCCTATACGATGCCTACTCGCCGGACTATCACCGCTGGATTACTCCCGCGGATTTCCTCGCCAAATTCTCGCCGATTCAAGCTGACGTTGATGCCGTGCGCCAGCACTTGGAGTCTCACGGACTCACGGTCAAGCGTGCTTCGGATAACCGGGTGCTGGTGCAGGCCACCGGAACGGTGGCTCAGATTGAGGAAGCATTTGCGATCAACATCAATGTCTACCAGCTCGGCACGGAAACTCACTACTCGAATGATCGCAACCCGAGCGTTCCATCCACCTTAAAGGACGTGGTGGAATCGGTGACCGGATTGTCCTCGCTGGAGACGATGCATCACGCTTCCAATTTTGAGCCGGTTCCTGCTTCAACCGTCATATATACGCCGCTGGAGATCGCCTCCATCTACAATTTCCCCAGCCCCCTCAACACCTTTCACGGCAAGACGATTTACGACGGAACTGGCGAGACTATTGCCATTGCTATCGCCTATACCTACCTGACCTCCGACGTTGACTACTTCTGGACATACTTCGCGATCAACCGCACCGGAACTCTCACGAACATCTGCGTCAACGGCTGCACCAGCACGTTGGATTACGAACCAACCTTGGACGTTGAATGGGCGGGCGCTCAGGCGCCTGGCGCAAATCTGATTGTGTATGAAACACCTTCGTATTCGTTAAGTAATTTTGAAATGCTGATCAGTCAAATAGCCAGCGATGACTCAGCCCAGATCGTCTCCATTTCCGAGGGAGGCTGTGAAGAAGCTTTTGGGGACAAAGCCATGAAGACCGTAGATGTTTCGTTTGCCCAGATGGCTGCTGAAGGCATGACGATCTTTGCGGGATCGGGCGACTATGGAGCTTACGGCTACCTACCCGCCGGTCCTTGCCCCGGAACGGAACCAAAGCCCCGAATCGGTTTTCCCCCAAGCGATCCGAACCTAACCGCTGTCGGCGGGACGACGCTCAATGCTACCTCCCTGTTCAAGTATAAGAGTGAATCTGCATGGACTGACTCAGGAGGCGGCGTGTCCAGTTACTTTGCGAAGCCCAGTTGGCAGGTGGGGCCGGGTGTCCCGAAGAACACGAAGCGTAACATTCCGGATATTGCCTTCGATGCGGACGGTAACACCGGACAGTACACCTATTACGAGGGGGTATGGTATTCCGGATATGGCACCAGCTATGGGGGCCCGAACATGGCGGGCTATTGGGCGCTGGTGCTTGAGGCGCTCAAGGGAGTGCGCACTGGAAATGCCGCTCCGCTCTTCTACAAGCTGGGTGCGTCGTCTTCTTACAAAACCGACATGCACGATGTGACCACGGGCAATAACGGCGCAGGCATCGGCCCCGGCTACAAGGCCACAATCGATTGGGACTACACCACCGGCTGGGGCAGCATAAACGGTACCAGCGCTCTGGCCTACTTCAAAGCGCACCCGTGAGGGGTGGAATCTACAAGAACGGAGAACGCCTCCCACTTATCACCCTGAGTCAAGACATCCCACGGGCCTTTGCGGTGAGATTTCCCCCAGAGGATTTCTACCGGCATGCCTTCCCTTTCCGCCCCTAAAGTCATTACACTGCTGTTCTATGAGCCTTCCTGCACAACCCAACCTCAAGCTGATCAATGGGGGCTGGCCCAGCCGTACTCTGACACACACGGGATGCCCCACCCGTGGCAGTTTCACGGGTGGGCTGCTGCGAACTCTCCCTGGCATGTTCATCGGTCACAGCGAAATCGTCGCATTCCTGTTATATCGTTTCAATGCCGACAAACCTGCACCGCTACTACGGCGCTGGATACTCCCACTTTATTACCACAAGTTGCTATCAACGCCGTCCCCTTCTCGGGACACCCCGCTCCCGCGATCTCTTCCTCGAAGTTTTGGAGCAGATCCGCCAGCGTCATCAATTTGCAGTCGTCGGTTACGTAGTCATGCCTGAGCATGTCCATCTTCTCTTCACCGAGCCGGAGCGAGGAAATCCTTCACTGGTGCTGGCTGCCTTGAAACAAACCTTCACCCATCGGCTGCTGCGCGAAGTTCGCGCCGAAGCGGGTTCCCAGACAAGCGCGCTTTGGAGCACGCCTGTCGCCGTGGGACACATTTGGCAACGCCGCTTCTACGATTTCGTTGTTTTTGCCGAGAAGAAGCGCGTGGAGAAACTGCGCTACATGCATCGCAATCCGGTTCAGCGGGGTTTAGTTCTGAAGCCCGAGGAGTGGTTATGGAGTAGCTTCCGACATTACGCCTATGGGGAGCGCGGCCCGGTTCTAATTAATGAGACCCGAAAAGCAGAGCTTCACATCCGCAAAATCTCCTGATCCCAATCGCCATCGCGGCCCACCCGTGAAACCGCCACGGGTGGGGCATCCGGCCTTCTCGCGAAGGTGTCACTCATTAACCACTCATGAATGTTGAATCTATCAGACCATCATTTTACCCGGCTCCTAACTCTTTTTCCTGCTTCTTGATCGGAATAGCGGAGCGCCCCAGGCGCCGGCGGCTAGCAACGCTCCGAAGAGGATGATGGCGTCGATGCTGGAGCGTCCTTCGGGGGACCAGTAGACGTCTTTCAGATTCAGCCAGAGGGCGAATTCGTCGAGCGTGAGGGCCGCGCCTACGCCGTAGAGGATCGACATCAACCGGCTGAGGAGAAGCGACGTATCGTCCTCGCCGGTTCCTATGTCGGCCAGCCATCCGTATCCCACGGCCAGCAGAATGATGATGCCGAAAACCAGGTGATGAATGTGCCGGCCTCCGTGCTCGATGAAGTGGAATGGCGGAATATTGTGCAGGATGGCGAAGACTACCGCACGCACTCCGGCGAAAGTGAGGAAGAAACTTACCGAAGCTACGAAGAGACGGCGCCTCGGCCGGTCGGGGATACGCTCGTGGATTGCCCGGCCCAAAGGGGTGCCCTGGGCTAGTAGGAGAAGGAAGGCAGTTCCGGCGATGGCGAGCAGCAGGATGAACCAGGTGTAGGCCATGAGGCATTAGACAGCATTTGGCGGCTGGCGGTCGGACCGAGAAGAGTTACGCACGTCCGCAGCTGCGGCGCTACGTGCAGGTTGCATAGGTCCTTCGTCGGGAGTCGACCGCTTTTCGCGGACGACTCCGCTTCCTCAGGATGACAGTTCCCAGCCTGTGGTCAGGCCTTTTGGGCTTCGCGCTTTAGCGCGCGGTCCAGGGTCTGATCGAGGGCGGACTTGGCGCTCTCGTATTCTGATTGTGAGATTTGGCCTTGCCTGCGTTCTACTTCGAGCTGGAAGAGTTCTTCTTTTAGGGCGTCGAGCAGGACGGACGCAGGACGCGATGCTGGAGCCGACGTGATTGCCGCTGGCGCGGGGCCGTATTCGTCTTCTTCGTCCTGA
>CAVYVQ010000062.1:0-96794 GCA_963771895.1 uncultured Acidobacteriaceae bacterium | reverse complement strand
CTTCGATTCGGGCAACCTCAGCTTGCGGGTGAGAACCGAAGCCAACGACCAGCAGATGGCGGCCACCACCAAGGCGATCGCACCTGACCTCTCAATCGGAGCGTCGCCGAAACCTACGGAGCGGCTCACCAGCACCGCGACCCCGGCAAGACCGACCACAAGGGCACATCCTAGGCGTAGGGTGAGTTTTTGAGTACCGCAGAATCAGTATCTCCATCAGCGCGGTGAAAACCGGGATGGTGGCCAACATGACCGCAGTAATTCCGGAAGGCACGCGCTGTTCCGCCCAGAAGACCAGTCCGTAATCCACCAAGAAGATAAGCGCTGCCAGCAATGTTATCGAAGCCCATTGGCGGCGGGAGGGCGGGGATGTCCCTTTCGCGCGCATCCAGGCATACAGCACAATGCCGGCGGCGAAGAAGCGCATTCCGGCGAGCAGGAACGGCGGTACTTCCCGCACACCGACGCGGATCGCAAGGAACGTCGAGCCCCAGACGAGGTAGATAATTGCGAAGGCCAGCAGGATCTTCCAACGGTTGGGGCCGTGGTGTCGGTTCCATTGGGGTTTCCTGTGAGTTTGCGAGCGCTCGTTTTGGTTAGATCACCGATGGAAAGCTGCGGAAGCTTGTTTCTTCGATAAAACTTTCTTATAGGGCATGCCCTCTGGGACGCATTCCGAGTCTTACGACCCTGTTCGGCTGTCGTGGTGCGAGAGCGAGGACGCCCCCGCGACAGCCGACGGGACGCCGCGCTACATTCTCACCGCGCAGCTGTCTAGCCGGCGTTATTTCTTAGAACGCCCAGCGCAGGAGTGATGCTCCTACCGTGAACCCCGCACCAACTGAGGCCATCAGCACCAGGCTTCCCTTCTTCAGCTTGCCTTCCTCGATGGCCGTGTTCATGGCCAACGGGATCGTGCCGGCGGTGGTGTTGCCGTAGCGCTCGATGTTGACGATCACGCTTTCGGGACGCAGTCCGAGACGATCGGCGGTGGCGTTGATGATGCGGAGGTTGGCTTGGTGCGGGATGAACGCGTCAATGTCCGAGCCTTTCAGGCCATTGCGTTCCAGCAACTTCAGACAGGCTTCGGTTTGCTTGCGCACGGCGAACTTGAAGACCTGCTGGCCATCCTGGTGAACGACGTGCATCTTTTGCTCGACAGTTTCGCGAGACGTCGGATTCAGGCTGCCGCCGCCGGGCATATAGAGAAAGCAACCGCCGGAGCCGTCGACCTCGTGGATGAAGTCGATCAAGCCGACGGAATCGTCTTCGGCGGTTTCGAGAATCACTGCGCCAGCGCCATCGCCGAAGATCACACAAGTGGCGCGGTCGGTGTAGTCGATGATCGAGGACATGACATCGGCGCCAATTACCAGGACCCGCTTATGAACGCCCGAGGCGATGAATTGCGCTCCGGTCTGCACGGCGTAAATAAAAGCAGAGCAGGCGGCGGAAAGATCGAATCCCCAAGCGCCTTTAGCGCCGAGCTTGTGCTGAACCAGGCATGCAGTGGAGGGAAAAAACATGTCGGGAGTAACTGTGCCGACGATGATGGCATCCATATCGCTGGGCGCCAGGCCGCGCTGGGCGAGCGCCTTCCTGGCGGCCTCGACTGCGAGATCGCTGGTGGCCACGCCTTTGTCGACGATGTGGCGTTCGCGGATGCCGACGCGGCTTAGAATCCAGTCATTGGTGGTGTCGACCATTTTCTCGAGGTCGGCGTTGGTGAGAAGGCGGGGCGGCACGTAAGTGCCGAGGGCGCTGATTTTCACTCTTACGCGAACGGGGGTCGTCAATGATGGCTCCTGAGTATGAGACTCAGTATTTTGCAGGATTGGACTCAGAATGTCTAACTCAGGCTGAGGGAGTGAGGGATTCCACTCCTAGTTGTCGCTGGTCGAGGGTGCTCAATCGATCTGAATCAAGCTTCGCAGGGGCGCGGCGACCCGGGAAGTTAAGCCTGATCAGCGAACAGACTGGAGCATCAGGCGGCGCGATGATCCTTCTCGTGCTGCATCCGCTCGCGGATAAAATTCGGGCAGGAAACGATACCAAAATCGCGCCCCTCCCCTCCCATGAGGTACGCCAGCGCGACGCGGTCTAATTCCGTCAGGCGAGCCAGGTCGAGCCGAGGCCACAAGGCGCAGTCGATCGCCGAGGCAACGAGTTGGTCCAGGTAGCTGAGATGACCTTGAAACAAACTGCCCGAGACGTGAATGGTAACGGATGGGGGAACTGGCTTGGATAAGAGATTGCGCATATTGTTTTCTCAACGACTCTCGGTATTCCCAACAGCAATGATTACCGGAGACGAGACGGCGTTACATCTCTTGCGGAAAAACTTGTAAAAGTTGTGTAAAGGGCGGTCTTGCAGCAGGTTATCTTCGGTCGGAGTGGATGTTTTGAAAAAATACAGAATAAGCCAGGCACCGGGGACCCACTGCACACGCAAGAGCCCGTTACCGTTGCTTCCTTCCGGACCTGGCGGGGTTGGCGAGAGTACGTCGCGTGAGACCGATGCCTGACCTGAATCATTCTAACAAAGGCGAGCGGCGATTCTGCTCTTGCGGCAGAGTTCATGATGGCGCGGGGCAAAGGGCTGGTGACTTTCGGTGCAAGAAATGCGCAGGAAAGCCTTCCCATATTGATGGAACTTGGCGAACAATAGAGCCTGAAGAGTACGGTCGAACGACAAGCTTTAACGGCGGATGGCTTCTGGAACATTCATCCGCGAGAATCGATGCCGCAGGTCAACCCACAATCCGGCGTGACTCCCGCTCGCATGGCGATCAACCGATACTTTGAGCTTGCTCTCTATTTGCTTGTTTTAATGGGATTTGGTTCATTGGCGAGTACAGGTGGGCTGGGTCTGCCTACGATGCTGCTGGTGGGAGCGGCATTGGCGTTCCGCGGGTATCTGTTGGCGGAACGGCGGCAGGTTGTGATTTCGGAGAGCTGGACTACGCCCCTCACCATCGGTTATTTCGCTTTCTATGCCGTGGATTATTTCCTGCTCTCCCGCGGCTTCCTGACGGCGACGGTGCATCTGGTGCTGTTCGCCGTGGTGGTGCGTTCGTTTTCGCTGCGCCGCGATCGTGACTACACGATGCTGGCGATCCTCGCGTTCCTGATGGTGCTGGCCTCGGCAGTGCTGACCGTGGACAGCGTTTTCCTGCTCTTCTTTGCCGGATTCATCCTCGTGGCAGTGGCGACATTCATCCTGATGGAGATGAGGCGGTCGGGCCGAGCCGCGCGCTTTCAAGCGCGACAGTCCAGCGATACACAGGAGCCTCGGCGTCTGGCCGTCTCGCTGGCGCGGGTGACGCCGGTTTTGGTGTCGATGATCCTGGTGGGCGCGGCTGCAGTGTTTTTTCTCTTGCCTCGCATGTCAGCGGGCTACCTGGGCGGCTATTCGTTCGGGACGGATTTTTCCAGTGGCTTCAACGATCGCGTGCAGTTGGGACGAATCGGACAGATTCAGCAGTCGAACGCGGTGGTGATGCACATCCAGATTGACGATGATCCACACGGCCGGTACGCGCTGCATTGGCGCGGCGTCGCGCTGACGAATTTTGATGGCAGGAACTGGTCGAACTCCCATGAGCAATATGTGCTGCAGCGGCAGGCGGACGGAAGCTTCGCCGTGCCGCTGTTCAGCCAGGGCGTGGCGCAGGCTGCGCTGGCACGTACTCAGGCGGCACCGGGAAGGTGGAGTCGGCTCATTCACTACCGGGTGCTGATGGAGCCGATCGGCACCAACGTTTTTTTTCTTGCTCCCTGGGCGCGCCGCGTGAGTGGAGCCTATCGCGCAGTGCAGATCGACAGGGGTGGAGCACTATACGATATCGATGGAGAGCGCGCACCAAGCCTGTATGAGGCAGACTCCGATATCTCAGTGCCTTCGCCCGAGCAACTGCGGTCGACGGAAAACTATCTTCCGCCATTTGCCTTAGCCTACCTGCAACTGCCGGGGCTCGATCCGCGTATTCCGCGCCTGGCGGCGCAGGTTACGGGATCGGCTTCCAACAGCTACGACAAGGCCATCGCGCTCGAACAATACTTGAAGACGCATTACGGTTATACGCTACAGTTGCCGTCTTCGGCGGTCGCCGATCCGCTGGCTAACTTTCTTTTCGAGCGCAAGCAAGGGCACTGCGAATATTTTGCTTCTTCGATGGCCGTGATGCTGCGGACGCTGCGCATTCCGGCGCGCGTGGTGAACGGCTTCGTCAGCGATGAATTCAACGATCTCACTGGCAACTACGTCGTCCGGGCCAGGAATGCGCACGCCTGGGTGGAAGCCTACTTCCCCGGCTATGGGTGGATCACATTCGACCCCACGCCCAACAGCGCGACCGGGTCGCCACAAGGCTGGGGCCGGGTGATGCTCTATCTGGACGCAGCGTCATCGTTCTGGCGCGAATGGGTAATCAGTTACGACTCTTCGCACCAGAGCATTCTGGGGCAAACAGTGCTGAGCGGGACGCGCACTTCCTTGGAGCGGGCGCAGACGTGGGCCCGGCTGAAATATTCGCGGATGCTGAGCTGGGCTCGAAGAAGACAACGGAGCGTGGAGCATGCGCCGGGAATATGGCTTCTGGGCAGCGTGCCGGTGGCGCTCCTGTTGCTGGGGTTGGCCAATGCCGGGCGTATTGCCCGAATGATTCGCATGAGACGGCTGCGGACACATCCAGAGCGCTCGCCGGATCAGGCCGCTGCGATGTGGTACGAACGCATGGCTCGATATCTGGCGCGCCGCGGAGTGCCGAAGTCCGCAACGCAGACAGCACAGGAATTTGTACGCGTGATCCCAGATGAGCTATTGCGGACGCGCGTCGAGCGCTTCACGGACGCCTACGAATCGGCGCGCTTCGGCAACTCTGCGGACGACGCGCTGCGGCTGCCGGGTTGTATGAAGAAGTGGAGTCAGCGACTAAGAAGTGAGTTCTGGTTCTCCCTGACCGCGAGACTCTGGCGATCTAGTGCTGCAGCAACAGACTCCGCAGCATAACTAGAAATGGTAGACCACGCCACCGGCGACGAAGTAGTTATGCTGGCGGGTCTTGCCTGTGTCAGCCAAGGGTAGATCAGGCGTGCCCGAATAGAAGTCGCGGACCTGCCCGCGAATGCTGAACCGGCGCCAAACCCTAACGTCCAGTCCCGCCCCGATCTGGAGCACACCCGAAGTAGTAGAACCGCCCGGGTTGGTGCCGGAGTAGAGGAGGTTCTTTCCTTCGCTGAAGTGGGCGAAACCGCCGCCAATACTAAACCAGGGCGAAACCGCAGTCTCCGGAAACAGATTCAGGCGAGCCGAAGGCGTAACGAAGATCTGCGAGTATTTCGTGGGGACGACCGGACCGCCAGAGTTGAGTTTCTCATCCAGATTGAACGCCGCGGGCACTTCTCCCGAGACGGCAAAGATGGGAGTTGCCAGGAAGCGGCGCGCATAATTCACTTCGAACGTGAGTCCGTTGCCGGAGCGGACAAAAGGATTGACGGTGGGCGCGTTCGGACCGTGAATGCCCTGGTCGCTGATGAAGATGCGGCCAATCATGCCAGTCACTTCGTTCTTCTCGTCCTGGGCCGACGCGTTGGCGCCCAGAACGAACACGGTCACTGCCAGGACTGCGATTACGGCCTGTTTCCCAGACATTTCCCCTCCAGGATGCGGGACTCACATTATTCTTCGGTAAGGCTTAGGGTAGCATGAAGGATAAAGTTTTCTTCCACAGGCACTATCTTTTCTGGTGCCGACGGCCAAGCGGCCGTATCGATGGCGCTGGGTCGGGCGGACGGTTATCCGGAGACGCCGCCGGAGAATGTTAGAATAGGAACATTGCATGTCCTCGAAAACCCTCAGTATTCTCCGCTCCAGCGCGAAAAACACTGACCCTTTGCCGGAAAGCCATGGTCGGGACGGGCGTCCACAGAAAATAGGCTTCGTCAGCCTGGGATGCCCCAAGAACCTGGTGGACAGCGAGGTGATGATGGGCCTTCTAGTGCGGGCCGGAGCCGAACTCTCTCCCCGAGCCGAAGATGCCGACGTGATCGTGGTGAATACCTGTTCGTTCATCGAGAGCGCGCAACAGGAGTCGGTGAATACGATTCTTGAGATGGCGGAGCACAAGGCTTCGGGGCGGGCGAAGAAGCTGATCGTGGCAGGCTGCCTGGTGGAACGCTTTCGCGACGAAATCCGCAAGCATATCCCTGAGGTGGATGCCGTGGTCGGAACCGGCGAGCTACAGAACATCCTGGCGGCGACGGGAGTTGGGACGGCTCCGTCGCGCCTTACTCTGGCGAACCCGGATTCCCCGTTCGTGGTGTTGCCTTCGCGGCCCGAAGGCGATGCGCGGGCAGCGCAGGGACGATTCTCTCGCGGGCAATGGGATGGTGCGATCGCCGATCTGCCCAACTATTTGTATGACGACGAGACCCCGCGCATTCTCGCTACTCCGAAATCCACGGCCTACATCAAGATTGCCGAAGGCTGCGACCATCCCTGCACGTTCTGTATCATCCCGCAGTTGCGCGGGCAGTTTCGTTCGCGGCGGTTCGAGTCGGTGGTAGCGGAAGCCGAGCGGCTGGCGCAAAGCGGCGTGCGGGAAATCACTCTGATCGGGCAGGATACGACCTGCTACGGCGAAGATTTCGGGCTGAAGGACGGTCTGGCGCTGCTGCTCGAGAAGCTGGCAACGATTGACGACTTGCGCTGGATCCGGTTCCTCTACGCTTATCCGAACAAGATCACGGGCAAACTGCTGGAGACGATCGCATCCTCTGAGAAGATTTGCTCTTACATGGATGTGCCGCTGCAACATGCATCGGCGCCGGTGTTGAAGCGCATGAAGCGCGGCGGCGGCGGGGAAGTGTTTCTGCGGTCGATTGCCAAGATGCGGCGCTGAAATTCCCGGTCTCACCTTGCGTACGTCGTTCATCGTGGGCTTTCCGGGCGAAACCGAGAAGGAATTTGAAGAGCTGTGCGAATTCGTGCGCGAAGCTCCAGTTTGACTGGATGGGAACCTTCTCTTACTCCGATCAGGAGGGCGCGGACGCATACGGATTGGACGAGAAGCTTCCTGTTCGCGAAATTGAGCGGCGGCGCAAGCACTTGATGGGAATCCAGCGCCAGATCAGCAAAAAGAAAAAGAAGGCGCTCGTCGGACAGGAATTCGACTTATTGCTGGAAGGAACATCGGAAGAAACAGATCTGCTGATGGAAGGCCGCACTTCGATGCACGCGCCCGAGATTGACGGCAAAGTCTTCGTGAACGAGTTTCCGGAGGACACAGAGCCGCAGGCGGGCGAGTTTTATCGTTGTCAGATTACCGAAGCGCACGATTACGATCTGGTTGCGAAGATTCTGTAGCTGTCTTGCTCCGGAATCTGTGATCTGACTCAGGAAGAACCTGGATCATTCTCTGGCCATGCCTCGCAAACGCACTCTGAAACTTCGCTGCCCGATCTGCAAGAAAACCGTGAAGAGCGGCGATCCCGAGTTCCCTTTCTGCAGCGACCGCTGCCGCACGATTGATTTGGGTAAGTGGGCGAGCGGCGCCTATGTGATTGCGTCGCCGGTTACGGATGCAGACGAGCAGATTCGAGAGAGCACGCCTGAAGATCCGGACGAAGAATCGTGAAGACGCTCGAATCGACTCCGCCCTGGGCTACGCTCGTCGCCACGTTTTTCGGCATCGGAAGGCTGCGGCCCGGACCTGGGAGCTGGGGATCGGCAGCGACCGTCTTGTTGTGGGCGGCGGTGGCCCGCGCACTTGCCCCTTCGTCGCGAACACCGGTTGCAATCGCGCTAGTCGTGGCGATCACGCTGATCGCCATTCCTGCGGCGACCCAGGTTGCGCGAGGCTCCGGAAGAAAAGATCCGCAGTTTGTGGTGATCGATGAAGTAGCGGGTCAACTGCTCGCTCTCGTCGCCGTGCCGCTCGCATGGAAATCTTTTCTGGCGGGCTTTATACTTTTTCGTGTTTTCGATATCGTCAAACCGCCGCCGGTGCGACAATTGGAAGCGCTTCCGGAAGGTACCGGGATTGTGCTGGACGACATTGCCGCGGGTTTCTACGCGTTGGGCATGATGCATCTCTTGTTGCACTTTAGTCTTCTAACGTAGTGAGAGTGTTTTCCTCATGGGATTCTCCGACCGCATCCTGGGTAAGAAAAGCGTGAATGGTGGACCGCACATCGAGTCCGTATCGCCAGTGCTGGCACTGGCCGGCGGAGAAGTCCGCATCGCGGGCTCCGGATTGCGCCCGCAGCAGTACCAGCGCCCGAGCGTGCAGTTTGGCGACGTGGAGGGCGGAGTGGTGATCAGTTCGGACGCGTTTCTAGTCGCCCGCGTCCCCGAAGGCGCGACTTCGGGCCCCGTGGTAGTTGCAACCGACGGGCATGTCAGCAACGCCCACACCGTCAAGGTGGCTGTCCCCATTGCCGAGAATCTGCACCCTGTGACGAATCCTGCGGTCGACGCGCAGGGCAACATTTACGCGACTTTCTCGGGCTCACGCGGCCAGAAGGTTCCGGTCGCGATCTTTAAGATCGATACCAACTACGCAGTGAAACCGTTCGTTGCGGAGATGATGAATGCAACCGCCATCGCCTTCGATCGGCAGGGGCAGATGTATGTTTCTTCGCGCCATGACGGCGCGGTCTATCGCGTCGCGCCAAACGGGAACATGACCACATACGCGGAGGGTATGGGAGTGGCCACGGGTATCGCTTTCGACCGGAATCAGAACCTCTACGTGGGCGATCGGAGCGGCACGATTTTCAAGATTGGCAGCGATCAGCAGGTATTTGTGTTCGCGACTCTGGAGCCAAGCGTCTCGGCGTATCACCTGGCCTTCGGCCCGGAGGGGGATCTATTTGTGACCGGGCCTACCACGTCGAGTTTTGACGCCGTCCACAGAATCGATCCGCAGGGAACTGTACGCACGTTCTACCGCGGCCTGGGACGACCGCAGGGCCTGGCTTTTGACGCGCTGGGCAATATGTATGTCGCAGCATCGCTCTCCGGCCGGCGCGGCATTGTGAAGATCACACCCGAGGGCAAGGCCACTCTGGAAGTCGCGGGCCATGGACTGGTGGGGCTGGCTTTTGCGCCGGCACGCAGCGTGATTCTAGCAACCACCGATGCGGTGCATCATCTCTCCTGGAATATTGCCGGACTGCCGCTGCTGCCGGAATAATTCTGCAACGCGTGATCCGCATCTCCCCGCCGTTTTCGTTTACACTTCTCCCGTGAACGCTGAAATCATTGCGGTTGGCTCCGAACTGCTGACGCCCTTCCGCATGGACACGAACTCTCTCTATCTCACCGAGCAGATCAATCAGTTGGGCGTTGAAGTAATCTTCAAAAGCGTGGTCGGCGATGATCTCAAACGCCTGGTCGCGGCCGCACAGCACGCGCTGTTTCGCTCGGAGATCGTGATTATCAGCGGCGGTCTCGGGCCCACCGAGGACGATCTTACGCGCGAGGCCGTTGCCGAGGCTTTGGGTCTTTCGCTGCGGCGCGATGAAGAGGTTCTCGCCGGCATTGAGCGGCGTTTCGCCACGCGCGGCTGGAAAATGTCCCCTAACAATGCCAAGCAGGCGGACGTGCTCGAGGGCGCGGTGGTGCTTCCCAATGCGAATGGAACTGCGCCCGGGCAATGGCTGAGCGGCAAGTTCGATGGACGCGAGCGCATTGTCATCCTTGTTGCCCGGGCCTCCGCACGAACTGAAGGCTTTGTTTGAGGCGGAGTGCCGCGAGCGGCTGCGAGCCAAGTTGCCTGCGGCGTTTCTCGCAACCCGCGTATTGAAAGTAGCAATGATCGGCGAATCACAGGTGGATGCGCGCGTAGCGCCCATCTACAAGCGCTACACGAACGTTCAGACGACTATTCTGGCGGGAGCGGGAGAGATTCAATTGCACTTCAAGTCGCGCGCCGAGACTATGGACGCGGCGCAGGCACGCGTGGATGAGGCAGCCGACGCGGTCGAAGAAGAACTCGATGATGCAGTCTTCTCGCGGGATGGAGAATCGCTCGAGCAGATCGTGGGCTACTGGCTGCAGATGCGCAACGCGACTTTGGCGGTTGCCGAGTCATGCACCGGCGGCCTGCTGGGCGAACGGATCACCTCTGTCAGCGGCAGTTCGCGCTACTTCACCGGCGGCGCAATCGTCTACTCGAATGCAGTAAAAACCGAACTCGCGGGAGTGCCCGCCGACATGATTGAGCGTCATGGGGCGGTGAGCCGCGAAGTGGCCGCGGCATTGGCGGAAGGCATTCGATATCGCTGCGAGGCGACGCTGGGCATAGGCATCACGGGTGTGGCTGGGCCCGCCGGTGGAACGCCAGAGAAGCCCGTGGGCTTGGTGTTCCACGCGTTGGCCAGCGATAGCGGGACGGAAGTGATTGAGCGGAACTTCCCCGGCGACCGCAAGCGCATTCGGTGGTTCGCAACCACGATGGCGCTGGATATGGTGCGCAGAAAGCTGATGTGAAAGAGGCTGCTAGCTGCTAGCTACTAGCTCGTCGTAGAAGCTCGGAGCTAGCAGCTAGAAGCTGATCTTATGCGCCTTTTCGTTGCTCTCGACATCGATGATGCTATCCGCGGTCGAATTGCCCGCTTCCTCGACGGCGTTCGCGGATTTGCCCCGGATACGCGCTGGGCGCGGCCTGAATCGCTGCACGTCACTTTGAAGTTCATCGGCGAAAGGCCCGAGGAAGAGGTTGAGAAAATCAAGCATGCGCTGAAAACGATTGCGGTTGACGCGTTCGATGTAAGCTTTCGCGGCTATGGGTTTTTCCGGGCGCGTAGTGGCGTGCCACCAGACCCGGGCGCCGCGAGTGTTCTGGCTCGGAATTGAGGCAGGAACGAAGCTGTCTTCGCTGGCCGCGATGGTGGATGACAGGCTGGCGTCGCTCGACATCCTGAAAGAGGAGCATGCTTTTACTCCGCATCTCACGCTGGCGCGGGGTGGAGGAGGGTCGCCCGGCAAGCAGAAAGAAGACCACCCCAACCGCAGCTTTCAGCATTTGCAGGAAAGACTGGCGGCTGCTGCCTGCACCTGAGTTTGGTACCATGACGGTCCGCGAGTTTTTTCTTTACCAGAGTCAGCTTTCACCCGGCGGCTCAAAATACACGAAGCTGGCGGGATTTGCTTTGCGTTAGCCGGACCTTACACACCTTGTCAACGCTTGTAATTATCGCCGCACTGAGCTACCTGCTGGGTTCAATTCCCTTCGGATATTTGCTGGTGCGTCATCTTCCGCGGCGAAGATGTTCGGAAGAGCGGAAGCGGCAATATCGGAGCGACGAATGTAGCACGCAAATCGCCGCTGCTGGGCGCACTGACGCTGCTGTTGGATGCGCTGAAAGGCACTGCGGCGGTGGTATTGTCGTATGAAGTAGCGGACCACATGGTTGCAATTCCCTCGCTCGAGCAATTGGCGCTGGCGGCGCTGTTTGCAGTTCTTGGTCACATGTTCCCAGTGTGGCTGCGATTCCGCGGCGGCAAGGGAGTCGCAACCGGGCTGGGCGCATTCGTGCTGATCGCTCCGAAGGCGGTTCTGATCGCAGCCGTTATCTTTATAGCGGTCGTCGCAATCTCTCGTTACGTTTCGCTGGGATCAATCGTTGCCGTCGCTGTCCTTCCCTTGATGGCATGGCTTATCGGGCAGTTTCATATTTCCTGGGCAGGGTTGGCGCTGATTTCGCTCGCCTCCTTGCTTATTGTTGTTAAACATCGCGACAATATTCGGCGGCTCCTGGCCGGCACGGAAAATCGCATGGGAGCGAAGCGCGCATGAGCGAGATCGCGATCATCGGCGCGGGAGCCTGGGGCACGGCGTTGTCGATTGTTCTGGGCCGGAAAGAGGCTCATCGGATTCGACTGTGGGCGCACGAGAAAGAAGTTTATGAGTCCATCGCGCAGCGAACGCGTGAATGAGAACTTTCTTCCCGGCCAGCTTATCCCGGCGTGCGTGACTCCCTCGAATGATCTTGCCGAAGCGCTCGAGCGCGCGGCCATCGTGGTAAGCGTAATGCCCTCGCAACATTGCCGCCGTCTGTTTGAGAGGATGCGGCCCCACCTCCGCGCGGAAACGATGATCGTCAGCGCAACCAAAGGACTAGAAGAAAATTCGCTGCTGCGCATGACCGAGGTAATCGCGCAGGTTTGCGCCAGCGATGACCTGCCGGCGCCGCGAATCGGCGCGCTCAGTGGCCCCTCGTTCGCGCTGGAAGCCGCCCGTGGGGATCCCACCGCAATCGCAGTCGCGTCGCAGGACGAAGAACTCGCGCGCACAGTGCAGCAGGAGTTCAGCCACGCCAGCTTTCGCGTTTACACCAACGACGATCCAGTCGGGGTGGAGCTGGGTGGCGCGCTCAAAAACACCGTCGCAATCGCCGCCGGGGTTTGCGCGGGCCTCGGCCTGGGGCACAATTCCGTGGCAGCCCTCATCACACGCGGTCTGGCGGAGATGACTCGGCTGGTAATGGCTTGTGGAGGCAAATCGGAAACCATGGCGGGGCTCGCGGGCCTCGGCGACCTGGTGCTGACTTGCACAGGCGGCCTCTCCCGCAATCGCAGCGTGGGCGTTGAACTTGGCCGCGGACGAAAGTTGCCGGAGATTCTCGCCGGCATGCATGGCATGGTTGCGGAAGGAATCTTTACCACGGCGGCGGCCGTAGGCCTGGCGCGGGCTCGCGGGGTCGAGATGCCCATCACCGAGCAAATGCATGCCATCCTGCATGAGGGCAAGGCTCCGCGCGAGGCGATTTACGAGTTGATGACACGCAGCAGCAAGAAGCGAAACACTCAGGATGTAAGTTGCCCAGGCGCCAGCCAAGAGTCAGTGCGTTCCATTACCAAACCCGCGCCAGACGCTTGTTTCGGCTGGTACTTTCGTAATGTTAAAGCTTGTGGTTTTCCCCTCCAGGCACTCTATCCACATTAAACTTCTGTAGATACCTGTGAAATCCGCCGCCACTTCGACCGACGGCGCCTCCGAAACGAGCCAGGGGAGCGACTTGTCTTCCACAGCACCCAACGCGGCGCGCATGCCCATTTTGTATGTAATTCTCGGTGTGCTTCTGGTCATCAGCATCGTGCCCTATGTACTTCTACTCGGCGCAAGTTGGAGACGATTAACCGCGACCGCTCTGAAGACCAACGAGAAGCTGCTGCAGAATACAGTGACGCGGTCGCTGGCTGACGATCTTTCGCAGCACGAGCGCTCCCTGCGGATGATGCTGGCCAACCTTTCCTCTGCGATTCAGGTGGCGAGCGGCGGCAGACATTGGCGGCAAGAACGTCCAGGCGCCGGAACTGCGCGCGCTGCTGGAAAACTTTGTTCTTCTTCCTCCGATGAACTCGCCTACGCCACTCTGCTCAACTCCGAGGCCAAAGGCAGTCTCTGCCGGGCGCATCGCACCGGACGCTTTCCTGCAGCGCGAGTTGCAACATGCCTTTGACGCAGCCCGCGATGGCCGCGCCTACAACGGGCAGGCGCTCCAGGTGGAAGACGGAAAGTCGGCGCGGACCGTTCTGCTGGTGAGCAGTCCCGTCAGCTACGGCGGGCGTTTTCTGGGCATGGTGGGCGCGGTCGTGGACCTGCAATTCCTGATCCGCCGCCTGCAGGAGGTCAGCGGCGGCGGTTTGATTCCCTATGTTGTGGACGCTCAGGGCAGGCTGGTGGCTGCCGGCACGCCGCGATATGTCACCGGGCAGGACATGAAGAGCCTGGAGATCGTTCGCAATTTTGTGGATGAAGGCAACAAAGCGCAGTTGGCCGCCACTAAGGAATTCGTCGTCCATGAAGGCAAGAACAGTATTGAGATGCTCGGCACCTACAGTCCGGTCACCGCCGCTCGATTGGGCAGTCGTGGTGCAGAAGCCGCAGCTCGAGGCTTACGCGCGGAGTCATCGAGATGCAGCGCACGGCGCGGTCTGCTGGCGCTGCTCGCCGTGCTGTTGAGCATTGGCGTAAGCATTTTCGCGGCCCGCAGGATTACTCATCCCCTGCAGATCCTTACCCAGTCCAGCCGCGCTCTGGCGCGCGGCGATTTTTCTCAACGGGTGCAACTGGCGAGCCGCACTGAAATTGGAGAACTGGCCGAGACCTTCAACACCATGTCGAAGGACCTGGAACGGTTCGTCGAAGATCTGAAGCGGGCCGCCGAAGAAAATCGCGCCCTGTTTCTGGGCTCGATCCAGATGCTCGCCGGTGCGGTCGACGAAAAGGATCCCTACACTCGCGGCCACTCCGACCGGGTAACGCGCTACTCGCTAATGATCGGCAAAGAATTGAACTTGCCCCCTGCTTTCTTGGAAACGCTGCAGATTTCCGCACAGCTCCACGACGTAGGCAAAATCGGTATCGAAGACCGCATCCTCAAGAAGCCGGGCGCGCTCGACGCGGAAGAATTTGAGGTCATGAAAACCCACACGACGAAGGGCGCCAACATCCTGCGCCCAGTCGTCCAGCTCGCGGAAATGCTCCCCGGCATTGAGCTTCATCACGAAGCTCTCGACGGCCGCGGCTATCCTTACGGCCTCAAGGGAGATCAGATTCCGCTGCTGGCGCGGGTGATCGCGGTGGCCGACACTTTTGATGCACTGACCACCAATCGTCCTTATCAACATGCGTACCCGCCGGAAGAAGCTTTGAAAATCATTAACGATCTTGCCGGCAAACGGCTTGACCCCGAGACCGTGAAAGCGCTGGTGGCGGTTTACGCTCGCGGCGAGATTCGCATCCAGCGCAGCATCGCAATCAGGAGGCCGGTGGCCTCCGACGCGTCCGCGAACGCGCCGCCCTCTGCCCCGCCGGCACCAACCGCCGCGGAAGCGCTCAACCTCGAAAGAACGCGCGTCTAAGCTCGGCGTAGCGCCGCCCGTCCCCGGCGGCTGTCGCGGGAGCATCTTCGCTCCCGCTCTCGACCGCTATAATCGAAGCTCAGGATCCCTAATGATTCAAACTCTGTTCGGCAGTACCGAAGAAAAGAAAACTGGACTCTTCGAGCGCATGAAGCAGGCGGTTACGCGCACTCGCGAAAACCTCGCCGAGCGCATCGAAGAGGTCGTTGGCTTTGGCAAAGAAATCGATCGCAACACGCTCGACGATCTGGAGGCCACGCTGATCGGCGCCGACCTCGGCACCGTGACCACGCAGGAAGTCCTCGGCAAGCTCCGCGTCAAGGCCGACCGCAAACAGATCAAGGATGTACAGGAACTGAAGCGGCTGCTCAAGGAGGAATTGCTGGAGATCCTGAGCGCTTCGAATTCCCGGCCCGTCCAGCGAGTAGACGGCGCGCCTGAAGTCATCCTGGTGGTTGGAGTAAACGGAACTGGTAAGACCACGACGATCGGCAAGCTGTCGCAGGTGTTTCGCGCGCAAGGCAAGAGCGTGCTGCTGTGCGCGGCCGACACCTTCCGGGCGGCGGCCATCGAACAACTGGAGATCTGGGGCGAGCGCACGGGCACGGAAGTGATCAAGACCAAGCCCGGCGGCGATCCCGCTGCCGTGCTGTTCGACGCGCTGCAAGCTGCAACGGCGCGGAAGACAGATTACGTGATCGTCGACACCGCCGGCCGCCTGCACACCAAGACCAGCCTCATGTCGGAGCTGGACAAAATGCGCCGCACGGCCCAGCGCATTATTCCCGGGGCGCCGCACGAGACGTTGCTGGTGATGGACGCAACCACAGGTCAAAACGGATTGCAGCAGGCGCGCCAGTTCACGCAGTCGGCGGGCGTCACCGGCATCGTCCTCACCAAGCTCGACGGCACGGCCAAGGGCGGCGTGGTGGTCGCTATCTCGCGCGAGTTGGGGCTGCCAGTGCGATTTGTCGGCGTGGGCGAGAAACTGGGCGACTTGCTGCCGTTCGAGCCCAAAGAGTTTGTGGATTCGCTGTTCGAATAGGAGCGCGTATGGCGGATGCTGGTGAGAAACGTTCACGATTCACGACATCCTCGATTCTCTGCGCCGACTGTTAAGCAAGAAGCCGCCGCAAGCTCCCGGCGATCCCTATGCTTACAGGATGGCACCGTTGCGGTGCGGTCCGAAAGGCCGAAGCGGCGCAGCCGTCGCCGAGCCCGAAGACGATTCCTATCGCGCCTTTCCACCTCGGCGCCAGTGATGCCCGGCCACACTGCTGACGAGAAGTTCGTGTACCGTGCTCTCGATCTCGCGCGTCAAGGCGTCGGATTAGCCTCACCCAATCCTTACGTCGGCGCTGTAATCGTTGATACCCAGGGCACATCGCGGGCACGGGTGTTTACACCTACGATGGCGTGAAGCACGCCGAAGTGAGCGCCCTCGAACAGGCCGGCGGCAAGGCCCGCGGCGGCACGCTTTACATCAATCTCGAACCACACTCGCACCACGGCCGCACGCCCCCGTGTACCGACGCCTTGATCGCCGCCGGGGTTCGTCGCGTGGTCGCTTCCATGACTGATCCCAATCCCAAGGTGAGCGGGCGAGGCTTTGAGAAGTTGCGCGCGGCGGGCGTCCAGGTGGAAGTAGGGCGACTGGAGGCCGAAGCCCGCCGTCTGAACGAGGCCTTCGCGCGTTACATTCGCCACGGCGTTCCGCTGGTCACTTTGAAAGCAGCGATGACGCTCGACTGCAAGATCGCTCCGCCGCCGGGGGCGGAGGCGAACCGCGCCGCGGGAACTCCCGCGGGTGGATGGATTACTGGCGAGGCGGCGCGCGCACACGTCCAACAACAGCGTCATCGAAGCGACGCCATCCTCGTCGGCGTGGGAACAATCCTGGCCGATGATCCGCTGCTCACCGATCGCAGCGGCAATCCGCGGCGGCGCCCGCTGCTGCGCGTGATTCTCGATTCCCATCTACGGCTGCCGTTGGAGTCGCGCCTGGTGCAGAGCGTCGCGAATACGGGCGTCTCAAAGGCCGACGTGCTGGTTTTTTGCTCCTCTAGTAGAGAAAAGAAAAAGCCCGAACTTGAGGCGCACGGCATTCGGGTCGAGCAACTCGCGCCGGCATCGGATGGCCGCCCCGACATTCATGCGATTTTGCGCCGCCTGGCACAACTCGAAATCACCAGCGTGATGATCGAGGGTGGATCGGCGGTGAACGCTTCAGCACTAGCCTCCGGAGTAGTCGACAAAGTCTTTCTGTACTACGCGCCGAAGATCATGGGGGCCGGAGGATCGATTCCGTTCGCCGCCGGCGGAGGCCGTCGACCAAATGAATCAGCCGCTGCGGATAAAGCGTCTCCAACTGCATCGATTCGAGGAAGACATCGCCGTAGAAGGCTACCTGCGCGATCCCTACGAAGAGTGAGTTGGTCTCGCTGCAGTGTTACGCGCGGTGAGCATTAGCAATTGGCAGTTAGCTAATGGCCAGTGGCTAACGGCTAATTGCTAATTGCTGTTCTCCCTCCGTTGTAGGTTTATGATATTTCTCATCTGCGAGGGCCCTCATGTTTACCGGCATCATTGAAGAAGTCGGCCGCGTCGTCGGCATCGAACAACGTGGCGAGAATCGCCGCATCACCGTCGCCGCCGAGAACGCACCGAAGGAGCTGACAGCAGGCGACAGCGTCGCGGTGAGCGGAGTCTGCCTTACTGCGCTCGACATCAAGCCAAGCTCGTTCTGCGCCGATTTGGCTCCTGAAACATGGGCACGGACCTCCTTCTCGCGCATGCACGAGGGCGCTCTCGTCAACCTGGAACTGCCCATGAAGGCCAATGGCCGCTTCGGCGGGCACATTGTGCAAGGCCACGTGGATGGCGTTGGCAAACTCCTCGCGCTCGAGCGCATCGCCGACTCGGAAAACTGGTGGCTGCGCATCGAGTTGCCCTGTGACGTGGAGAAGTACACCGTCTACAAAGGCTCGGTCTGCATCGAGGGCATCAGCCTTACTGTGGCGAACTGGAGGGCGGGGTCTGCACCGTCGCCATCATTCCGCACACCGTTGAAATAACGAACCTCCACTCGCTCAAGCCCGGCGATCCCGTGAATCTTGAAGCGGACCTGATTGCGAAGTACGTCGAGAAGATGATGACCGGGGAACCGGCAGAGAGTACCCTCACCGTGGAAGAGTTGGTGCGGCAAGGATTCTAGGAGCAGTGGTCAGTGCCCAGTGATCCAGTTCATGGCCAGTTGACTGACGGTGATGCCTCAGGACGCGACTTGACTATGCAGGACGGCATGCCGGCACCATCTTCCAAATCGTCTCCTCCCAACAATCCCGGCCTCTGCGGTGATTGCGCGCATGCCCGGCGAATCCAGTCAGACCGGGCCTCGACGTTCCTGCAGTGCCAGCTTTCGTTCACCGACCCGCGATTTGCAGAAGTATCCGCGCCTGCCGGTTCTTAGATGCAGCGGCTACGAAAGAAACACAGACTTAGCCAGTCGGAAGTAAAACGGGCGATGTGTACTGACCACTAGCCGCTGACCACTGACCACCGACCACTGCTCTTACACTTCGATCTTCAGCTCGTCCAGGTTCAGGAACTCCTGCACGATCGTCTCTGGGGATTTTTCCAGTTCCTCGTAAGTCCCAAAAAAAATCGCCTTGCCTTCATACAAAAAGACAACCCGGTCTGCCAGCTTCTTGGCCAGGCGCATGTCGTGAGTGACCACGATGCTGGTCAGGTTCAGTTGACGCTTGAGCCGCTCGATGAGATCGCCGAGCAATTGCGCCATCAGCGGATCGACCATGGTGGTAGGCTCGTCGTAGAGAATGCATTCCGGGCGCGCCGCCAGCGCCCGCGCAATGGCCACCGAGCGCTTCATGCCGGTCGAAAGATCCGAGGGCAGCAGGTCCCGCATCTCCTGCACTCCCACCATCTTCAACAATCCCTCGACGATCTCGTAAATCTGGTCTTCGGAGAGTTCCCGGGTTTCGCGCAGGGGAAACGCCACATTCTCGCCGACCGTGAGGGAGTCGAACAGCGCTCCGTTCTGAAAGACCATGGTCACTTTCTTTCGAATCGCTTCCATCTGCTCTTCAGAAAAGTCCGTAATATCTTCGCCGGCGGCGATCACCCGCCCGGAATCCGCCTTGAGAAAACCCATGAGCAGTTGCAGAGAAACCGATTTGCCCACGCCGCTGCGCCCCAAAATGCACACGGTCTCGCCAGGCATCACGTTGAAGCTGACGCGATCAAGCACCACGTTGTCGCCAAAAGCCTTGGAAACCTCGCGGAACTCGATGTAGGGGCGGACGGGATCGGGCATCGGTTGTCTCTAGAAAATCAGTTCAGCACAGCGGCGTTCAGGCCCTCTGCTTCTCAGCCTCCAATTCCTCAGGCGTGTTCAGGTTGCGGAAGATAGCGCGTGAGAATCCGGCGACTTCCAGCTCTTCCCGCTCGATTACCCGGGTTCGAACCGCATCGAACAACAAGTCAATCCGGTTTCGTCCAGCACGCAGAGCGTTCTCCGCCGCGCCGGCGAACTCCCGGCGATAGACGGCGCAGAGCGGCTGATAACCCCCATCGTCGCGCGGAACCACCGCCACCGCCTCGGGTGCGCCGCGCGACTGGCTAATCAAGTACTGCAAGAACGCCCACGACATAAACGGTGTGTCGACGGCCAGCATCACGTTGAGCTCGCTCCGAGAAGCCCGTAACGCGGCATGAATTCCGCCCAGCGGTCCGCAGTCGCGGAATATATCTTCCACCACCGGGGCAAACGGCGCAAACTTTTCGGCACTCCCCACGATGCGCACTCCGGGGGTGATCGAGCGGGCCAAGTCCAGCGCCCGGGCCAGCAACTTCGGCCATCGTACTCCACAAACGCCTTGTCCGCCCCCATGCGCGTGCTCTTGCCGCCGGCAAGAATGAAGGCGGTTAGATCGCTCTCAGAGTCATTCGCCATGCCGCGATCATACACTTTGCCTGCGCGGGACTGCCCCTCGGCAGCCCTGAACTTCTTGCCTCCGAAACATTTCCACAAGATAAGTGCCTGCATCGACACAGTTTGTCGTCGGGTCCACACGGTTACCAACACAAAAGTAACCTACCCAAGAAATATCATCCGGGAGATGATGAGGCTTCGGCGCTAGGACCGGAAGTAACCATCATGCCGCAAAAGATTATGGATGTTCTTATGCTCGGGCGCTGTTCCCACGAGTTTTCCTGGCCCCGTCGCGGCGCTGACGGAGACTATTATCAGGTTTGCATGTTGTGCGCGGCCGAGTACAAGTATGACTGGACGACCATGCGCCGCACCAAGCGCATGGAGCATGCCAAGCCCGAAACCGTTGTCCGGCGCAGCCACACGCGGGAGAAGCGGCCCTCCTGGACACCCCGCGCCCGCCGCCTGAAGCTGGATGTGGCGCTTCGTTACCGTGTTAATAGCACCAGTACCTGGTACGAGGGCACCATCGAAAACCTCAGCCAGACAGGAGTGCTGTTCCATGGACCACAGCAGCTGCCGATGAACGCTTTGATCGAGATGGTGTTTGAGATGCCAGAAGAGATTTCCGGCCAGAAGAACCGTAACGTGCTCTGCCAGGGGCGCGTGATCCGCTGCGAAGACAATGAAGCCAAAGAATCGGCTAAAGAATCGAAGGATCAGGACAAAGACATAGCAGGCGGCACCGGTGTCCTGGCCGCCTCGATCGTCGACTATAAGTTCATCCCCTAGACGTTGCGGGCCGACACGTCCTTACCTACCGCTCTGTTCCGGTTCGTCGTACACTCTGGGTGCGCAATGATTCTTTCCCGATGCCTCCAATCACGGCGTTATTGCACACCGCGAATGATGCCTTACGCCTGGGGCGGGCTCTCGAAACGCTTCTTCCCTGCGCCGAAATCCTTATCGTGGACCACCACTCCGCCGATGCCACTCGGCGCATAGCGCTCCAATACGGGGCCCGCATTGTAGCGGCGGAACACGACGTCCCGCCGCAGCGCTATCTCGATCTTCGCAACCTCTCACTTGGATTCTCTGTCTGGAGCCTTCAGAATCCATCACCGAAGGTCTGCAGGCCAGCCTGTTCGAATGGAGCGCACTGCCTGCGCACAGCGTTGTGACCCCCGCCGGTGTGCTCGCCTGTTCGGTGTTCGTGCGGAAGGAAACCGCGAAGGCTGGTTCGACCTCCCCACGCCCGGAGACCCGCCTCATCCCCCGTAGCTGGCCCCGATGGCATGGGCGGCTGCCCGCCCATGAACCTTCCGCCATCGCACTCGAAGGGGAGTTGCTGCGTTTCGCTCTGCCCTGACAGGTTCCTACCCATTGTCCCTTTGGACAGTGACTTCAGTACCTTAGTCCTACCTGCCCTCGTCGCCTTATAATCCACTCAAGAACCGGCAAAATTTGCGTTCTAAGTTTGCGTTCTCAGGAAGATGCGCGCTTTACGAGCGGTCGCGCTTCCATCGGAACGCTTAGAGACTCCGTGGACCAATTTCAGGCATTGGCGATTTTTCTCTTCGGGCTGGCCTTCGGCAGCTTTCTGAACGTGTGTATCTACCGCCTGCCCCGGGATTTGTCGGTAGTGACGCCGCGCTCGGCCTGCCCCCGCTGCAAGCGGTTCATCGCCTTCTATGACAACTTGCCGGTCGTCAGCTGGCTCCTCCTTCGCGGGCGCTGCCGCTACTGCAAAGCGCGAATTTCGCCGCGCTACCTCTTCGTCGAGTTGCTCACCGCCGCTCTCTTTTTCGGTTGCTACGCCTATTCGGGACTCACTCTGGCGACGTTGAAATACTGCGTCTTCGGATTCCTCCTGCTAGGCCTCATCTTCACCGATGCCGAAACCAAGCTCTTGCCCGATAAGCTGACGCTCCCCGGCCTGGCTCTGGGTCTGCTGTTCAGCCTGCTGGTTCCGGTGCGTGACGTCGCCTCGCAGTTTCTGCCGGGAATGATCAACCTTCCCTTCAGCGCGGACGTCGCCACTCGCCTGTTTTCCCTGCTCGATTCCCTGCTCGGCGCAGCCTTGGGCGCGTCGTTCATTTATGGCGCAGGAGCGGTCTACCTGCGCTGGCGTGGAGCTGAAGGCATGGGCTTCGGAGATGTGAAGCTCATGGCGATGGTGGGCGCATTTCTCGGCATAAAACTCACTATCTTCACGATCTTTGCCGCTTCGCTTGCGGGATCCCTCTTCGGCCTGACCACCGTCCTCGTGGTGTGGATCAAGCGCACTCATCGTTTCCGTCGCCGGCTCGAAAACCTGCAGGCCGCGCGCCGCCGTGGATGGCAATCCGCGCAAATGGTTTACCGGCACTATCAAATGCCTTTCGGTGTTTTCCTGGGCAGCATGGGTTTGCTCGCTCTATTCGTGGGCAACCAGTTCTTGCGCTGGTACGGGAGGTTCTGGTGGTAAGGCTGCTTGCCAATCCGCTGATCTTGCGCGCCATGCTGCTTTTCTTCGCGACCGCAAGCGCCTTTGTACTTGCCATCTGGCTGATGCGCGCTTTGCGGCGCAACATCGCGGCCGAATCCGATCTCGGCTCCGGGGCCGCGCCCAAGCTCGAGGCTTTGCCGCTGCATCTTTACAACACCGTTATCCAGCAACTCAAGCAGCAAAAGCACGAACTGCAGGTGCAGACTCTGGCCGAACAACGCCGCGCCCGCACTACGGAGAACTTCAGTCAGGCCGTGCTCTCTAATCTTTCCTCCGGCGTGCTGGTCTTCGGCCTCAATGGATTGGTAAGACAGGCCAATCCCGCTGCCAAGGAGATTCTCGGTTTCAATTCTCCTTCGGGCATGAGCGCAGAAGATATTTTTCGCGGCGCAGCGGTTTGTTCGCCGCCCTCTTCTTCCGGCCATGCCGCTGTCTACGACGATGGGCTGGGAGACACGCACGGGCGGCTTACCGAAGAAATCAATGCCGTCCTGCGTGAGGGTAGCCAGTGCCGGCAACTCGAGGCCGACTACACCACGCCCACCGGCCACAAGGTTCGGATCGCGGTCACGGTCTCGCCCGTGCCCGCCGTCGACGGCAGTCTGCTCGGAGCCGCCTGTCTGATCAGCGACCGCAGCGAATTTGAAAGCATCCGCCACCAGCAACAGTTGCAGTGCGAGATTTCCGCAGAGATGGCGCTCGATCTGCGCACTTCGCTGGCCACAATTGCCGGATACGCCCAGCAGTTGGCGCGAAATCGCGATCCGGAACTGGCCCCGCAGTTGGCCGCCGATATCGCCAGCGAGGCAGCTCGTCTCGACCGCCACATCGGAGGATTCCTGATAGCGAAGGGCGCCGCCGCGGGCACAGCCACTCGGGCCAGCGCGGCGGGCAAGGACATTTGAAGGTCGTGGTTAAGAATTTCACGTTAAAGATCGTGCCGCAAGGCAATTGCAATAAAAGGATGGAACTATGAAGCGCATCAAGTACATCGGGATGGGATTCGTATTCGCGTTGTCTACAATCGTGCTGGGTTCTCCAGCCGCAGCGCAGACCACACCATCCGGCTTCGCAGCGGCTCAATCGTCGCTCGGCGACTACGCGCGCAAGGTCCGCAAGGATCCGGCCGCTCCCAAACCCAAGCCCAAGGTCTTCGACAACGACAACCTTCCCATGAACGACAAGCTCTCCGTCGTCGGCCCGCCGCCGACCGCTGCCAGCGCCGCCGCAGCCGATGCCGGCGATAAACCCGCTGCCGCTGACAGCAAAGATGCCGCCGCCAAACCCGCCGCTTCCGCTGACGACGAACAGGCCAAGAAAAAAGCCGCGTGGAAAACCTGGCAAGACAAAATAGGCGCGCAGAAGGATTCGATTGACCTCGCCAGCCGCGAACTTGACGTAACGACGCGCGAATACCAGCTTCGCGCCGCCGCCATGTACGCCGACGCCGGCAACCGCATGCGCAATGCGACCCAGTGGGACAAGCAGGAAGCCGAATACAAGCAAAAAATCGCCGACAAGCAGAAAGCCGTCGACGACGCCAAGCAGAAGCTCGAAGACATGAAGGAAGAAGCCCGCAAGGCCGGGGTTCCCTCCGCCATGATCGAGTAGCGCGGGCGCGAAGCAAGACGGATAGGGCAGGGCCTCAGGCCGGGTGGAGCAGGCCCTCAGGCCTGCCGTCAAGGGCAGAGATTTGAATTGGGCTTCAGCCCCTGCGGAGCGCCTCCGCCCGCAGCCGCAGAAGCTGTTTCTGGTGATGCCGTCCATGCACCAGATGAAACTTTCTCCACTGCGTCGCGGTCAACGGCCCCAGAATCGGATGGTCGAGCAGCCGCGCCCCGCGTCCGAAGCGCGCTTCACACTGCGCGACGATCGCATCCATCGCCACAATCTTTGCCCCAACCTCGCTTCGTACCTTCTCCGCCGGCAGGCCTCTCGGCTGGGTATTCGAGGGCGCCTTGCGTCCCTCGGGCAGGTGACCGAATCCCACGACGACTAAGGTCCGCAGCCGCTGTTTCATGGAAGCCGACGTCGCCAGCGGCTTGCCCGCTTCCATCACTTTTTCGAATCCCTTGATCGTTCCCGTATAGCTCAGATACAGATGTTCCAACACCTCCGCCGCGCACCACTTGCCCGGTGGATGCCAGATCAACTGCTCGCCCGACATACCTTCCAACGCCGACTCCAGACCGTGTTTCAACTTTTCCAGGCGGGAATCCATAGCCCTACTCTCGCATTTCCGCGCGCTTCAGGTAGAATGTTGCGCATCCATTAAATCATCCCAAGTTATAGCAGGAAGGTCGCCATGAAAACGCGGGACTTTGTGCAACCGGAATCGGCTGCCACTACCGCAGCGAGAAAAGGAGCAGTGGATCGAGCCTTTGAGAGCGCACCCCGGTTTCTTCGCAATAAGCCCGCGCAAGCCGCCTCGACCGTCGCTGCCCTTCTCGTGATTCTCGCGCTGCTCGCTGGCTGCGACTCCAGCCCCACCCCTGCCAAGGCGCCCCAGGCAAAACCGGAACCGAAGCCTCCCGAGCTGCTTACGGGACGCGCCGCTTTTCAAAAGGTATATATCGCCGCTCGCAATTACGCCGCGGACGTGAAACCCTTCCGCATCGAGTCTATTCCTTCCGTCGACGGTGATGGCCGGGACGGCAAATCGGCAATCTGGCGTGCCAGCTTCGCCTCCGCGATACAACGCGGCGCGAAGCCTTTTTTTTGGTCCGGCAGCAATGCTCCCGACGCTCCCTCGCGCGGTGTCTCTCCCGGCAACGAAGACGTCTACAACCCCAGCAATGCGTCCACGCAGGTTTTCGACGTGGCATTTCTTAAGGCAGACTCCGACCAGGCCTTCACCGAGGCCCAGAAACACGGCGGCGATAAAATCCTCGAAAAAGATCCCGCCACGCCCGTCATTTACATCTGCGACTGGAACCACAACACCAACGAGCTGACCTGGCATGTGATCTATGGCGCTTCTCGCGAAACCGCCAAGCTGACGGTTGCGGTGAACGCCTCCACCGGCGCGTTTATGCGCGTGGAGAAGTAGGATTGGGCTTGCTTGATGCGGGGATGGCTGCAAAGAAAAAGAAAAACGAAACTTTACGAGGGAGCTTTATTCCTGCGTCTCCGCCTGCTTCATTTGGTCCTGGATGGAGGCAAAGAATCGGCATAGGGCGCTGGCGGAGGCGATGGCCCCCTTTAACGTGTGGGGCTCGCCAAAAGAAACAATGTCTGCGACAGAATACTGGAGGCGGAGGCGGTCCGCGGCACACTGCGCGCTCAGCAGTTCCACCTTCGCGGCGCGGAGGTCGGAAATCAGGCCGCCGACTCCCGCGGGCTTACTCGGTTCATCGTTTAACATCCACAACTCCTCAATTCGAATGGATTACCGGCGCGCGCCTGCCGGAGCCCATCTACCTGGGGAAGGCTGTAAACCAATGAACTTGGCGGCTCCGGACAGGACACAGCCTGCGGATTAACGCTCTCGCTAGTGTAAATAAATTGTACGATGTTAGTTATACGTGGTCAAAGTCATTTGGATCGCATGGTCGCCGGAGCGGCACGGAGGCGGGCGCTTGCCGAGACAAGCTGATCCGCAACTCGAACAGCGCATTCTAGACGCTGCCTGCAGGCTTTGGTCGCGGGGCGGCGAAGGCGCCCTCACCATGCGCGGCGTCGCCAAGGCGGCAGGCACCACCACTCCCACTCTCTACGAGCGATACCAGGACCGTGAGGATATTCTCCGCGCGGTCCGCATCCAGACCCGCGTCGAACTCTTTGCCGCCCTCCGCCGCACCCAATCGATCACTCAAGCCTGCGAATGCTATCTCGAGTTCGCACTCGAGCATCCCCGCGCCTACGAGATGCTCTTCGACGGATTCGCCCAGCCCCCATCCCTGCACGAACCGTGGCCCTCCTTCAATCTCATGCGCCTGCGCCTCGCGCAGCGCCTGGGCGGAACCCCCCGCAAGCACACTCGCCTTATGCTCTCGGTATGGTCCCTGATGCACGGCACCGCCATGCTGATGATCCGGGGAGGCGCCTCCGGCCCGCTGCGCATACAAATGATTCACTCCTGCCGGGATGCGGTCGAGGCCATCATTGCAGAAGCCGCCCGCACCAAGGGCAAGACATATTCCGGCCCGAAGTGGCCCGCGAATCTGATCCTCGGAGAAGCCACCCACAGCAAGGTAAGCAACGACGAGCCGGACGCAGGACGCTGACGCGAAGTCCGGGGCGAGAAAGTCCGCGGCAAAAAGAAGAAACCGCTCTAGATTGATCGAAGGGTACTCGGATCTTGGGTGTTAAGTCTTAAGGCAAAACCCATCTACTGCGGTCGTTTCGCACCCGTCTCCGCTTTCAGCCGTTCAAGCGCCTTCTGCGCTTCCGCCGCCTGCGGACCGTGCGGCAGAATCCTCAAGTAACTCTCATACTCAGCCCGGGCATCGTCCAGGATTCCCAGCTTTTCCAAACACACGGCCAATCGGATCGTCGCGACGGCATCGTTGTCCTTGTAGCGCAACGCCTCCCGGTAACGGTCCTCGGCGGCGCGATAATTCTTGCGCTTGAAATAGAAGTCGCCGACCTCCACGTCTTTCGCGGCCTTATGCGGATCCCAGCTTTTCAACTCCGTAATCCCGCCGCCCGATGCCGAAGCCTCCGCATCAGCCACGGCTGTCGAACTCTTGGGATGCACCTTGGCATCGTTTTCAGGAGGGCTCAAATCCACCTGCGTATCTTTGCTGGAACTTTCTCCAACGCCGGGCGCCAGATCGTCAACCTGCACTCGATCCGAGCGCGGTGGCTCCATATTCGGAGCTCGCTTCTTCGCGGCATCGTTCGCCGGTGCGGATTTCGCTGGAACATCATCCTCGGGAAAACGATTGTCGCGACTCAACCCGGAAGCGTCCTTCTCGGAAGAAGAAGACGGCGGCGGCGAGGCCGGCGCCGAGTTCTGCTGCGCCCATACCACTCCACTCAGTCCCAACAGCAAACCCAACCACAGCCAGCGTCGCATAGCGTCTATTTTACCGCGAACGTAGCGCCGGCATCCTGCCGGGCAGTCCCGAAGGCGTCTCGCCCTTCAGAGCCGCGCGCGAAGACGCGCCCGGCATCCGCCGAGACGGCTGCGCTACAAAAAAATACAGGCCGCTCAGGGGGAGGCTTTGAGCGGCCTGTTTGGCGAAGTCCTCCAGGGGGAGGACAACAAAAGTATTTCGTCCGACTACATCGACGAAGGATTGGCCTGTCCGGTCGTCGCAGGTGCTGCCGCGGCTGCGTCGTGTCGCCCACGGTGTTCGTCATCAGGCGAACATCCACGCGGCGGTTGTCGGCGCGGCCTTCTCGAGTCTTGTTTGACTCTACCGGCTTGTCCTTGCCCAGACCGATCACATAAATCCTGTGTGCCGGCACATTGTATTTCGAAGCCAGATATTGGATCACCGAGTCCGCCCGGCGCTGGCTGAGATCATAGTTATATTCAGCCGAGCCCACCGAATCCGTGCTGCCTTCGAGCGAGATAATGTAGCCCTTGGTTGTCGAAATAGTTCCGGCGAGCTGGTCAAGCGCTTCCATAGCCTTGGGCGTCAGGTTGTCCTTGTTAAAGCCAAACTTCACCGACGTCTCGGCCACCGGACGATAGTTGTCCAGGTTGGCGACGGTGTTGGTCAGTACGCCCACGCGGTTGTTGGCTGCGTCCGCCATTTGCTGCGCCGACGTCGCGGACTGGTTCGCCGCTTGCGCTTTCTGTTCCACATCCGCCGTCTTGGCGTTCACCGCCTGAATGCCGGCCTGCGCCCGGGCATCGACGTCCTTGATGTCCTTGCTGTTCTTTCGCCGTCATGTCATCCAGTTCGTTGGTCTTGTTAATCAGCGGCGTGGTCTGTTGTTTCACGTAGTTCTTGCTGGTGCAGCCGACGGTGGCTGCCATGCTGACTGCCAGGAAAATCGTTAACGAAGTGCGGGTCATATGGGAGAAGCTCCTTATTCTTGTCTCAAGCGCGATCGGGTTCCCCGTGCGCGTAATTCCTCAATATCTTTCAGGCCCTTGGGAAGTTAATGCTTTACAACTCCCGCCTGTTACTTCTGCACGGGACATGCCAGTTTCGGCCCCGCACAGCGCCAGCCATAAGTATATACGTTTTCAACCAGTTGCAAAGCCGAACTTGGCAACAGCCCCTAACTTCGCGGAGTCTGGCAACGCAAACCCCACATAAGGGAATGGAAATTTTATACGGTAAAAGGGCTCGAATTCCTCAAGGGCGGGTACTGGACAGCCAAAGAACCTACTTCCAAATATCCGTAATCGGCGACGCATCGCGATCCCCCGCCGCCAGCGGCTCCAAGCCGAAGTTGTCTTCGATCGTGCGCAGCACGTTGTAATGCGTGTAATGGCGGTCCAGCACCTTGGGATCCTGCTGGTTCGCCTCCTTCACCATGTCCCCGAGGAAGAGCGTGAAAATCCGGTTATCGGCGTTGTGGTCGGACTCATCGAACGTCACCACCACCAGCGTGCCCTTGCGCAACTTCTCGGTGAAGGTCTTATCGAGAAACTTGCTCACCCAGGCGCCAGCCACTTGCACATTCGTATTGTGGCCGTCGTTGTTCATATTCGGCGAATAAAACGAATACGCCACCAACCCCGCCTTCGCATCCTTCACGAAAAAATTGTCGTCAATCCCCAATAGGCTATTGCCCTTCGCGGAATCGACCCGCACGACGCGGTCACACCATTTTTCCTGCACCTCCCTGAAGCTGAGGAAGGGCACATGCCTCCGCACATAGTCGCCTTTCTTGCTTTTGGCAACGTGCTGGTCGTCAATTCGAAATGGACAATCTCCCTCGGGCAATTCCTCGGCATAGTTCTTGAAGTCCAGGCCGGCGGCAATGAGGCGATCGGCAATGGTTTTGTGAGCCGCGTCGTTGGGAAAGTCGACTTGCCGGTCGGCGAGAAAACGTCCGCGGTGGTGAATGCCAAAATCCGTGCCTGCGATCATTGCCAGATAGTTCGGATACGACGGATGAAACAGCGCGTGGAAATTCGAGAAACTGGCTCCCTGGGCGGCGAGAGCAGCCAGATTCTTGTCTTTTACAGCAGCCTCGTAATCGCCATTTTCCAGCACGATGATCACCACGCGGTCGAAGTGGCGGGCGCTCGATTTCGCTGCCGCCTGGGCCGCTTCGTCCTTCTTCTCCTGCGCAGGCTTCGCTGCCTCTGCCTGATTCGATTGCTGGTTCGATTGCGAGCTGTTCGTAGTTTGCCCGGCCCAAACGCTTGTCCGCGGACAGAACAGCGCCGCACAGAAAAGTGCGCCGAACACCATCCGTCTGAAGTCAGCACAGAAAAATACAATGCGGGAGAGCCCCGCCCGGCCAGTGAGCATTAGGCTCCTTCTTAGGTTCTTGTACCAGATTCGCATATTTACTCATCGAATAGAATACAAAGATCGCCCGAATGGACCTACCCCAGAAAATCCGTACCATCCCCGCCGAGCCCGGCGTGTATCTCTACAAAAACGCCGAGGGCGAAGTCATCTACGTGGGCAAGGCGAAGAACCTGCGCAGCCGCGTGGCCAGCTACTTCCACGAAGGCCGCTGGGAGGATTCGAAAACCGGCACCCTGGTGCGCGAAGCCGCCGACGTCGACTACATCGTCGTTGCCAACAACAAAGAGGCGCTGGCGCTCGAAAACAATCTCATCAAGCAGCGCAAGCCGCGCTTCAACATCCTGCTGCGCGACGACAAGACTTATCCTTATGTGAAGCTCACCCTTGGCGAGCGCTGGCCGCGCGTCTACGTCACGCGCCGCCTGCGCAAGGACGGCAGCGTCTACTACGGCCCGTACTTCCCTGCCAACCTTGCCTACCGCATCGTCGATCTCATCCACCGCAATTTCCTGATACCGTCGTGCAAGGTCGATCTCACGCGCTTTCATCCGCGGCCCTGCCTGCAGTTCTACATCAAGCGCTGCCTGGGCCCATGCGTGAAAGATCTCACCACTCCCGAGGCTTATCAGGAAGCGGTCCGCGACGTGAAGCTGTTTCTGGAAGGCCGCCCCACCGATCTGAGCAAATCGCTGCACGCCCGCATGCAGCAGGCGGCCGCGGCCGAGGAGTATGAACGCGCCGCGCGCTATCGGGACCTGATTTCGACCGTCGAGCAGTTGCAGGAGCGCCAGCGCATCGCCGCCGCCGAAGGCGATGACGCCGACGTCTTCGGCTATCACTATGAAAACGGCATGCTGGCCGTAAATCTATTTCACATGCGCGGCGGCCGGGTAGTAGACCGCCGAGAATTCTTCTGGGAAGATTTGCCCGAGCTGGTTAACGAACCTGTGGGAACAGAGACGGAACATGCGGGGACGGGCACTCTTGCCCGTCCAGGCAAGCATAGCGAGCCTGCCTCTCCAACCACGGACCCCTTCAACCCGGGTGAATTCTTCTCCGCCCTGCTGAAACAGCTCTACATCGGCCAGCCCTACGTGCCCCGCAATCTCTACGTCCCGGTAGACTTTGAGGATCGTGCTGCCCTCGAAGACCTGCTCTCCGAGCAGGTAGCGGGTAGAAGTGCCCGCTCCACACTGGTTCACATCCTTGTCCCGCAGCGCGGGGACAAGCGCTCGCTTCTCGATCTTGCCGGTACCAATGCCAAACAATCCTACGATCAGCGCTTTCGCGTGCTCAAGCCCCATGCCAAGGCCATCCAGGAAGAGCTGCAGGAATCTCTCAGCCTGCCCGAATTGCCCAAGCGCATCGAGTGCTTCGACATCTCGCACATTCAAGGCGCGGAGACGGTAGCCTCCATGGTGGTCTGGGAAGACGGCAAGATGAAAAAATCGGATTACCGAAAGTTCATCATCCACACGGTCGAGGGCGTCGATGATTTCGCTTCCATGCGCGAGGTGGTCACGCGCCGTTACAAGCGCCTTCAGGAAGAGAAAAAGCCGATGCCCAGCCTGGTGCTGATTGACGGCGGCCTTGGCCAGTTGCACGCGGCAGCCGAAGCGCTGGAGTCGCTTGAGATCATCAACCAGCCGCTCGCCGCCATCGCCAAGCGTGAAGAGATTCTATACGTCTATGGCCAGGAGAAAGATCCGATCGCACTCGATCATCACTCGCCGGTGTTGCACCTGATTCAACTCATTCGCGACGAAGCCCACCGCTTCGCCGTGACCTTCCATCGCAAACGCCGGCAGATGCGCGACCGCTCTACTGAACTCTTAGAGATCCCGGGAGTAGGCGAGAGTACAACCCGGCGTCTCCTCGAACACTTCGGCAGCCTGCAGGCGGTGAAGCAGGCCGACGCAGCGGCGCTCTCCGCGGTCGTGACCCGGGTGCAGGCGGAAGCCATCAGCCATCACTTTCGGAAATAGAGCCCGCCGACAAAGCGGCCGCTCGCCACAGAGGCGCTGAGCGAAGGTTCGTGGAGTCCCGCCCGGCAGCCGGGAACTCTCATTCCATTTTTTCTAGGTCTTCCCCCAGCTTTTTAAGCTCATTCCGGTCAAACTCATACGACGTTACGGTCCTCGGCTCCAGGCGCTTAAGCTTGTCGGAAGAAATGCGGTATATCTCCGGGGTTCCTGTATTCAAACCGCAAACAAGAAAAGTGTAGAAAGTAGGCCCATTCTTAAGTGCGTTGTATTGGTTTTTGGTGAAAACGATGAAATCCATTTTGGAGAATGGCTTTCCTTTCCCCTTTACCTCTGCATCATCACCATCGACCGAAAGATCGAACGTTTTGCTTTTGCCCTTGGATACCGTCCGATAAATCTTCTTCAAGCAAGGCGAAATTACTTCCAGAGCTTTTTTCTCGATTGAGATGAGTCTCCTTGGGGCCATTCTGCTCGCGGTGATACCATTATAGATCGCCACGATCAGGATGCAGACGGGCGGGCAGCCGACTGTCGCTCGCGAGACCGGCTGTTATAGGGCTAAGTTCTGAGAATGGGTGCACCCATACGGGTGCACCCATAAAGGAGCGAGTCGATGAATATCTTTCAAAAGCGGCACAGAATTCTCGAAGAGCACCGTGGCGAGCGATTTACGCCAGCGCAACTTAAAGCTGAATTCCTCAATACGTTTCGTGGTGCTAACCCGTCGAGCGTAAACGCAGCGGACTGTTTCAATACGCCGGGCAAAAAGGCGGGCTGCACGTGCAACGAGTGCACGAAGATCGGCGGATTTGCCGTGAACCGAGACGGCATTGTGGACATGGGTGCCAGCGGTTGGGGTGGGATTTCGTCCGTTTACACACCGACAGGAAACACGAGGGCGAGCACTCAGCGGTCAATTGTGGATTCGGCATTCTCGCAGCCTCGCATGTCCGATCCCCTATCGGGGTTCGATTGGAACAAGGTATGCGCTCTGTATGATGCAGCGTGCCGTGGCTTTAGTTCCCTTGCGCCCCAACTCAGAGGGCCATACGCCGGTACGTCGAGTGATCGCGCTCTTTACTACAAGCTTGTGGCTGCCGCGAGCCAAAGACATCGCGCTCAACTCGGTACGGACTGGTACGAAGCGTTGCTGTACTGGAAGCTCTACTCTCAACCAGCCGCAGTCTCCAACATAAATGGATGGATGCGGTCGTTCGCACCCGGTTCGCTCCACACTCTTCTTGGGGCGATACCATCTACTCTGTCACGCGATGTGGGTGGCATTCTCGCGCTGGTCGAACTAATCGGCCGCTATCAACTTCCCGGAATGAAAACAAGCACTTCCTTGCCCGTAAGAACGACGTTGCTACATGTCCTCTATCCAGATGTCGTACCAATTTTTGACCAGATGGTGCTCAAGGCAGTCGGCTCATGGTACACAGCGGCAAACCAAGACATCAGAGTTCTGGGCCGGTACATCCCGCACGCTTGGGCGTTAGTTGACCGACATACGCGGCATCTGACCGGCTTCCAAGAAACGCCGATTCGGCTGATCGATATGGGCCTCTGGCTTGTACGAAATCTCGGCTATTAGTTTTTTTGGAGCGCGGTCGGGAGGAGACCTCGGCTGCCACACCTTTCGCAGGCCTTTCGATGGGCGGAGGCAACTTCGATGGACTGCCTACACGCGCGGGAGCTGGGAAACAGCGTCAAAATGCGTGTCGCGGGCACACAGAACAAGCGAATGCTGCAGCACGAGGGCCGCGATCCACATATCGTTGGTTGGGATGGGAGTGCCCTGCTTTCGCAGTTGCCGGAAAACAGCGCCGTAATGATGCGCAGTCTGTTCATCGGCATAGAGCACGCCGACGCCGGACTTCAGCAGAAAACGGCGCAGGACAGCTTCGTTGCGCGGTCCTTGACTACCCACAGCGAATCCGGCGCGCAATTCTCCCAGCACGATGAAGGGCAGCCAGACTTCATCGGCGAGTTCGACCGTTTCGACAACCGACACATCGCCCCGGCAAAGGTCCGTATAGCGGTTCGTGTCGAGCGCCAGCCTCACCGCCACATCTCTTCATCAATTGTGTCCTGCGCGGCCAACGCGGTGTCGAAAGCAGGATCTTTGCGCCAGGTGCCTGCGATGTCGGCGAGATCGCGCTGCCGGTCGCGCTCTCCGCTAACGCCAGCGCCTCGGGCCAGGGCTTCAATCGCTACCTCATTCAGGCTCTTGCCCCGCTCACGGGCGACCCTGCGGAGGGCTTCGTCCAAACTATTGGGTACCTTGCGGATGGTGTATTGCATGCATTGATTGTAGGCATTGTAGGCAACAAGTGCAAGCGTAATTTCCCGGCGCCAAAACGCCCGTTGGTTTAATGCAGGCCTGAATCCCTCATACACCTTTTTGCTACACTAGCGGGCATCCCATGAAGCCGATCTTTGCAGTCCTTTTGACCCTTGCGGCTCTTAGGTCGCTTGCTTCTGCCCAAACTTCCAACCCGCCCGATCTGGCCACGCCGCAGGAAAAACACCTGCGCAATCTGCGTCAACTCACCTTCGGTGGACAGAATGCCGAAGCCTATTTTTCCGCTGACGGCGCCAAGCTGATCTTTCAATCGTCCCATGGCGACGTGAAGTGTGACCAGATTTTCACCATGAACGTCGACGGCAGCGATGAGCACATGGTCTCGACCGGCAAGGGGCGCACCACGTGCAGCTACTTCTATCCCGACGGCAAAAAGATTCTGTTTTCGTCCACGCACCTTGCCAGCCCGGATTGCCCGCCCCGGCCTGATTTTTCCAAAGGCTATGTGTGGGGGGTCTATGCGGGATACGACATCTTCACCGCGAACCCGGACGGCTCAGACCTGAAGCAACTCACCAACACTCCCGGTTACGACGCGGAGGCAACGATTTCGATTGACGGCAAAAAGATCGTCTTCACTTCCCTGCGCCACGGCGACCTCGACATTTATTCGATGGACGCCGACGGCACCCACGTCAAACAACTCACGCATGAACTGGGCTACGATGGCGGCCCGTTCTACTCGCCCGACCGGAAATGGATCGTCTACCGGGCATACCATCCCAAGACCGAGAAAGAAATCGGCGACTACAAAGAACTGCTGAAGCAAAACCTGATCCGGCCCACGTCGCTCGAACTGTGGATCATGAAGGCCGACGGCAGCGGCAAGCGGCAGATCACCCATCTTGGCGCAGCCAGCTTTGGACCGTCCTTTCTGGCGGACGGCAAGCGCATTGTTTTTTCCTCGAACTACGATCCCGTGACACATTCAACCGGTGGCATGGGCAACTTCGAGCTGTGGCTCATCAACTCTGATGGCAGCAACCTCGAGCGCATCACTTACAGCGACGGCTTTGACGGCTTCCCCATGTTCAGCCCCGATGGAAAGAAGCTCGTCTGGGCCTCGAACCGCAACGCCAAGGCACCGCACGAGACCAATATCTTCATTGCCGATTGGGTGCCGTAGGAAATTGCTGATTGTTGATTTCGGGGCGGGTTTCGTCTTCTTCGCGGCTTTCGCTGCTTTCTTCGCGAACTTCGCGGTTAAGAGCTTTTCCGCGGCGAGAAGAGTGGTCAGTGCAGTCGAGCACTGACCACGCGCTTCCAGCGGATCACTTCATATCCGAGTTCGCCATGGCCGACTTGCCTTTCAGTTCGACCAGGATTATGTCCATCCCTTTGTCGCCGGTGTTTTCGGGCAAGTGCGTGCCAGCCGGGGTAAACACCGCCTGTCCTGCCTTGAAGCTCGAGTTTTTCTGTCTTTCCGCCGGGAAGGGTGAACAGCACGGTGGAGTCGTTGAGAGCAACGGCAACCGAGTCGGGATGGCTATGCATAATCGACTTCTCGTGCGGCCCATAGTGGATCTTCAGGATTCGCACCTCGGCGTTCTCGCTAATTACCGTGTAATGCTTTGGATCGACTTTGACCGCGTCTTGCGCCGACAGGACAGGAACCAAAAGCAAGCACAGCACAACCGCGTGCAGCACCAGTCGCACTCGCATTCTTGTTCTCCTTGCGTACTTTAGGATGGTTGCAAACGCGCACCACCCTACGCTTTTAGACTGATTGTGTCAATCAAAACGAGCCTTCCGCGCTCGTCACGCATCGGATTGAATCGGGAGACTACGAATCAGACCGCGGACTTCCAGCCCGAGACCTGTGACTTTTGCTGCCGGCTCTTCAGCGCGCTGACTATAAACCATCCCAGCACGCCCAGCATTCCGCACCAGCCCAGAAGCCGCACTACTGCCGCGATCCTGGTGTCATAGGCAAGAACGCCGAGACTCGAGAAGATGGCGTTAAAGTCGTGCTCGACAAAATCGGGATCGCCGGTGGTGACCAGGGGCAGCGCCATGGCGCGCGCGTCGGCCATGTAGGTTGCGGTGTAGAGCCAGTTCTCGAAGAAGAAAAACAGGCAGAAGACGAAGCCGGCGGTCTCGCGTTGCGTGAAGAAGTACACGGCCAGAAGAAACGGGACCAGCCACTGCAGCAGCGTACCTCCCCAGAGGCCGATTGTGGGACCGAACCATCCAAACAGATTGTGGCCGCCTTCGTGGACGACGAGGTTGGCGGTGTCGATGAAAAGAAATCCTTCGTGCACGGAGAAGGCGTAGGAGAGGAATGCGATATAAAAGACGAGCCAGGCGCCCAGCGCCGGCCGCGAGACTGGCTTCCACGGCTCGTCGAATCCGAGTTCATCCAGAAGTGACTGCAGGAATTCGCGCATGGCTTGATAAACGGCTTCTCTCCAGACATCTTAGGATAAGGGGATGGTTGGGGCAGGTTACGAAGGTTAAGAGCTGGGCTGAACCGGCGGGGGTGGCGCTTTTGCTACATTGTTTCAGGAAGGGTTCGATTGAATGACAGCGCAGGCGAGCAATGGCACACTCATCGTTACGGGTGCAAGCCGCGGGATTGGCGCAGCAATCGCGAGGCTTGCGGGTGAGCGCGGATTTTCCGCGGCGGTCAATTTTGCCACTGGCGCCGCCGAAGCCGCTGCGGTCATTGAACAGATTATTTCCGTTGGCGGTCGCGCCTGTGCGATTCAAGCCGATGTTGCCCGCGAAGAAGATGTTGTCCGGCTGTTTGAGACTGCGGAGCGCGAACTGGGGCCGGTCAAAGCTCTGGTGAATAATGCCGCCATTACCGGCGGCTTTGCCCGCGTGGAATCCGTGAGCGCAAGAACTCTCGCGCAAGTGATGGCGGTGAACGTTACGGGAGCGATTTTGTGTGCTCGCGAGGCGGTGCGCCGCATGTCGACGCGTCACGGCGGAACCGGCGGCGTGATCGTGAATATTTCCTCCCGTGCCGCGAAGACGGGTTCTGCTGGAGAGTGGGTGCACTACGCAGCGTCCAAGGGCGCGATTGATAGCTTCACGATCGGACTGGCGCGTGAGGTTGCGACCGAGGGAATCCGCGTCAATGCGGTTGCTCCGGGACTGATCGCGACCGGCCTGCATGCCGCTAACGGCGTGCCCGACCGGCTGGATCGACTGGCGCCGACCATTCCGATGCAAAGGCCGGGCACGGCGCTCGAAGTGGCCGAAGGAGTGCTGTGGCTGCTCTCTCCCGCTGCCTCTTACACCACCGGCGCCATTTTGGAGATTGGCGGCGGGCGCTGATCGATTCTTACTTCAGCTCATCTTGACCGGCGCGCGCCATTTGCAAGGCTCCCGCGAACGGCTCGGCGATCCGCGGATCGACCTCAAGGCGTGGATCGAATTGGCGAACCTCGTGGCGGAAAACCTCGCGCACAGTTGCCGAGTACCTGAAGACGCCGCCCGCCATGGCCAGCAACGCGCCGGGCAAATTCCCGTTGCGCTCCGCGAAAAGCTGGCGAACCACGATCGCGGCGAGTTGGGCGAGTTCACGACCGGCCTGCGCGAGCACGCGCTGGGCCAAGTCGTCGCCGGCATCGGCAGCAGCCAGGATCGCCGAAAACAACCTCGCGAAATGGGAATTGGCGTTGGCGGCGCGCACGAACTCGTCGAGCGATCGCAGGCCCCAGGCCGCTTTCATTTCGCCGAACAGCGGCGAGGTCTCCGCGGTAGCTTGAGGGTCCGCACTCTGATCGATCACGCGCAGCAGCGCACTGACCGCGGCAGCGCCGATCCAGTGGGCGGAGCCTTCGTCAGAAATGGCAAAGCCCCAGCCTCCGGCGCGGGCGATCCGGCCCTCAGCGTCGCGGCCATAGGCAATCGATCCGGTCCCGGCGATGACGATTACGCCCGGCCCATCGCCAAAGGCCGCGGCCCGGGCGACCTGCATGTCGCCCACGACGCCGATTTCGCCGGGGATTATCTCTGCAACAAAGTTGTGCACAGCGGCGGCAATTTCCTCACGGCCGGCGCCCGCTGCCCCGATGCAGGCGCGCTGCACGTGTTGCGGCGAGATACGCGCAGCAGCACACGCCTCGCGGATGACCTTCTGGAGAGTCTCGCGGGCGCGAGTTTCCCCTACGCGGGTGACGTTGCTGGGTCCGGCGGTGACTTTGGCAAGGAGTGCGACTTCATCCCCCACGGCGCAAATCGTCTTGCTGCCGCCGCCGTCAATGCCGAGATAGTAAGCCACGCGTTTAGTTCTATCACAGGCAGTTCTCAAGGCGGAACCTTGGGGTCTTAGCTCTTAAGGTTTTAACTGCCATTTCCCCCAATCGGGTCGCTCCACGGGCCGCACCTTGTTGCTGGCGAGGAGTGTAGTCTTCGAGGTCTTGATGGCGAAAACACCAAGCACGGATGTGAGACGAAACCGCCCAGACAAGCAGAAGCAGCTTGGGTGGGCGCACCCGGGGCCAATGGTCCAGCCCGAACCTTCGTCACGCAGAGCAAAAATCCCACTCATTTGAAAATCGTGAATGTGCAGAGCCCCTGGCTTGGCTACTCCCCGGGTAAGTTCCGGCGTCGCCTAACGTGCCGCAAGCAACTAGCGCCCGCCCTCCGGCGCGATGACCCCGAACAACCCGTCGCCATAGAGTTGCACTGGGCATGTCCCCGAGGCTGGAGGACAAGGACCCGCGCTGAAGAAAAGCTGGTTGGTTGCTCCGTTCCCAGCCATGCCGCTACCGAAACCGAGGTCCCACAGCCCTGGAACCGAAAACGGCGCGCCATTACTGAGCAGCAGAGTTCCGACCAGGTGTCCAGTATCCGGGTTGAAAGCGTGAATCAGCCCGTCGTCCAGGTTGCCAACCAGCAGTTTGTTGCTGAACACGCCGAAGTTGTGCGGCGCGCGAACGATGCCAAAGGGGGAGGCGAGAATCGGCGAAGGTGAAAAGTCGGCAAACAGTCGGCGGCACCTCGGCTGCGTGGGGTTGGTTGGCAAGACGCAGACATCCAGGATGCCGGCCGAGCTCACCAGGCTGAAATAGGTCACGTACAACTTGTTCCCATCAGTGTCAATGCCATACGGTGCGAAGTTTGCAGGAGGGTTCGAATCAGCCGCAAAGGAGCCCACGTAGTTGAAGTTCCGGTCAAAAACATCAACCTCGCCGCCCGGCACTGTGTTGGTCGCGTAGAGGTGAGGGTCATTAGCCGGACCCGCAATCGCAAGCCCGCTGTACGATGCCCCCAAAGCGCTGCGGTTGGAAACCTTGACCCCCTGAGTCGGGTTGGCCGAGTTCCAACCCACAATCAGCCCGTCGAGTGTGACGAAGATAAACGCCGCGGGTGTGCCCGTGCCCGGGATGATGAATGCCGAAGTATAGGGGTTTGCCACCACGCCGGTAGGCCCAAAGAAATTGAACATCCCATTGTTCGGTTCAAATAGAAGTCCTTCTCCAGGATAAGGGCACGGAACTGTGACCGTCCCGCTTACCACACAAGGAATCTGGACGACTAATGGAACGATCGAGCCGTCGCTCGAATAGAGGGTGCTGCTACTGCTGTTTTGGTTCGCCACCCACCAGGGACTATTCGGAAACGATGCAAGTCCCCAGCCGTTGACGAGATTTGGATCGATGTTCACGGGGGTGAAAGCGTTGTCGTTGGAGACTAGATAGGAGACCGCGTACTGTGCCGAAGCAGGTTGCGCAGAGAGTATCAGCAAGCACGTGGCAACCAGAGTCGAGAGAACCATTAGCCTGGGAAAGAGCCGTTCCACAGAGCCTCCTTTTCATCGGGATTTCCTTTTGACCTCGAAAACGGCACCATAGTACACCCGTCTCGCTTTTCGCGACACTGTGAAAACGATTTTCATCGGGAGCACTGCGACGGTTCCGCCATCCCTCACCAGCACAGTTTAAGTCTTGGGCTCGATTCTCTGATTTGTTAGGGATAACGTCCATAAAGACTCACTCGCGCCGAGTGTGGATTGCCGCCATAATTAAAACCGAATGAAGACGAAGATTCAAATATCGGAACTAGGCAATAACGGCGACGCGCGCGGCTTCAGTTTTACAACGCCTCCCGAGGCGCTCACCTTCCTGGGGCGCATTGCGGACGTGCACATGGCATCTACTGCGCCGGGAACCGTGCGCGGCAATCACTATCACTTGCGCAGGCGCGAGGCCATTGTCATGTTGCCGGGCACAGCCTGGTCATTCCACTGGGATGAGGGCGAGGGCATGGCGGCGCAGCACCGCAAATTCGATGGCAGCGGTGCAGTGCTGGTGCTGATTTCCCCGGGCAGTTCGCACGCCGTGCGCAACGACGGCTCAACGCTGCTCTGGCTTGTGGCCTCATCGTCCGAGCCCTACGATCCCACGGAAACTGTGGCGTGGAAGGTGGTGTAGATGGTTGGCTTTTCCTAGCGACGTTCGCGGACTTTCCTCGCGTTCTTTGCGTTTAGAGGCTTTTCTTTGGACGCATGAAAGCTTTTCAACCGCGAAGAGCGCTAAGAAGGGCCGCTAAGAACGCGAAGAACATCACCAGGGACCGTGATATGGGACTCGACAGACTTGATCTCGCGATCATCGCGCTATATCTGGTGGGGATCACCCTGTTCGGCCTTCGCTTCCGCAAGCGGCAGCGCTCGCTGCGCGACTATTTTCTTGCGGGACGCGATATTCCCTGGTGGGCGATCGCGCTTTCCATTGTTGCGGCCGAGACCAGCACGCTCACCATCATCAGCATTCCCGGGCTTTCTTATGACACGAACCTCACCTTTCTGCAGGTAGTGATGGGATACGTAGTGGGGCGCGTGGTGATCAGCTTTGTCCTGCTGCCGCATTACTTTCGCGGCGATCTTTACACTGCCTACGAATTGATTGAACGGCGCTTTGGGCACGGCTTGCGGTCGGTGACCGCCGGTCTGTTCCTGTTGACGCGGACGGCGGCCGAGGGCGTGCGCGTGTATGCCGTGTCGATCGTGGTGGCCATCGCGCTGGGAACGGGCGAGGTGGCCTCGATCGCCATCATCACTGTATTGACGCTCATCTATACGTTCGAGGGAGGCCTGGCGGCGGTGATCTGGACCGACGTGGTGCAGACCGTGATTTACATCGGCGGAACGATCGTGGGACTGTGGACGATTCTGCATCTTGTTCCCGGAGGATGGAGTGCGATTCATGCCGCTGCCGCCAGCGCGGGCAAACTGCAAGTGTTCGACTTCACTCCCAGCTTTTGGATTCCCTACTCCTTCTGGGCGGGCGTGATCGGCGGCGCGTTTCTTACCACGGCCAGTCATGGCACCGATCAACTTATTGTGCAGCGGTTGCTGGCGGCGAGAAGCCAGAAGCAGTCGGTGACGGCGCTTCTTTCGAGCGGCGTGGCCATCCTGTTTCAGTTTGCGTTGTTCCTGATGGTGGGAGTGATGCTGTGGGCCTACTACCACGTGCCCTCGGCAAGTTTCGGGAAGCCGGACCGGATCTATCCCACATTCATCGTGACCCGGATGCCGCATGGAATCTCCGGACTGCTGATTGCCGCGATTCTGGCTGCGGCCATGTCAAACTTGAGCGCGGCGCTGAACGCGCTGTCGTCGAGTTCCATCATGGATTTTTATGTGCGCTTCCGTCCGCAGGCCGACGAGCGAAAGAAGATGCGGCTGTCACGGCTTTCAACATTTGTGTGGGCGCTGCTTCTGTTTGCCCTGGCGGTGCTCTCGCTGCATAAGGTCGGGCGCGTCATCGAGGTGGGATTGCAGATTGCATCCGTAGCTTATGGCGCTCTGCTCGGAGTGTTTCTGCTCGGCGTGTTGACGAAGCGGGCCAATCAGCGTGGCGCGATGATCGGAATGCTGTTTGGGTTCAGCATGGAATTGTATTTGTGGGGGACGCATGTCCCATGGACGTGGTGGGTGATGATCGGGACGATCGTGACGTTCGCGGTCGGATACGGCGCGAGCTTGCTCCTTCGCGAGTAGCGGTCGAAAAAGACCGCCACCTCTGCCGTATACTGTCACACTCCAACCATGCCTAAGTTGACAAGTACTCGTCCCGAACTGGCCCGCGATCTGGGCGTCAGCCACGCTTCCGCGGTAGTCGTTGGAACGATCATTGGCAGCGGAATCTTTTTGGTTCCAGCCGAGATGATGCAGGCCGTGGGCTCGGCCAGGCTGGTGTATCTGGCGTGGCTGGTGGGCGGGCTGCTCTCTTTTTTTGGCGCGCTCACCTATGCCGAACTCGGCGCCATGAAACCGCAAGCCGGCGGCGAATATGTTTATGTCCGCGACGCCTACGGTCCGCTTGGAGGGTTTCTCTACGCCTGGACTTGGTTCGTCATCGCTAAACCCGCGTCTGTCGCCACAATCGCCACCGGACTGGTTCGCATTCTGGGCACATTCCCAATCTTTTCTTTTTTCCCTGCCAACGCCATCACCGTTCCTTTCGCAATCACCTGGGGTCAGCTTGTGGCCATCGCCGCGGCGATTCTCATTTCTGTTCTGAACTACCTTGGCGTCAAGAAGGCGGGTGGATTCCAGCTGGTGTTCACGGTGCTGAAGGTCGTGATCATTCTTGGCATTGTGGTGGTGTGCTTCAGCGGAGCCGGCAGTGCGCCCGGACGCGGCTGGACGAACTTTGCCACCACATTCACCGGAGCGAAGGGCGGGATCGCCGGCTTTATGGCGGCGCTGGTCGCGGCATTGTGGGCATACGACGGATGGAACGACCTGAACATGGTTGCCGGCGAAGTGAAGCGGCCGGAGCGGAATATTCCGATCGCGCTGATTGCGGGCGTGGCGACAGTCGGGGTGTTGTATGTCCTCGTGAATGCCGGTGTGCAATACGTGTTGCCGGCGAGTGCGATTGCGGCCTCGCCGCGGCCTGCCTCCGACGCGGTCGCTCTTGTCATGGGACGATTTGGGGCGAGCATTGTGTCTGCGGGCATGGCGATCTCGATGCTGGTTACGTTAAACGGCACGATCATGAGCGGGGCTCGCGTTCCTTTTGCCGTAGCTCGCGATGGATATTTTTTCTCGGCGCTGGCCGAAGTGCATCCGCGGTTTCATACTCCGTCGGATGCCATTGTGTTGCAGGCGGTGCTCTCGATCATTCTGCTGCTGCTGGGAGGAAATTTCCGGCAGCTTTTTTCGCTGGCCATCTTCGCGGAATGGCTCTTCTACATGATTGCCGGCAGCACCGTCTTCGTCTTTCGCTGGCGCGATCCCGATGCTGCGCGGCCTTATCGCATGATTGGTTACCCCTTCGTCCCCGCGCTCTTCATTGCCGCAGCTGCGGTTCTTCTCTACTACACCTTCCGCGAAGACTGGCCGAACTCGTTCTATGGTTTGCTGGTTATTCTGGCTGGCGTCCCGGTGTTCGAGTGGTTCCGATCAAAAAAATCACGGATCGAATCCGCTTAAATATCTAGAATCAATGACTTACGGTGAATCGATCTGCGACTAATCCGGATAAAATCTTGATTCTAAATAACTTGCCCGTAAAATATTGCGGACAAAGGAGTTAGCTGGATCGGTCTCGCGTAAGTCCTGTAGAATCAGCGCGGCGATTTCTGTCGCGACTGAAAACAGCCGGATCTGCGAGCCAAAATCCTGTGCGGAAAGACTTAGCCGTACGATATTTAGTTTTCAATGAACTGTCCCGCGCCGGGGATTCCCCGTGCTGGGACAATTCTGAAACGAAGTGGGGGCTGTGCGCAAGGTCAGACGGGAATATGTACTTGTTGAAATATTGACGCTTTGAGACTAGCTTCTTTCCGATGGACAGAAAGCAGCTAGTCACGATTGCTATTACGGCGGTTACGAGCGTGATAGCCAAAGAAGTCATCAGTTGGCTAGTCGCATGGGTTAGGAGTAACGCAGAAACACAGACAGCGAGGCAGAAAGCTAAGACGATATTTAGCAAGAACAATCTTCTGATTATCGCTGCCGCTGGTTGGCTGGTGATTACAACTATTGGTCTTTTGGGCATAATGCGCGAAACAAAACCGATCACTCGTCTGACAATCCTAGCGGTCATCGCCTCGACCTTCAACGTGGCCGTCGCCTTAATGTTATTATCCTTCACTATTTCTTCCCGCTTATGGGACTGGAAGGAGAAGAGAAAATCGCCCCTGCTCCCGACTAGAACGGTGCATCCATCTGTTGGTTCCGCTGCTTCTGTTTCTTCGGTTTTGGGGAAATACGGGGGATTATCAACCGACTCCCGGTACTCCAATCGCTTTCCGTCGATCTGCTTGATTGCTTCCGCTACCCGCTCTCCATCGTTCATCTTCCGCGTGTTCCAACGGAACTGAAATTCATTCAAGTAATTCGGCAAATGCTTGCGGCTGACGCTGTGGAATGTCCCCATGACTCCGCGACGGATCAGCGAGAACACGCCTTCAATTGTATTGGAGTGAATGTCTGTTCCGGGACGGACATACTCTCCGGCGCTATGCGTTACCGTTTCGTGGCCGCCCTCGAACCTTTCCCAACTTTCGTGTACACACCTAATTCGTCGGTAATGATGCGGCAAGATAGGTCAGCGTTTTCTGCGACGAATTTACCGATATTTTCCGCCGTGACGCGCTCCATCATTTGAAACGCACGTCACCGCCACGCTGTACGATTCCCATGACTGGCGTTTTTAGAGTACCGCGTCCGGGTTTCGATATGCCCTTGTAGCGCGGCTTCGCGCCGATATAGACCTCGTCAACTTCAACTGTTCCTGTCATTTTCGGGTGATATCTTCGCCCAATCCGTGACGGATCCGACGAAGAATGAACAGCGCAGACTTGTGAGTAATCTCCATTTCACGCGAAATTGCAGCGCCGCAATGCCCTTTTTAGAAGAACATGCTTTCCAGATCGCGTAAACCCAAACACGTAACGGAATCGAGTTTCCTCAAATAAGTCCCAGTTCGAACAGTGAACAACTTCTTGCAGTCACGGCACCGCCAGCGGTAATCCTTGTTGCGTTCTCCGTCAGTCACTTCATCTGTACACCGCGAACTCCCGCACCGCGGACATGCTGGCTTCCGCCCCATCGTTGCTTCTCCAGAAACTCGACGGCTGCTTTCTCGTTGACCGTTGCCGCGCGAAGCGCATTCAGGATTGGCGATGTGTTCTTGATCATGTGGCGATTCTAAAACATCTTGATACCTATTGCAAGCAAAATCGTCCACGGGGATGTTCGCCAAAAGTTCGCCCAGCTTACGCTTGTCGCCCTGTTGAAAAGCTGTGGATGAGAGTTGAAAATCTGTCCAAATCGAACTCAAAGACCTGATTATTAGGCAGCCCGATTGGTCTCTTTGCATTTTATGAACCGACATAACATGTATTATTATCAATACGATGCAGTATCTAGCTTAACTGGTTCATCGCCCCAAACTACGAACCATTACCGGAAATCGCGATTGTCTGTAGCAGTTTATTTTCTTGCATGTATTTCCTCCAAGGCGTAAAGTCTCCAAAGTACAGACATGGAGCGTAAAAATGGCTACTGACCAATCCAAGATTGCGCCCGCCCTATATGTCCTACGGCGTTTTCAAATCGACAATTCTGACACGTTGGCGGAATCCACCGTTCCCACTGGCCCACTGGATCGTCGCGTTCTCGACTTAATCTCTCTGGGGCTGATCATGGATCGCTTATTTCTGGCCTTCGATTTTTGGGTTGTGTGGATGAGGAGCGACGAGCTACTAATGTTTATCGGCAACTCGTGGAAGCTTGGAACGACCCTGCCGCGTTCAAGGGGCGGCTCCTTGAGGTCATTTCGGACAAATATTCCCCGGTAATCGGAAAAATCGACATCGCCACTGGAACGATTACCGATCTGGAGAAAGCCTTCAAGGGCTACGGTGTCCCATCTGGCCAGATGGTGACTAAGACAATACGTTTCTACCTCAAGGTACTCGCGGAGTGCGGGGTTACTGTATCCCCATACCTCTTGAAGGCAAAGCCGAGAGTGCCGCGAGCGGCAACCAATAAGGCAGATAAAACCCGCCAGCCGGGAAGCGCACAGTATGCGCCAAGAGAGGTCATGACTCCCAAGGGTTTTGATCGAATGCCCGTACCAGGGTTGCCGAATGCCTTTATTCAGTTTCCGTTGGACCTCACCCTCGAACAGGTTGATTTGTTCGGAGCGGTCGTGAATGTTCTTCGCACGTTCGCTAAAGGAAAAAGCGGAAAGGGGGAGGAGAACCAATGAGGAGGGATTTAGGGCCGCGCTGAACGGCCTGAACAAAGCAGGGACGGGAGAAACCGTGACGGGCGTCACCGCCCCTGCATTCAGCGCCTTTGATCGTGCCTCGGTGCTGGAATTGGCATACAGACGCGGCTTGCACCCGCGTGCCATTTTGTGGCTTATGGGTCCGAACCCCATCCGAGGCACCACTTTTTCCTCAGACGGAATAAGCCAATGTGATAATAGTACGAAATGCCGAAGAAACCAAAACCGAAGCGTCGAAAGGGTAAACCCGGACCCCAAGAGGAAAGGCTGATCATTAAAGGCGATCCGCAGATCGCCATAGACACGCTCCTCAAGAAGCCGCCCAAGACCTCGCGCTAATCCAGCCGCAAGGTCAGACACTCGGATTATCGTAGGCATTTTCAATAGCTACCTACTCCCGAGGTCAGATGTCACAAGTGGGCTGTGGAAAACTTCTTGGGGAGCGGTCGGGTTTTGAATAGACTGTTCCCATCGTGTGAAGGTCGAAAGCCCCGCCCAAGCGAAGATTGGACGGGGCACCCGCTTGGTTGGTCCGGGCCAGCTGTGATCTTTCAATAGGTTGTCCATTCGACCGGAACCAGAGAAGCTGATTGTAGCGAGCAATCACCTCTGAGGAGAGATCGAATGGACATTCACAAGAATGCCCGACTTAGCCTGCGCCGTCGAGAGGATTTAGTTGAGTATGTAGCCCGGGGAGTGACGCTGAAGTTGGCCGCGGCCAACTTCAGCGTCACTCCCAAAACCGTCGCCAAGTGGGTGCACCGTTTTCGCCGGGAGGGGCCGCTCGGTCTGTGGGATCGTTCTTCCCGCCCCCGGCGCAGCCCGCGCCGGACTTCCTTCGCGCTGACCGAAGAAGTGATCGCCCTGCGCCGTCAACTGCATCCCGCTTATCGCGTCGCCCAGGCCACCCAGCTCAGTGCCGCCACCGTCAGCCGCATCCTGCAGCGCGCTCATCTCAACCGCTGGCGTCATCTCCATCCTGCGCCGCCGGTGGTGCGTTATGAACACGCCGCTCCCGGAGACCTGCTCCATCTTGATATCAAAGCCATGACCCGCTATCAGAGCGTCTCCATCCGCGGCGACGGCCGCCGTCGCGGTCGCCCTCAGTTCGCCGGCTGGCAGGCCCTACACATTGCCATCGACGATCACTCCCGCCTCGCCTTCTCCCGCCTGCTGCCCAACCAGACCGTTGACTCCGCCCTGGCCTTCTTACGTGCCGCCCTCGCCTTCTATGCCGAGCACGGCATTTCCATTCGCCGCCTGCTCACCGACAACGGATCTTGCTATCGCTCCCATCGCTTTCGCGCCGCCTGCGAAGAACTCGGCATCCGCCATCGCTTCACCCGCCCTTACACTCCCCGCACCAACGGCAAAGCCGAACGTTTCATTCAAACCGCTCTGCGCGAGTGGGCCTATGTCCGCCACTACACCAACTCCGAAGAACGGGATCAGCAACTTCCCCCTTGGCTCCACTACTACAACTTTGCCCGCCCGCATGGTAGCCTCGGATACGCTCCACCCATCAGCCGCTCTCCCACGAACGGTACAACCTCTTGAGGGATCACACCCAGCCCCCTGGCGGCCGTTTGTGTATTTCGGTATCAGCGTGGGCGCGGGTTCGCCTGAGAGTCGGCGTTGCTGGCGTAGGCCGCGCAAGCCGCACGGGAGGGCGAAGTGGGAAGAGGTCTAGCCCTTCGATTCACAAGATGGGGAACGTGAGGAGCGACCGCTCACGGCTTCATCATCTGAGCTCCTAACTTCGCCATGAAATCCAACAGGAGTTCCCGTGTCGCAGGCAGTGCGTTGCCGATGCCAATCTCGAACAGTTTCTTCTTCGCAGGAGCCAGGTTAGACTTAGGGTCAGACATCACATGCTGCAACAAGCCCCACAATTTCTCACGTTCTTCGAGTGACAGTTTGTCGTCGTGGTAGAGCAGGTCCTTGGCGGTCTGGAGACGATCTTCCATCCACGGGTACGGCTTACCGCATTTGTGGCAAAACGAAGGTGCCTCAGTCGGCACAGATTCTACGGCGGTAGAGTACGCATCGTGATGGTATCCATGTATCGGTTCCTGACACCTTGGACACCCCATGATGGTTAGGGAACCGCAGCTGGAGCAATGCTCCTGATTCCTTCCTTGGTCTGACTCAGCGAACATGTTGATGACATGGCCCTGAACACATATCTGGGCAGCGTCATAGCCATGGAGGCGGGTGCCTCGAAATCGCCCGCTCCCCTTCCAAACTCTAGTCACCACGGCAATTTCCTCCTAGCATATTAGAACTGGCGGGGAAACTCGATTTGTCGGAAATTTCTTGGGGGTATCACGGCGAGTCACTAAACTACACTGGTCGCCCGTAAGCGTCCCGTGCATCGTTGTGGGAGTACCAGTGCTCTTCGCCACATATCGGACATCGCCGTTTCTCTTTCCATGCCACGACAACGACGGGAAAGACGTACGTCCCGCTGACCCATCCTTCGCTACCGCCGAGCGTCCAGCGATAGGGACAACCCTCAGTCTTGCACGGAACTATTACTTGGTTCATGATGCCCTCCCTTTCCGTGGATATTAGAACTGGAGGGGAAACTTGATTTTCCGGAAAACCTCGTGGCTGTGACGTTTGGCCTGCCGGAATCTTCGGCAAGAGGTCATTCAGGTCTGCAATACTCCCTGTCCCCTAGAGTGATGCTTCCGTTCGCGCAGGAAGGGCGGGCTAGGACAAGTTCATTCGGGTTTACCACTCTCGCGGACGACTTCATGCTGTGCAGTTTCGTGAAGCTGACGTTGACGCCTTCACTATCGTGATAGTCCTTTCCGAAGTTCAAAACGATGTTGTCTCCGTTCCAGTTTGCGGGGATGTAGTAACCCGACTTCTGGAAGAGCAGGAGCCGCACATTCTCCCTCCTTGCACCCCCAGCCGAGGTTGAGCCAACAACCGTGCTTTCCATGTGGGACAACGCAGCCGTCGAAGTAGAAATGCTCAGATGACGAAGGAAAGGACCTGCCCGCGTCCCACTTCAGATGACCGAGACAACTAACGTCATATTCTTCATGGGCGCCTATTAGGTGCATGAATAGCGTGTACTCTCCTGCGACAAGTAGTTCCCGTTCGTTGAAACTGCCGTTGCAGGCTTGACCAGTTCCCCAAATGTCACGTATCCCGTTAGTAAGAAAATGTTGGGCACGTTTGGGACCACTGACCCAAGCCACGGCACAAGTACGGGTGACAAGGAGGGTGTTCGGAGGAGCAGGCACGGGGAGCGGCTTCGTCTGAGAAGTAGAAACGAGCGAAGAAAAAAGCAAAACCGATAAGAAGCGGTTTGCCATGTTTCGCCCTCCTAGTTGAAATGGCGGAAGCAAGCGGGGGTCGAACCCACCGGCGACAGGGAAACCTTGCCGCCCGCCGGCTTTGAAGACCGGGACGATCGCCGGACCGCATGCGCTTCCGTCGTCCTTAGCAACAATACCGTAGGTTGAGGGAAGCCGATGCGGAAAGTGTGAGCCTTCCGACAGGCGTTCTTTTTCGCCGCGCTACTGACCAATCAGCCCACTTCTCGCAAAAACGGCGAGAAGTGCGGCACCCGCCTACCCGGTCTCATTAATGACCGACTACCGTCTTTCCATCCAACGCCAGCACAAGCCTACCGTCCACTTCGTTCACTACCAGCCACGTACGCGAGACAGCACAATCGGCAGCCGAATTGGTGCATCGGGCATGGGTGACGAAGGAAACCGGGGAACCCACCGACAGACCAACCGACAAAGGGACCGGGCTGCCGCGTTTGACCTCAAGAGCTTCGTTGCACTCAGAACATTTGTACATGTGTGTTACCCTCCACGGATATTAGAACTGGATAGCTGCAAATTGGGGTCCCGCGGCTATCGACCGCGTACCGAATTAGGAATTCGGGGACAGACAGGACGCTTCCCAATTTTTCTGGACGAAGAATTAGGTACAGTCCCGTCTATCACCGAGTTTCGTCCATCGCACAAGGTAAGTAGATTAATATGGGAACCAAACAACAACTGGAGCGGCCCATGCCCATGGAAGAAGAACAAATACGTGAAGCCCTGGATGCGCACTGGCACGCGTCGGCAATCGGCGACGCAAACGCGGAACACGATATTTACCATGACGCCGCTATTTGTGACTATCCGCAGTCGGGCGAGCGAATCCTCGGGCGCAGCAATTTGCAGGCCTTGCGGAGTCATCATCCCGGCAAGCCGTCCGGCTTCAACGTTAGGCGAATTCTCGGAAACGGAAATCTCTGGATCACGGAATATACAATCATCTACCAAGGACGGCCGGCATACACAGTGAGCATTATGGAGTTCCGCAACGGTAAGGTTGTGCACGAGACACAGTATTTCGCGGATCCCTTCGAGGCTCCGGCATGGCGGAGGCAGTGGGTTCAGCAGATCGCGTGACGCCGCATTCAGGAAAAGCCGTTTTAGGGGGGGTTTCAACCTTCGGCGGAGATAGGAAGGGATGAAAGGAGCGATTGGCTTGTTTAGGGCGAGAAACGCTTCGATTCGAGTTGGAAGAGACGACACGAAAACACGAAAGAGCGTAACGGAAATTCTATCGAGCTGTAGAACTGCCCCACTCAAGCCAAAACCAGGCTTGAATGGGCCACCCGTCCATCCTTCTATTTTATTTATGCTCGAAGGCAACCTCAGCGGCTGAAGCCGGGGGCCTTCAGAGATCGCGAATCGGCACGAGTGGAACTCGTGCCCTTCCCGGTTGCGTGCCGGTTTTTGCCTGGTTTCGCAGGCGGGGTCGGGCGCATATAGAATCCTAGCCCTTGCTGAGCCGCGCCGCTGGCTCATTTTGGACCGGAGTCTCCTAACGGCTCTTCCCCGGTTACCTTAGGTCAAGAGCCGTGGACACGTTTACCCCCTGTCCGTTCTCCCGTACTGTGAAAACTCCAGTCCCGGTCCGCTCCCTCGGCCAGGATCCCCTTGGAGTTAATACATGGCTACGTATCAACATAATTTTCAGCTCGGCATTCTCCCGGAGCGCAAGATTGACCGGCGCGCGCTGGGCGCCAGCTACGCCCTAATGGTGCTGCTCGCTTTTCTGCTGGTGAACCTGGGAATTCTGTTTCCGGACAGAATGAGTTTCAGGCAGTATCGCGTCACTTCAATAATTCCGCTTCCCGCACTGAAGCCCGAGCACGGGCCGATCAAGGTGGTGAAGCCGGTGGTTAGGCCGAAGCTGCTGTCTCCGGCCCCGGTTTTCGAAAAACCGAAATTGATTGTGCCGCACGAAGTCCGTCGCGCACCCGCTCCGGAGCGGGTGGAAGCGCCGCAAGTCGTGATGATGAACAAGTTCACCGCTCCGCAGTTGAAGATGACCGCGGGGGGAGCGCGTCCCCAGCTTTTGCATGTCGGAGATTTTTCGGGTAGCTCAGTAGCTCCCACGGTCAATGCGCCGGTGGAAAAGGTGCAGACCGGAGGCTTTGGCGACCCCAACGGATTGAAAGGGACGGGCAAGCAAGGCGCCAAGCTGTATGCGGCGCAGGCTGGTTCGTTTGACATGCCCGCAGGTCCGGGACAAGGCAACGGATCGGGCGGGGCAAAAGGCATCAAGGGAACGGTGGCCAGCGCAGATTTCGGCAATGGCATCGCGACTGGAGGCAAAGGCGACGGCCGCAGCGGCGGGGCCGGTGTCGCAACCGGCGGATTCGCCTCGGAGCAGGTGGTTCATGGCGGACCGAAGATCGCGCAGGCGGGATCGGGACCGGCTACCACTCCGGTGGAGATCACGTTCAAACCGCAGCCGGTTTATACCGAAGAAGCCCGCGGCCTGAAGCTGGAAGGCGAAGTTCTGCTGGAAGTGATGTTCGGCGCCAACGGGACGCTGCATGTGAATCGCGTGGTGCGGGGCCTCGGTCACGGCCTGGACGAAGCCGCCATCGCGGCCGCCAACAAGATGCGATTCAAGCCGGCACTTCGTATGGGGCAGCCGGTGGATTCGACGGCGATCGTGCACGTGACGTTTCAGATGGCGTATTAACAGTTTGAGAGCTTAAGGAAGCTTTAATCCGACGATTCGCCTCGTGGAACTGAATGAGCGAGGCGGATTGTGGCAATTAGGCTCACGGAAATAAACGTTCTTAAAGAAACATCGCTTCAACCTTGGAGAGAAGAGTCATGCGTACTTGGAAATGGATGTTTACAGCCGCACTGCTGGTCTCGGTGAGCGCTGCCGCGCAGCAACCTGCGGAGTCACAACCTTCGACGCAGCCTGACGCTGCGGCTTCCACGCAGGCGGCGGCAGCGCCTGAGTCGCAGACCCAAGCCTCAACCGCTCCGGCGCCAACCGCGTCGGCTCCTGCCTCAGCCCACCACCATGGATCAAGTGGTCGATCGCTTCATCGAGCGCGAACACGCGCTGATGAAGGCGCTCTCGACCCGCACCCCGGTGGTCGAGACTTACCTGCAGAACCTAACCGCGGACCCGCAACTTGGCCCCGTGCCCAGCGCCGACCACTACTTTTTGGGCCGCATGGATATGGGCGAGTCGGTCGACCGCAAAGACTATCTGAAAGAGCAGGACAAAGGCATGGAGACCCGCCTGATGGGCGGCTTCCACAAGCTCTTTAAGGTGCAGTACCAGCCTCTGGGATTTTCCTGGATGGTTTATGCCGACCGCACTGACTTTGACCGCTCGCACTATGAGTTTCACTACATCCGCCGCGAATTTCTGGGCGACGTCCGCTGCCTGGTATTTGACGTCACGCCCAAAAAGAACGCCGGGAAGGGCCGATTCCAGGGACGCGTCTGGGCGGAAGATCAGGATTACAACATTGTCCGCCTGAACGGAACCTACGCTCCCGCTCCGCAGAATTCGTTTTTCTTCCACATGGATAGCTGGCGCCTGAACCTGATTCCGGGCTACTGGGTGCCTGCCTACATCTACAGCGAAGAAGGCGACTTCAGCGCCGGCGTGAAGAACAAGATGGCCTTCAAAGCGCAGACCCGCATCTGGGGCTACGACCTGAAGAAAGGCGACAAGGACGACGAACTCACGCAGATTCGCGTGGACAGCGTGAAGGATGAGACTCCTACGCAGCAGGATGCGTCTCCGCTGCAGGCCGAGCGGCAATGGCAGCAGCAGGCGGAAGACAACGTCATTGAGCGCCTCACCCGCGCCGGATTGGTCGCGCCCGAAGGCGACGTCGATCACATTCTCCAGACCGTGGTCAACAACCTGGAGGTTACCAACAACATCGACTTGCCGCGTCCGGTGCGCACTCGCGTGCTGCTCACGGCGCCTCTCGAAACCTTCAGCGTGGGCAACACCATCGTGATCAGCCGGGGATTGATCGATGTTCTCCCCGACGAGGCCAGCCTGGCGGCCGTGCTCGCGCATGAACTCGCGCACATCGTGCTCGGCCACAATCTCGGAAGCAAGTATGCTTTCAACGACCGCATGCTGTTCTCCGACGACTCCACCTACAATAACCTGGGCTTCAGGCACATTCCAGAAGAGGAAGCCGCGGCCGACAAGAAGGCTGTGGATTTGCTCAACAACTCGCCTTACGCGCAGAAACTCGACAACGTCGGCTTGTTCCTGAAGGCGCTGCAAGCCCGCGCTCCTCAGCTCAATGCCCTCTTGACCACGCACCTGGGGAATTCGCTGGCATCGAATGGGAGAATCGATCGCCTTGCTGCTCTGGCCAGCAAGGGTCCGGCGCTCGACAACAGCAAACTGGATCAGGTTGCGGCTCTCCCCCTGGGCGGACGCGTCAAGATCAATCCCTGGGACGACAAGGCAGAAATGGTGAAGACGGCTCCGGTCGCCATCACCTCGGCGCGCGACAAGATGCCGTTTGAAGTCACGCCATTCTATCCGCGGTTGGCACGCTTCGGCGCCTCGATTACGCCGAGCGCCGCGCCAGCCACCGCCGCGGCCAACACAGGCAACTAACCAAAGTTCTAGTCCAAGTTGCAATAAGACGAGGGCCGGGATCCGGAATCACCTTCCGGGATACCCGGCCTTCGTTTCTTTTCGATAGTACTCGGTACTCGCAACTGGCTCTACTTCGCTCCGAGCCCATCGTTCTCGTGATAATTGGGATACGCCGGCCGCTGGAACTGTGGCACCGGATGCTCCTTCAACTGCTGCATCACCACCTCGATCGCCTTGTCGAGTTGGGCGTCATGCCCCTTGCGATAAGCGGCGGGGTCGAGTTCGACGTCATAGTCCGGAGCTACGCCGACGTTCTCCACTTCCCACTCGCCTTTGAGGCCGTAGATCGCGGCGCGCGGCGCCGTGACATAACCGCCATCGATCAGTTGCGGGTATCCGCCGATGCCCACCAGGCCTCCCCAGGTTCTTTTGCCGACCAGGGGACCCAGCCCGGCTTTCCGGAAATACCATGGCAACGCGTCACCGCCCGAGCCTGACATTTCGTTGATGATCATCACTTTCGGCCCGTAGATCGCCTCCGACGGGCTCGACCAGTCATGGCCTTCGCGAGTCACCACTTTGCTCGGGATGGGTCGCCGCAAGTAGTCGATGATGTAGTCGGCGAGCTGGCCGCCTTCGTTAAAGCGTTCGTCGATGATCACCGCTTCTTTGCCGACCTGCGAGAAGAAGTAGCGATTAAAGCTCGTATAACCGCCGCCTGCGGTGTTGGGCACGTAGACGTAGGCCACGCGGCCTCCGGTTGCCTGGTCCACCGTGCGGCGATTGCCTTCAATCCACGCGAGATGACGCAGATTCTCCTCGCTGTCCACCGGCACCACCGTAACCTCGCGGGCATCCTTGCCGTCAGCGTTCGCGCCGATCTTCAGAACCACCTGCTTTCCGGCTGTCTCCTCGAAGAAGCTGTAAATGTTGTCGTGCGAGTGCAGTTCGCGCCCGTTGACTGCAAGAATGTAGTCGCCGGCTTTAGCGTTGACACCGGGCTGCGTCAGCGGAGCCTGCAGGCCCGGATTCCAGTTTTCTCCGTCATACACTTTCGCGATGCGATAGCGGCCGTTCTCTAGGCTGTAGTCAGCGCCCAGCAGTCCGCCTTTCAGTTTCTTCGTCTCCGGCGTTTCCCCTCCGCCGACGAACATGTGGCCCACCGTCATTTCGCCGAGGCACTCCTCGAAGAGATAAGTGAGTTCGCCACGGGATGCGATTCCTTCCAGATACGGCTCATACTTCTTCTTCACTTTGTCGAGATCGAGACCGTGGTAGTGCGGATCGTAGAAAAAATCCCGCTCGACGCGCCAGGTCTCGTTGTAAATCTGCTTCCACATCGCCCGGGGTTCCACATAAACTTCCCAGCCCTCGAGCTTGAGCGGGCCTATGCCCGGTTTAGGCGGACCTCCAGGGGCGGGCGCGTCCTCGGCCGACGCCGTTGCCCACGCTTCCCCTTTGCGGTAAAGGATCTTGCTGCCGTCGAACGAAACCGCGAAGTCATTCACCTCCTCGATCCACTTGTCCAGCTTGCGCTTGCTCAGATCGAACTTCTGGATCGTTCCAGTCAGATTTCGCTGATCGTCCTCGCTCAACGCGCCGGCGATTTCCTGCAGGAACAAAATGCCCGACTTTCCAGACAACATGCTGATGTAATTCTTTGCTGGAATGGGCAAAGCGAGAATGCGCTGGCCGATTCCTTCGACATCAATCTTGACGACGACGGGCTCTTCCTTCTTGTCCTTATCTTTATCCTTGTCCTTATCTTTGTCCTTGTCCTTATCGTCTTTGCTGTCTTTGTGCGCATCTTTGCCGGCAGACTTTTCGTCCCCTTGTTTTTGTCTTTGTCCTTATCTTTATCGGAAGACTTGTCCTTGTCGCCCGTGCCGAGTTTCTCTTCGTCGCTTTCCGGCGCCAGCGGTGACGGCGCATCCTTGCTCAGCACTGCCACATACGCACTGCGCGACACGCGGTGCTCGTCGCTCGACATGTCGAGTCCTGCGGTGGAGAGCGCCACATCGGTCGACGCCGTGAAGTAGAGATATTTTCCGTTCCGATCAAAAGCGGGATACAGTGCGTCACTCATGCCGTCCGTAATCTGGAATGCCTTCCCCTGATCGAGCGAGTACACGAACACTGCATGCAGGCCGCTGGGCAATTGCCTGGTGTACGCGATCCACTTATTGTCGGGAGCCCAAGTCTGGTTAAACTGCGTCGCGGCGAACCCTCCGAAATAGTCGGTATCCATCAGCTTTGGCTTGGCGTTATCGAGATCGACATACCACAAGTTCAACCGCTTATCGGAGTAGGCAATCTTCTTGCTGTCGGGCGACCACGCGGGAGTGTAGAAAAATGATGGCTGCGTTCCCAGATTGATATGCCGAACCTCGCCCAGGCCGTTCTGCCCGCGTATGCACAGTTCATATTCGCCCGACTCGTCGGAAAAATAGGCGATCGACTTTCCGTCCGGAGACCAGGCGGGGTCGCGGTCCGCCACCGCCGGACTGCGCGTCAGATTGCGAATATCTCCTTTATCGGTGGGCACAGTGAAAATCTCTCCCCAGGCTTCGAATACCGCCCGCGCACCCGTGGGCGAAATGCCGAAATTCTGAATGCCCTTCGCTTCGACCTTGGCGAAATGCGGCCTCACCGCGTCCAGATCCCCGCTGACGTGAATAGAAATATTCTTCGCCTGATGCGTATTCAAGTCATAGAGCTTGATGGCGCCGAACTGCTCGATGACGATGGCATCCGGCCCCGCCGAAGCGGTTTTGAAGTCCAACCCATCGCTGTGCAGAACCTCCGACACTGCCTTGCTCTTGGTGTCATACGCGAACAAACTCACCGGGCCGTCACGGTCGGAAAGAAAATAGATCGTGTCGCCCACCCACATGGGATCGTGGTCATTCGAATTGTCGCGGGGAATCTTTACCACGCTCGAATCCTTCAGATCGGCAATCCAGATGGGCGTGGTCTGCCCGCCATGGTAGCGCTTCCAGGCCCCCTGCCATTGCAGATGCGGGACGTACACCAGATGCGTTCCGTCGGGCGAGAATTGGGCTTCTGCACCGATGGGGATCGGCAATTTCGTGGGAAATCCGCCTTCGACCGGCACGGTATAGAGCTGGTCCTCAAAATGCCGGAAGCTGTTGCCCCAGGACGCAAACAAAATCTTCTTGCCGTCGGGCGTCCAACCCAGCACCATTTCGTCGGCGGGATGGAAGGTCAGCCGCCGCGGCACGCCTCCACTGGCCGGAATCACGTATACGTCGCGGTTCCCGTCATATTCACCGGTAAAGGCAATCCTCGTTCCGTCGGGAGAAAAGCTGGGCAGGATTTCGACTCCGGCTCCGGAAGTAAGCCGGCGCGCATCGCCACCTTCGCGGCTGACGATCCAGAGGTCACCGCCGTAGTTGAAAACGATCTGCGTCTTGCTCACCGTGGGAAAGCGCAGGAGCAGTGGGGGATCGCTTTGAGCAGAGGCGGCGAGTAAGAAGAGCGAGACCAGCGGAAAAACACGCTGGCCAGAGCGAACATTTCCCGAAGACGTTGGCGCATATTGGCTCCTGACAACGGCTGACAACTGAGGAGTGACGGGAAATCTTAGTGTGGGAGCGGTCGTGTGGTCAACTTTCACGGACTACTTGGCCTTAGTCTTGGCCTTTCCCGGCAGCCCCGCCGGATTTTCATGGGTGCGTTCGCGGAAGCCCCCCCGCAGCCCGGTGGCCAGCTTGACGCTCGATTCTCCGAACTTGTCGCGCAGGCGGTCGGCAGCGGCCAGCGCATCTTTCCAGCGCTGCTGCCGGCCGCCTTCGAGCAAATTGATCTGCTCGGCCTGCGCCTCGAATGACGACGCCTGCACTCCCAGCAGCCGCACCTGCATGCCCTGCTTCCAGTTCTTGCGAAACAGCTTGCGCGCCTGCTCAAAGATTTCGCCGTCCAGCTGGGTGGGAGCCGGCAGCGTGTGAGCCCGCGTGATGGTGGTGAAGTCTTTGTAGCGCAGCTTGAGTTGAATGGTGCGCGCGTGCAGCTTCGCTTCCCGCAAGCGCCGCGCCACCATCTCGGAGAGCCGCATCAGAGTGGCCTCAAGCTGGTTCCGTCGGCCGTGTCTTCGTTATAAGTATGTTCGTGGCTGATCGATTTCGCTTCGGTGTCGGCGCCGACTTCGGTGTCGAACCATCCGCCGGCATCTTCTCCGCGCGCTTTGCCCGCGAGCGCCAGTCCCCATTTGCCGAATCGTTCTTCCAGTTCAGATTCTCCCAGCCGCGCCAGGTCTCCCACTTTCTTGATGCCCAACTCGTGCAGATGGCTCTCCATCACCTTGCCAACGCCGGGAATCGCCCGCACATCCAGCGGCGCGAGGAACTTCGACTCTTCGCCCGGCACAATCCACAGCACGCCGTTGGGCTTGGCTTGCGCCGACGAGACCTTCGCAATCAGGCGCGATGACCCAATGCCGATCGAGCAATTCAGCCGCGTCTCCTCCTTCATCCGCTGATGCAGTTTGTGCGCGGCCTTCAGCGGAGGGCCGTGCAACCGCGCCGTCCCCGTCATGTCCAGATACGCTTCGTCGATCGAAGCCATCTCCACCTGCGGCGAGAATGCCATCAGCACCTTGTAGACTTTTTCCGAGCACTCGCGGTAACGCTCGGGGTGGCCATCGACAAAAATCGCGTGCGGACAAAGCTTCGCCGCAGTTCGCAGCGGCATCGCCGAATGCACTCCGAACTTCCGCGCTTCGTAGGATGCTGCCGAAACCACCCCGCGCTCGTCGCGCTGTCCGCCGACAACCACAGCCTTGCCTTTCAGCGAAGGATCGTATAACTCCTCCACCGAGACGAAGAAGGCATCCATGTCGACGTGGAAGATGGTTCGGGCGAAAGCGGGGATGTGTGACGCCGCGGCCATGGATGAGCGAATTCTAGCAGCCGCGTCGTATACGCAACATGCTCAACAAGAAATGGCTTTACTCCGGTTGCGTACGCTTTCCTTGCTGCGCTCGAAGATATTGTTCAACCTCTAACTTGCCCTCGTGCCTTGCCCAGCCCGCGGGCGTACCGTGCCAGAAGATATCCTTCATGTCCAATCTTGCGCCGCGCTCCACAAGAAGTCTGACCATTTCCTCGTTGCCCGCAGCGGCAGCCTGGTGCAACGGCGTCCTATGCGAGTGGCCTCCACGAGGGTTGTAGCGGTTTGGATCTTCTCCCGCATCGAGCAACAAGCGAACGATTTCGACATGTCCAAACTGCGATGCCAGCGCGAGCGCCAGATGGCGGTCGTCTCCACCAGCGTCTCGAATGAGTCGGCGGAAGTCCTCGACGCGTCCCAGAGCTGCCGTGACCGGCAGATCGATTCGAGCGCCGCGCCTGATTAAAGCGTGTACCGCCTCCAACTCGCCGGCAACGCCGCTGCGTGCAGCGGGCTGTTAGGGTCTGCTCCGCCATCGCAAAGCAGATCGATTAATTCAAGTCTCATGCGGCATTCACGCGGCACGCTCCCGGTAGCGGCGAGCATCAGCGTTTCGTTAAGTTCAGATTGCTCCGCGCCCGCATCGAGAATAACCTTTGCCACCTCGACTATATTGTTCGGCAGCTTGCCGTGGCGATCCGGATTTTCGGTGACTTAACTCCAGCAGCGTGGGATTATGAAAGAAGTTCCAACCTTCGAATGCGACGTGCTGACGCACCAGCTTCAGATGCTGCTTCAAATAACCACGCAATCCTGCCACGTCCCCTGCGTCAATAAGATCCACAGCGCGGCGAAAAACAGGGTCTTCGATACGTTCGTGGTGCGGCAAATTCAATTGATCCGTCAGCGTCGGTTTTTCAATATGCCTTTTCAATCTTGCCCAGCTTGGAAATCCAGACTCGCGAGCGATGGTGAGTTGCGAGTCATTGAGCTTCAGATGAGCCGCGAAAATTTCAGCGTCGGTTGCCCGACGGAAGCGCGGATGAAATTCCCTGACTCGCTGCGCCGCTCCCGCGTTGCGCGAGGCACGTTCCTTCAGCAAGTCTTTGGCTTGATACTTGAGATGATCGAGGTTGGGATTCGATGGGAGGCGTCGTACCGGCATGGCGAACTTCCTTTCAAGCGCCCGAGGTCCGCATTTACAGGCAGAAAGTAAGTTCGTGAAGTTGGAATTGTTACTAGCAGGTGGACTTCTATCCTTTCCGCGGACCGGATGCGCCCTGTTCGGTCAGGAGAATATTACCACGCTGCAACCCATCGGTGGTTAAACCGGCGTATTTCTGTTTACTACGACACACTGTCGTCGCTTTAGTAGTGATGCCAGGTTTCGATGTATACAACGTCTCCATCGCGGCATGTCACGATCTCGCATCGGCTCTTCAGATCGTTCTTAGAAGACTCAAAGCTCATCGGCAGCGCTATCGCCTCTTTAATTCGATCGATTCGATTTGACGGAATCCTGCTGCTACGTGGTGGATTGCGCTGCTAGGAGTGTGCGCCTACGGCTCATCATAGCTTAGTGGGAAGTATTGGATCAGTTTTGCCGTCCTCGCGTCCATTGGCAGTATGCTGGCGTGCAGAAGAGATCCTCGCTTCGCCCGGATGACAAGGACGCCATTGTACTCATTGACCCGTGGGCGTGTCGCATTGGGGATAAGAAATCTACACCAACACTTTTTCCTCAGCGTTGTGCCGCGCCTCGCGTCTGCTTCACCCGCTCATAAATCTTGCCATACTCCCGGGCCGAAGCGTTCCAGGAAAAATCCTTGTTCATGCCATTCCGCATGAGTACCTGCCAGGAAGTCTGATCGCGATAAGCCTGCAGCGCATGCTTGATGGTCAGCAGCAAAGACTCGCCGTTGTATTCCGTGAACTTGAAGCCGGTACCTTTGCCCGAGCGCGCATCCCAAGGCTCGATCGTATCGTCGAGTCCGCCGGTAGCGCGAACAATCGGCACCGTCCCGTACTTCAAGCTGTAGATCTGGTTTAGCCCGCAAGGTTCATATTTTGAAGGCATTAAGAACATGTCAGACCCGGCTTCAATCTTGTGCGCGATGGCGTTGTCGTAAGCCACCTTCACCGCAATCTTGTTGGGGAACTGCTTGTTGAGCCGGACAAACATTTCTTCATACTGCTTGTCGCCGGCGCCGAGCGCGACCACGATCATCTCTTCGCGCGCCAGCCGATCCATGATCTGCGCGATCAGGTCAAACCCCTTCTGCGCGGCGAAGCGGGACACAATGCCGATCACCGGAATCTTCGGGTCGGCATTCTTCACGCCAAACGCCGCCAGCAGATCCTGCTTGCACTGAGCTTTGCCGGAAAGATCCTGCGGCGAATATTTCGCTGCGATGAACTTATCCGCCTGCGGACTCCACTCGTCGTAATCCACGCCGTTCAAAATGCCCGTGACGGTGGCCGCCCGGTCGCGCAGCACGCCTTCCAGTCCAAACCCATATTCGGCGGTCTGAATTTCCTGGCTGTATTTCCGGCTCACGGTAGTGACGTAGTCGGAATAGGTAAGCGCGCCTTTCAGAAAGTTCACCTGCCCAAAGAATTCCATCTTCGACATGGTGAACAAGTCCCAGGGCAGCATGAGCAGCGGCAGAGTCTCAGGCGGGAACAGTCCCTGATAGCCCATGTTGTGGATGGTAAACACGGTGCCCACGTCGCGAAACGCCGGATCTTCCGCATAAACGGTGCGCAGCAACACCGGAACCAGCGCCGACTGCCAGTCGTGACAATGGAAAATCTGCGGCACGCCCAGAATCTTCGTCGCCTCCAGCACAGCACGAGAAAACAGCGCGAAGCGCTCAGCGTTATCGGGATAGTCCCCCGCGGGCGTGCCGTAAAGCGCATCGCGATCGAAGTATTCCGGACACTCGACAAAATAAAAGCGCACTCCAGACTGGCTTCCACCCGTAACCACCGATGCGAAGCGGTACTTGTCATCGAAAGGGATGGTGATGCTGCGCACCACGGTCGCCGGATCAGCCAGCTTGGTCTGCCGGTAACGAGGCAGATACACGCTCACCTGATGCCCCAGGGACGCCAGTGCGCGCGGCAATGCGCCCACCACGTCCGCCAATCCGCCGGTTTTTGAAAACGGAACGCCTTCCGATGCTACGAACGCGATATGCATGAACCCCTCCCGGGCAAGACCCGCTTTTCGCGGGCGCACGTTATGATGGAATATGTTGCGGGACCCTCCCGCGCCCGCATAGTCAGTCTATATGTCCGAGGAAAAGAGGGTCAACGTGCCGAAGGTCGTGTCCACGCGCCGTCCTCAACATAAGCCCAAGTTGGGACAGCATTTCCTTGCCAGCGACAGTTTTGCCGCGCAGATTGTCGACGCCCTCGGCGAGATTTCGCAAAACACCGTGCTCGAAATCGGTCCCGGACGCGGCATCCTCACTTCCCTGCTGGCCAAGCGCGTCCGCCGCCTGATCGCCGTGGAACTCGACCGCGTGCTGGCCGCACAGCTTCGCCTCCGCTTCGGCATGTTCTCCAATGTCGAGGTCATCGAGGCCGACATTCTCTCCATTGATTTCGATTCCCTGTTCGGACCCAAGCCCGGCCTGCGCCGGCCCGGTATCGAATTCCGGCCCGAGCCGGTGAAGGTCATCGGCAATCTCCCCTACTACATCACCTCCGACATCCTGCTGCGCCTGTTCGATTACTCGAAATACTTTGAAACCATCGTGATTCTGGTCCAACGCGAAGTGGCCGACCGCATCGCCGCCGAGCCCGGCAGCCGCGATTATGGCCTGCTCTCCGCCACCGCGCAGCTCTACGCCCGCGTCGAGAAACTCTTCACTCTGCCGCCCGGAGCCTTTTCCCCGCCGCCCAAAGTGCATTCCACCGCGCTGCGCCTCACCATCGCTCCGCGACAAAATGAACTGGGCCTTAACGGGGACAGCGGAACCGAAGCAGAAGCTTCATCGACTTCCTCAAGCTCTCCTTCGGCCAAAAGCGCAAGACCCTGTGGAATAATCTCAAGTCCAACTATCCGGAACCTCGTCTGCGCGCCGCCCTGGCCCAGGCTAAAGTGAAGCCCGCCGCCCGCGCCGAGACCTTGACTCTGGAAGAAAGCGCTGCCCTGTTTCGCGCCTTGCGAAACTCCCACGACGGCTCGTAGCATTGTGCTTCGACAGGAGTATCTATGACCGCGACTCCAGTTCGCCATCCAGCGGTCGCCGGACGTTTCTATCCCCGTGATCCAAAGGTCCTCCGCGAGGAAGTTCACACCTACCTGTCCCAGACCCCCAGACAAAAACCCGTTCGCGCTATAGGCTGCATCGCTCCCCACGCCGGCTACATGTATTCCGGCCACGTGGCGGGCGCCGTGTTTGCAGGGTTAGAGATCCCCCAGCTCTGCCTTGTGCTGTGTCCCAACCACACCGGCATAGGCCGCGCCCTGGCAATCATCAGCGAAGGCGCGTGGGAGACGCCGCTGGGCGACGTTCCCATCGACAGCTCGTTCGCCGCGGCCCTCAAGCAGCGCTGCCCGCTGCTGCAGGAAGATTCATCCGCGCACCGCAGCGAGCATGCCGCTGAAGTCGAGTTGCCCTTCCTGCAAGTGCGCCAGCCCCAACTCAAGTTCGTTCCCATCGCGCTGGGTACCGGTCAGTTCGACGCTCTCGAGCAACTCGGGAGCCCATTGCGGATGTCATTGCAGCGCAGAGCAATCCCGTCCTGATCGTAGCCTCCAGCGACATGAATCATTACGAATCCGACGCCTCACCCGCGTGAAAGACCACAACGCGATTGAACCCATCCTCCGCCTCGACGCCCGCGCCCTCTACGACGTGGTCACCCAGCAGAACATCAGCATGTGCGGCTTCGGTCCGGCGGTCGCTATGCTCACCGCCGCGAAGAAGCTGGGCGCCACTTCGGCAGAGCTGATCAAATACGCAACCTCAGGCGACGTCTCCGGCGATCGCGATCTGGTCGTAGGCTACGCCGGCATAGTGGTTCGTTAGCCACGCGACACGGGAAATCATCCTGGCGGATGTTGGACGTTGATGAATGCGTGAAGGGCGGCCGCACCCAATGCCCGGTGCTATCTATGCCCGCTGCCAGCGCCGTTCCCCATCTCGATCAACTCCTTAGCCCGCGCCCGCACCACATTGATCACCGAAGCGTCGTCAAAAATCTCCTGCAGCACCGGCGCCACTCCTTGTATCTCGTCAGTTCATTGTTCCTGGCCTGCGTCTCCATCCGCTTCAACTCTCGTCCAGCGCCAGCTTCTGATAGCGATGGTAGTAGGCGAGCCGGCGTCCATAGTCCAGCGTGCCCCCCATTTTCTGGAAAAGCTCGGTCAACTGCTGCACTGGCGCCAGGTTCGAATAGTTGTACCGCGCCGTGTTGGAGCGCTGGCCATCCTGATAGCTGAGTAACTTCGTACCCGTGAAAGCCAGCTTGTTGTTGCCGGAGTCAATCTTTCCAGCGAAATACTGCGCCTGTTTCGCCCAGTCGAAGATCTGCTCCGATTCCCCGCCGACACCTGGAATTCCGCCCGGTAGGCTTGCTCTTCGGAATCCTCCGCGACCCTCCCCGTGCACTCATAGCGCGCGTGTCCGGCTGCGTCGACCGCGATCGAGTAGTGCTCAGGATTAGACTCGGGAAAATCCAGAGTAAACGTAACCATCGCGGTCGAGGCCGCACTGCGCTTGTTGCCTGCTGCGCGATCGAGGGCGCAGACATCGCCGGCCACAGCCACCACTCCCACGCAACCGCTGCCAGCGTGCAATCCTGGGGCAGAAAAGCTCGAACCAGAGAGGCTGAATCAAAAAATCTCGGAGTAGCAACGCCGAATCATCACCGCGCCGCAGCCCTCTGCCTTTCCAGCGTGCCCGCGGTATGTAAATGGCAGATCGCGATGGCCAGCGCGTCCGAAGCGTCCATCGGCTCCGGAGCCTCCGCCAACCCCAGCAGGCGCGTCACCATATGCTGCACCTGCTGCTTCTCCGCCCGCCCATATCCCACCACCGACGACTTGATCGTCAGCGGAGAATACTCGGCGACCTCCAGCCCGGCCGCGGCCGCGGCCAGCATGGCCACTCCCCGCACCTGGCCCAGCTTCAATGCCGACTTCACATTCAGCGCATAGAAGATCCCTTCAATCGCAACTTCATCCGGATGGTGCACCGTAATAAGTCCGCCAAGTTCGTCGTAAATGCGCGACAGCCGCCGCGCCAGCGGCTCCCGCAGCGAAAGCTTGATCGCCCCGCAAGTCAGGCACACCAGCTGTCCGCGAGAATGCATCTCGACCACGCCATACCCGGTGTACTCCCCGCCACAGTCAATGCCCAGAACTCGCATGTGAGTGCAGTGTATCGCGGAAACGGCGCAGTTCCTAGAGCGGAACTGGTGTCACTAAAGAGTCGGAATACTCTAAGCCGATGTAGGGGCAGCCGCCTCGGCTGCCCCAAGTTCAGACGAGCACAGCAGCGCTCTTCAACAGCACTTCGGCCGCCGCACCTTAGCCTCTTCGAACTCCCGCCGAAACGCCGCATAAGCCTCGCTCGACGAAACCATCCCAGCCCGCTTCAGAAACCGCGCATACGCTGCCTCATCAAAAATCTCCCGCAGCGTCGCCAAGAGAGTGCGCCAGCTGGAAACGATTCGCTTCATCCCCGCTCCTCCACCAACCGCGTCCTCACAAACGGCGATTCCTTCACCGGCGCTTCTCTCGTCCCACTCAGAATTCCCCACCACTGCCGCCCCGATTCCACCAGCACCAGCGTCACCATCACCACCAGCACTCCGGTGACCGCCGCATCCAGCCGGTTGTTGAAGATCAGCCGCCCCGTCGCGCCAGTCGCCGGACCAGCTGCCAGCGCCTGCGCCTGCGCCAGAAACCCTACTCGCGGATTCGGATCGAACATCTTCTGCCACGACGCCGTAAACGTCACCGCCACCAGCCACGCCAGCGGCACCAGCGTAACCGCCGCATACTTTGCCCGATGCATCTTGATGATGATCGTCGTGGCCACGCACAAAGCCACCGTCGCCAGCAGTTGATTCGAAATACCAAAGAGCGGCCACAAAGAGTTAATCCCGCCCAGCGGATCTTTCACTCCCTGCCACAGAAAATATCCCCAGGCCCCGACGATCAGCGCGCTGGTCCCAAGAATCGACGGATACCAACTGGTCCGCCCCAGCGGCTTGTACACGTGCCCCAGCGCATCCTGCACCATGAACCGCGCCACCCGCGTCCCGGCATCGAGAATGGTCAAGATAAACAGCGCCTCAAACATGATGGCGAAGTGATACCACAGCGCCATCAACGTCTCGCCGCCCAGGCTGTGCGAAAAAATTGCGCCATGCCCACCGCAAACGCGGGCGCTCCGCCGGTCCGGTTGTAAAGCGTCTGCTCACCAACTGCATGCGCCAGCGCCTGCATGTCGGCCGCAGTCACCGGAAAACCCCAACTCGAAATAGTCGCCGCCGCGGCAGCAGGCGCCTGCCCGACAACTCCCGCCGGACTGTTGATCGCAAAATAAACTCCCGGCTGCATCACGCACGCCGCGATGATCGCCATCACCGCGACCGCCGACTCGCACATCATCGCGCCGTAGCCCACCATGCGCGTCTCGGTCTCGCGCGCAATCAGTTTCGGAGTCGTCCCGCTCGAAATCAGCGCGTGAAATCCGCTGATCGCTCCGCATGCAATCGTGATGAAGGCAAAAGGAAATATCTTCCCGGCAAATACCGGACCCGTGCCGTCGACAAACCGCGTCAGCGCCGGCATATGCAGCGTGGGATGCAGCGCCACGATCCCGACGGCCAGCAGCGCGATCGTTCCCAGCTTCACGAACGTGCTGAGATAATCGCGCGGCGCCAGCAGCAGCCACACCGGCAACGCCGACGCGGCAAAGCCGTAAACCATGATCAGAATCGCCAGCGTGGGCGCGCTAAACGTAAACAGCCGAGCCAGCGCCGGACTCTGCGACACATACTGCCCACCCCAGATCGCCGCCAGCACCAGAACAAATCCCAGCGCCGAAACCTCCAGGACTTTCCCCGGACGAATCCGCCGCAGATACACGCCCATCAACACTGCGATCGGCATGGTCATCGCAATCGTGAACGTGCCCCAGGGGCTCGCCTTCAGCGCATTCACCACGATCAACGCCGCGACTCCCAGCAGGATAATCAGAATCGCAATCACCGCCACATAAGCGACGAATCCCCCGACCCGCCCGATCTCGTCCTTGGCCATCTCCGTCAGCGACTTTCCGTCGCGACGCACCGAGAACAGCAGAATCACGAAGTCCTGCACGCAGCCCGCAAACACCGCTCCAGCCAGCACCCACATCGTCCCCGGAAGATAACCAAACTGCGCCGCCAGCACCGGCCCCACCAGCGGCCCCGGCCCGGCAATCGCCGCGAAATGATGTCCGAACACCACCCACTTATTCGTCACCAGAAAGTCGCGGCCGTTCTCCAGTCGCTCCGCCGGAGTCGCCCGCAAGCCATCGAGGGCGAGAATCTTCACCGCGATGAACTTGCTGTAGAAGCGGTACCCGAGCGCATAGCAGCACGTCGCCGCCACCACCAGCCACAGCGCGTTGATCGGTTCGCCGCGATGCACGGCTACCGCACCCACTGCCAAGGCGCCGAGCACGGCAACCGCTCCCCACCCCAGAATCGCAAGAGTTTTATTCATTCTGGCCAATCCCGTGATCAGTGCGCAGCCATGCCGTTGCGCGCGACTGAACGAGGGCTATCCCGCTTCGCTGGTCATGATGAAAAGCGGCTTCATTTCGAAGCTTTTGTAGTGGGGCCGAAGGCGATCTATTTGTACTGATCTTTCACGTTCACCACTTTTTTCGAGGACGTGACGGTGTTGATGGGCATGTTGTCGTAACGGCCGTTCCTGAGTACCACCAGCCGCCCGTGGATCTTGCTCAAGAGCAAGTCCAGCGCGAGGTTGCCATCAGCCATCGGGACGATGGATTGATTGCGTCGGGATCGCCGCAGCGGACCAGGTAGCCGAGTTTCTGACTGAGCGTATCGATTGTCTTACCGTTGTTGTACTTGAAGAAGCTCCTTCAGTTTCTCCGACACCAGGTCTCCGATGCCCCCGAGTTTTGTGACCGAAGGCGTCAGTAGTCTCCTTCTCGAAGACCATTTCTCCGCCTTTGAACATCGCTCCTTCCGAAACCAGGACGACGGAATAGTGGCTGGGGTTTTTCTTGCGGTCAGAAACCAATAACTCGGTGAGGCGCTCGATGTCGAACTGGTGCTCCGGGATCACGCAGCGGTGCGCGGCTCCGGCCATGGTAGGCACATGGCAGTGAACCCGGCATAACGGCCGAAGACTTCGAGCACCATGAAGCGTTCGTGGGAGCCGGCGCTGGTGCGCAGGCTGTTCGTCATGGAAATGGTTCGCGTCACGCAGGTGCTGAAGCCGATACAGTAATCGGTACCGGGCACATCATTGTCCATGGTCTTGGGAATGGCGACCACCTTCACGCCTTCCTGATAGAGGCGCACGCCATAGCTCAGCGTGTCATCCCCGCCGATGGGGATGAGGTAGTCGATGCCGAGCCAATCCAGATTCTTCAGAACTTCCCCGGTCAGGTCGTTCTTCTCGGCGCTATAAGTAGCCTTCAGGTGAGCCGGGACGCGGGACTTCTCCACCCGGCTGGGGTTCGTGCGTGAAGTATGCAGGAACGTCCCGCCGGTGCGGCCGGTGCGATTGACCAGATCCTCGGACAGCGTCTGAAAGTTCTCGCTGTTGTCGTAATCTTTTTCGCGGACCAGGTCTACGAGCCCTGCCCAACCCCGGCGGATGCCGATCACCTGGCAGCCTTCGCGCATCGCGCGGATGGTTACGGCGCGGATGGCGGGGTTCAGGCCAGGCACGTCCCCGCCACCAGTCAGAATTCCGATTACACCCTTCTTTGCTTTCACGTTTTCCACCCTGTCAGTTCGCAGATGTCTGGTCGGTTGCTGATCTAATTGTGACAGATTTCTTGATCAGCAACGACGATTCCCAAAGAAGAATTGGATCGCAGTTAATGAACAATATTCCCGCGCTCGGGACTACGACATGATCCGGGTTGTAAACGAATTCTTGCAGAAAGCCGACCGATCTCGATGCAGGGGAAGATAGAATGCTCCCGGGATGCACAGTGGTCGACCAAATCTCTATCGGCACAAGGCCCTCAAGTGGATGGCAGTTCCGTTGTTCTCCATCGTGTTATTGATTCCCTGCTTTTGGCAATCGCGAATTCAGTCGGCCGATCTGTCGAGCCACATCTACAACGCCTGGCTGGCGCGCCAGATCCATCAAAGCAAAGCGCCGGGCCTCTGGATTTCTTTCCAATCGACCAACGTCCTGTTCGATCTGACGTTGGAGTGGCTATTACCGCGCGTGGGTTCAGACCTCGCGCAACGCCTTGCCGTGTCAATTTCAGTCTTGGTGTTTGGATGGGGCGCCATCCTCTTCATCTTTCGCGTGGCCGGCAGGAATTGGTGGTTTGCCGCGCCCTGTATCGCGATGCTTGCGTACGGCTTCATCTTCCACATGGGACTCTTCAACTTTTATCTGGCAACGGGTTTGTGCCTTTGGTATCTCGCGATCTCCTGGGGAAAAGGTTGGCGAGTTCACGCTATAGCTACACCGCTTCTGATCGCGGCCTGGATCGCCCATCCCCTTCCAGTCTTGTGGGCTGTCAGCACAGCAGCATACGTCGCGGTTGCAACTCGGGTTCAACCAGGCCGCCGGCCCTGGTTGCTGATGCTCGGACTAGCAGCTCTTGTGACTTTTCGTTACATTCTCACCCATCGATACGCCCACTCCTGGTCTCTCGATCAGGCAATCTTGATCACTGGCGCCAATCAAGTCGCCCTTTTCGGCCTGAAGTACTTGCTCCCATTCGCCGCCCTTCTGGCGGTATGGTTGCTGTTGCTCCGGAAGCTGGTTAAGGATGTGGGCACGGCACGTCTGATCGTGACGATCCCGTTCCAACTTTGGCTGTTGAACGCCGCCGCCGTACTGCTGATTCCCGACCGTGTAATGTTTCCGCAGTTCGGCCATCCCTTTGGCTTTATCGCCGAACGACTGTCTTTGGCGGCTGGTCTCTCGATGTGCGCGCTTCTCGCGGCAACTCCCACCAATCGTTCGACGAGAGTTGCGCTGGTCGTGGTCGCCGTATCCTTCTTCGGACTTCTCTACTCTGACGAGCGGAAGCTCAACTCGATGGAAGACCGTCTCGACGCTGCACTGAGCGCATTGCCTCAAGGACAACGTGTTGTCGGCATCCTCCCCGACCAGTCGCTGCATTCGCTCTGCTTCCACCATGACCTCGATCGCGCCTGCATTGGCCGTTGCTTGAGTTATGCGAATTATGAGGCGTCTTCGCGGCAGTTTCGCATTCGCGCCGGGCCCGACAACGGAATCGTGTTGGACGACCTCGCTGATGTAGATGCCGTCGGCGGCGGCACTTACATTGTGCAGTCTCGCGATCTCCCCATATACGTTGTCTATCCGTGCGGCTCGGGCCTCACCGAGGTCTGCTTACGTTCATTGCAGTTGGGCGAGACCGTGGCGAAGAGTACAGAAAACGCTCCAGTGCCAGCGAGATAGCAGTCGATGCAATCACGCATCCCCCACGCCATATGCAAAGACGGCATCGCATTGCGCGGCGCTGGGATCGGCAGCGTGATCGGATGTGGTTCGTTGCGAAGTCGGTATAGACTTATTGATATGGATCATACTAGACGATCGGAATAGGCGTGCGAGAAAGCACCAGAAGTATGCAGGATTCAGCAACCACAGATTATGAAGAATATCCTTGGTACAGGAGAATTGAACTTTACGATCTGCCATCCAAGAAGGAGTTGCATGTGTCGCTACATGTTAATGTGCCGTTGTTAGTAATGGGCATTGTTCTAATCATCTATCTTTGGTTTGAGAAGAAGTATAGATAGTTCATATCGTTTAATCCTCTCTCTAGTGTCAAACACATAGAGATAAGAATCCAGCACTCGCGCGCGCCCACTCACCGTGAGGTTCAGCGCCACCAGAGAAGCCAGAACGAATGCGACGATGCCGGCTCCGACCAGGGTCCATCTCAGGAGACGCCGGCTTTCTTCTGGACTTGGGACCAGAACCAGCACCAGGTAGACAGAAGAGGGAATCTGCGCGGGATGCCGGAGAATCAGGGCGGTGCCGGATCTGTTAATGGTCAATTTGATTTCACTACGGACGTGCTCGGGCATCGAGTATATCGTGAAAGCTGCAGCGCGGCGGTTCCGCCACGCCGGCTGCAGTTAGTCGCCGCACCCGCGCGTTTTTTTTGTCTCTGGAGTGAGCAAGGCACATGAGGGCTTTCCTCTGGCTTCTGTTGAGCTTGTTCGTCAGTGCGACTACATGGCTCTATCTCCATCGCGTTCTGATCCCATGGGAACACCATGTGAATGTTGAAATCGGCACAATGAAAGCCGAACTCGGTGACTTATATTCCCCATGGGTTGGCGCGCGCGATGTTCTTCTTTACGCGCGCAACCCATATTCGGCGGCCGTCAGCCACGAGATTCAGATCGCGTTTTACGGGCACGTTGTTACGCAAGCGCCTGAAGTCTCCGCCCAAGACGCAGTGGACGAGCAACGATTCGCTTATCCCGTATACGTCGTATTCCTCATGGCTCCCACGGTGAACTTGACTTTCGTCGAGGTCGAGTCTTGGGCGCCGCTCGTTCTCGCACTATTGACCGTTATAGGCGTGCTCCTCTGGTTCGACACCGTGCGCTGGCGTCCATCGTGGCCAACCCTTGCGGCTGCAGTGTTATTCGTTCTCAGTACGCCGCCGATCGTACAAGGATTGCGCCTTCGTCAACTCGGGCTGATCGTGGGCTTCCTTCTCGCCTTGGCCACATGGTGCGTATCGAAGAATCGGCTGGCAACTGCGGGCGTACTGCTCGCTGTCTCGACTATCAAACCGCAGATGGTCGCCCTCCCCATGGTGTGGTTCGTGTGCTGGGTGATAGGTGACTGGCAAAAGCGATGGCGGCTGTTAGCGGGCTTTGCGGCGACACTGGCTGCGCTGATTGGAGCCGGAGAAGTGATTCTGCCTGGATGGCTGCATTACTTTTTCGAAGGTTTACGGGCTTATCGACAATATGCCTACAGGCCGCCTCTGCTCGAACTGGCGCTTGGCAACACACTCGGAGAAATACTCTCAGGAGCGGTGATCGTAGGCATTCTGGCATTTGCCTGGAAAAATCGAAAAGAAGCCGGAGATTCACCACGGTTCACCATGGTCCTGGCGGCGTTCCTCATCGCCAGTCTGCTCACGATGCCGCTCTATCCGCTATTCAATCAGTTGTTGCTGGTTCTACCGGTAATTATTATTCTTCACGATTGGGCTAGTCTACGCCTCCCCGCTCGTTACGCTTTCATTGCGATCCTGGCCTGGCCTTCAATTACGTCACTTACGCTATTGCTCTTGTTTCCCCTTAGCTCCTATCCCTCCGGCCTAATGCCGTTGTTGCCCGCGGTCGGCACTCTCATTCTGCCCTTCATTTTGCCCCTCCTGTTGCTAAGCAGGCATAGGACATGACACCGTTGAATGCCGCCACTTGGCTCACTGCCAAACGCCTGCGCGCCCACGGGTTGATCCTCGCGCTCTGCCTTTGGTCCGTATACGTGTGGAACATGGCCACGCCTGGCCTGCTTGATCGCGCCGGCAACCTCAAAGGCACAGACTTCCTGCATCTCTACACGCTCGGATCACTGGCCCTGAATCACCGCGGGAGCGACCTGTACAACCTGGAAGCGCAATCTCAACTCGCCGCGCGCCGGATCCCCACCGCCGCCGGCATCCGCTACTTGCCGCTTTATCCGCCGCAGGTTTCGTTCTTCTTCGCGCCCTTTGCCCGCCTGTCCTACTCTTGTGCGCTGATCCTCTGGCTTACTCTCAGTTCGCTCATTTACGGCGTGTGCTGCTATGCCCTCTGGCGCGCCTGCCCCGCCCTGCGAAAACAAGAAATGACCGTCGTGATTCTCGCCCTGGCCTACCCTGCCTTCTGGCACCTCATCGCTTGGGGACAGACTTCCGCTCTGGCTCTCGCCTGCTTCACCGTCGCATTCTTAGCTCTACGTGCCCAACGCGAATTTCTAGCGGGCCTGGCCCTCGGATGCCTCATCTTCAAGCCACAACTAGCCCTGGCCTCGGCGCTTGTCTTTGTTGTCACGCTCAACTGGCGGGTGATCGCCGGCGCGCTTCTTGCAGCCGCCGCCCAGTTGACCGCAGCCTGGCTTTACTACGGCCTCGGCCCGCTTCACGCATGGATATGCACACTCTTCAACTTGCCCAGCATCCTCCCTCTGCTTGAGCCCCGGCTCTACCAAACTCACTCCCTGCGCACTTTCTGGATCATGCTCGTCCCTTGGCCCGCGCCTTCTCTCGCGCTCTACCTCGCGACTGCGCTCCTGATATCGGTCTTGACTGTAGCTTGCTGGCGAAGCCGCCTATCTTTGTCGTTGCGCTATTCGGCGCTGTTGCTGGCGACAGTTCTTCTCGCTCCGCACCTCACCGTCTATGACCTCGTGATCCTCGCACCGGCATTCCTGCTACTCTCCGATTGGATCGTCTCTCAGCCCGACGACTATGACATTCGCCCCTTCAAACTTCTCCTTTATCTGGCGTTCATACTCCCGCTGCTCGGCCCACTCGCGCGCTGGACACACGTCCAGCTTTCCGTCCCCGTGATGGCCTCTCTCTTGTATGGGATCTGGAACCTGAGTAGGAAATCTGTTCTGGCTCCGAATTTTCTCTAATCGAAGTCTACTGCCCAAACAAGAACTGCAGCGCCTCAGGGAACCGCTCCGCCCACGCCGCCTCGTTGTGCCCAGCTCCATCCTTGATCACCAGCCGCAACCGTCTTTCACTGAGCACGGCTCGACGCATGATGGCCGCCAGTTCCCGCACATCATCCACTACGCTCCGGCTCCGCCCCGCGCTTCCTGCCTCGGCAGTTCCCGCCGCCACAAATATTCTCTCCGGCCAAATTCTCACCGACCGGCTCTCCCGGATAAGCTGCCGGCCCGACGCCCACAGCGACGGACTCTCCAACAGTAGCCGCCCAATCACTCCCGGCCGCGCCATCACCGTATACAGCGCAATCAACCCTCCCAATGACGATCCCCCCAATCCAGTATTCTCCGGCCCGACCGCAACCCGGTAATTGCGCCCCACAAACGGCATCACTTCCTTCATCAGAAAATCCGGATAATATCGCCCCCGCACCCGCAGCAATCTCGGATGCATCAACCGGTATGGCATGTACTCGCGAATCCGTTCCTTGCCCGCATTATCCATGCCCACAATAATGAGAGGCGGCACCGCGCCTTCGCCGATCAACCGCTCCGCCGTCTCATCCACCTGCCACTCGACTCCGGCGAATGCCGTCGCTGCCTCGAACAGATTCTGCCCGTCATTCAAATAAAGCACCGGATAATGCCGGCCTGCATTCTCTGCGGCGTCGTATCCCGGGGCACCCACACCCGCAAGAAACGTGTGTTCCGGAAGATGCGGCTGCGGAACTCATGCAGCCGCAGATCGCCGGTCGCCCCCGTGGCGCGCACGGCCTCAGTAACCGCCCCGGCTCCATCCTGTATCTCTTGGATTTTTCCCATCGGAAGAGTTTTCGATAATCGTCGCAGTGTCTCGAGTCAGAAGCTTCTACAAAGCCGCTTCGAAAGGGCGCAAATTCAGCAGCGCCAAACAGCCGCCGCTTTTGGGTGACGCTCTGTTTTCGGGTGGCGCAGCGCTTCAGTGCTGCGATCGAGGCCAAGACTGATGAGGGCTTTAGCCCCCGAGGTAATGGATCAGCCTATGCCCGCGACTTCACCACTCCCGCCAGCCCAGTGATCACCGCAATCAGCGCCAGAGAACCCAAACACAGAATGCACCACGTATCCAGCACAAACCCCTCGACATACGTTAAATACAGCGCGAACCCCAATCCCGCCGCTGCTGCCGCCACCAGGCATAACGGCGTCTCCGGCCGCGATCGATAAGCTGTCGCCAAAGCCAAAAGCACTCCATAGCCGACCACGCCAATCCCCGCCACCGGAATTCCCATCAGGCTCGAATACTCGCTCCGGTTCACGATGTCGCAATTGAATCTCTCCGCGACATCGCAGAAGGCCGACGCCGACTTCGCGTAGTGCCGCTGCAACGACACAGCCGAATCCACCATTCCCGCCACAGACAAAACAGCGATAGCCAGATACAGGGCCCGTTTGTTCCTGGCGGAAACTGCGGTCGCCTCAGGCTGATTTCCGGAGGCGCTCACGGCAAACTGCATCCAGTCTTATCGCTCAACTCCTGCATGGGAAAGACACCTTCGATCGGCGGACCGGCGCCAAACTGCCAACTCGGAAACAACTTCACCCCGGCCGCCTTGCATGCCGCGGCCAGTTCATGGGAGTCCTTGATCGCACATTCCACGTAAGGCACGTATTGAAACGCTTTTCCAAACATTGCTTTCTGGTCAGCGCAGTGTGGACACCAGTACAGCCCGTACATCTTCGCCTGTTTTGTCGCCAGACACTTCGCGAACCCATCGTAGCGGTGATTTTTGTATTCCCAACCAGCGGCCCAAGCCACCACGAACAACACCACAATTCCGGCCCAGATCGATTTTTTCCGCGACTGCGGAGTCGACTCCGGCGTCCCCACCCGCTCCTGCTGCCGCTTTCGCCTCGCCTCAGACATGATTCTTTTTATACCATGGCCTTCGCGCACGCATGATTCACGATTCTTTCCTTCCGTACTTCCAGACTCCGGCAAGAGCCATCGTCTGGATGAGGCAGGCCGCAATCACCATGAGGATTGCCAGCCGAAACAGTGGCGCATCCAGCGATTCAAGCGGCATCGTCGCAACAAGTAGCACAGGAAGGCAAAGAAGCGTAACCGCATTCAGCCCTGCCTGGCGCAGAGCCCACGATTGTCCTAGGGCCCGCCCCGCCCAAAATGTCGATACTCCCAAAGGCAGCAGCAAAATCCCCACCAGGATATGGTTAAGCCGCATGGCTGCGATTACCAGTGAAGCGTGATCGGAACGCAATTGCCGGCTCGACCAGCCGATTAAGAATGGCGTTGCTATCAGATGAATGATTCCTAGCAAGATCAGCAGAATGCCGGTCGCCTGCGTCAACCTCGGCGCCCAGCGTGCGAGTTTTTCGAAATCATACCCATGCAAATATGCTATCGAGCCGTACACTCGCATCTATGCGACAACGTCCAACGCTCCCGGCAAAACATCCAATTCCTCGCAATGCAGCGTCAGCACTTCCCCATCCACCATCAAATCTACGGGAGCGTCCAGATCAAACTCGACCCGCGCGACGGCTTTTCGCTCGGCCAAAGGATGCTCAATATGCGTTCCGTCATAGAGTTTCGGCAAGTTCCGGATCAGCCCCAGCCGCCCGATCGCACCCCACCGGACATATTCAATCAGTCCGCTGTTTACCTCGGCCTTGGGAGCGATCATCATCGTCCCGCCAGTAAACTTGCTGTTGTTGAAACTGAGAAACAAACATCGCCGCCGGTCGAACTCCGTTTCCCCGTCCACCCGCACCGGAAACGGCCGCCTCTCCAACCGCGCCAGTCCCAGAAAAATCGAAATGAAGTATCCCGACTGGCCGTGGCTGCTGAACCGCCGCGCCCGCAGTGTGGCCACGTCCGCTGCGAAACCTATACTCAATAAATTAATGTAGTGGATTACTCCGCCGCGGTGCCGCAGCCGCAGCACATCGCAGGTCTGCGTTCGTCCCGCAATCAGCGCTTCGATCGCGTGCTCCACCCCACGGTCGCTGAAATCGCGCAGAAAAGAATTTCCTGTCCCCAGCGGCAAGAACCCCAGCGTCGGACGCCCGGCCGCGCCAGCCTCCGGAAAAAGACCGTTCACGACCTCATAAGAAGTTCCATCCCCGCCCACCGCAATGAAACGCCGCCGTCCGCGCCCGAAAGCCTCCCGCGCCAGCCGCGTTGCGTCCCCGGCGCCACGCGTCTCCACTACGTCAACCTCAACCCCGCCCGATCGCAACCGCTCCAGCGCCGCACCCAGCATCTTTCGGCTTCGCCCGCCTCCCGCCGCGGGATTCACGATGGCCAGATAGGACGACCGCACATTCACAACCCCACCACCGCTCCCCGCTCGAGCGTCTTTCCCATCTCCTCCGCCAGCGCCTGCCGCTTGATCTTCATCGAAGCCGTCCGCGGAAAATCTTTCTCCCAAATCACATATCCATTCACGCGTTTGAAATCTGGCAACCGCCGATTACGGTTTAGGACCTCACCCTGTAGCGCGCTGTCGAAGCGCTGATTCTGCTCCAGCCGGAGCGCCATCACCAGCATTTCCCGTCCCAATTCCTTTTGCGGCCACACATAATTCGCCGCGAACACGCAATATTCCCTCACCGGCAGTCCGTCGAACATTGTCTCAATGTCCTCGGGATAAATATTCTTCCCGCCCTCGGTGACGATCATGTTCTTTTTCCGTCCGAAAAGTTGCAGATGCCCGCTGCTGTCAAACCGTCCCAAATCGCCCGTCAGCAGCCATCCATCGACAATCGTTTCTACCGTCAGCTCGGCGTCGTCCAGATAGTGCGACATCACCGTCTTGCTCCGCGCGGCAATTTCCCCAATTCCTTCCTCATTCGGACTCAGCACCCGCAGTTCCACTCCCGGCAGCGGTTTGCCCACCGTGTCCGCTCGAAACGGCTTCAGATCGTTCAAGGTGAGCGCCGTCCCCGCTTCCGTCAGCCCGTAACCGTTCACCACCGGAATTCCCAAATCATAAAAGAACTGCATCGTCGAAGGTTCCATGAAAGCGCCGCCTGTGATCAGCGCCAGCAGCTCTCCGCCAAATGCCCGATGCACCTGCGGCAGCAGCGCGCGGCTCACCTTCACCAGCGGTTTAAGCCGCGTCAACAGTCTGTTGAGCCCAATCATTCGATTCAAAATCGTGCGCTTCCACGCTGGCAACTCATCGAACTTCGCCCGCAACCCGCGTTCCAGGTTCTTCACGATCATCGGGACCAGAGACACATAAGTGATCCGGTAGCGCACGAACGCATCGCGCACAAACTCCGGACGCAGCGTGCGCAAATGCACCACGCACGCCCCGCACACAAACGGACCAATAAATCCCACCATGAAATCAATCGCGTGGTTCGTCGGCAGAATGCTCAAATACCGCACCCCGGGCCAGAATGGATACCATGCCGTCAATGCCCGGCACTGCTCCAGATAATTCTCGTGCGTCAGCACGCAACCTTTGGGACGCCCGCCCGTGCCCGACGAATACACGATGCAAGCCACATCCTCCCGCCGACGCATGACAAAATCGGGCGCGCCTTTGCGCTTGAAATCCTCCCAACGAAACCCTCCCGCCAGATCCGCGCCCGGCGGCGCCTCCGTCACCAGAACCAGCTTTGTCTTGATGTTGTGAAATTCTGCCGATTGTGTGATCGCCTGCCACAGGTAATACTCGACGACCAGCACCTTAGCCTTCGAGTGCTCCAGCAATTGCAACTGCTCGGCTGCCGTTAGTTTGAAATCCAGGGGAACCAGCACGCCTCCGGTATGAAAAATCGCATACGCCGAAATCAGCCACTTCGACTGATTCGTCATGAGGATGGCCGCGCGATCGCCCGCATCGAAATCCGCATCCTCGAGCGCTCGCGCCAAAGGCAGGCTGATCTCCTTGAAGTCGGAGTAGGTCAGGCGCACCTTTTCACGATCGCGGTCAGCCTCAATCAAGCAGGTCTCACCCGAAAAGCGATCCAGCGCGTCGCGCAAAGCCGCGCCCAGACAGCTATATTTCTGGAGATCGAGCATAGGAGAATTGCTGATTGTAGATTGGTGATTGCTGATTAACAACCTGAGTTACCGGTTTCAAGCACAATCGACATCCATCAAACATCAGCAATCAACGATTGGTGTGCTAGAGTCGCGCCTGAATCTTACCCGCCAGCGTGCGAAAGTCGGAGACTCCCTGCAACTCATAATCCGGAAGCTCCACCCGAAAATGATTCTCCAGCTTGGTCAACAGATCAAGCGTCTGCAAGCTGTCAATCCCCAGTGTCTTGAAGAAGTCGTCGTCAGGCGCAAGCTTCTCTCGCGGCACCTTGAAGTGCGCCGCCGCCAGCGTCAATATCTCTCCAGCGTCTGTTCAGCAGTTGGCATTTCTTTCCTCAACTAAAAAGCTCTGTCATTCCGAACCGAGCCGAAGGCGCGGTGAGGAACCTGCTTTCGTTCTAGGTACTGGGCCTCGTACTCAGTACAAGGTACTGGGTACTATCTACGGCAGATAAGGCTGCGCATCCGTACTCTCCACAAACTTCTGCAGCCCAGCCTGCACCGCCGGACGCGCAAACAGCTCGCAGAAAATATCGATTTCCTTCCGAAGCTCCTCGTACGGAATCGGCTTGATAAACTTTTTCGCCGCCGCCGCCGTCGCTCGATCAAACTTCCCCAACTGCATCGCCGTCGCCCGCGCCGCATGCACCGCCTCGCCTTCACCCACTACCTGGCTCACCAGCCCGATCTGCTGCGCTTTGGTCGCGTTAAAGCTCCGTCCTGTCAGCAACAGATCTCTCACCACGGCATTGCCCAAATCCCGCTTCAGGCGCGGAATCCCGCCAAACCCCGGAATCAATCCCAGCCTCAGCTCCGGAAAACAAAACCGCGCCATCTTGTCTGCGATAATCAAATCGCAAGCCAGCGCCAGCTCGAATCCTCCACCGAAACGTCACGCCGTGCACCGCCGCAATCGTAGTCAAAGGCGCGGCATCAATCAGATTCAATACACGATGAATGCGCTGGAGAAACTCCCGCACACCCTTCACGGCTTCGGATTTGTCCATCGTCTGGGACCGCTCGTACAACTCGCGCAAATCCGCCCCAGCGCAAAACCCGGGCTTCAACTCGCTATAAATAATCAGCGCGTGCGCCTCCGCTTGCATCTCCTCCAAAGCCGTTGCAAATGTCTCAAGCTCATCGAGCGAGGCTGACCCCAGTTCATTGCAAGGCTCGCGATGCAACGCCAGCTCGATCACGCCGTCCGCAACCCTCCAGGACAAGGCGCTCCCGGCACACTGATTCTCAAGTGGACGCTCGGATCTTACTGCGTGCACCTTAATATTCTTAGTGTTTCCCAGCATTTCAACACTACCCAGCATTTCGTCGCCTGACTAAACTGCCTGTTTCACGCGGTACATCTCCTCAATCTCATCTTTCATCCGCGACGCAATCACGTCTCGCTTCAGCTTCCCGTTCACCGTCAGCATGCCGCTCTCAATCGAGAACGCATCCGCGCACACGTAAAACGCCCGCACCTGTTTGTAATGCGGCAATTCAGGGTTCACTACATCCAGCGCCCCTTGCGCATGTTCAGGCGTGACGCTCCCGGTCACAATCGCGGTCAAATATCCACGCCCGTTTCCCACCACAACTACCTGTTGCGCCTGCGGCAGATTTTTCGCAATCGCGCTCTCGATCGGCTCGGGCGAAATCTTGTGGCCTGATCCCAGCACGATCAGATTTTTGATCCGCCCCCGCGATCCGCCAATTCCCCGCTGCATTCACTTCACCCTGATCGCCGGTATGAAACCATCCATCGCGCAAAGCCTCGGCCGTTTGCTCCGGCCGGTTCCAGTACCCCGAAAAAACATTCGGCCCGCGCACTAATATTTCGTCGTGCTCGCCCAACGTCATCTCCATACCCCGAATCGCCGGACCCACGCGCCCCACCTCGACCTGGTTCGGATCATCCATCGTGCAGATGGCCATAGTCTCCGTCAGCCCGTACACCTGTAGCACGCGAATTCCCAGCATCATGAAGTAGAGCTGAGTCTCCGCACTCAAGGGCGCAGACCCGCAAATCAGCGCCTTCAGATTTCTCCCGATCATCTTCTTCCGGATCGCCGGAAACACAAGCGCATTCGCCAGCCCCAGCCACATGGCGTCGCCCGTCTTTGGCTGTCCATCCTGCTTCCGCGCCCACGCCGCTTTGGCCCGCGAATAAAGTGCCTGCGCCGCTCCTCCCGTCTGCCACAGTTGCTCATCAACCGCCCGCCGCATTCGTTCCAGCAACTGCGGCACATTCAAAAAATAATCAGGAGCCACCGTCCGCATGTCATTCGCGATCTTCGCCAGATCCGTGTTGATGGTGACCAGGCTCCGCCGTTTTAGAAACGTAAGCAATGCGATCCAAGACGCGGCAAATGTAAACGGCAAATAATGGAAGATTCGATCCTGCCCCGCCCGCCCGGACGATGAACCTGACATCAATTGTTCTAATCGCTCCGCCGTTCGGTCCAGCATGAAGCCCACATTCGCCGCCGTCAGCACCACACCCTTGGCTTCGCCGGATGTCCCGGACGTATAGATGATCGTTACGGCATCGTCCTTCCCCACCTGCGGTTCCTCCAACTGCACTCCGTCTACTCCCGCAAAAATCTCGTCAAACAGGAACTGCGGCGGAGCCTCCTTCCAACTCTGCGCAATCGCATCCCGCAACCCCGCGTCCCCGCAGCACACCAGCGACGGCGTGCAATCCTTCATCATTGCGATCAGTTCCGCAGGCGCCTGCCGCGAATACAACGGCACTACGATCAGCCCTTCTGCCATGAGAGCCAGGTCCATCGCCACCCAGCGAATGCTGTTCGCCGCCAGCAAGCCGCACCGGTCGCCCCTTTGCAAGCCTCTCGAAGCAACAAAAGTTCTTGCCTTCCGGATCAACTCGAGCAATTCGTCGCCGGTCACGCCAGTGATTTCGCCCTCGCGAATTTCGGCGAGAATCCGCTTGCCCGCAGCCGCTCTGCAGTTGCGAAAAGACCTCGCCGATAAATGGAACGATGGTGCTCAAGATGTGGACCGCAAGATCGCATTCACGAAAAACTCGACTTTAGTTGTAAGCCGCCACCAACTCCCGCAACCCATTGCCCATCGGAGGCAAGTAATCCTCCCAACTCCACTCGCCCCGGCGCGTCTCAAACTCCGGATACCTTCTCTGCACTTCCTCTTCAAAATAAACACCCATGCGCGCCATCACTTTCAAATTCCTAACCACCGTCTGCCCGATCCCGGCGGCAATCGCCTCACCCTCGGAACTCAGCTTCTCCAGTGCCGCCAACAGCTTCCCTTCAAGCTCAGGATCGTCCACCGTCATCAGTAGATCCTGATGTCCACGCTCCCGCATCAAATTGCGGATACGTTCGTCCATGGTAATTCCCGCCGATGGCACCAGCCCCGGCATCGACGTCACAATCCCGTGATACCGGGACGAAGCCATCATGTGGCACGCCCGCAGAATGCTCACCAGTTCATACATGCTGTACTCGTCCGAAGTCAGCACCGGCACTCCGCCCAGCTTCTCGGCTATCTTGTTCGCCGGACGCGCATCCAGCCGCTCCGTCGCCGCCAGAATCACGAAAACATTTTTCTTCTTGCGGAATGCGTCCACCGCGTTCGCAATCGCCGTCCAGTACCGCTGATAACCCCTCGCAGCCGCTGGCCCCGAATTGTGAAAATACACGGTACGGTAATGGCTGTCTTTATAAGCGCCCGTCAAACTTCGCACTGCATATTTCGCCACCGACGCTTTCACCGGCCATTCAAACGGATTAATCGGGCAGACCACCAGCACCGGCGTCCGTCCATCCCATCCAACTTTCCTCAGAACGCTCTGCCCATACTCCGGCGGACGGGGCTCAAACGTCCACGCAGTATCGGTTCCCAACTCCGTCGGCACGCCCAGTTCACGCAAGACCCCTCGCGACTCTTCATTCCGCGTAATTACAAATGAGTTCTTGCAATATCGTCCGCACATCTTCGCCACCATCGGATCCATATACCCCGCTTCAGCGCCGTAGCCCACGGACAATTTGTTCTGCGCCGCCGCAATGCCCAGCGATCCGATCATCATTGTGGTCAGCGCATTGGCGAACTTGCTCTTGAACATCGATCCTTCGCACGCCACCACTCCATCATGCTTCGGCACTTCATTTGCCAAAAAGGGCGGAAAAATATCGGGCAGATGCACTTGCTTCGTGCCCTCGAAGTATCCGCGTGAGAAATCGAAATTCTGGCTCATCACGCTGAACTCCACCCGCTCCGCGCCCAGAATGCGCCGGATCTGCCGCAGCATCTCTTCCACCCGCACATCCGAACCCATATTCCTCGTGCCGTTGTAGCCTGCAAACAGAAGTTTCAGCTTCTCGCCCGGCTTCCAGCGCTGGCCCTCGCCCAGCATCCATCCCGCCTTGGCTCGCTCAATTGAGCTGCTGACCCAGGCTTCAAGAATGAAATCCATCATGCCGCAGTCCCTCCCGCCGCGGCCGGCCAGGGACGGTATCTATACGCGAACTCGTTCTCGCGGCTGAACTTCAACAGCGGATAGCAATACTCGGAGAACGGCACCGGCTTCTTCCCCAACTCCTTCGTCACGCGCGCATTATCGAATACCGTGTTCCACACCAGGTACGGCAGGAACACTCTTCAATAACGACGCGCTCTTTCCAACTGGTCCGTTGCGGCTCGCCAGAAAATTCACTGACCGTGCAAACGGCCGCTCCGCCACGGGCACGAACACCGGAGGCCGCTTGTTCTGTGCCGCCGACAAAGCGCTGGTGATCTGTCGAAACGTCTGCGATCCAATTCCCGACGAAAGATGATAAGTGTCGTGTTCCGGACGCTCTTTCTGATGCAGCGTCGCAATCGCTTCCGCAACAAAATCCACGTTCACAATGTCGATCTTGTCTGCCGGACGAAACGGCAGCACTGGCAGCCCGGCCAGAAACACAAACGCTTTCACCATATCGAATTGCGTGGTCTCCGCATAGCGGCTGTCGCCCAGCACAATGCTCGGACGGAAGATTGTCTTCGGCGTTTCCGGCAGCAGCACCCGCATCATGTGTTCGCAGAATTTTTTGGTCCGGGCATACGGATCGTAATCCGACCGCTCCCAATCAATCGACCTGTCCTCGCTCACCACCTCATTCTGCCGCTTCCCTGCCACCGCCACGGTGCTCACCTGGCTGAAGCGCCTTAGCCCGTGATAATGCTCGGCGTGCCGCGCCAGCGTGAGCACCTCCAGCGTGCCCCGCAGATTCACGTTCAGACAGCTCTTCTCCGATTTCCGGTTCAACGACGCCGCACAGTGAATCACCGAGTCGCTAGTGTGAACCAGCCGGTCGTATTCATCGCGATCCAGCCCGAAACCGGGCTCCGTCAAGTCTCCGCGGAACACCCGAACCCGCGTTTGCAGAAATTCATAAAATTGCGGGAACTCCAGATGCAATTGCAGCGCCTGCCACAGTCGTCCTTGCGCCTCGCCCGCATCCCGCGCCCGCACCAACACATTCAAAGCCGCGCCATGATCGCGCAGCAAATTCGCCGCCACATGCGCCCCAATGTATCCCGTCGATCCCGTCAGAAATATCGCCATTCCAAGTCCTGTTTCTCTCGCGCTACTCTTGTTCGTCAAGCGTACAGCCCGTCGCCCTATGTTCGGGCAGCGGCCCTGCCAAGGGCAGCGTGCCCCGCGGCCTTTTGGGTGGCCAGCGCTTCAGCGCTACGGTTAGGGTCTTACGTTAGGACGGGCTTTAGCCCGAGAGCTGCGGTCTTGATCATGTTCCTCCTCAGGTCCCCGTCTTCACCGTCTCCCCATTCTGCAAACTCCGCGCCGGACGCGCCTCCAGGGGTCTTCCCTCAATCAAGGGATACGTCCACTTCCGCAGCGCCGGAATATGCACATTGATCCAGTAATCCCACCAGTCGAGCATTCTCGCCTTATACCCAAACTCCTCGCGCTCGTCCTCCACCAGCGCGTGCGAAAGCTTCTCCACATTGTCCGCCGCGAAATCGTGCTCGTTAAACAGGATGAACGGCTCAAACAACTCAATCAACTTCTCCACCCGCTCCAGATTCCTCTCCGCCTTCACCAGCGGCGTCTTCTTCAACGGCAGCGGCGACATGATTCGCTGAATCGACTTCACGATCGCCTTCTGCGCTGGCGCCGACATCCGCTGGTACCGCGTCTTCGACACCGAAATCGCATCAAACCGCAGCCGCAGCCACGACTCCAGCCCTTCCTGCGCCCGGTAATGTTTGCGGTGCGCCAGCGACGTCAACTCAATCGACCGCCCCATATCGCACGGATTCGTCGCCGACGTTGCCAACTGATACAACTGATCGTGGCGCCGCTCTACAATCGCAGCCGCAATCAGCGTCATCCCCGCGCACACCGCGTCCACCGGGATAATGTCCAGCCGCTTGCTCTCATTCGACGGCAACTGCCGGAAATATGTCCCCAACAAATAAGACAGCGACGCCGACGTATTGATCCCTTCATTCCACCCCAGAAACGGCTTCCCCACCGAGGTCTCCACAATCGCCGGACGCACCACGGCAATCGGCAACCCCGCTCCGTACTTCACTATCAGCGATTCCGCCAGGCTCTTGGTCAGTGTATAAGTATTCGGCCAGCCCAACTGTTTCGCCCGCTGCGTCCCCGCTTCGGTCAAATACGTCTTCAACCACCGGATCCGGTTCTTTCGGATCTGGTTCTCCAGAGCCGCTCCCTGCAGTCCTTTCGCCGCATGTTCTTTCGCGAGAGACTGCATCTTCAACCCCGCCGTCACCTCCGCACCCTCGGCCTCAGCCTCAGCCTGCGCAATGACTTCATGGAGCGCCCGCCATTCCTGCTCCGCATCGAAGTTCGCCACGCGCCGCGGCGTGTAATTCGGAATCAGCTTCTCCGTCACCCGCCCATCCCGCTCACCCGCCACATAACAGGTCGATAAATGCAGCAACCCCGCGTGATCCGTTCCCCGCACAAACTCCAGGATGTTCATCGCCGCATCCGTATTGGTCGCCAGCGCATCCCGCAAGTCCGGATTGAAATCCGTCAATCCCGAACTATTTACTATCAAATCAAGATTTCTCTCCAGCCGCCGCGCCACCTCCCCATTCAGTCCCAACCCCGCCTGTGTGACGTCTCCCTCCACCACCTCGACGTTCTCCCGTAGATACTCCGCGAGACCAGGCCCGTACGCCTCAAACAGCGGATCGAATACCGGGGACTCTTCCACCATCTTTTCAAACCGCCGCTGCGCCGGATTCGATTTCTGCCGCCGGATCAGCAGATAAATCCGCCCGATCTTCGGCAACTCCAAAAGCGTATTCGCCAGCCAAACCTTCCCAATAAATCCGGTAACCCCGATCAGCATCACATGCTTGCCCGCCAGCGCCCGCCGGACAGAAAATCCAGCCGCTTGGCGCCGCCCCTCAAAATGCACAATCGGACGTTCCAGCGTCGCCAGTTCCCTACCGGCCCCAATCACCGCCGCCCGCAATTCCTCCAGCGTAATATCCAGTTGCCGAGCAAGCGTTTTCGGTGCCCGCCGCCCATCCGGACTCTGCTCCCGGATCAGCGCGAATCCTCCTCGCGGCAGGATCACTGGCTCCAGCAGCCTTCCCGTCGCCACGCCCTCACGAAATTCCAGCCGGTTCGCCACCACCCGCTTCACTCCAAGATGCTGCGCCAGCGGCTTCATCACGTGCTCCAGTCCCTGGCTCACCAGCACCACGTCCGCGCCCGCGCGCACCAGTTCCCGCACCTGCTCCACCCCGTGCGCCTTCAGCCGCGGCTTCAATTTGTATTGGAAATATTCTTCGCCCAGCAGATCCAGCCGGTCGCGTGTCACACCCCGCAGAGCCGTATGTATCACACGCGTCGCGAACTTCCGGTTCGTCGAATACAGAAACGGACGCAGCGCCGCCATCACGAAGATCAGCCCCCGCCGCCACCATCGCTCCGCGAAGGTCTGCGCGTTCCATGTAAAGAACGCCACCGGCTCTACCACCGTCAGGTCAAGCAGACTCCCCTCCACCCGCCAGTACACGGTGGGCGACACCCCGGCCAACGCGCCAGGCTTGTGGTTTGACGGTTCCAGTTGGTTTGACTGTTCCAAAATGTTCTTCGTCCCTACGACGAGCTTCCGCGCATCCGGGCACACGAATCTTCTATTGTAATCAATGCGACCGCGTCCGCGAAGCCTCCATCAGTCAGGATAGTGGTGCAGTTTGGTTGTCATCCTGAACAAGCGTTCTCTGCGCAATCAAGGATCTGGCGAGCCGCGCGTCGCGTCGCGCTCTTTGCGACGCAATAATTGCGCGTTTGGCTCGCTTCCATATCAAACTGCACCACTACCTCAGGCAGCGCTTGGCATTACGCGAGACCCGGACAGCGGCCAAGATCAAGGGCTCATCAGAAGATGTTTCAGTCGTTGATCCCTCAGCCATCAATCCTTCGCCTCCCGCAGTTGCTTGACCGCGGTCTCGGAGCTAACCGGCGAATAATAAACCTCTTTGAAAGTGTAGGAGCGGGCCTTGGCGGCGATGACCGGCATGATCTCGATGTGCCAGTGGTAGTCGTCGTCGATGGTCTTCCAATAACCCAGAGTTTTCGAGGGATGCAGACTGTTCGGCGAGGTGTGCAGTACCAGATGGAAGCCTTCCGTGATCGCGCGAACCCGCTGCAGCGTGCGGCGCAGAAGGGCCGCGAGATTCACCCGCAATCCCGGCTTGGACAATCCTGTGCGCTCGAAGGAAGCATCATGGTTACGGGGGATGATCCAGGTTTCGTAGGGCACCCGCGGAGCGTAAGGTCCCAGAGCGACATAATCCCCGCGGGCTTCAATCACGCGCGAGGCCTGCCTCTCTTCCTGGGCGAGAATGTCGCAGAAGACACAGCGCTCTTTGCCTTGGAAATACTCGCGCCCCGCCCTAGTTCGTAAAGCACACGCCGGGGCACAAACATGGTGGCCGTGAGCTGCGACGTGGGATGAGCGAATTCCTGGCCAGCGTTGGAGCCATAATCCTTATACAGGCTGACGTATTTGACCCGCGGGTCGCGCTTGAGATCCATAATGCGCTCGGCGGCAAGGCGTAAGAACTGCCCGATCTCCTCGTCGCTTGCCTGCCAGAGTTGGCGGTCATGCCTGGGATTCTCCACCAGAACTTCGTGAGCGCCCACTGAACTCATGCGGTCGTAAATGCCGTCGCCGCGGCGCCCGGGCTCGCCTTCAATGTGGTAGAGCGGCGCGGGATGCACCACCGAGCGCGCCGACCAGGCCGCCGTACTGGGCACGGCCGCAATGAGTTGCGTGGGTTCGGGGGAATCCGGGCAAAACCGGCACACCGTTTCGGGACGTGGTGCGCCTTCGGCTGGATCATCTCCTGTCATGACCCAGGAGCGGGTTATGGGATCTTTGCGGAGTTCCATGCATCAGCTAAACACTGCCGGAGAACCCGCGTCAACTCCCATTTCCAGCCGCGCTCCCGAAGCCGGGCAGTCGAAGGCGAAGACTTGTTATAATCCGCGCAATCCCGCGCCCGACTGAAACCATGCGGCTGAAACGATGCTGTTGAAACAATGAATGAGCCGTCCACTCCGCTGATGCGGCAATATGCCGCCGTCAAGAAAGAACATCCGACCGCGCTGCTGTTCTTCCGCCTGGGCGACTTCTACGAGCTTTTCTTTGATGACGCCATTGTAGCGTCCAAAGAGTTGCAGATCACGCTCACCTCGCGCAACAAAGAAAAGGGCATCGCAGTGCCCATGTGCGGAGTACCGCACCACGCCGCTGAAGGCTACATCGGCAAGCTCATCCGCAAAGGCTTCAAGGTAGCCATTTGCGAGCAAATGGAAGACGCCCGTCTCGCGAAAAAGCAGATTGGCACAAAGTTAGTCCGGCGCGAGGTCACACGCGTAGTCACGCCCGGAACGGCGGCCCATTCTCTGCTGGGCTCGGAAGAAAACAATTTCCTGGCGGCCCTGGCTCAGGTTGGAGACCGTGTGGGCTTTGCAGCCCTCGATCTTTCGACCGGGGAGTTTCGCGCAACGGAATTTTCCGGTGAAGGCGCTCTGCGGCGGGTGCAGGAGGAGCTGGAGCAGCTACGTCCGAAAGAGTTGCTATACGGGTCAGCGGCCCCGCTGTTTGATAGCCGAACCAGCCGAGCCTTGCTCGCTCAGCAGCAGCCAACGCAAGCGCCTCAGCCTCGCCCGTCTGGAGCCACGTGCGCCGAGACCCCGCTCGACGACTGGATTTTTGCGCCCGACCACGCGATTCCGCTGCTCGAAAATCACTTCGGGGTATTGTCGCTCGAGGGATTTGGCCTGGCAGGCCGTACAGCGGCCGCCGCTGCAGCGGGGGCGATTCTCTACTATGTCCGCTCGACGCAGCGCGGTTCGCTCGACCACGTCGACCGCATCGGCTGGTACGAGCGGCAGAACTGCCTGGTGCTTGATGCGGTCACAGTCCGCAATCTGGAACTGATTGAGCCGCTGTTTGCCGGCACGGATGCGGGCGTCACCCTGTTTCGCTCCATCGATGCCGCCGTCACTCCCATGGGCAAACGCCTGCTGCGCGCCTGGTTGCTGCGGCCCTCGCTCGATCTCGGCGAAATCAACGCCCGCCTCGATGCCGTGGAATCAGGCGTGAAGAACACCATCGCGCGTGAAGAACTCCGCCGCGCGCTCGACGGCGTGCTCGACCTGGAGCGCCTTTTGAGCCGCGTAACTCTCGAGACGGCGAATCCGCGCGATGTGCTTGCGCTGGCGGCGTCGCTCAAAAAGATTCCGGCCATCAAATCAGCAGTGGGACGGTTGTCAGCGGAGCGGCTTGAACTCTCTGCACGGATCACTGGACGAACTAGGCGATCTGCGCGACCGCATTGAAACCACAATCGTCCCCGAACCGCCGCTGACCTTCGCCGACGGCGGCGTGATCGCCGCAAGTGTAGATCGCGATCTCGACGAATTACGTGAACTCTCCCGCAACAGCAAGCAGGTGCTGGCGCAGATCGAGCAGCGGGAGCGCGGGCGCACCGGGCATCAGTTCGCTCAAGGTGAAGTTCAACTCAATCTTCGGTTACTACATCGAGGTCTCGAAGCCGAACCTGCACCTCGTCCCTCAGGATTATGAACGCAAACAAACTCTGGTAGGTGCGGAGCGCTTCACCACCCCCGAGTTGAAAGAGTACGAGGCCAAGATTCTCGACGCGCAGGAAAAGATCGTCGAGATTGAGCGCCGGATGTTCACCGAGCTGCGCACCGCAATCGCCTCCGAGGCCAAACCCATCCGTCAGACTGCCCTGGCGCTGGCCGAGGTCGATGTGCTGGCTTCGCTGGCGCACGTCGCGGCCCTGCGCAATTACTGCCGACCGCAGTTCGTTGCTTCGACGGACCAGCCTTCGGCAGACGAGGTCTTCGACGGCTGGCAATGCCGGAGATCTTGAGATCGTCGAAGGCCGCCATCCAGTAATCGAGCAGCAAGAGATGGCCGGAGGCAGCGAGCGCTTCGTCCCCAACGACCTTTATTTGAACGCAACCACGCACACGATTCTGCTTCTGACCGGGCCGAACATGGGCGGCAAGTCCACCTACCTCAGACAAACGGCCTTGATCGTGATTCTGGCGCAGATGGGCTCGTTCGTTCCCGCCCGCTCCGCGCGCCTCAGCGTGGTGGACCGCGTCTTTACGCGCATCGGCGCCAGCGATAATCTGGCCCGCGGCCGCTCCACATTCATGGTCGAGATGACGGAAACGGCGGCGATCCTGCATACCGCGACGCCACGTTCGTTGATTCTTCTCGACGAAGTCGGCAGCGGCACTTCCACCTACGACGGCCTCGCGATCGCCTGGGCCGCTATCGAATATCTGCACGCTCGTGTGCGGGCCAAGACTCTATTCGCCACGCACTATTTCGAGCTGACAGAATTAGCCGAGCAGCTTGCGGGAGTAAAAAACTATCACGTCTCAGTAAAGGAAACCGGCGGAGGCATCGTCTTCCTGCGTAAAGTTGAGCCGGGAGCGGCCGACCGCAGCTACGGCATCGAAGTCGCCAAGCTGGCCGGCTTGCCCCACGAAGTGATCACGCGGGCACGCGAGGTGCTCGCCGAGCATGAATCCGTCGAGCGCCTGGCGACGGATCATCTCTCGCCCGGAGCTACGCCTCCGCCAACCCAGTTGACCATCTTCACGCCGCTGTCGCAGCCGGTGCTGGAAAAGCTGCGCGAAGTAGACTTGAACCGGCTCACGCCGCTGGAGGCACTGAATCTGCTGGCGGAGTTGAAAAAAGAAATCTAAACATAAAACTCAGAGGAAACACAGGTATATCGCATCGGATGACTTCTCAACGAAAGCCGCGCCAGACACCCAATCTCGGCCAGCTCCTGATCGTCGGCTTCGACGGCACCGAGATGACGCCGCGCCTCAGTTCCCTGCTTAAGCGGCTTCAGCCGGCGGGTGTGATCCTGTTCGCTCGAAACATAAAGACCGCCGAACAGACCTGGCAGCTTCTGCGCGATTGCCAGAAATGCGTTTCGACGCCGCTCTTCACCTGTGTCGACCTCGAAGGTGGAAACGTCGATCGCTTCCGCGAAGTGCTAGGACCAGCGCCCTCCGCGGCCGATGTCTTCGCCACCGACGACCGCAAACTCTTCCGCAAGCACGGACGCGTTATCGGAGAGAACTGCCGTGCCCTGGGATTCAATGTGGATTTCGCGCCCGTGCTCGATCTCGCGTTCGAAGCCTCGCGCAGCGTGATGAGTTCCCGCGTAGTCTCGGCGAACCCGCGCGAAGCGATGACTTTTGCTCGCGAGTTTCTCTCTGGGCTCCGCGCATCCGCCGTGCTCGGATGCGGCAAGCACTTCCCCGGCCTCGGCGAGGGCACGCTCGACAGTCATCGCGATCTGCCGGTGATCGAGAAGCCACTGAAAAAGCTCTGGGCCGAAGATCTCCTCCCTTATCGCATCCTCCGCGCTCAAATGCCGATGGTGATGATCGCGCACGCTGCGTACCCGCAGGTGACGAAGGATCAGACCCCAGCGTCGCTCTCGAAAGTCTGGATCACAGACATCCTGCGCAAAAGACTCGGCTACCGCAACCTGATCGTCTCAGATGACCTCGAGATGGGCGGAGTCCTGGCGGCGGCTCCAGTAGGAGAGGCTGCGGTCGAACACATCCGCGCGGGCGGAGATTTGCTCCTGATCTGCCATCGCGAGGAGTACGTTAGGCAGGCTCACGAAGCGCTGGTAAGGACGGTAGAGCGCGACCCGAAGTTCGCCAAACGCGTCGAAGAAGCGACGCGGCGAGTGCTGGCATTCAAGAAGAAGTCCGCGAAGATATTGCGCAAGACAAAGCCACCTTCTGCCGCAGCGGTTGAGAAGCTTTCCCGCAAGCTGTGGGAATTCGGCGAACAAGTGCGGCTGGAGGCACTGAATCGGTGAAAAACGCGTTGATCGTGGCCGGAGTGATGAGCGGAACGTCAGCCGATGGCGTCGATGTGGCGCTGGTGCGAATGAAGGCGCGTTCCCGCACCGGATTCGAACTGCTCGGGCATGCCCAATACTCCTATCCCAAGAAAGTCCGAGCGGCCGTGCTGGCCGCGATGAACGCTCGGCAAGCCTGCGTGGCCGATCTGTCGCGGCTGAATTTCCTGCTCGGCGAACTTTACTCCGAAGCCGTGCTCGCCACGGGTCGGCAGTTTCGTGTCAGGGTAGGTCTCGTGGGCTGCCACGGACAGACGCTTTACCATCAAGGCGAGCCGCAGCACTTTCTTGGGCGCAATCTGGCGGCCACATGGCAGATCGGAGAGGCAGCGATCATCGCGGCAAAAGTCGGTGTGCCCGTGGTTTCGGATTTTCGTCCCGCGGATATTGCGGCTGGCGGCAAAGGCGCGCCCCTGGTTCCCTTCCTCGACTACATGCTATTCCGTGATGCGCGTGTGGGAAGAATCGCGCAAAACATCGGCGGCATCGCGAACCTTACCGCCATCCCTGTGGTCGCGGCGCCGAGCGATGTGTTTGCATTCGATACCGGCCCAGGCAACATGGTGATCGACTCCGTCACTGAGAAGCTTTTCGCCAAGCCGTTCGATCGCGGCGGCAGAATCGCAGCTTCCGGAAAGGTGATCGAGCAGTTGGTCCGCAGAATGTTGCGACGCACCTTCTTTCGGAAACAACCGCCCAAGACCGCGGGGCGCGAGGAATTCGGCCGCGACTTTGTGGACGTCTTTCTGAAAAGCTGCCGCGGTTGCCGCAATCAAGATGTCGTAGCGACTGCGGCGGCGCTAACGGCGAAATCGATTGCCGACGCGGTACGGCGGTTCGTCGTAAAGAACTCGAACTCCGCACCGAAGCAGACGTTTCATGAAATGATTCTCTCCGGCGGAGGAGCGAAAAACTCCACGCTGGTGGCCATGTTAACCACCGAGCTGGCGCCGCTAGGGTTGCAGCTGCGATTCTCCGACGAGTTTGGCTTGCCGTCGGCGGCGAAAGAGGCCGTGGCCTTCGCGGTTCTGGCGCACGAAACCTGGCACCGGCGGACGTCCAATGTTCCTTCGGCAACCGGGGCAAAGCGCGTGGCGGTGCTTGGCAAGATTTCGTATCCTTAGAACTCGTATCGTTAGACTCACCGAAGATTTGGCGACCTATGCCGATTTACATCTCCATGCTTCGCGGAATCAACGTAGGCGGGCACAAGCGCATCAAGATGGACCAACTGCGAAAGTCGTTCGAAGCCCTGGGTTTCGAGCAAGTCAGAACCTATATCCAGAGCGGAAACGTAGTTTTCAAGGCCGGGCAAGCTTTCTCCATCCGCATTGTCGAAGAAAATCGAGCAAAGAATTCTCCGCGACTTTGGTTTTTCGGCCTCTGTCGTTTCCAGAACCGCCGACGAAATGGGTAACGCGATTGCCAACAACCCCTTCTTGAACCAGCCCGGAATCGACCAGGAGAAGTTCCATGTAACCTTCCTCTCCGAGGCACCAGCGCCCGCGGCCCTGGCGAAATTGGCGAACCTCACTCTAGCGCCGGATCGCTCTACCTGTCTTGGCAAAGAGATTTATCTCTACCTTCCGAATGGAGTTTCCCAAACCAGTCTGATGAAAACTCCCTCTGGACCGCGTGTTGTCCGTGGTCACCACCACCCGCAACTGGAATACCGTCAATCAACTCGCGCGGATGTGCGCGGAGTGCCGCTGATGAGTCGCAAAGTCTCGGCAGTTCTCGCCACTCTCGCCGGATTCGCCTTGATATTTCCCCTGCTCTCCTGCTCCAACAAGACCGACCCCAACACGCTAGTCATGGTAATCGAATCGAGTCCCACAAATCTCGACCCGCGGATCGGAGTCGACGCGCAATCGGAGCGCATTGACAGTTTGATTTTCGACTACCTGGTCGTCCGCGGCCCCGACTTGAACGCCGCGCCGGGCCTGGCGGAGCGTTGGGAGGTTCCCGATCCGCTGACCTACATCTTTTATCTGCATCACGGCGTCAGGTTTCACGATGGGCGTCCGCTTACCTCTCGCGATGTGAAGTGGACCTTCGATTCCCTGCTTGGCGGAAAGATTCGCAGCACCAGAGCGGCCGCGTATCGCTTTGTCGATCACATTGATGCGCCAGAAGATTTCAAGATTATCTTTCACATGAAGGAACCGGACGCTGCATTGTTGTGGAACCTGACCGATGGAGCAGTCGGCATAGTGCCATCGGGCAGCGCAGATGAAATCTCAAGGCACCCCATCGGCTCCGGCCCGTTCAAGTTCGTCAGCGCCGAGACCGACAAGGAAGTAGTCATCGAACGCAACGACGACTATTGGGGCGAAAAAGTGAAGCTGGCTCGAGTCCGTTTCGCCGTGGTACCCGACGCGACCACTGAGGCGCTCGAAATGCGCAAAGGAACCGGAGATATAGCCAGCAACTCACTGACGCCCGACACTGTGCTCACGCTTGAACGCGAGCGCTTCCTTGCGGTCGAGCGGGCTCCCGGCACTGAGGTTCAGTATCTGGGATTCAATCTGCGCGATCCCATTCTGAGAGACGTTCGAGTCCGCCAGGCTATCGCCTACGCGCTCGACCGCCGTCCTATGATCCAGTATTTGTGGCGCGGCGAGGCGCAACCGGCGCGCAGCGTTCTTCCCCCGCAAAGCTGGGCTTACAACGGAGATGTGCCCTCCTACGACCACGATCCCGCCAAAGCTCGCGCGCTCCTCGATGTCGCCGGTTATCCATTGACCAACGGCGTGCGCTTCCACATCACCATGAAAACTTCGACTACCGAAAGCACACGGTTGATGGCTGCCGTCATCCAACAGCAGTTGCGCGATGTGGGGATTGTGCTCGACATTCGCAGCTTCGAGTCAGCGACATTTTTTGCCGACGTTACTCACGGAGCCTTTCAGCTCTACGGGTTGCGCTGGGTCGGAGGCAACCAGGATCCAGACATCTTTTATGTATTCCATTCGTCCAGGTTCCCTCCGAACGGCGCCAACCGCGGCCATTATTCCAACCCAAAGGTGGACGCCCTCATCGATCAAGCCCGCCGCGAAGTCGATCCCAAGGTGCGCAAGCCGCTCTACGCCGAGCTACAGCGCATCCTGGCCGATGAGCTGCCATATATTGACCTCTGGTATCTCGATAACGTTCTAGTCCACAACAAACGAGTCGTGAATCTGAAGTTGAACCCGGCCGGCAACTACGATTTTCTGCGGACCGCGGAACTGGTTTCCGGGAACAATTAAAGGACTCCGTAGAGATGTGACTTGCTCCGTCTCTGCGTGCGGCGGTCGTGAGGATGGCGATAAAGACGTTGCAAGCAACGTCTCCACTACGAGGCCGTGGCACTTCAAACAGCCGCCAAACGTCGCGTGTTACCATCGATCTTCGGACGAAGGACCGACGCGCAACATCCATTCCATGCGGATTCTCTTCATCGGCGACATCTTCGGACGGCCGGGACGAACCATCGTCAAAGACCGGCTGCCGGGCATTGTCCGCGATCACGCCATCGATCTGATCATTGCTAACGGCGAGAACTCGGCGGCAGGTTTCGGCATCACTCCCGCGCTGGCCGAGGAACTCTTCGAGCTGAATATCGACGTCATCACCACCGGCAACCATGTCTGGGACAAGCGCGAAATTCTCGACTACTTCCAGATGGCCGAAGGCAACGGCCACGGTCCGCAGCGCCGCGTGCTTCGCCCGGCAAATTATCCCGCGGACATGCCCGGCTGGGGCCTGTATCAGGGTCATAAGGGAAAAATCTCTTACGCCGTGATCAACCTGCAGGGGCGCGTCTTCATGGCTTCGAACGACGATCCCTTTCGCATCGCCGACCAACTCTTAAAGAAGATCGATGCAAAAATAATTTTCGTGGACTTCCACGCCGAGGCAACGTCGGAGAAGATTTCCCTCGGCTGGTATCTCGACGGACGCGTGACCGCAGTCGTAGGCACGCACACGCACGTGCCCACAGCCGATGAACGCGTTCTGCCCCAGGGAACGGCCTACGTAACCGATGTCGGCATGACCGGCCCTTATGACGGTGTGATCGGCGTGAAGAAAGAACTCGTGGTCAACAAGTTCCTCAACGGCATGCCGGTGCGCTTTGAGCCGGCCACGGGCGACGTCCGCCTGTGCGCGGTGGTGATTGACTGCGACGAGAAAACCGGCAAGGCGCGCGACATTGAGCGGTTGATGCTGAGCTAGAATCTGCCGCCGCAATCCCTGGCCAGCTTCGCCATATACTGCGTTTAATCGCTCGCACTTGC
>CAVYVQ010000061.1:0-15745 GCA_963771895.1 uncultured Acidobacteriaceae bacterium | reverse complement strand
GATACAGGTGCAGTTTAATAGTAAGCGAGCCGAACGCGCGATTATTGCGCCGCAAAGAACGCGACCCTTCGGCTTCGCTCAGGGCAGGCTGCGTCACGCGGCTCGCCCAAATCCTTCACTGCGCAAAGAACCCTAGTTCAGGATGACAACCAAACTGCACCACTACCATCCCGTCTTAAGCCTATACCGTCTTGAACCTATACGGTCTTAAATAAGGACCAGGCGGCACGTTTCACGTCAACGTCGTTGCGGGTCAATTCTTTCGCCAGCCCGGAGAAAGAACGGGCAATCTCGGTGTGACTTTGCTCCATCACGGGCGATCCCCGATCAATGGCCGAGGAGATGGCGAAGTATTGATTGGGAATGCGCCACAACAGTTTGACACCAGCAGCGGTCTCCGCGTCCGACTCGCTGAAGCCCGGCACTTTGCGGAACCGGTTGAGCACCAACCGGACGCGTTCGCGGTGGCCCGTTTCTCCGAGATATTGTTGCACACGAGCCGCGCTCCAGAGTGAGGCCACGTCGGTGCAAGCTACCAGGAGCACGCACTCGGACAAGTTGGCGACCAGGCGGCTGGCGGCATCGAGGCGGGAAGAATTGTCCACGACGACGTAGCGGTAGTGCGTGTCCAACATATCGAAGAGCCGGACAAACTCGGTCGTGGAAGGTTCGATCTGGGCCGGCGCATTGGTTCCCGCCAACAACTGTAGACCGCCGGCGTGCCGGGTCATGAAGCTCTCCAGCAGGGAGCTATCCATGCGGTGGAGATTGCGCGTGGCGTCAGCGAGGGTGAACAGGGGCTTGAGATTCAAATGCAATGCGGCGTGTCCCAGGGGGGCGAGATCCACAAGAGCGGTTTTGCCATGGGCCGCCTGCAGCGCTAAGGCGAGGTTGACGGCCACGGTGGTTGCTCCACTGCCGCCCTTGGCATTGACGACCGTAAACACCTTCCCGCGCGGACCTTCTTTGTGAACCCGGCGCTGGGCTGTGGTCAGCCGGACGAAAGCCTCCAGCAGATCGGTGGTGGTGGTGGGGCGCTCGATGAATTCCCGAGCGCCGGCGCGCATCGCGCTCACGATGACCTGCGGCTGATTGAGGCTTCCGATGGCAAAGATGGCGCACTCGGGAAGTTCCTGGTGCAGCAGTTCGATGGTGCGCATGGCCGGCGCCGGATTATCGCCGGGGATATCGACCAGCAGCACCTCGGGATTGGCGGTTTGCACTCGCCGCATGACCGGATCCGACCCCGCTACCGGAACACTGGCACAACTGTGAACCGTGCGGGCCACGCTGGTGCCATCCACTAACACCTGCAGCACGGTGCGCTGCTCATTGTCAGTGGCTACGATAACGACGGAGAGGTCGGGCATAACCTACGTCAACTCCAAACTCAGTTGCCAGTGTTCAGTTGCCAGTTGCCGACGAAGTTTACATGTGACTCCAAGTGCATCGACGGCCTACGGTTTCCACAGGGGCTTTTTCTCATCGAACTTCCCGTTGTTGATGAAAGGTTCCGGATTCTTCGGTCCGGCCGGAGTTTCGGTGTTGGGAGAGACCCGATGCACCGTGCACAAGACCATCAGCTCCGAATTGCTTTTCTGGAGGCTCTTACTCTTGAAAAAAGTACCGAGGATGGGAATGTCGCCCAGGCCGGGAACCTTGTTCCAAATATCAGTAACGCGATTGTCGATCAAGCCGGCGATAACGAAACTCTGCCCATCCTTCAACTCGAATTCCGTCTCAGCCTTGCGCGTGCTCAAAGCCGGAATGGTGAAGCCGGAAATGGTAAGCGCGTCGGCAAAATCGAGGGTGCTGACCTCAGGCGCGACCGTGAGGTGAATGTTGCCGTTGGGCATAATCACGGGTGTGAACTTGAGCTTCACGCCAAACTCTTTGAAGGAGATGGTGACGGCGGTGAATCCCGCTCCGGGCTGCACGATGGGGAAAGGAAACTGGCCGCCGGCGAGAAAGCTGGCTTTCTTGCCATTGACCGCGATGAGATTGGGCTCGGCCAGAATTTGCAGAAGGTTCTTGGACTGCAGCGCCTCAATCACAGCGCCCAGGTGGATATTGGGTTGGAAGAGAAATAAGTTGAGAACGTTGCTGACGGTTTGGTTGCTGGTGAAAGGAGGGCTTTGTCCTTGAGTCTGTGTGATCTGTTGCCCGGTGAAACCGCCGAATTGACCGGTAGTTGAGGTTCCAACCAGATTGGCGGCGCCGGTGGAGAAAAAGTTGATCCCAAATTGGGCAGTTGCCGAGCGGTCGACCTCGGCGAACTTCACTTCCAGCAAGACCTCCTGCGCGCCCACGGGGCCGAAGGTGAGCACGTTGATAATATTCTTCGAATAAGCGGAAGCCAGTTCTCCGGCGCGCTTGGCGACGTCCTCAGTAGTAACGTGGCCGGAGAGAACAATGGCGGCGCGCGAAGGCGTGACAGAGATCAGTTCCTCTGGGAAGACGCGATGTTCTTCTTCGGCGCAGGCGCTGACATCGACGTCCACCCGGAGATCGAAGCTGCGTGAGCGTTCGTTTTCATCCCAGATGATCAGCGAAACTTCGCCGGGGGCTCGGCCATGAACCAGGATCTGGGTGGGAGTGAGTACGGTGGGATCGGCAACGCTTGGGTCGGTCACCGAGATGCGCTTGATTTGCTCGGTGGTATTGATGAGCAGGGATTTGTCGACCATGACGCGCAGCGGAGCCGAACCCTGAGGCTGGGTCGACTGCGGCGGAAGAGTGGTCTGAGAGGTGGCCGGTGGAGTTGGCTCCTGGGGCGCTTGAGCCGCAGGCTGCTGCGGCAACGCCTCCGCTAGAGCGAGTCCCGGCAGGACGAACACCGCGAGTAGAAACGATATTGCGACCGCCACAAAAAGTGTCGTGCGAACCTTCATCGTGTGATTCCTCTCCACATGAGGAAACCTGCTATTTCAGCGTACCGAACGCGCGGCCCGAAAGTGCTCTCCGGCTACTTGGGGTCCTCACTGCCTTGTTCCGGCAACGGGACGACAGTCTTCTTGTCCCCTTTATAAACGTCTACACTGAAGACCGATGGAGTGGGAGGCTTTTCAGTCTTCTGCTGCTGCTTAACGGGACGAACCGCCGCGCGAGGGGGAGCCGCGGGCACGGTGCCGCCCTTGTACAGGCCTTTGGCGTTGGCTGCGTCCACGGCATCCTGATGCGTGTCGAGCGGGTTGCGCAGAGCGAGTTGTATCTTGCCTTCGGAACTCGCCAGGGTCAAACGTTCGGCATCCTCGGGCGAAGCCAGAAGCGTGATCACGGGGGTGGTCTGAGCCTCGCCGGAGGCGTTGCGTTCCAGGGTGTGGCCGGAGGCGATCACCGCGACATTCTGCAGAACCGTGGTGGTTTGAGGCTCCGTACTACCATTCGGAGTGCCCGTAAGCAGCACATCCACGCGGGTTCCCGGACCGACGAAGCCGGCGACGGAGACTACTTCATTTACCCGCACCGACACCGCGCGCATCCCCGGCGGAATGAGAGAAGGCAGTCCGGCTCCGGCATTTTCAGGAGCCAGTTTGCTGGGTAATATGAATTCGCCCTTGGTGATGGGAATGATCACGCCGCGGCCCAGTACTTGCGACTTCTTGCTATAGGCTCCGGCGGGCATGCCAGAGACGGGGAACCTGGCGATCCGCACGTCATGCTCTTCGATTCGCGCTCCGACCTGAATGTCATCGAGGGCGACGATCACGTCGGCGCCGGGCTCGCCGGTCTGGGGGCCTCTCCCTTGCAGGTTCTTGTAAACGAGGGCGCTGACCAAGGCTCCCAAAGCCAAAGCCAGACCTCCGATCATCAACAAACGAGTACGGTTCATAGTGCTCCGTCAGCACGAGTAAACGCGATTATCCTCGCGATTACCCGGCGAGGATTGCCTCTCTGGGGCTGCGCCGCGAATTCTTTATTGAATCGAACTGGCGACGTTGGAGAAAACATTATTCGCGTTGGAGCCGATGAGTCGAATCGTGCCCACGACGATCACAAGAATCACGGCCAGCATCACGGCGTACTCAGCGATGTCTTGTCCTTCTTCCGCGCGCCACAATCTACGAAGATGATCCATACCGTTCTTCCCTCCTAAGAAACAGCAAAGCTCTCGAACAGATTCCAAAGCGTTGAAAGGCCCGCGCCTTTCAGGGACTTACGTATTCCCACCCGTCTACAGAGGTTTTGTGCCCAACTGATCTCACTCATAATAACCCGCAAAATGCTCTAGCAGGTGTACTTTCTTGCATCCCGACGGCGACTGCCGCGCGCTTGCCGCCTGGACGGCACGGGGCGGAGCACTCAGCACGACGGCCTGGGAGTCCTCGTAGGTAACCCTCCACCCGGGAGAACTCCGCAAACCGGTCGCGAGGGCGGAACTGGCGGGAACCAGCACCGTATCGATGTTCCACTGCTGCAGGGTCTGCTGCCAGGCGCCCTTGAATTGATAAGTGTCCGCGAAATGATTCAGCAGTCGCTCGCCGTAGAGATCAGCCCGGCCGTCAATGAAGACGCGAGTGGCAGGGTAGAGCTTCCAGACCAGATAACCGCCCCAATCGTAGTGGTTAAAGATCGGGCCAGAGGGCGGGTGGGTCTGAAGGAATGCCACAGCGCGGGCAGGGAAGGGTTGCATCTCAGCCTGCGGTTGGCGCTCGATCACCTGGGCGGCGTGGACGCCGACGAAGACCACCATCGCTGCCACGATCGCGCCGTTGAGCCAAGCGGCAAAGGCCGACGACCGACGCCCTGGCTGCGACTGGCTCGTGGGCCGGTCCGTGAGCCGCCGGCAGACGAGCGGCACCGCGATCAAAACAAACAGCGGCATCATGCGGATTGAGTAGAGGCCGGCGTACAGGCTGACCAGTAACAGAAGCAGGTCGCGCGGGCGCACCTCGCGGCGAGACCAGCCAAGAGTTGCGAACGTACCCATGACAACGAGCAAGAAAGGCCAGTACTCAGCATGATGGAAATTGGGTGAGGCCCATTCGGAGATGTAGTTCTGCATGGCGGTGGACTGCAGAGTCTCAATCGGGTAGGAGAACATCCGCAGGCCGTTGGGATTCAGAGGCACAATCAGCAGATCGAGTAGAAGTACGAGCGCCGCAATTCTCAATCGCGACGCTCTCTGAGGGGAGCTTCCAAGCACGCGTTCGACTAACTCTCCCGCGAGAAACAATGCCGACAGAGCCAAGCCCAAAGCAAACCCGGCGTGCAGATTTACCCAGAGCAGCGTCAGAGGAAGAGTCCACCAGAGAATCTTAGGATTGCGCTCGGAACGCTCGAGAATCAGCAGCCACAGGCTGGTCAACAAAAGAGAAAGCACCTGAGGACGCACTCCCCAGACAGGCTCGGTGGCCCAGGCTGCATAGTGCATGGCCACGCCTGCAACGTAGGGATCGGGGCCGCAGCGCACGTAAAGCAGGAAGAACGCCGCGCACAGGACCATGGGAAAGACGATGATCAAACCGCCAAAACCTGCGGTGCGCAGGAGTTGGTATAGCAGAAGGTCGGTAAGCCACTCGTGGGCAACCCAGGGCTCTCCGGCGCGGGTGTAGGAAAAAGGATCCACGTGGGGAACGCTTTTGTGCTCGGCGATATACCGCCCGGTCTCAAGATGCCACCACACGTCGGGATCGGTGACGTTGCGCGCCGTCAAGGCGAACAGGCCGAGAAAAAGGACCACCAGGAACGTGTGTTTTACGGTGAGCAAGCCTCTCATGAGGAATCCATCATAGCGGGTGATCGACTTGCGAGGTAGAATCGCAATCCACTGTGTGCTAAGAAGGGATACTCTTTGCCGGTGCGCGGATCCAAGACGCAGTGGTATTTTTTGCGGATGTCTGTAGCAGGTATGTTGTGTCTGCACCTGCTGTTTTTCCTCAATCTCCGTGAACGCATCAAGCTTGGATATCCGGATTTCACGGTCTTCTACACGGCAGCAACGATCTTACAAGCCGGCCTCGGCCATCAGCTTTATGACGAGCACGTGCAGTATGAGGTACAGAAAAAATGCGTTGGGGAGATCGCCGAACGGCACGGTCCCTTACCCTACATCCACCCTCCTTTTGAAGCGCTGATTTTTGTGCCGCTGAGTTGGGCGCCTTATCCCGGGGCGTTTGCCGAGTGGGATGTACTGAACCTTGTCGCGCTCTTCGGGGTGGCCCTGCTATTACGGCGGTCTGTAAATGCTCTTCGCCTGATTCCGCCCTGGGAATTTGTGATTTGGAGTCTGGCGTTCTTTCCGATCTTCGACTGCTTCCTGCAGGGGCAGGATTCCATCCTGCTCCTTTTGCTTTGCGTGCTGGGCTTCAATGCGCTGAAGAGAGAGGCAGATGTACTCGCTGGCTGCTGGTTTGCCTTGGGAGTGTTCAAGTTTCAGTTCATAGTCCCGATCGTTCTGCTTCTCGTCATCTGGAAGCGGAGACGCCTGGCGATCGGGTTCGCGGTGGTTTCAGCGCTCCTCGTGCTGATTTCGGCACGTTTGGTGGGCTGGCAAAGTTTGCTTCATTATCCCGCGTTTGCTCTGGAGATAACGAAGTCGCCGGGGTTGGGCGGCGTAGCCGCGGGCTATGCCCCGAACCTTCGAGGGCTGGCGCTGGGGCTGCTTTCACATTTTCCGAAGCCGATTGGGATCTGGGTGGGCCTGCTCGCTTCCATCATGCTGTTTCTTTTCGCCGCGATCAAAGGGCGCGAAGCCTCACCCGGAAAAATCGAACTGCAATTTTCGCTGGCCGTCGCCGTATCGGGATTGATCGGCTGGCAAACCAATATGCATGATCTCAGTCTGCTCGTTCTGCCGCTGGTGCTGATTGTCGACTACTGTCTGCGCTCACTCGTGCAAGAGCCGCGCCGGAGGCTTTTTTTACTGCTTCCTGTTTTGCCTGTCCTGATCAGCCCGTTGTGGATTGTGCTTTGGCTTGTCGGCAGCGCCGTAAATCTGATGGCGATTCCTCTTTTGTGGTGGGTGTGGAAGATAGGCAAGGAGGTCGCGCAGGGGCAAAACTTCAGACTCAGTCAGGGCTATGCCGGGGAGTCCGGATTGAGATAGCGTCGCGATAAGATCACAACGAGCATTGGCAGATAGAGGAAAACAACGGCACACCTCCCCACCTCGTTGAAACTGTGAGGAAAGTGGTACCAGCGCCATATGCCAGCACCCCAGCTGAGAACAACAGTGAAGAGAATCTCACCCCGTGATTTTGGAATGAGCCACAGAATGAAGCTGTCGAAAAACCACCGCTGCGGCATGCATGCGGCCACGAACAACAGAATCGCGTCGCGATTCCGATAACGCAACAGGGCCAGCAACAATAGCGGTCCGGGCAAAACCAGGAGCGGGATGAAGTGTTCATAGTGCTTCACCTGCGCGATCCAGAGCAGTGGCCACCTGGGCATTACAGCGAGGCTTAAGGCTCCAACCAGAAAGCAGGCCAAGATCCCGCGGCGGCTCGCGTGCGTGAGAAATACCGGGAGCCCGACCTGTGGTTTTGCCATCGTCGCCGGGAGCAGGGACGGAAAAAAGGCGCTGGCGGCGATGATTGGAGCCCACTGCACCGTGAGCATTCCGGCCCAATAAGGGTACGCGAGAAATATCATCAGACCACGATAGCCGTGACGCGTGAGTCCAAAGGCCAGAAGCGCCGAACTAAGCCCGTAGAACACGCCGGCAGCAATCTCCGGTTGCAGGCGGACCAGTGGCAGCGCGAAAAGGGCCGCCGGCAAGGGATACTGCTCGAGGGGAGTGTCGTAGGGATTCTGCCGCGCGAGCAGCCTTTGCGCAAGATCGAGCGCCCAGCGGAAGTCGGCAGCGTGCTGGTGCGTGTGCATCATCAAGAACCAGCAGAAGACGCCGCTGGCCAACCCAATCGCCGCCGAAACTACGATGCGCAGCTTCATGAGGAGTTCTTCAGAGCATAAGTTGTAACATGGACGCCCAGGGGAGCCGTACATTCGAGGCGGAGTCGTGTTGGTTTCCCGTACTCGCCTTGCGTAAGAATTTTCAACTCGACCTGTGGGTTGCGGTGCTTTGCGCGGGCAGCATGTGGTTCTACGTGCAGCGCGTGCTCATTCCGTATGAAAAGGCCGACGCCGCGGCGCACGAGCGTCCCCGCGGCAATCTCTCAGATCTGTATCCGCGGTGGCTGGGCGCGCGCGAGCTGCTGCTGCATCATCGCAATCCCTATGGCAACGACGTCACCGCGGAAATCCAGAAGGGATACTACGGCCGCGAGCTGGACTCGGCTCGGCCCGGCGATCCCAAGGACCGGCAGGGGTTCGCTTATCCGGTGTACGTGGTGTTTCTGCTGGCGCCACTGATCGGTCTTCCTTTTCATGGAGTGCAAGTATTTTTTTACTGTCTGCTGGTGGGGCTGACGGCAGCGAGTGTTTGGCTGTGGCTGCGGGCGCTGCGCTGGCGGTTGCCGCCGATGGCCGTTGCCGCTTGCATCGCGCTTACGCTCGGGAGCTTTCCCGCAGTGCAAGGGATCAAGTTGCAGCAATTGAGCTTGTTGGTGGCGGCGTTGCTGGCAGCGTCCGTGGCCTGCGTGGCCAGCGAATTTCTGTTCCTCGGCGGAGCGCTGCTGGCGCTGGCGACAATCAAACCGCAACTCGCATGGCCTCTGGTGGCGTGGCTCCTCTTATGGGCGGTCAGCGATTGGCAGACGCGAAGAAAGTTTGTGTTGGGGTTTGTGACGGGGATGGCTCTGTTGCTCTCCGGCGCGGAGGTCATCCTGCCCGGCTGGTGGCGCATGTTTGCCGAGGCCATCGGGCGCTATCACGAGTACACGCAGAACCAGCCGGTGCTCGAAGTTGTGCTGAATCAGGTTCTGGGCTGCGCCGCCGGTGGAATCATGGGCCGCGTTGGCGGGCAAGTTCTTGCGGGGATTGCTGTCCTCGCTTGCGCGCCGGCGTTATGGAAGCTACGACGAGAGCGCACCGACGCTCCAGGATTCAGCGCTGCGACTGCGCTGGTGGTTGCACTGACGGTGCTGGTCATACCGATGTATGCGCCTTACAACCAGGTTCTTCTGCTGCCGGCAATCCTGCTGCTGGTGCGAGAGCGGACGGCTTTCGTGTCGCGGTCACGGGCGCGCCTCTTGGCCTACGGCGTGGGGGCGCTTCTCTTGGGGTGGCAGTGGGCCGCCAGCCTCGGCCTGACGTTGATATACTTGCTGGCCTCGCAGAGGTGGCTCGATGGTTGGAGGTGGCCGTTCTTTGCAACATTTGCATTGCCGGTGTGGGTGTTCGCGCTGACTTTCTTTTACGCCCAAGACGAACTGGACCGTATGCGGGACCCCGGTCAACGATCCACGCCATGATGCAGAAGAAAAGCCGCCCGGAAATCGGGCGGCATCCATTCCCGTGGGTGTTCTTGCGGTTCCTACATTTTGATAGTTGATCCGTGGCTGGCGGCACATTCCCATTTTCCACCAGACATCTCGACCCATGTATCCGTCCAACGCTCTCGGGTATCGATCGGCTTCCCGTTCTCGTCAGTGCCTTTGCCTGCCCAGACTCCGGTTGCGATGGCCGTCTTCCCGAAGACCGTTACCTCTACATCGCTGATCTCGTTCTTCTCCCATTTTGACGCTTTGACATGCGCGAGCGTCTCAGCCTTCCCAATCACCTTTCCATCGGCTAGGGTGTTGATGTACTTGTCTGCCAGAAGCGGAGCAAGCTTGTCTACATTGTTCGCCTTTGCAGCTTCAGTCCACTCCGCCTCGAGTGCGGCGACCGCTTTCTCGGTTCCGCCGCCCATCTTTTTTTCTTGCGATTGTGCCGCGACCATCAGCGACATCAACGCCACCGCACACCACACGAATGTTTTTTTCATTGACTTTCTCCATTCCGCTTCTAGATTTGTAGTAGAAGTTACACAAGGCTGGCTACCTGGAAAAGCTGCGCGCCAGCCCACTCTTGCTGCCACTCCAGATCCCTGCTCGACCGAGCGAGATCTGCCACTCTTGTCTGCGTGTTGCAGACGGCAGCAACGGGGCGAATCATACTCCACAAGCGTCATGAAGCAAAGATGTGTTTATAGCCGCGCATATCAACATCTCGCGGGCAACGAGCGCCCAGAGCCGGCAGGGATGGCGCTGAGCGCAAACAACGCAATCAATGGAATCGAGATCAGAGCATAAGCGTGCGCCTGCAAGGTGAGCAGGTGTAGCGGAGGCAAGAAAAGGATCGCCAAGAGGACGATGATCAACCAACGCGGAGAATTCGTCAGTGGTTGTTTTGTCGCCACAGTCCCGCACAACAGAACCATCGGCAACAGGAGAAGGCTGAGATCGTGCGGGTTGAGGTGATAGCTGACCAGCAGCGCAAACAGCACAGTGCCGGCGAAGGCGCGGTCGAGCTCGGGTTGAGGCGAACTGGAAAGTTTCGGGCGGGATTCAAGGCGCGCGTATTTCCAGCCGATCAAGGTCTTGATCAACGCTGCCGCGGAAAGAATCGAAACGGCGGCGACCGCCCACGGCGAATGGTCGCTGTGAAAAAAAACGCAGGTCAATCCGCGAAAGTTGGCCATGGCCCGGGGACTGATTCCGGCGAATGGCTGCGCTTGCAGATGTGCGAGAAAGTCCGGATAGCCGATGAAGACTGACCATCCGCAAATGGCTGCCGACAGTCCCCCCAGCGCGAGCGTAATTAGGCCGAAGCCTTTCACCAGGCTGGCTCTGACGGTGCTGCCCTGCGTCAAAACGAGCACCAACGCCAGCGGCAGAACTAGTTGAAACTTGAAGAGTCCGAGGCCGAGCCAGCATCCCGCGGCAAACGCGCGACCGCGACGGACGGCTGTGAACGCGAAAACCACCAACAACAGAAGCAGCAGAGAGTCCTGACCCTGCACAAGACAAAGCAACGCCGGAACAAAAGTGAGCGAGGCCGCGAGCCCCAGGCGCCAATCCCCGGGCAGCAACGCCTCGTTCGCCAGGCGGCGCACGCTCGCGCCTAGAAATGCCAGGCTCAGAAACGACCACAGAAGATAAGCTCGCCGCAACGGAAGCCAGGATACCGCGAGATACAGCACAGCCTCAAAAGGCGGGTGAATGTAGAGGGTGCCAACTCTGCCAGAGTAGCGGGCCTGATATTGGCGTTGGACCGTGGCATCATAGAGCTGGTGTCCGTGCCCCTCGGCGAGAATACGCGCGGCGCAATAAAAGTCGGGGAAATCGGTTCCCAGCAGGGATTGCGAAAGGCGCGCGCCGGCGAACGCGGCCGCGAAGAACACGAAGACAACCAGAATGAAAGCTTTCGCTAGAGAGCTGACTGCCCGCTTGCGAGTTGTGTCCGGAGAAGGCACGCCGCCGCAGTCTACCGAAGCCGTGGCCGAAGCGCTATCGGCAGTTTTCAGGAAGGCTCTTCCCGCCGGGGCGTGATTCCTGTCATTATGCTTATCAGCGCAGCTTCCGGGTAAACTTGGGTGGAGGCGGCGCTGCAGCCCATGACCCTGAATGCGATAAGCCGTGGGAAGTCTTCCGGCTCCGGCGTGTTTCCCGCGCTGGTGCTGGTGCAAGGGAACGAGCAGCGGAACATTGTCCTCAACCGGACTCCCTTCAGCGTCGGGCGCAAGGTCGACAAGGACCTGGTGATCGCCGATCCTCGCGTCTCGCGCGATCACGCGCTGATCGTGCTCGAGGAAGACGGCTTTTTTCTCGTCGATCAGGGCAGCAAGCACGGGACGTTCGTCAACGGAGAGCGCGTTCAGCGGCAAAAGCTGGAGCGCAACGATCGCCTGGAATTTGGAGCGCGCGATTCCACCTACGCCATCTTCAATCCGGCGCACGGCACTTCCAACACGGCGCGCGAGTTTCTAAGCCAGATTTCCGGGATCCAGATTTCGCAGGAAGCCACCGACCTCGAAAAGCTGACCCTGTTTCTCGAGGCGGCCCGCAAGTTGAACACCGCCGGAGTGCTCGACGAAATCCTGATGACCATGCTGGAAGTGACGCTGCGTCTGACCCGCGCCGAGCGCGGCTACGTGTTTCTCAAAGATGAGGAGGGCAAACTGCGGCTTGCCGCGGGGCGAAACAGCAAAGGCGAGGCCCTGCTGGATGACAAGACTATCTCCCACTCCGCTCTCGACGAATCGCTGCGATCGAATTCGGAGTTTCTGCTCACCGATACCGGCAGCTCGATGGATCTCGCGGCGCGGCAGAGCATTGTGGCCTACGACCTGCGAACTGTGATTTGCATTCCGCTGCGCAAGCGGCAGGTGCAAGCCGTCCGCGACCAGCAAACGCCTGGGCCCAATGCCGCCTCCGAAGTGGCCGGGGTTCTGTACGTGGACTCGCGCTTTGCCTCGCGGGAATTTTCTGGCGTCGGCCACGACATTCTGCGCGCGATCGCAACAGAAGCCGGGTCGCTGATTGAGAATGCCCGGCTGGTTCAGGCTGAGGAAGAATCGCGGCGCTACCAGCAGGAACTCACCATTGCCGCCAGCATCCAGCAACGCCTCATGCAGGTGAAGATTCCGGACGTGCCCTTTGCCAGACTGCGCGGCAAGAATCTGTCTTGTAAAGAAATTGGGGGCGACTTCTTCGATGCGATCAACACGAAGGAGGGCCTCGCCGTGGTGCTCGCCGATGTGAGTGGCAAGGGAGTCTCCGCGGCCCTGCTCGCCTCCACTCTGCAGGGGATGATTTATTCGCATTTGAGTTCCGGTATGCCGCTGTTGGAGGTGGTCTCGGCCGTGAACCACTTCTTCACCGAAAAGCTGGTGGGAGAAAAATATGCGACCGTCCTGCTGGCGCGTCTGCGCCGGGACGGCGATCTGGAATACGTCAATTGCGGCCACGTACAGCCCCTGCTGATCTGTGGCGGAGAGGTGATGCGTCCGCCGCACGGCAACGTGCCGGTTGGTCTGCTCGCGGACGCGACGTTTGAGAGCGCCCGCTGCCAGCTCAAATCGGGCGACCGCTTCATCCTGGTGACCGACGGTGTGACCGAAGCGGAAAATGCCATGGGCGATTTCTTCGAAGATTCGCGGCTCGAAGCGGCCGCGTCGAAGACTCCCACGCTGGAAGGCATTTTTTCCGCGGTCACGGAGTTCTGCGCCGGCAATCCCCTCAGCGACGACTGCACCGTCGTGGAACTGATTTACTCGACCGCCGGCGCAGAGGCGCAGGCGTAGCGGGCGGGTGGTTGCTGCAAGAAGGTTGTAGAGATTAAGAGGTGATGCGTGACTAAGCCTCGTTTTTCCGTATCATCGTTTCCTCTTCCAGCAAGTAGCGTCCTGGCTTTCTGCCTCGTGGTTTCTTGCGTCGCGCTCGCGCAAGAGTATTACCCCAACAAAGAGGTTCGCATCGCCGATCTGCCGTCGGTGACAGCGAAGTCGAAGGACGCCTCCGATGTGCTGGCGGCTTCGCTGGAGATCATTCTCCGCGAGAAGGAAATTTGCTGCGGGAGGGACTCCTCTCTTGAAGACGATGTCCAAAGAGCGGATCCCAAGTCCTTGAAGGATGTTGCCGCCAGGCTGCAGGGAAGGCATCTGTTGAGCGATGGCCGCCCGATCAGGGTCACGGTAGAATATCTACCGGCGACTTCGCTCGTTTCCGGCCTGATAAACGCGCTCGCCGAGAAACAGCCGCTACTCATGGAGTGGAATTCTCATCTGTATGTTGTCTACGGTGCGATCTACGACACGGTATATTCCCCGGAGGGCGCGAGATCGGACTCGATCCTCAAATTATTTCTCGTGGACCCGCGATTTTCCGACCAACGCCGTGAAATTACCTTCGATCGGCAAACCGATGATTGGGGCAAGGTGCAAGGTCTGTTGATGCTGAAGGCAGCGCGGCAGTAGAACTCGGGCTACGTCACGGTTACCGTGTAGTCCTTGCCCTCCCAACGATTCTCCTGCGACCAGTAGAACGTAAACACAACCTGGCTTCCCATGGGCAGCGACGAAGTCGGCAAGTCGAGTATGTGGATGCCCAAGCCGGTGTCGCGCGTGTTAGTGTCGGTGGAAGTCTTCCAGCCGTCAAGGCTCCAGTGCACGAGCGCAGGATTGAGCAACTTGATGCGCAGATTCTTGTTGCGCGGCAGGGCACGAGGCTTATTGTTGATCCTCCACCCGGAGAATTGCCGGGTTGGTTTCTCCACCAGATAGCGTTGCACCGTCTGCGGAGGCTGGTCGAAGATCTTGCCGTCGCGCAGCGAACGGCGCAACTTCACATACTCGGAATGCGCCCACACCAACGGGCAGGCCGAGCCCGTGGGCTTGCCGCGGAAAAGTTCCAGAGCGGGGATATCGTTGGCATCCCAGACTTGCTCCGGGAGCAGGCGGCCCTGGCCGGCGGGGCAGTTCTCCATCATCGTCAGCAAAGCTGCGGCTTCACTGGCGCGACCCGCGGCCAGTTCATAGTGAGCGCGTTCCCCGGCCAGCAGCGGCCAGGGACGGCCGATACCGGTGCCGTCGAAGGCCGAACCATCTCTGTGCTCACCGTAACCGTCACCGTTGTAGCGATACCAGCACGCACCCTGGGGCAGCTGCACGCGCAACAAAGCATCGATGACTCGAACCGTGTTGAGAATGCGTGGATCGTCGGGGGCGCGCAATCCGAATCGCACCAAAGCCAGCGAATCGGGACTGATGATGCGATACGCGCGTTCCGGGTTTTCTCCGGGAGGGCGATTCTTGATAGGAACGAACCCCTGTGTCGGCGAAGCCGCCGCATCACTGTCAGGCGGGGCGATGCGCACGTAGTAACCTTCGACTCCGATTCGCTGGGCGAGGTCGCCCCCTGTGGCATAAACCCAGCGTTCGATACTGTCATTCCAGGCGTCGGCCGTGTCGCGCAGAATCGAGGCCTGATCGGCGTGTCCGGTTAATTCGGCGATGTCGGCCGCGGCCAGCAACGCCGAAATCTCCGCCGCCAGCGTGAACGGAGAATATCCCGCCTCTTCTTCCCAGCGATCCTGCTGCGTGACTGGTCCGTTGCGCAGAATGAAGCTCGCGGCGTTGCGCACCATCGGCCACCAGCGCTCCAGTTTGCCCAGACCCGGCGCGGCTTCCCGGCGCAGCAGATCGAGCAGCAGGATGGGGAAAGCGGTTTCGTCCATCTGAATGCCAGTCCAGTAAGGGCGCCCGTCGAGCCAAAGATTCTGCGCCCAGTTGCCGGCGGCTTCCTGCGTGGATTCCAGATAGCGAAGCACTCTCACCGCGTCAGTAACGGCGCCTGCGGCGAGCAAGGCCCCCGCGGTCTCGACGAGATCGCGCGGCCACACCAGGTGATAACCGCCCAGGTCTTCGTCGCCTTTGTTGAATCCCCACGGAATCGAAAGGCTCGCGATGATCCCGCCTAGAAAATCTTTGCTCTCGTGCGTGCGCATGACTGCCGTCGAGGAGCGGTAAAGATCGAATTCGCACTTTGGCTCATCGAGTTTGAGCAGCGTGTCCTGCCAGTTTTTCCATTGGAGAACATAATGCCGGCGAAGTTCGCTGTAATCTTCGAGCAAGCTGGAGCGAACCTGCTGCCCGGCTGCACTCCAGATGCCACCGAATCCCAGGGCCAGTACGAATTCTCCGTTGCAAGCCGCGAGGTCGATCTCACCGGTGCACGCGAGATTTCCATTCTCCGCACGGTGGTACTCCCACTCCATCTCAAAGTGAGCGGAAAGGTCCTGCCATCCGTCGGAGGCGCCCACGAATCCGACGGACATCTTTTTCCACGCTGCCGAGGAGCCCATTGCCAGAGCGGTGCCGTCGTGCTCGGCGAAAAACATGGGCAGGCCTTTGTAATCA
>CAVYVQ010000060.1:0-10012 GCA_963771895.1 uncultured Acidobacteriaceae bacterium | reverse complement strand
ACCTCTGTCGTTAGCAGCCTGTCATCCTGAGCGGAGCAGATCGATTCGCAAAGCAAATCAATCTGCGGAGTCGAACGATCCCTTGCACCCTTTCACAGCCCTCGGCGCCACAAGGAGTTTCCAATACCGCGCCGCATTCCTTTCTATCACGACTGTTTTGACCCAAGGTCCACCGCTGAATTACGCTCATCCTTCTTCACCCTGCGCACCAATTCCCGCGGAGGTCCCGTGAACCGATTCTCCCGCACTGTTCTTCCGGCCGCGTTCCTCGCTCTTCCCCTTCTGCTTCCAGCGCAAGATCGCTCGCCCGAACCCTCATCCATCTCATTACCTACCAGCAAAACCTTGACGATGCCCACCCCCGGCCGCATCGCCAGCACCAACAGCTTTCCCGCCACCATCGCGATCAGCCCCGACGGCCGCTACGCCGCGCTGTTGAACAACGGCTATGGAACGCAGGAAACCATAGCCACGCAGTCGATCGCGATTCTCGATCTGAAAACGAATCAGCTCTTCGATTATCCCGACAGGCGTTTCGGCGAAGAGGTGCATCAGAGCTATTTCAACGGCCTCGTCTTCGGCTCCGACGGCAAGCATCTGTACGCGTCGGTTGGTTCCATCACGGATGCAACTGGAGAGAAGCCGGGAGACACCGGCAACGGAATCGCTGTCTACAACTTCACGGAAGGCAAGGTGACTCCTGAACGAATCCTCGCCATCGGACCGCAAGCGTTGGCCACTGGAAAAAAGGTCGCGATCGCTTTACGCAAGACGCCGCCGGGCACCGCGATTCCGTATCCCGCAGGCTTGGCCCTCGTTCCCACCGGACGCGGCCAAGACCGCCTGCTGGTGGCCGACAATCTTTCCGACAACGTCGTGCTGCTCGACGTCGCGACCGGCAAAGTGCTCCAGCGCTTCGACCTCAGCACAAGCGATCTGGTGCCGTCGTCGTTCCCCTATACCTGTGTCGTTACCCGCGATACTCGCCACGCCTGGTGCAGCCTCTGGAATGCATCTCGCATCGCCGAACTGAATCTGATAACCGGCAAAGTCGTCCGCTGGATCAAGCTGAAAGAGCCTGATGATCCCGTCGCACCCGGCTCGCATCCGACGGCAATGTTACTGAGTCCGGACCAGAACTTGCTCTACGTAGCTCTATCGAACGTGGACGCGGTTGCCGTAGTTTCCACCAAAACCGCCGAAGTGCTGGCGCTGCTGGACACCACCGTCCGCAACCAAGAGTTTGCCGGGACGTATCCGAGCGCCTTGGCGCAGTCCGCGGATGGCAAGCGGTTGTTTGTTGCCGACGCCTCAGTCAATGCGGTGGCAGTGTTCGATACGTCGAACATAGTTCCGAACGCCGCGGCCGGCAATTCCCCCGCAGCGCCCGCCCTCGGTTTCATCCCCACCGACTGGTACCCCAGCGCGATCGCCGCTCAAGGCAATGACCTGCTCATCGCCACCGCCAAAGGCCAGGGCACAGGCCCGAACAAAGGCATGGGCAAGACCGCATATGAGGTCAAACACCACGGTCATCCCTACATTCCAACACTGCTCCGTGGATCGATCGCAAGGCTGAATATTACATCCACTCTCGGCAAGCTCGAAGAACTCACGCGCACCGTCGAACACGACAACCTGCTGCACAACAATCCCGGAGCGATCCAGTTCCCCGGCGGCAAGAATCCCATCAAGCACGTGATCTATGTAATCAAAGAAAACCGCACCTACGACCAGATTCTCGGCGACCTGAAGCCCGGCGACGGCGATCCCTCCCTCACCATGTACGGAGCCGACGTCACACCCAACGAGCACAAGCTGGCGCTGCAATTCGGCGTGCTCGACAATTTCTACGACAGCGGAGAAGTTTCGGGCGACGGCCATCTCTGGTCAACCGCCGCCATCACCAGCGACTACAACGAAAAAACCTGGCAAATCGCCTACCGCGGCAAAGAGCGAACCTACGACTTCCAGGGCACGGTCGCCGATGAGTTTCCCCTCGATCACAACCAGCCCGATATCGACGATCCTTCCACCGGCTTTCTCTGGGACAACGTCGCGCATCATGGACTAACCTATCGCGATTACGGCGAATTCGTGAACGCCGAGTGGTGCAACAAAACCCGCAAGGTATCGACGCCCAAAGAGGGCACGCCTTCGGCGCAGGAGTCAACTTGCCCGCGTACTGAACTTCACCAGGGTGACGCTCTGCCGCCGAATGTGGGCGATCCGCACGGCGGGCCGAGTCCGTTTCCGTGGACCGTGCCTTTGTTCAATGGTGTGAAGCCCACGAAGGCGGTGCTGCGCGATCACTTCGACCCGCTCTATCCCGATTTCAACACCGACTATCCCGACCAGCTCCGCGCCGACGAATTCCTCAACGAATTCGCCGCCTACGCGCACGCCCGCGAAGCGAACGAAGGTCCCGAGTTCCAGTTGCCGGCATTCGTCCTGCTCTATCTCCCCGACGATCACACCGGAGGAACGCGGCCTGAACGCCCGCGCCCGGCAGCCTCGGTCGCGGATAACGATCTAGCGCTGGGCCGCGTAGTCGATGCCGTCTCGCACAGTCCGTACTGGGATGACACCGCCATCTTCGTCCTCGAAGACGACGCGCAGAACGGCGGCGATCATATCGACGCCCATCGATCCATCGCCTTTGTAGTCAGCAAGTATTCCCCGGGCACGGCGGCTGAGCCCTACGTCGATCACCGCTTCTACACCACGGTCAACATCGTTCACACCATGGAGATGCTGCTCGGCCTTCCGCCCATGAACCAGAACGACGCCTACGCCCCGGTGATGGGGCCAATGTTTTCAGGCAAGGGCGACCAGCCCGCATTCAAAGCAGACTATCGCAACCTCAAGAACGGCCTGATCTACGAAACCAACAAGCGCGACGCTCCAGGCGCAAAAGAATCGTCGAGGATGGATTTCTCCCGCCCAGACGCCGCCGGAGCCGCCGGTCTGAATAAAGTGTTGTGGCGCGACCAGAGAGGCGACGCGCCGATGCCGAGGCCCAAGCACACAGTTTTTCCTGCGGGAGGGGATTAGAACCGGCGACTAGCACGGCGCAGTCGTGCCAGCGGCGGTATTCATAGCCCGCACGTAAGTGCGGAGTCGGCGACCGCAAGAGGAACGAGTCGCATTCGCGACGCCACCACTTCTCACCGCGATAAAGGGACGCCCGCATAATTCCCTTGACCTCGATTCCCAAACCTGAGACCCTATCACTACACGCATTGGCTCTTTGACATCTGAATAGCAATGAGATAACTAACGCCGGTTCAATATTTTGCGAACCGGTCGCTGAATCTAAAGGCATTTAGCCCACAGCGAGATCGTCTAAGTCCTGTAGAACAAAGATTTTACGAACAAGTTCTTTGTTTCCAGGATTTTAGCCGGATTCACACCGGATCGAGAGACCGCAACCCGCTGATTCCAGAGATTTTATCCAGATCGATGCGTAATTTTCTTGATCCGGAATCTGCGATCCAGAGGCCAACCCCGCGCGATGAGCTCAAACCTGAAGCCCGACGCCGGAAAGCCGAAGCCAGTGCTCCTGCTTTACACTAAACATGTGAAGATTGCGCTCGGCCAAATCAACCCCACGGTCGGAGATTTCTCCGGCAACGCGGCCAAGATCATTGACTATTCCCGGCGAGCACAAGCGAGCGGCGCGGGGCTGATCCTGTTTCCGGAGTTGTCAGTCTGCGGATATCCGCCGCGTGATCTGGTGGAGCGGCCATCGTTCGTCGCGCGCAATCGCGAGACCGTCGAAGAGATTGCCGCCGAGACGCGCGGCATCGCTGTCATCTGCGGGTTAGTAACTCCCGCCGAATCCGAGACCGGTAAGTCGGCTATGAATTCCGCGGCGCTCTTGCAGGATGGCAAAGTCGCCTTTCTGCAGTCGAAGATGCTCTTGCCCACCTACGACGTCTTCGACGAGATGCGCAACTTCGCTCCCGCGAAAAGTCAGGACTTGTTTTCGTTCTGCGGAAACCGCATGGCGCTTACCATCTGCGAAGACGCATGGAACGACAAGCTGTTCTGGCCCAAGCGCCTGTACACGGTCGATCCCATCGAAACCCTGATCCGCGCCGGCGGAAACTTCGTTCTCAACATCTCCTCGTCGCCCTTCTGGATTGGCAAACGCGAACTGCGGCGCGACATGCTGGTGGCCATCGCACGCTATCACAAAGTACCGGTCGCGCTGGTCAATCAAGTCGGAGGAAATGACAGCCTGGTCTTCGACGGCTCCAGCATCGTACTGAATGCGGAAGGCAACATCATCGCGCAGGGAAGTTCGTTCGAAGAAGACCTGATCTACTTCGATTCAGGAACTCTCACCGGCGACCTGCACGAACAGAACGAAGGCGAGGAAGCCAGCGTGTACGCCGCGCTGGTCTTGGGCACGCGCGACTACATGCGCAAATGCGGATTTCAACAGGCGATCATCGCCCTGAGCGGCGGCATTGATTCGGCGCTCACCGCCGTCATCGCCGCCGACGCGGTCGGGCCGGAAAACATAATTGGCGTGGGCATGCCCGGTCCGTATTCGTCGGCGGGCTCGATCGACGATGCCCGTGCGCTGGCGATAAACCTCGGCATCCGCTTCGAGTTGCTCTCGATCAATCGCGTATTTGAGGCGTACCGGCAAACCTTGCAGGAAGTCTTTGCAGGACGGAGGGAAGACGTTACCGAGGAGAATATCCAATCGCGCGCGCGCGGCACGCTGCTGATGGCGCTGTCTAATAAGTTCGGCGCCATCGTGCTTTCTACCGGCAACAAGAGTGAACTTGGTATGGGCTACTGCACACTCTACGGGGACATGGTGGGCGGGCTGGCGGTCATCTCGGATGTGCCGAAAACGCTGGTGTACCGGCTGAGCCATTACGTGAATTCGCGCCGCCCAGCAATTCCGCTCCCCACTCTGGAGAAGCCGCCATCCGCGGAGTTGCGGCCCAATCAAAAAGATAGCGACTCGCTGCCCCCCTACGAGATTCTGGATGCGGTGCTTGAGGATTATGTGGAAGACGCGCATTCCGCCGAGCAAATCGCCGCCGACCGTGGTTTCGATATCGAGGTGGTACGGCGCGTAGTGCGAATGGTGGACCGCGCCGAATACAAGCGCCAGCAGGCGGCCCCAGGCATTAAGATTTCTCCCAAGGCTTTCGGCTACGGCCGCCGTTTTCCTATCGCTGCGAAAAGCGAGGTTTGAGAGGGTTCTTCAGAGAAATCGTGCTGCATCCTGCTCTACAATAATCACTGAATTGAAAGGAAACCATGCGCAGTCCTTTTCATCTGATTCTTATTCTCCTGCTGGCGGGCGGCCTGTCTACAGCACAAACCTCAAAAGCTGCCAAGCCTGCGGAGAAGCCAGCCTCGGAAGCGGCCGTCAACCTTCCTTCGGAAGCCACCGTGGAATCTTTCATGCAACAGACCTTTGGATATGAACCGCAGATGAGTTGGAAAATCTCAAGCATTAAACCCGCGCCAGCGCCGGGTCTGGCCCAGGTGGATATCATCATGGCCACGCCTCAGGGCCAGCAGCTCAGCCGGTTCTACGTGACTGCCGATGGCGAGCACGCCATGGTGGGCGAAATCATTCCGTTTGGCGCCAAGCCCTTCGATCCGGTGAAAAAGAATCTGGAGAAGGGAGTCACCGGGCCGTCGCGCGGACCGAAAGACGCTCCGGTTACGATTGTGGAGTTCGGCGATTTGCAGTGTCCCGCTTGCAAAACGGCCCAGCCCGCGATCGAAGCTGCTCATCGCGGCCGAACCGAGCGCGCGCTTCGTCTTTCAGAACTTTCCCCTGGAGATGCACAACTGGGCGGCCAAAGGGGCAGCTTACGCCGAGTGTGTTGGGCAGGCGTCGAACGACGCGTTCTGGAAGTTCATCGCCAAGACCTACGAAACGCAAGGCGATATCACCGCCGAAAACGCGGACGCCAAATTGACCGCGCTTGCCGATGCCGCGGGTGTGAAAGGCGCGGCAATCGCGGCGTGCGCCAGCACTCCGGTAGCCGCGGCGCACGTGGAAGCCTCCGTCGCCCTTGGGAAATCAGTGAACGTGACGGGCACGCCTACGCTTTTTATCAACGGTCGCAGCATAGGAAATGTGTCCAGCGTTCCGATCGACACTCTGAAGGGTCTGGTGGAGTTTGCCGCGAAGCAAGGGAAGTGAGGGCCTCGGCTATCGGGCTTCGGGAAATAAAGCGGGCTTCCGGCGTCCGGGCTATCGGCTTTCATCGAGGACGCGGCAGCCTGTGCGGGAAGCAGTTGGGTAGAGTGGAAGCCCGACGTCCGACGCCCGCTACTTCTCGCTGACCCAGATCTCATCCGTGGCTAGATTTCGGCTAGCTACTACGTGCGGGGTGATGACGATGAGCAATTCGTCGTTTTCTTTCATGCGGGTGTTGTCCGTTGCGGCCCAGTTAAGGCCGGGAATGGCTGCAATTCCGGGGATCCCGCTCATCGAGCGCTGATCGTTGGTTGTGATTTCTCCCGCCACCACGGCCGGCTCGCCATCACGCAGCCGAATGCTGCCTTTGTATTCCTGGTTCGTGAGCACAGGCACACCATTCGCGCTCTGCCCAGTCAACGAGCGTACTTGCAGTTCGAGGGTCAGGCTCACGTCTCCGTTGCCGTGGATCGCGGGCTTGGCCTTGAGGCTCAGGCCGAGATCCTCGTAACTGACCGACGGAAATGGCGGGACGTAGGTCTGATTGCCCAGCACCGCGGAGATTGCCGCCGAGTTAAAAATGGGCGCGTATGTTCCGTTCAGGATGGGATAGCGCTCGCCTAGGTGGAAGGTCGCATCGTTGCCTTGCGCGGCACGCAGAGTGACGTGGCTGAGGCTGCGCGCCCATGACTCATTGAGGGAAAGAGCGGTCGTAAGGTGATCCAGGCTCACTCCGGAGAAGGTAAGGCCGTTGCCGAAGGTAGCCAGGGGTTGGCTGAAAATGGAATTCCCCTGTCCCTGCAGTTGCGCCAGAAGCCCGGACAGCGCCGAACTTCCGGCGGCGTTGATGCCGCCGGAAGAAATCAGCTGGTTTACGAGCGAGGAGATGCTCTGTCCGCCCAGCGCCGCCAGGGCTGCCACCGGAATGTTGAACATATTGAAAGTATTCGGAATGTGCATGCCGATTTCGCGCGTGAAGGTGTGGCTGATCTGGAAGACCTGAACATCGAGCGAGACCTGGGGGCGATCGCTGCTCAGCTGGTGCAGCAACTGCGTACAAGCCGCCAGCGTTGCCTGTGGAGCTCGCACTTCAACGGTCCCGATTTGTCCTGTAGATATTTTCTGGAAGTCGCAAATGTTGCGCAGGGAAGTGATCAGTTCGGTGGCTTGCTGTGGCGTGGTCGCGCCGGGCACCGTGAATGTGATGAGCGACATGCGGTCAAACTGCTTGTGATTTTCCGCACTATCGGCCGCGATGAGCAGTTGGTGGGCATCGAGCGCCGTCCACATGGTTTTGCTCACGCGACAGGCCAGGCGGAGTGCGGTGAAGAAGTCAACATCGTCCACATAGAAGCGCACTGCTTTCGATTGCACCGAATCGTCAAATTCCGCATTTACGCCGTAGGCCGAGGTCAGCTCCGTAAACAAGCCGCGAATATCACCGCGGTAGTGAAACGTAGCCTGCTCGGCTTTAGGTTGAAGATGTATCTCGCTGGAATCGGCGAGCAGCGCCGCCATCCCGCCGAGGGCGGGCGCTGCCGGATCGCGCAGCGATTCGGCCAGGCGTTGCTGAGTGTAGGCGTTGTCGGGGTCGAGGTCCAGCGCCGCCCGAAACTCGACTGCGGCCTGCTCCCGCTGGCCGTCGGCCAGGAATGCATCGCCGCGCTCGGTGTGCTGAAACACCAACTGCGCCTTCGTCATTTCCCGCGCGGAGAGGAATGCCGCGTCTCGCGGAACCAGCCGCGAGGCCCGGTCAAACGCGGCGAAGGACTCTTCCAGCTCCTTGTGCTCTTGCAACTTCAGGCCGTGGTGATAAGCGCTGCGGGCTTGCTTGAGATCATCCTTCGTGGGGACGCAGTTGACGCTACCTGGAACGCCGTTGCCGCAAGAAACTTTCGAAGCGTCGGCGGTCGAATCGTTCCCGGCAAACACCGGAAGGCCCGGCAAGGATGCCAGAAGACACACCGCCAGAATGGACCGCACGTTCCGCATTGGTTTCGATTTTAACCTGCCGACTGCTCGCTGCGAATAGCTAGTAGTGCGCGTACCTTCGGTCTAAACGGGATCGAGGGGGGAGCAGTCAGCATAGGAGAACGGGGGTAAGGCGCTTTCTTGCAGGGAAGCTATTCTTAGGGTTTGGCGGGGGAAATTTGTGCTCACACGGACGCTGGTCGATTCGGCGAGGAATTGTCTCCGTATCCTCACCTGAAGGTCAGGCAGACTCCTGTCGCGTGGGGAACTATCACCGTATACTTGCCGTCGCGGAGGCGGCCAGGTTCTGGAGATCGCGTGATGTCAGCTTCGCGACTATCCAGCGCCGGGGCGTGGAGCGTCTTGGTCTCCACCGGGCCTGTTCTCCTTGTTCCAACCTGCAGGCTTATTTCTATATTCTGCTCCGCATCTTTATTCAGGATGATGACGGCCAAATGCCCGCTGGGAAGCTTCGCGGCATAGGCGGTTGCGTCGACTCCCCTCGTCTGGAGCTGCGAGGTAAAGTCACCCTGGAGAAAGGAGGCTCCGATGAACTCTCCGGCAAACTTGAGGCCGTAAGCCACCGGCTCCATCACGTACTCTGAGCCGAACGTCGCAATGGGAGTGTAGAAAGGGTGAGGATGAGTGGCGATCTGATCCGGACTTTCGCCTTTGTCTTTAAGAAGGATGTCGCCGGGAAGGAAACCTCCGACGGAGTTTGCGACGGATTTGCCGGTGCCGCCGTGCAAATTGATTCCGGAATAGTTGTTGCTGGCGAGCAACAGCGAATAGTCAGCGGACCACAGTGCCGCGGCGAAAACGTCGGACACCCCGGGCTTACCACCGCGATAGCAAGTGTTGCCTTCGGTCATGCGCACGCGGGCGCCCATCTTCTTTGCCGCGGCGGTCGCGGTATCCGCCGTCTTCTGAACCTTGGCCATCGTAGCTGGCTTCAGCAGGTTGGAAATGTTGACCTCGGGATTTGTCGCCGGCCCACCGAAATAGTGGTGGTGCGTGAGCGTTGTCACCTGTGGCGGATTCTCGATTGAAGACCACAAATCGGCGATCTCCGTCAGCCACGCCGGATTCGATGTAACATCCGGCATCCCGAACTTTGTCTCTGAGACGCGTGAGGTCACTGCCCGGGCAAGAGCGAGCCACTCCTCCAGGTAAGTTTTCGCGGACCACGTTTTGGGATCGCGCAGGTGGCGGCCGAACAGATCCGCTTCGTTGCCAATCTGGAAGTACTGCAGGCTCGCACCGAGAGTCTTGGCCACAAACGCAGCTTCCTCGGCGGCACGCTCAGGCGTATTGGTTCCCATGCCGATGCCATACAGGCAGGTCCAGCCGGCCGCTTTCAGAAAACCTGCCAGATTCCGCACCGCTTCGGGCGTTACGGCGTAATACTGTGGTTTGGGCTCGCCTTCGACCACGCGAGTCTGCGGGCGCTCAGGTTCCGGAGAACCGGGCGTTGCCTTCCACCAGGCAAACTCGCTGGTATTGCCGCCGAGGCGCAGCACGCCCCGCGGCGCCAGAGCTTTGAACTGGCGGATCAATCCTGTATTGCTCGCCGCGAAGAAACTGGGATCGGCCAACTGCTGCACCTCATACGACAGACCCACGAAGTCGGCAGGCATGTTGGGCCCTGCGGCTTCGGTTGAAAGGTCCAGGGTGACCTGGGATTTCGTGACCTTTGATTTCGCCCCTTGCTGTGCATGAAGACGGGTTGCAGCAAGAGATAGCGCTGCTGTGGCAAGGAATGTGCGCCGGGTGATCGTCGTCATCGTAGTAAGAGTGTAATCGGAGGTGAGACACTCTGTCTTCGTGCCTGACTGCGGCCGCCCACCTCCTGCTCGC
>CAVYVQ010000059.1:0-17003 GCA_963771895.1 uncultured Acidobacteriaceae bacterium | reverse complement strand
AGAGCCGGTGGTTTTGTTTTTGCCTGCCTTCCTCCTGCTAAACTCAGCAAGAATGAACTTCCTGGCGCGGCAGAAGAAACTGCGGGAGCAACTTGCTTCCACTGGGCTGGACGCTTTGCTGGTCGGCCATCTTCCTAACATCCGATATCTTTGTGGATTCACCGGGAGCGCCGGGTTCCTGCTCATGACGGGAACCGGCAGCGTCTTCTTCACCGACGTGCGCTATGACACGCAGGCGCGAGACGAAGTGAAGGACGCAAAGGTGATCATCGCACGGAAGGCGGTCGTGAAGACGCTAGGGGAGTGGATCGGGGGCCACAGGAAGAGGCCGCGGGGATGGACGATCGGAGTCGAAGCCGAACACATGGCCGTGGCGGAAAGGAAACGCCTGGCGGATCTGCTGCCTCCCGGTTTACGGTTAAGGAATGCTCCAGCGATGGTGGAGCGGGCGCGCATGGTGAAGGAAGATGCGGAGCTGGAGCTGATCCGGGCGGCGGTGCGGTTGGGAGCGACTTTGTTCGACCGGGCGCTCGAAGTATTGCGGCCGGGCGTACGTGAGACCGAGGTGGCGGCGGAGATGGAGTATGCGGCGCGCCGGACGGGAGCGGAGGAGATGTCGTTTCCTACCATCATTGCTTCGGGGGTGCGGTCGGCGCTGCCTCACGGAAGAGCCACCCAGCAGGCCATCGCGCCGGGAGGATTCGTGGTCTGCGATTTCGGTGTTATACTCGCTGGTTATTGTTCGGACCAGACCCGTACTGTATGGGTGGGTGCAGCTTCAGGTGCAAAAGCAGAGATTGAGGAAGCTCGCCTCGCATACGAGTCGGTGAAGCAGGCGCAAGAGTCGGCGATTGCGGTCGTGCGGCCGGGCGTCAGCGTGGGGGAAGTCGATGCCGCGGCGCGGAAGGTATTGCGCAAGGCAGGGCTGGGGCGGTATTTTACGCATTCGACCGGGCACGGAGTAGGCCTTGAGATTCACGAAGCGCCCAGGGTTTCGGCCGGGCAGAAGGAAGTGCTGCGGCCGGGCATGGTCATCACGATTGAGCCGGGGGTATACTTCCCCGGCAAATGGGGCGTGAGGATCGAGGACATGGTCGCCGTCCGCGAGGGTGGCTGTGAAGTGCTGACTCCGACCAGCAAGGATTTCCTGGTAGTTTAGGTCGAAGGTCTAAGACCTGAAGCTGCGGTCCCACCGTACACGAATGAATCAAAAAGAGCTGAAGGAACTCATCGAGTTCTTAATCGAAAAAGACATTGCCGAATTCGAGTTGGAGCGCGGCGATGTCAAGGTGAAGGTCAAGCGGGCCGGCCAGCACACCGTGGTGCAGACACGCGCGGAGGTACCCTACGTGGCCGTGACCGTCCCGCAGCCCAGTGCACCTGCGGTTGTGGCATCAGCCGCGCCACCGCCGGTCGAGGCGGTTCCGGAAGAAAACCTGCACATCGTAAAGTCTCCCATCGTGGGGACGCTTTATGAGGCGCCCTCGCCGGGCGCGCCACCTTTCGTCAAGGTGGGGGACATGGTAGAGGTGGGGCAGGTGTTATGCATTGTAGAGGCGATGAAACTGCTGAATGAGATTGAGTCAGACGTGGCCGGCGAGATCGTAAAGAAGATGGGAAGCAACGGCCAGCCGATTGAATACGGGCAGGAATTGTTTGCCATAAGGCCGAAGAAGTGAAGGCGATTGAGTAATTTGGCAATTGGGTAATTGTGTAATCTAAAACCCCGGAGGCTTTTTCAATTACCCAATTACTCAATTACCCAATTACAAAGTGCCCCCTCGGCTGTCCCCACACGACCAGAAATGTTTAAGAAGATCCTGATTGCGAATCGCGGAGAGATTGCGCTGCGCGTCATTTGCGCGTGCAAGGAGCTGGGTATCCGCACCGTTGCCATTTACAGCGAGGCGGACCGCCATTCTCTGCCAGTGCGCTTTGCGGACGAAGCCATTTGCATCGGGCCGCCACAGCTGGCGCTGAGCTACTTGAACATCCCGGCGGTGATCAGCGCGGCGGAGATCGCCAACGTGGACGCGATCCATCCCGGATACGGATTGCTGGCGGAGAACGCTAACTTTGCCGAAGTGTGCGAAACCAGCGGGATTAAGTTCATCGGACCGCGGCCGGAAGTAATGCGGCTGATGGGGGAAAAGGAAAAAGCGCGCGCGGCCATGAAACAAGCGGGCGTGCCGATTCTGCCGGGCTCCGATGGAATTATTGCCTCCGAAGGCGAAGCAGTGGAGTGGGCGCGGCAGGTGGGCTTCCCGGTGATTATGAAGGCGTCTGCAGGCGGCGGCGGACGTGGCATGCGCATCGTCCGCAGCGAAGAGGAGTTGCCGGGGCTGTTCAAGGCGGCGCAGGCCGAGGCGGCGGGCGCGTTCGGCAACGGCGATCTATACATGGAGAAGTATGTCGAGCATCCGCGTCACATCGAGTTTCAGGTGCTGGCGGATGAGCACGGCAATGTGGTGAGTCTGGGGGAGCGGGAGTGTTCGATCCAGCGGCGACACCAGAAATTGCTGGAGGAGTCGCCTTCGACGCAAGTCACGCCGGAGTTGCGCGATCAGATCGGCGCGGTGTTGTGCAAGTCGCTGGCGCAGATTGGCTACACGAACGCGGGAACGATCGAGTTCCTGATGGACCAGGACCGCCGCTTGCATTTCATCGAGATGAATACGCGCATCCAGGTGGAGCATCCGGTGACGGAGATGGTGACGGATGTCGATCTGGTGAAGAGCCAGATTATGATCGCCGCAGGCGCGCACATGCGGGACGTGCTGCAGGGGCCGATTGTGCACCGCGGGCACGCAATTGAGTGCCGGATCAATGCGGAGCATCCCGAGAAGTTCACGCCGTCGGCGGGAAAGATCACTTCGTTCAATCCGCCCGGAGGCACTGGAGTGCGCGTGGATACGGCGGCTTATGCCGAGGGCGTGATTCCTCCATACTACGATTCGCTGATCGCCAAGCTGATCGTGCGCGGCAAGGATCGCAGCGAGGCGGTCTCGCGGATGACGCGGGCGCTGGAAATGTTTATCGTGGAGGGTGTGTTTACGTCGATTCCGCTGCACCGCAAGATTCTGGCCGATACGGACTTTCGCGCGGGGAATTTTGATACGGGGTTCATTGAGCGATTTCTGGCGAAGAACGGGAAGAAGGATACGGCGGCGTGATCTCCGTTCCCCGGCTTTACTCCATTGTGGACGCGGCATTCTTTGCCACGAAGGAAGACTTGGCCCGTTTCGCGGAGGAACTCGTCGCGGGTGGATGCACGCTGCTGCAATACCGCAACAAGAGCGGGAACGCACGCGTGATGCTGGAGCAGGCGCGCGAACTGAAGCGGCGAGTGGGCGGGACAGTCAAGCTCATCATGAACGACCGCGCTGATCTATGCCTGATCGCTGAGTTCGATGGCGTGCATGTTGGGCAAGACGATCTCCTGCCCGAGTCAGTTCGAAGCATCGTTGGCCCGGGCCGCTGGCTCGGAGTTTCCACGCATAATCCAGAGCAGATGCGGGAAGTGGATCAGACTTCAGCGGACTATCTTGCCACCGGACCTGTGTTTTCGACGTCCAGCAAAAACCGCCCTGATCCCGTGGTGGGCCTTGAAGGGGTGCGCCGGGCGCGGCAGTTGACCAGAAAACCGCTTGTGGCTATAGGGGGAATCACGCGTGCCAACGCGGCTTCCGTGATTGAGGCTGGGGCCGATTCCGTGGCGGTGATATCCGATCTGTTACGGGGGCCCCGGAAATCAGCAGAGGAATTTTTCCGCATCTTGAGGTAAAGTCATGGGGCGATTGTTAGGCGATTGCGGCGGAGACTTGTCGTTAGTCGCTGGTCGTTAGCCGTTAGCCTATAACGCAGCAGGCGTCTTGCTTTCCGACGAACGACCAAGGATAACGACCAGCGACGCGCAAACTACCGGAGGGACCCTGAGTACACCGACAACGGCCGCGGGCAGCGACTGGGAAATTCATAGTCATCAAGATGGGGAACTGGTCAAGGGCCTCGGCCTGACCAGCGCCACCATGCTCGTGATGGGGTCGATGATCGGCTCGGGCATCTTTATTGTTTCTGCTGAGATTGCCCGCGAAGTGGATTCACCGGCGCTACTGATTGGCGCGTGGGCGGTGGCGGGGTTCCTGACCATCGTCGCCGCGCTCAGCTACGGCGAACTGGCGGCGATGATGCCGCGGGCCGGCGGACAATATGTCTATCTCCGCGAAGCGCTCGGACCGCTTTGGGGTTTTCTGTATGGCTGGACGCTGTTTCTGGTGATTCAGACCGGGACCATTGCGGCGGTGGGCGTGGCTTTCGGCAAGTTCCTCGGAGTCTTCTTTCCGGCGGTTTCTTCTTCCAACTGGATTCTGCATCTCTGGAAAGTTCCACCGATCCGTCTGGGTCCGATGGTTCTGGGCAACATGGATGTAGGAATCAATACGCAGAATCTGGTCGCCATCCTTCTCGTAGTCTTCCTCTCGGTGGTGAACATCTTCGGATTGAAAACTGGAGCGCTCATCCAGAATGTGTTTACGGTGGCCAAGGTCTCGGCGCTGCTGGGGTTGGCGTTGTTTGGTATTGCTCTGGGGCGAAATGCGCAGGCCCTCGCCGCCAACTTCAGCGGACATTTCTGGTGGAATGCGGGACTGGGCGCCCAGCATGCGGTTCAAGTCGGCGTGGGCGGACCGATTGTGATGGTAGGCACGCTGACGATTCTGGCGGTGGCGCAGGTGGGATCGCTGTTTTCAGCCGATGCCTGGAACAATGTGACGTTTACGGCGGGTGAAGTAAAGAATCCAAGCCGCAATCTGCCGCTGTCGCTCGCGCTTGGTACCGGCGTGGTAATCGCGCTTTACATTGCCTGCAACTTTGTTTATCTGATGGTCCTGCCACTCGACGGCGCGCCGGGGGCGGTGACGGTTCTCGCGCGGGGAATCAAGTATGCCGCCGAAGAGCGAGTGGGCACGGCGGTGATGACGCAGATGTTGGGCGCCGCGGGCGGACTGCTGATGGCGGCGGCCATCCTGGTTTCCAGCTTTGGCTGCAACAACGGGCTGATTCTTTCCGGTGCGCGCGTCTACTACGCAATGGCTAAGGACGGCCTGTTCTTCCGCGGTGTTGCCAAGCTGCATCCTACGTATAAAACGCCGGCAGTTTCGCTGATGGTGCAGATGGTGTGGGCCTGCCTGCTCTGTATCTCGGGCAGCTACGGGCAGCTTCTCGATTACATTATTTTTGCCGCGCTGTTCTTCTACATGTTGACGATCGTGGGATTATTTGTGCTGCGGCGGACGCATCCCGATGCCCCGCGGCCGTACCGCGCGGTGGGTTATCCCGTGTTGCCGGCAATTTATATTGTGATGGCTTCATTCATCGATGTCGTACTATTGCGCTACAAGCCGCAATTCACGTGGCCGGGACTGATTGTGGTGGTGCTGGGCATCCCGGTATATTACGCATGGTCTAAGAGCGCGGGCGCAAGGCGCGCCTCTTAGGCTCAAGGAGAAACGAAGCATGGCGAATCTGTTCGCGAGGAAAGACCTCCCTACACTCATGAAAGAGGCAGTCGAGGTTGAAGGCGAACAAAGCCTACGCCGCGCCCTCGGACCACTAAATCTGCTAACCCTTGGGATCGGCGCGATCATTGGGGCAGGCATTTTTGTAATCACCGGGCAAGCCGCGGCGCAGTTTGCGGGGCCCGCCATTGTGATCTCGTTCGTGCTGGCTGGCGTTGCCTGCGCCTTTGCGGGACTCTGTTACGCCGAGTTTGCTTCGATGATCCCAATCGCGGGCAGCGCCTATACGTACTCCTACGCAACGCTGGGAGAGTTGGTGGCGTGGATCATTGGCTGGGACTTGATACTCGAATATGCCTTTGGTGCGGCGACCGTAGCGGTGGGCTGGAGTGGTCACTTGCGGGCGTTTATGCACGATATCGGCTGGAATCTGCCTGCCTTTCCTACGTCTGATTTCACGCTCTTCGGCATGCCCGTGCATTTGAAGTACGACTATGTCGGGTTTTTGGTGATCATGGTAATTACCACGATCCTGGTCATTGGGATTAAAGAATCGGCGAACTTCACCACGGCGGTCGTGATTATGAAGGTGGCTGTGGTGTGTATGTTCGTGGTTCTCGCCGCCGCGTTTTTATTTTCGCATTCCTGGAAGCCAAACTATTGGCATCCGTTCATTCCAGCAAATACTGGCGAGTGGGGACACTTCGGATGGTCGGGAATCTTGCGAGGGGCCGGCGTGGTCTTCTTCGCATACATAGGATTCGATGCGGTTTCAACCGCGGCGCAGGAGGCCAAGAATCCAAAGAAAGATATGCCGCTCGGCATTCTGGGTTCGCTTGTCATTTGTACGGTGCTTTACATCCTGGTTTCAGGTCTGCTGACCCACATCGTTCCCTATTCTCAGCTCAACGTTCCCGACCCCGTCGTTGTTGGTATCCGCGTTACCGGTCAGCAATGGGCTACGTTTCTGGTGGAAATCGGTGCGCTGGGCGGTTTGGCTACAGTGATGCTGGTGATGCTGCTCGGTCAGTCGCGCGTGTTCTACTCCATGTCACGCGACGGTTTGCTTTGGCCTTGGGCGGGCAAGATTCATCATCGTTTTCGGACGCCCTACCTCAGTTCCATTGTTGTTGGTATTTTCGTTGCGCTCCTGGCCACGATGATTCCGCTCAATGTGCTCGATGAGATGACGAGCGTGGGCACGCTGCTTGCTTTTGTACTGGTCAGTGCAGGAGTGTGGGTAATGCGCCGAACGCATCCCGAGCTGAACCGGCCGTTCAGGACGCCGATGGTGCCGCTGGTTCCGATTCTCTCGATTCTTTTTTCCGGGGCGCTGATCATTTTTCTTTCACCCGCCACGCAGATCAGGCTGGTGGTCTGGCTGGTAATCGGGCTGGCTATCTATTTCAGCTACGGCGTGAAGCACAGCAAGGTGCAAGCGATGCAGTCGGGGGCAAAGGGCAGTGGCCAGTGATCGGTTGAGTATGTTCTTCGGGCTCTCCGCACGGCGCGGAGGGCCTTTTTGTTTTATAGTCGGAAGAAAGTGGTTAGTGGCCAGTGGTCGGTGATCAGTGAAAACAACCCGGTAAGGCGAGTCTTTCACTGACCACTGATCACTGAACACCCGCCACTGATGTTATGAAAATCGTTTCCGCAGAAGAGATGCGAGCCATTGACCGCGCTACCAGCGAGCGCTTCGGCGTGCCTTCGCTTACGCTGATGGAGAATGCGGGCGGGGCCGTCGCGGACTTCGCGCTCTCGCGTTATTCCACTGCCGGGCGCATCGTGGTTTTCTGCGGCAAGGGGAATAATGGCGGCGATGGCTTTGTAGCGGCGCGGCGGCTGCATCAGCAAGGAAAGAAGGTGCAGGTGATCCTGTTGGCGGAACCGGGCGACCTGCGGGGCGACGCCGCAATTATGTTTGGGAAGTTAGCGGAGCCGGCGATTGCCGTGCGTTCCAGCGAAGAGTTGAAGAGTGAGCGAGTGCAGTCGTCACTGCACGCGGACTTGTACCTGGATGCGGTGCTGGGCACGGGTTTCAAGCCTCCGGTGAGCGGGCTCTATGCCGACGCGATCGCGATCATGAACGCTAGCCAGGTTCCCGTAATCGCTGTGGATATTCCTTCCGGCGCCGATGCGGACGCGATGGGTCCGCAAGCCGGGACGATTGCGCGAGCCGATGCCGTTGTTACTTTCACTGGTCCGCGTCCGGCGCACGTGTTCGGCGTATTGACCGCGGGGCCCACCGTTGTGGCTGACATCGGTTCGCCGGAGGCAGCGATTCTTTCGGCTTTGCAACTGAATGTGATCACCGCGCACGATGTTGCACCGCTGATCGGGCCGCGCCCGGCGGAATCGAACAAAGGCAACTACGGGCACGTGCTGGTAGTGGGAGGTTCGCTCGGCAAAGCTGGCGCGGCGGCGATGGCAGGCATGTCTGCGCTGCGCGCGGGGGCGGGGCTTTCGACCGTGGCGACACCGAAGTCTGTGCTCGGCACCGTTGCGGGATTTCATCCTGAGTTGATGACTGAGCCGTTGACTGAGACGGACGCGGGCACGATCGCGGCTAGCGCCGAGGCTCGTATCAACGAGTTGGCGGAAGGGAAGAGCGCGCTCGCGATCGGGCCGGGGATTTCCCGGAATCCGCAGACTGCGAAATTGGTTCGGACGCTGGTTGCACAACTTCAACTTCCGATGGTGGTAGATGCTGACGGGCTAAATGCGTTCGAGGGCCGCACAGATGAATTGAAGGGGAAGGGCCGGACGCTGGTGATCACTCCTCATCCGGGAGAGATGGCGCGCCTCGCGGGATGCACGATCGCCGAGGTGCAGAAAGATCGATTGGAAGTAGCGCGGAAGTTCGCGCGCGAGCACGAACTGATCGTGGTGCTGAAAGGGCATCGCACGCTGGTGGTGAAGCCGAGCCGTGAGGCTTGGGTGAACACGACGGGGAATCCTGGCATGGCAACCGGCGGCACAGGAGACATCCTGACGGGCATGGTTGCCGGAATGATCGCGCAGCATTCGAAAGATGCTTTTTCGGCGGTACTTGCGGCCGTGCATCTGCACGGACTCGCCGGCGACGTGATGCGCGAGCGTGTGGGCGAGCATTCGCTGGTGGCAACCGATCTTCTGCAGGGACTGCCAGAGGCGTTTCGGCGCACGCGCGAAATGGCGGAGGAAAAGTTGGTGTGTTGGTGAGCGCTGCGCGGGCAGTGGAAAAAAACAGCCTGTCCTTCCGGCCATTTACGAGTTGGTAGACTTCGGCATGTGCTTGACACTGCGGCCGTTGGATCGCTGAAACGCCGCTTCTGGCGCGGGAATCGGGCCATCTGCTTCCGTAACCTAGTACCCGCGCTTGTGCGGTGCCATAGTGCAGGCAGCTTATGACCCACTTTCCCCAACCGCATCCTTCGCGGCGCGCGGCCCGGGTCCAGCTAGGCGAATCCGTCCTGGCTGCGATTCGTGCAGAAGATGGCCGGCGCATTAGAGCTAAACTCCAAACCATTTCGGCGACAGGCGGATTGTTGCGACTGCCGAAGTCGCTGGGAACCGGTTCCTTCGTTGAACTGGCGTTTCAAACGCAATCGGGGCCTGTGCACGGCATGGCTGAAATCCTCACCCCGATGCGGAAGACGACCGACGGAGTACTGCAGCCGTTCCGCTTCGTCGCGCTTGAGGATGACGACGACCGCCGCCTGCGGACGTCGCTTGACCACGTGACGGACCGCGACGTGCTGAAACTCAAGTCAGTTGCCTACAGCGCGCCGAGGACGATCTAGTCCGCTCTCGCTATACTGGTCGTGGTTTGCGCACCGCATGGCTGCGACCGGCCGGGAAATGACGCGAGAGATCACCACACATTCGCCGGAGGAGACGATCGCCTTCGGACGGACGCTCACGGAGTTGCTGGCGCCGCCGAAGCTGGTGCTGCTGCGCGGCGATCTGGGCGCGGGGAAGACCACGCTGGTCAAGGGAATTGCCGCTGGATTCGAGGCGGCGGAGGAAGAAGACGTCACCAGTCCTACGTTTACACTGGTGCATGAGTATCGCGGGCCGCAAGCCAATCTTTATCACATCGATCTTTACCGCGTGGATACGCCGCGCGAACTAGAAACGCTGGGACTGGATGATCTGCGTGGCGTGGGCAATGTTTTGCTGATTGAATGGGGAGAGAAATTTCCGCGATTAGTGCGGGAGGGAGATGTGGAGATTTCTTTGGAGCGTGAGGGAGAGAGCGGGCGGCGGATCAGGATCGTCAGTTAGCGCGGCTGGCTGGCTGTTGCGGGCGGGATGAGGATTGCCCGCGCGCAGGCGGCCGGAGGAGCAGTGCCGAGTGCGAGACCAAGAATTGGCCCTATGGAAACGGTACCTTAAATTGTCGGCTGTGACCGTCTCCGACTGTTGAGCAGGTCGTCTGGATCGGGGAAGGGAACGCTAGCCGCACATTCTTGGGGAACTCAATGCTCAAAACCCCGCCGATTTCGTCGCAATCGAAATCCGCTATGTGTTTCGGGACTTCCTTAGGAAAGCACGCAATTGGAAGCCGCGCCGCAAGGGAAATAGCCCGTTCCCATTCCTTGTCGCGCGCCATCACCTTTCGGGAAAGGCTTTTGCCTTGGGCGCTCAGTGCACTATCCACGGCCGAGACTAGCTTTTCCGAAACGGCATAGACGTTGAATAAGTGCCACGTGAGATCCCTTGCGAAAGAGAAAGCTCCCTGGTCGGGATGGACCTCGGGAGACGGCCCGATGCTCCCATCTGCACCTGGTGCCTCGAGGAAGTACCCGAGGCTCGGCCTGTTGGGAACCCACAGGGCCACCCCTCGCAATCGTCCCTGCTGATGTTTAAGTTTGTTGGCGATCCGAAGCGTATTCTTGTAATCAGCAGTGGCGTCCCGGAAGGTTCTCGCGCCAGGCAGCCGGTTCTCGAGAACATACTTGTCCGCGAACAGCGGCGTCCTGGTAGCTGTGGCGGGATCAATGAGGGTTTTCAGTACGAGCCAGCAATCGTCAAGATGCTCCTGCAGAGCTCGGAGCAGGTTTTCCTGATCCTTCAACAGATCAGAAACGTCCATTACCTTTGGGACCCCAGCCGCGTAGTCCTGCGTTTTTCTAAGATATCCTTCCGCGACCAGCGAAAATGCGTCACCGATCTTTCGGAGGGACATTGCGTAAGTCGATTCAGGATGGCGCAGCTGATGCTGAACGTAGAAAAGGGCATCCGTCGGAATCTGCCCTAAGAAGTTCACAGCAGTCGGGCTGAACGTTCCATCGGTTGAAAGACTTCTTGTGATTTTCACTTCGATCCACCGCCTGTGCCCCTATTATATGCGCGGGCCGAGTATCTGTCCGGGCGCACCCAGATACTGGTGGAGCTTGAAGCTTTTTCAAAATCCCATGATGTTATACCCGCAATCCACGTAAATCACTTCGCCGGTTATGCCGCTGCTGGCGTCGGAGGCGAGGAAGACTCCGGTGCTGCCGACTTCACCGACTTCCACGTTGCGGCCGAGCGGGGCGTGTTCAGCGTGGGCTTTCAGCATGTCGCCGAAGCCTGAGATGCCGCGCGCGGCCAGGGTTTTCACCGGTCCGGCGGAGATGGCGTTCACCCGGATATTCTTCTTTCCCAGATCGTAAGCGAGATAGCGCACGCTACATTCCAAACCGGCCTTGGCTACAGCCATTACGTTATATCGGGGGACGACTTTCTCCGAAGCATAGTAAGTCATCGTGATGATGGAGCCGCCGTCCTCCATGAGAGGAGCGGCGGCGCGGGCAACTGCGACCAGCGAATACACGCTTACATCCATTGCGACGCGAAAACCATCGCGGGTGGTGTTGATGAAATCTCCCTTGAGTTCGTCAGCGGGTGCGTAGGCGACCGAATGCACCAGCGCGTGCAGCTTGCCGTGACGCTCTTTGAGCGTGGCGAAGAGGCGCTCGATTTCTTCGTCTTTGCTGACGTCGCACATGTAGCCTTCGGCTCCGGGCAGGGAGAGGATCAGGTCTTTCGCTTCCTGCTCCAGGCGCTCATTCTGGTAGGTGATCGTGAGCTTCATGCCCGCGGCGTGCAGTCCCAGGGCGATGGACCAGGCGATCGAACGTTTGTTGGCGACTCCGAAGACGACGGCGTTACGGCCCTGCAGATCAGAGGACATGCGCGCTCCTTGGAATGGGAAAGAATAACAGCGGAAGGCTGATAATTACCACGGAGACACCCTTCGGCTGCGCTCAGGGGCAGGCTCCGGCACGGAGAAAATCAGCAATTGAAGTTCCTCCGTGTCTCTGTGCCTCCGTGGTGAATTGACTCTATTTCACTGCGCTGACTTCCTCCACCGCGGCTGCCGCTCCCACCGGCCAACTGGCGGCCACGAACGACAATCCGTAAACGCAGGCGAGAATGGCGAAGGCGGCCACCAGGCTGACCCGGTGCGCGACGGCGCCGACCGCCAGCGCGAGCACAAGCTGCAGGAACGTGCCAAAGAAGTAGAAAGCGTTCTGCACTCGTCCCATGAGGTGCGGTGGAACCATTTCCATGAGGCTGGTGTTCATGGCGATGCCGCCGACACCGCGGGCGGAACCCATCACTGCATACAGCACGATAGCTGCGACCAGCCAGTGCGAAACCGGAGCGCACACCACGCACGCGGCCAGCAGCGCCATGGAAAACGCAACCGAACGGCGGCCGCCCAGGCTGGCGATCACTGCGGGAGCATACAACGCGCTGAGGAATGCGCCGGTTCCCCATCCGGCATTAAGCCATCCGTAGCCGACGGCTCCAGCGTGGAAAACGCGCTCGCTCAGCGATGGAGTGACTACGACGCCGGTAATCATGGCGCCGAGAAACAAAGCCCAGCTGATGCCGAGCAGCACTACGGCGCGATGGTCGCGAAGAAAGTGCAGACCCTCGCGCATCTCGCGCCAGAAGCGCTGAAACTGGGTTTCCGCGGCACGAATATCGGCGCGCAACTCGTCGGGGCGCAGTACGATGTGGCGTCCCTTGCGCACGGCGAAATAGCACAGGAACGAGACCACGTAGCTGGAGACGTCGATCAGAAGCACGCCGCCGAGGCCGATGTGGTTGTACGTGAAGCCGACGAGTGAGCCGGCGATGAGCCATCCTCCCTGCACGCCGGCCAGAAGAAAAGTATTCGATTGCACGAATTGTCCTTCAGGCGTGAGTTCCTGGATCAGCGCGGTGATGGTTGGCCAGAACATCCAGAAGCCGGCGGCGACGAGGGTATTCATCAGGTAGAGTTGCCACACTTGTACCCGGTGCTGAAAGGCGAGAATGGCCACGGCCACGATGATCACGGCGCGCAGGGCGTCGAGCCACATGACCAGGAGGCGGCGGTCTTCACGGTCAATAATGACGCCGGTGAAGGGAAGCATAAGCATCGCTGGAATGGTTTGTAGGACGGCGAAGGTGCCCAATGCCATTTCCGAGTGTGTCGCCTGCAGGATATACCAGGCGACAGCCGCCGAGTTCATCCCGCTGCCCAACATTGAGATCACGTTGGCAGCGAAGACGAAACGCAGCGGACGCTGGCCGAGAATGGCGCGCATCCCTTTAATTTAGCTGAAGTCTAGGACGGCTGGAGAGAGTGGTCAGTGATCAGTGGTCAGTGGCGAGTATAAAACGCCTCTGTTGTTGTTTTTAACTGACCACTAGCCACTGACCACTCTCTTGTGCTTGCCTTCCAGTCGCGTTCGGCGCTAGGATTCGCCTGCGGTTGGAAGTGGAGATCCCAATGCTCGCCCAGGGAGGTGACCGATGAAACGCTACGCAGGGTCGCTGGTGCTGGTTGCCGTTTCCTTCTGCTTTCTATTCCTGGCAGCGCGCGTCAGCGCACAGATGGACAAAATCGTGATTCCCGCGGGCACGCCGGAAGACCATGATCTTCAGGAAATCTCCAACGAACAGGACGCGGCGAAAAAGCTGGTCATGTATCAGGAGTTCGTACAGAAGTACTCGTCGAATCCTGCGGCTGTGGCTTATGGGAACTGGCAGATTTCGCAAACCTACCAGACCTCCGGCGACTTGAACAAAGCGCTCGAGTACGGTGACAAGTCGCTGGCCGGGGCGCCGCGGAACCTCGATATTCTCGTTTCGCAGGTTAGCATCGCACAGCAAGCGAAGGATAATACGAAGTTGATGGATTACGCCGCGAAGGGTGGAACGGTTTGCAGTTCCATCGGTAAGCAAGCCAAGCCGGAAGGCATGAGCGACGATGATTTCAGCCAGCAACTGGCCATTGACAAGGGTGCGGCCAAGAACAGCTGCGATTTTCTAGAGTCGGCGGGATTCAACGTGATTGCCAGCGAGAACGATGCGAAGGCACGGATGGCTGATATAGAGAAGTATTCGGCGGCGTTTCCGGATTCGAAATTCCAGGAGCAGGTTGCGAGCTACGCCATGTATACCCTGGGGCAATTGAACGATCGCCCAAGGCTGGTGGCCTATGGGGAGAAGACGCTGGCGGCCAATCCCAACTCGCTGCCCACCCTGCTGTTGCTTGCGAATTCCTACGTGGATGACACCAAGCCGGGCAGTGCGGGCAAGGCGGTCTCGTATGCGCAGAAGGCGCTGGAGGTGGCGAAAGCGGATGCACCTGATGCGGACAAATCGCGGAAGCTTTCAGCCGGAGTGGCGCACACCATTCTGGGATATGCCTATGCTTTCAAACAGGAAAAGACCGCGGCTGCCATTCCGGAATTGAAAGCGGGTGCCGCGCTGCTCAAGGGACAAGACGATCAGCAGTATGCCCGGGCCCTCTATGGGCTGGGTTATGTTTACGGCAAGCTGAACAAACTGACGGAGGCCCGCGACGTGCTGACCGAAGCCGTGAAGATTTCGAGTCCGTGGCAGGCGGTATCGCAGGATTTGCTGACCAAGGTGAATGCGGCGCGAGCGAAAGGGAAGTGACGGCAGAGGTGTGGAATGGCAGGAGGAACAGGCCTCTCCGGCCGGGACGCCGGATGTCGCAAAATATTTCATCTTGTTTGCTGGAGGCAACCCAGAATGTGGCGCCGACGAAGCCCTGGATGCGGTGTAGTTTTCAAAATCATCCCGTAACCGGTGTGGGGTTAAGGTTTCAGCAACTCGTCGGAGAGCAAGCGGGCTTTCATAGCGAGATTGTGGGCGCGGTCGAGGTCTCCGGCGACGGCGGCTATCTTTGACTGCTCCATGAACTGGTTGATCTGGTTCTTCATCTCCTGCTGGCTGGAGCTGAGTTGACGTCCCTCGATTTTCTTCAAGTTTTCTTCGGTTGCGAGTCTGAGTTGTTCGGCAGAGCGTTGGCGCAAAGTCTGTTCGTCAGTCGCGCCGCCGGTAATATGAACCGCGGGTTCGTTGGACCCTCCATGGCGAACAACTTTCTTGGAAGGCGGACAGGGCGCGGAGGGTGCAGAATCTTGTGGAGAGTTCGGCGCTGGTGCAGCCGTCGAGCAATTTGACGTACTCGTTTTCTTCCGATGATGAGGTTTCGGAGCGGGCTTAGGTTGATCCACAGAGTCCTGCGTGGCAGTGGAAGGCTCGGGGGGTGCCTCCTGCGATGAGCCGCTGGCCTGGCTTTGGGGTGCAGGCGAGATCGAGGACGTCCTGGTGGGCGCGCCCGGAGAAGTCACACTCATAAGGCAAACGGCAAGGATTGCGGCCAGGGTCATCTCTTAGAGATTTTACGCCTCGGGAAGTCGCAACAGAAATCAAGTAGCAGGCTTTGACATCGCCGGCTCGACTCGCGAACCGGCGGCGCGCTCCGTTGTCAAGCTTGCGGCAGCGAGGGGCAGGCGAAAGCGGAATGTCGTACCCTCCCCTTCCTTCGATTCAAATGCCACCGAGCCGTAGTGCCACTGCAGGATCTGGTAAGTCTGTGCCAGCCCGATGCCGTTGCCGTCCTTCCTGGTGGTGAAGTAAAGCTCGAAGATCTTGTCCTGCACATCCTGGGCAATGCCCACACCCCGATCGCGGACCTCGGCGACCACGGCATCTTCTTCGCGGCGCGCCGAGATAGAGAGCGGGCCGCCATCCGGCATCGCCAGGATTCCGTTGAGCACCACGTTGAGCAGGGCCTGCTTGATGAAGTCGAGGTCTGCCTTGACGGGCAGCGGTTCCCCGGGCATGTCGCGCTTGATGGTGACGCCATGCTGCTCGGCGTCTGGAGCGGCGAGCAGAGCCACGTCCTCAAGCACGCGGCGCAGGTCCACTTCCTCCAGATGAAGTTCGCGAGCCCGCATGAAGTCCACCAGAGTTTGCACCACCCGGTCGAGCCGGTGAATCTCGCTGCCAATGATGTCCATGTGACGCCGGGTGTCGGGGTCCAGTTGCGCCAGCTTATTCTGCAGGAGCTGCAAGTGGAGCACGATGGCATTGATGGGATTCTTTACCTCATGGGCAACGCCGCCGGTCACACGACCGCTGGCGGAGAGGCGTCGTGACATCTCGATCTCGTCGCCAATGCGGCGCACGGACTCGGCGTCGCGCATGATCAAAAGAGCGCCGATTTGAGTGCTCTTCTCCTGCACGAAATCGACAGAGACCTGGACGCGCCTCCCGGCGGCGGCGACCGACTCGCGTTGCAGAAGCGGACGCTTGTGCTCAAACGCATCGAGCACGAGCGTGCCCAGGAAAGAATCACGGGAGAAAACTTCCCTCGCCGTCCTGCCCAGCAGTTCTGCCCGCGGGCGGCCGAGGAAGCGCTCGACCGGAGCGCTTACCAGCACTACCCGCGAGTCTCGGGTGAACAGCATCAAGCCATCCTGCAGCTTCGACATAAGCTGGTCCACGTTGTCTTTGAGAGCTGAAAAAATTTCCCGGCTGTCGCGCATCTGGCGGCCCAGGTTGGCGATCTTCAACGTGACCAATCCGAGTTCGTCGTGCTTCGATTCGTCTCCGGAGAGTGCCTCGGTTGAGCCCGAGCTGACGCTATCCAGGTTGCGGCTGATCTCCTTGAGCGGTCCGAGCGCGAGATTCGACACGCCGGCGGCGAGCAGAAGGGAGGCAAAAATCGACGTAATCGAGAAATAGATTGCATGCAGAAGGCGTGGTGTGATTTCACTCTTGAGAAAGACTGTGGAAACGCCGATATGGATCGTGCCGAAGGGCGCTCCGTTCAGTTGCAGCGGAAAGCTCACATCGTAGACGGTGGCAGGGCTGTATACCAGGCGAAGCTGCTCCCGGAAGCGAGCCGTCGTAACCCCGCGAAAATCCGGCCGTGGCGCAACCTGCTTCCCCACCAGTTGCGGATTGGTATGAAGAAGCGCTTTGCCGCTTGCATCCACCACGGAAGCGTCGTAGATGAAGGGCCAAAGCGCTACCTCGGATTCGAGATTGTTCAAAAGGTTGGTATCCATCGGCAGGTAATCGGAGAGCGCGCGGCGCACGGCTGCGGGATCGTCGGTATTGATTGGCGTGCTGCTCAGATCCGGCAGATCATTTTCGGCGAAGTAAGCCAGCTGCTGGGTCAGGCGGCTGGCGCTTTCGTAG
>CAVYVQ010000058.1:0-9621 GCA_963771895.1 uncultured Acidobacteriaceae bacterium | reverse complement strand
CGACCGGAGGAAGACGTGTATGAATGCCGGCGACGAGGCGTCCCTGGGCAAGACTCTTCTGCAGTTTGAGATTAGTGCCGCAGCCGGGAGTTAGCGAAATTCCAGATCGCAGGGCGGCGTGCTGATCGTCTTATCTGTTTTGTCCACGTACAACTGCGCGTGTTGCGTGCGATCGTTCACGATCAAGTCCACGACCACGCCGCTTCCGCCCCCGGGGCAGTTGCTCGAGCCGTAAATCTTGAAGCTCTTGACGACGCCCCATTGGCCGCCTGGACCCCAATCCCGCCAGAATTCGCTGAACGGATATTGGGCGTGATTCTGCGGATGCTGCTTCCATTCCGGATCGTGATAGTAGATGCCGTAGGCGGTTTCGAAATCCTGCTTCTGCAAGGCCGAAAAGAATTTGTCTGCGACGTGCGTTTCCGGCCAGAAGCGGTTCCACCAGATGCCGAAAACCAGAAGCAGCACAAGAACGATTGCGGAAATGATCCGGGCTCTTCGCTTCCGCTCTTTTTCGGGATGGTACTCTTTCGCGTCCAGTAGCGTCATACCTGTCTAGAATACCGGACGCTTTTCACATGTCAAAAGTTCCAGAGAGAATTGAGTAATTTGGGCGATTGAGAGATTGGGCAATTGAAAGGCACTGACCTGCCGACAAATGCTCAATCACCAAATCGCTCAATTCTCTTACAGCGAACGCTTGAACAACGGAATGGCAACTCCCAGCGTAACCGCCGCAAAGACCGTCAGGAACAGCATGTCGCCCCACACCGCCGATAGTGTCGTCTCTTTCAGCAGCAGGCACTTGAAGCCATCCACGGCGAAAGTAAAAGGGTCAACCCTGGCGATCGCCCGCAGCCAGGGTGGGAATGCCTGAATGGGATAAATTGCGCCACTCGGAAAGAACAGCAGCGTATTCAGAATTCCGAACATGGCCCGCGGCACCAGCGGGTCTTCGATGCGCACCATCAGCAGAAACATCATGGTGTTGAACGCAAGCGACGTCAGCACGATCATGACGAGCAGTCCGAACATCGTCACCGGATTGAAAATCGTACTCACCCCGGAGATCAGCGCCCCGACCACGCAAATGATCACGCCCGTCATCACCGCTTTGATCGCGCCCGCCAGGTTGAGCCCCAGCACCAGTTCAAGTTTGGTGATGGGGGTGACCAGATAGCCTTCGTGTACGCCGCGCGCCTTGTCGTCGATATACAACATGCCGCCGCCAATCATCACCGAAACAAACATTGCGAGCGTCAGCGAGCCGGGCAGCAGATACTTCATGTATTCGATGTAAGGATAAAGTTCGACAACTTCAAGTGCGGTCTGCTGCAAGATGCGCGGCTCGACCGTGGGCTGGTTCAGCGCGGCGGTTAGGTCGGCGAGTTCCGACTCCAGCGCGGAACTCATGAAGTTGTCGCTGTTATCGACCACCAGCGCGATCTGCGGATGGTTGTCTTCATAAACGCGCCGCGAAAACTGCGGCGGGATAATCACAGCGCCGTCAAGCTTGCCATTGCGTACATCCTCTGTCGCTTGTTTTTCATTGTCGTAATAAACCGGCACGAAAGTGCGGATGTTGGCGCGTACGGAGTCGAACGCCTCGCGAATCTTCAGCGCCTGCGTGCCTCCGTCCTGGTCGACAATCGCGACTTTGGCGTCGCGAATCTTGCCGCCAAACGCATTCCCCAGAATGATCAGCTGTACCAGGGGCATGATCATCGACGCCATCATGAGCGTCGGAGAGCGGAAGAACTTGCGCATTTCGCGCTCGACGATTGCCATCATTCGATTCATGACTTCAACCTCAGCCACTTCATGGCCGCAACCCCGGGCTCTGCGGCATGGTGAAGGCATATGCTTTCTGCAGTTCGTCGCGCAACTGCCGGCCTGTGTAGTGCACGAACACATCGTCCAGCGTGGTGTTCTGCACCGAGAGCGACTTCACCGCGACCCCAGCCTGGACGGCCATTTCCACCAGTTCAGTGGTGGTTCGTGAGCCGTTGCCGGTCAGAATTCGATACATATCCGCTCCCTCGTGCTGCACCGAGGTGACGTTGTCGAGCGTGTGCAGGCGCTGCTCCCAATCGGCGGAGGACTTTCGAATTGCACTTCAATCACGTTCGACCCCGGCACGCTCGCCTTCAACGCCATCGGAGCGTCGAGCGCGACCAGCTTGCCGTGATCCACGATCGCGATGCGGTCACAGAGCCGGTCGGCTTCGTCCATGTAATGCGTGGTAATCAGGATCGTGAGTTGCCGCTGGCTTTTGATATTGCCCAGCATCTCCCACACGGCGACGCGCGATACCGGATCCAATCCGGTCGTCGGCTCGTCGAGGAAAAAGATTTTCGGATGATGCACCAGCCCGCGGGCAATCTCCAATCGCCGCCGCATGCCACCGGAGAGAGTCTTAGTCTGCGCATCGCGCCACTTGGTTAAATCCACCAACTCCAACAATTCATCGATCGAGCGTTCTCTCTCTTTTGCCGGCACGTCGTAGAGCTTGGCGTAGATGCTCAGATTCTCTTCCACCGTAAGGTCGAGATCGCTGGTCAGCGCCTGCGGAATCACGCCGATTGTTCGCCGCACGGCATTCGGATCTTTGGCAACGTCGTGGCCGGAAATGCGCGCCGTCCCCGCGGTGATTGGAATCAGCGTGGTCATCATGCGGATCAGGGTCGACTTCCCCGCTCCATTCGGTCCGAGCAGGCCAAAGATCTCGCCCTCTTTCACGTTGAATGAAACATCGTCGACAGCAGTGAAGTCGCCGTACTTCTTAATGATGTGCTGAACCTCAATAGCGTAGGGCGTTTCGGCGCCGGCAGCAGCAGCACCGCCGCCATTCGCTCTAGCACTTACGTCTGCCGTCATTGCTGCCCCGCTGCCGCCGCGCTCTGCGGAGTGTTGCCTTTCAACTGCTCCGGGGAAACCAGCACCTCGGCGGTCATCCCCGGCACGAACGCGCCTTTGGGATTGTCCAGCCTCACCTTCAGCACGATGGTCCTGATATCCCGTTTCATACGGCTCACATCGCGCTGCGTGGCAAAATCGCCTTCCACACCTTTGAAAAATACTTTGCCGCTGGTGATCGTTCCTCCCGGCAGCCGGACGCGCAGCACGTCACCGTAGCCGATGTGATCGGCGTAAGTTTCCGGAATCGCCGCTCGCACCCAGGTGTCAGTGAGATCGACGATGGTCACAATCGGCGCCCCGATATTCACAACTTCTCCCTGCCGAGCAGCGCGCACAGAAACTGTGCCGGTCACAGGCGCATAAACATTGGTGTAGCCCAGCCGCACCGCGGCCTGATTCTTTTGCGCGATGGCATTCTTAAGATCCGCTTCAGTCGATTGCACTGTGCTCTTCGCCGCATTGGCCTGCTGGGTGCGCGCGGTGGCGGCACCCAAGTTCGCTTCCGCCGCCTTCACCAGATCCTGCTGCGCCTGCACGGTCGCCTGCGCTGCCTGCAGGTTGGTTTCGGCTTGTACGCGCTCTTGCTCGGACTGCACGCCGGCCTTGGCCAACTCGATCATGCGCCGGCTATCGCTCTCGGTGCGATCGAGCGCGGCCTTCGCCTGCAGAAGCTGCGCTTTGGCAGACGAGAGCATGGCACGCGCGTTGGCCACGTCGCTTGAAGTGGAGCCTGACGTGGACTTCTCGGTATGCTGCATCTCGGAAACCTTGTGCTGAACACTGGCGATGTTAGCGGCGGCGGCCGCTTCCTGCGTCTGCAACTCCGAAGGATCGAGCACGGCAATCAAATCCCCGGCCTTGACCGGCGTGCCTTCATCCACGAGCAGCTTCTGAATGCGGCCTTCCACCTGAGCGCTGACGATCACCTGGTTCGAGTCGACGGTGCCGATCAGAACCAGATCCTTGGAATGATTGGTGGAGAAAAAATAGTAAATCGCGGCCATTAGGAAGATAATGCCGAGAAAAGTGAAGAAACGGTTGCGAGCGCTCATTTGCGTACTCCTGACTTGCCCAACGACGGCGCTGCACTGGCACGGGGTTGAAAAAGCGCCGCGGAAATAAAATCGAGAACCGCAGCCCGCCGCTCGGCGATGCGCTGCGGCGTCAGCGGATTGAAATGCACGATCCGCTGCATGACCGGAGCGCTGCTGAAATAGAAAACAATCATCGCCACCATCGAAGGAACGAAGTGCGCCGGGTCAACTTGCCGGAATTCGCCTTCCGCAATTCCCCTTTGCAACAGCTCGCCTACCCGCTTGTAGATCGGTTGAAAGTAGGTCTTGACCAGTCTGTCGATGTGCTCGGAATGACCTTCGCGCGCCCGCATCATCTCGCGCTGCATCAGCTTGGGATAAATCTGGTTCGAGGCAATGAAATCGAAATACGTGCCCACGTAGGCCATGATCTTGTCGCGCGGTGGCAGGTCGCTGTCTAGCACTTCGAAAACTCTGGACTTCATCCCGGAGAACGCGTCGTCGAGCACCGCGCCGTAAAGCGTTTCCTTGTCAGTGAAGTAGTAATAGAGCAGCGCCTTGTTGACGCGCGCCTCGCGTGCGATGGCGTCGGTGCGGGCTCCGGCAATGCCGAGTTCGGCAAACTCCTTCGCCGCCGCCTGCAGAATGGCGGCACGGCTCTCCTCCGGCTGCCCGCGGGAACCCATGCGGGGAGTTTGATTGCGAGGACGAAAGAGTCGAGCCATGACTTAATTAACCAGTTAGTTAGATTATATGCAGGTCGCCAGCGCTGGCGCAAGCAGGCGTTTCTCTGACGAACTTTCACCAAAGGACTACAAATCTATGAATTCACGGCTGTTGAACAGTGCGAACGATCAGCTGACAGAATTCGATCTTGGCTTTCAAAGCATCACCTTGACCAGCCAGTCGGGCAAGACGGCCACTTTGCTCTCGGTGCCGACGTTGGGGCCGGCGGTGGGATCTGAATTCATACATATAGAGGGCACGGCCGAACCGCGTGATTACGGGTCAGCCGTAGACGAAAACAGTTGCCGCGAACTCACGGGCTTTACCCTGCTCCGCCGGCAATCGATGGCACGAGCAGCACTTCATCCCCGTCGCTGAAGATGTAATCGGGCCCGCCCAGGAAGCGGATGTCTTCTTCATTCACGTAAATATTCAGGAAGCGGCGCACCTGCCCGGCCTCGTCGCGCAGGTGGGGTTTCAGTTCCGGAAACTTCTCGTCGAGGACTGAAAACAGTTCGCCCAGATTCGCCGCTGCGCACGCGAGCGAGCCTACGCCCGCCGTGTGCCGCCGCAGTGCGGTTGGAATTTGCACGGTGATCGCCATCTGATGGCTCTCTTCACGCGCCCACAGTAGCCGCTTCTTTAGCGGCCTCGACCGTGTCCAGCGTTTGGTGCAGATACTTCTCGAACTCCGCCAGCTTGGGCGCGATCGGCCGCTCCGTCTCATACACACCAGCGAGCACATCGGTCGTCTTCAATCCATTTCCCGTGACGCACAACACGGTCGTTTCCTCGGGCAGGATGCGATCCTGGCGATAGAGCTTGCCCGCCGACCCTACGGTCACCCCGCCGGCAGTTTCGGTGAAGATGCCTTCGGTCTCGGCCAGCAAGCGAATGGAATCAATCACCTCGGGGTCGCTCACGTCCTCGCTCCATCCGCCGCTGTGCTTGATGGTCTTGATGGCATAGTGCCCGTCGGCGGGATTGCCGATGGCAAGCGAACGCGCAATGGTCGCAGGTTTCTGCGGATCGATCTCGGCGCTGCCGGTCTTCACCGCCGTCGAAATCGGAGAGCATCCCGTAGCTTGTGCCCCGAAGAACTTCACCGGCTTCTCCTCGACAAACCCAAGCTTGACCAATTCATCGAAGGCCTTCTTGATCTTGACAATCAACGACCCACCCGCCATGGGAACGACCACGTTGTCCGGCAGACGCCATCCTAGTTGCTCGGCGATTTCAAAGCCGACAGTCTTCGATCCTTCGGCGTAGTAGGGCCGCAGGTTCACGTTGACGAAGCCCCAACGGCGCTCTTCGGCAATCTGCGAGCACAGGCGGTTCACCTGATCGTAGTTGCCCGCGATGCGCACCACGTTCGCGCCGAAAACTTGTGTTCCAAGAATCTTTGCAGGCTCAAGATCGGATGGAATAAAGATCCAGGCTTTCAGACCCAGCCGCGCCGCATGTGCCGCCACGGCATTAGCCAGGTTTCCGGTGGAAGAACAGGCGACCGTATCGAAGCCGAAAGCCTGCGCCTGCGCCAATGCCACTGCGACCACGCGATCCTTAAAACTCAGCGTGGGCAAACAGACGGCGTCGTTCTTGATATAAAGATTCTGCGCGGCGATGTTCGCGTCGTTCTTGTTGCTTGCCAGTCGCGCCGCCAGACGCGGCGCCTGAAAAAGAGGCGTGAACCCGACCGGCAGGCGCGGCTCGAAGCCCGCAGGCAGCGGCAGCAATTCAGCGTAGCGCCACATGTTCGGCGGACGGTGGGAAATCCGTTCCCGGCTAAATGTTCCCAGGGTAATCGAGGCCCGGATCGCGTCGTAATCGTAGTTGACTTCTAGAGGGGAGAAACACTCGTCGCAGATCGAGCGAGGCTGGTTTCCCCAGCTTCGACCGCATTCCCGGCAGCGCAGTTCGTAGTGAGGTTGACCGTCGTATTTCGGCATAGGGCTACTCGCTTTCTTTCTAAACAGCAGCGAATAGCTGAGGACGAGCCGGGGAAAAAGCGCCCTAAAATACCGAAGGCCTCTTTCCCAGGAAATAGGAAAAGAGGTTATCGGAATGCAAATAAAAATAAGCTTCGCATCCGAATCTCATGTTCCCCGTTTCCGGGCGGGAGTTGGCACCTGGCGGTCGGGATATATGATCCCAATCCGGTTGCCGTGGCGTCACAGGGCTCGTCCCTCAGCCACTCTGCATGAAATTCAGCCTGCCCCGAAGGGCAAACTTGTCCCTATGATGTTACACGGCCAGTCGGGACTCGTCAACCGAAATTCGAAACCCGGTCTTGTATTGAGACAATGCGTCCTAAAACACTGCGTGAGCCCATTCGCTGAACCGCCAAATGTGCACACCATCATCAAACCCGCCATCATCAAAGAAAGGGCCGGCTTTCGGAGGAGCAGATAGACCGATTTCGAACAGCGTCATATTTCGGACCACTAGAGTCTAAAGGCTCTTGTTGCGCTAGAGCATCGGGACTACCCTCTTCGCAATCTGTAAACACATAGACGAACTGCGCGCCACGCGCCCTGTCTCAGAACTGCTAGAAAGAGTTAGGTTTTCGTCGCTCTTGGGCCCTGACTTCACGAACCTTGAAGGAAGCGCCACAAGTCAGGGTATTCTTGTAAGGGGGCTATTTTTATTTTGAAACCGCTGGCAAATTTGGTAAGCGGCGTAAGCAAGCCAACTTTTCCCCGCCTCAACCGTCGTTACAGCTTTGCTGGCGCGGTGGTCATGCTTGCGGTGGCGATCGGCACAGTCTTGGTGCTGCTGGTGGACTGGCTTTACACTGCATTGCCCAATCGCTAAGACGCTACCTCGGTAGTGTCCTAAGAAGAAGTGTCTGAAAACTACCCAAGGCTGGTGGCGGGCTCATTTTGTGCTTGCTCGTCTCGTTATCGGGGTCACGCGCCTCCTTGCGGAGAATTCCGGCGGAGATCGCGGTGATGACCATGAGCGGCTGGCCAACGCCCTGGCTTCGCGTCTTCCCGTAAAATGGCTGGGCGCGTTCGCGACCCGGCACGAAGGATGACCAGTTCGACGGAAAACAAGAATCAATGGTTCGAAAACCACGCCAGTCTCGCGGCAGTCATCGTCACCCTCCTCGGCTTCCTGGCGCGTCTTTGGGCCGCCTCTGGAATATTCCTCAACCCCGATGAGGCGCTGCACTTCCGCCTCGCCAATCAGGTCTCGCTCGCCCTTGCCTACAAAGAAAGTCTGACCGCAGCGCATCCTCCGCTGTTCATCCTCTTGCTTTATTTCTGGCGCGCGCTGGGCGCTTCGGAACTCTGGCTGCGCCTGCCCTCGGTGCTTGCAGGCGCGGTTTTTTGCTGGATGTTTTACAAATGGCTGAGCAAAGCCGCGGGCACCCTGACCGGTTTTATCGGACTTCTCTTCGTTACCCTGCTTCCGCCGATCGTCCTCATCGCGGCGGAAGTTCGGCAGTACGCTTTGCTGCTGGCATTCCTGATCAGCGCTCTGTACTTCCTCGACGAAGCTTTCGCGGAAGACTCTCCCAGCCGGATGGCGGCGTTCTCTCTGTGCCTGTATGTCGCCATGCTGTTTCACTACTCGGCGTTCTTGTTCGCCCCCGCACTCGGCATCTACGCTTTGTTCAGACTCTTCACGGAACGCCCGCCCAGCAGCTTGGTGGCGACCTGGGCAGTTGGCCAATTCGGCGGACTCGCTATCGCGGAGCTTTTATATAAGACCCATCTCTCGAAGCTGGGCGTAGGCGACTCAAGAACAGCGCTGCAAGGCTGGATGAGCGAGTATTACCTGCAGCGGTCTTATTTCGATCCCACACGCGACAATCCCGTGATCTTCTTGGTGGGCCACAGCTTTGGAGTCTTTCAATATTTCTTTGGACAGCTCGCCGTCGGCGTCGTAGCCGGCCTCGTGTTCGTGGTGGGCGTCACGCTGCTTCTGCGCCAGAAAGCCGCGGGCGCTCGAACATCTTCACGCCGGCTGGGATTACTACTACTCCTTCCCTTTGCCATTGCCGGCGGCGTCAGCCTGGCTCACCTCTATCCCTACGGCGGCACACGCCACGTAGCATTCCTGATCATCCCCGTCGTGGCAGGCGTCAGCGTCGCCATAGTGCGTCTGGCGGCCCACAGATGGGATCGTGGACTCACAATCGCAGCCCTCATCATCGTCACCTGCATCGTCTTCGGCAAACCGCGCCAGCCCCGCATGGAGCGTGCCGATCAAAGCAGGAAACACATGGCCGATGCCCTCGATTTCATTCGCGCGAATATGAAGGCCTCCGATCTCATCTTCACCGACTACCAGGGCGATCTCACGCTGGGCCACTATCTATGCCAGCAACGTCCCATTTCCCTGGAAGTTACGCCCGCCGACTTCGAGCAATTTTCCTGCGGCGGCCACCAAGTCGTTTCCAGCGACTATCGAGCCGCATGGATGTTTTTGGCGAACAATTTTCCCAAAGAGTGGCAGCGCTTCGTGCAATCCTACAATCTCAAACCGGGGGACACCGTTTGGATTCTTCAGGCAGGATGGGGAGTAGATCTTCCTGCCGACTTGCAAAAGCACTTCGCGGAGTTCCGCACCCTGCGCTTCGAGTCCTTCGGAAAGAACATCAAAATATTCAAGCTGACCGTAGGCCAGCCCATGCCGGCTCCGTAATGGTGAGGGTGGAGCAGGCCTTCAGGCGTGCGTTGACGGCATCGATCTAGACGGGCCTTAGCCTCTGAGGTCCACCCTCCAGCAAAACCGCAGACATTTCATGCTGAAGTATCTAGACGAACCAGATCCCCAAGCTCTTCTTCGCCGCCTTCGCGAACCCTTAGCGCTCTTTGCGGTCAAAAGCTTTTCTCCGTCCAAGCCAAATAGAAATCTGGACCATCCTACGGGTGAAGGCTCATGCGATTGTCCGCCAGAGGGGAGCCTTTCGCAACGGATTCCAGTTCCCTTG
>CAVYVQ010000057.1:0-16284 GCA_963771895.1 uncultured Acidobacteriaceae bacterium | reverse complement strand
GCGGACTGAACAACAACCTGCTCGACAACAGCGTGGTTTACAACCCCAATCCGGACACGGTTGCGGAATTTCACATTCTCGAAAGCAACTATTCAGCGGAATACGGCCGAAATGGCGGCGGGATCATCAGCGTCGTCACCAAATCCGGAACGAATCAATGGCACGGGAGCGCTTTTGAATTCTTGCGCAACGATGCGTTTAATGCCAACGACTATTTCAATATTGCTACCGGGCTTCCGCTCAATGTACTGAAACGCAATCAGTACGGAGCGACTTTGGGGGTCCAATCTCAGTGCCCAAGCTCGTGAATGGCAAAGACCGCTTCTTCTTTTTCGTCGGGTACCAGGGACAAAGGCTTTCCCAGCAGGAGACCACGGGGTTGGGAACTGTGTTCACTCCGGCGCAACTGAGCGGTGACTTCTCGCACTCTGCCGGTTCAAATGGCTTTGACCCCAACGGCCCCGATCCGGGTGTGGCCTGTTTCCTCAGTGGCCTGAATGAAAACGCGGTGGACAGCAACGGGAACCACATTCCCGATGGCACGTCCTGCGGTGCGACTGCCAATACGTATTTTCAGTCGGATGCGACTCTGGCCGCGCAGGCAATTATCGACAAAACGAAACTGGATCCCATTCCGAAAAGTACGTGGCTCTAGGTCTGATTCCGACCAATCCCAATGGCGTGGCGGATTTCCAGGGCGCGCACACGGACAACCGAAACGAAATAACCACGAAGCTTGATTTCCTGTTCAACGACAAAGACAAGCTGAGCGTCACGCTCGGCGGGTTCCGCAATCCACAACTGAATCCGTTCCAGTTCGCCACCGTGCCGGGCACACCCAACATTACGCAGAACAATAACTATTATACGAGCGCGGCCTACACCCACACCTTCTCGCCCAACCTGCTGAACGAGTTCCGGCTTTTCTTGCAGAGGAGCAACTTCTTGCAAGACAAGCCAGCGGTGAAGCTCCCGACCGCTTCTCAGCTCAACATCGGAATCGTCCAGGACGACCCGCAAGGCCCGCCGAACTTGTGGTTCGACAATGGCTTTCAGGTCGGATTCAGCGAGAACGGCCCCACCGACCTGGTCGATACCACGTTTGGGTTCGCGGAAACGCTCACTTACGTCCACGGACGGCACAATTGGAAAATGGGCGGCGGGGTTTCCGCATACCGTGACAATACCGTTTACGATTACTACGTCAACGGCGAATTCGATTTCTTCGCCTTCGGCGCCGGCACCGATAACTCCCTGGCAGACTTCATCCTCGGCGTTCCCTCGCAGTACTTCCAGTATCCTCACGCCCCGTCCAACATCCGCACCAAGTCCTACTATAGTTTCTTGCAGGATGAATGGCGCGTGAGCAAGCGTTTGACACTCGATTTAGGAGTCCGCTACGAGTACAACTCTCCGAAATTAGACACCGAAGGCCGCTCCTTCTCGATCATTCCCGGTCTGCAGTCCACACGCTTTACCGGAGCCCCGACCGGAATGGTATTTCCCGGAGATAGAGGCGCGCCCGCGGGAGTGAATTTTCCCGACCGGACCAACTGGGCGCCGCGCGTGGGTTTCGCGTGGGACCCTCGCGGCGACGGCAAGACCAGCATCCGCGGTGGATTCGGAATGTTTTACGATATCCTCAAAGGCGAAGACAATTTGCAGTTCAACGGCCAGCCGCCTTTCTTTTCCAGTGTGGGTATGAACTTTCCCACGTTTAGTCAGGTTGGTCCCTCGCCCTATTACACGGATCCGTTCGGTTCCGCAGGTGTCCCTGACCCCTTTCCCTCGCGCCCGCCACCATCGAATCTTGATTTTAATCTGGCCGGATTCCTACCCATCAATAGCGGGGGCAGCGTGTACTTCGTCGACCCGCATTTGAAAACGCCCATTAACTATCAGTACAACCTGAGCGTGCAGCAAGAGCTGGCTCGGAGTACCGCCCTTGAAGTGAGCTATGTGGGCAACGTCTCGCATGGATTGACTTCTTTGATCGACGTCAACCCCTTCGTGCTCGGCACCACGGACCGCGTTTTCAATCTTGGCGCCGGAGACAGTTCGTGTCAGGATGCTTCGGGATTTAGTTCGTCCGGGGTGTCGGGATCGGCAGTGTGCAGCTTTGGCTCCGTACCGGAATTCAAGAATGTCAGCAATGCAAATTATAACAGTCTGCAGGCCAGCCTGAACCGGCAGCTCGTCGATTCTCGCTACCTGGGACGCACTTACTTTACGCTGGCTTACACGTACGCTCACAGTATCGATAATGCCTCCGGATTCCGGCAAAGAAACAGCAACGTGCCGTCTTATCAGCCAGATCTGTTCCGCGCCTCGAGCGATCAGGACGTTCGCGATCGCATCACCTTCAGCGGGGGCTGGGACCTGCCCTTCGACCATATGTGGAACTCCGGGCCAAAGCGTCTTACGAAGGGCTGGAGTCTTTTCCCGATCGTGACCTGGCGCACTGGCTTGCCCTTCGATGTGTTCGCGAACCTAGGCGAGCGCTTCACTTACAACGCGGAAGGTCCATCCGGCGCGGGGGACCCGGGCAATGTCCACGCCAACGTCGTCGGGCCGCTGAATACGTTGAACCCACGCACCAGCCAGACATTTAACGGCAGTAGCGGAAACTACTATTTCAATCCGAATAGCCTCAGCAACGCGCAGTGCGGCGATGGCAACGATCCGTTCCCTTGCACACCGGGGCCGGGAATTCTTCCGGCAGATTCCCAAGTGCAGGCAAATCCGGCGCTCGCAACCTATGGAACCTTGCCGCGCAATTTCTTCCGCGGGCCGGGTTACGTAAACTTTGACCTGGCGTTTTCGAAAACAACCGCCATTACGGAGCGCGTGAAATTCGAGTTTCGGGCAGAGTTTTTCAACCTCTTGAACCACGCGAATTTCACCAATCCAGGCATCATCAACAATGCCAATGGAACCTTTGCCGGCGGTGCCGGAGGCAACAACCCGAATAGTTCGCTATTCGGGCAAATTACCTCAACCTACGATCCCCGTATTATTCAGCTTGCGGGGCGCTTTTCCTTCTGAGATGGCCGATCCGCGCCCACCCGCCCGCAGGCGGGTGGGTCAACTTCGGGGGGATGTAATGATCACCCCGAAGTCTGTTTGACCCTCTGCTCCGCATTCCTTACACTTGAGGGTGGTTTCCGCTTTCGTGCCAATCCTTTGGAGGGTTTCCTGAGGCGACGATTGCTAGGTTCGTTGTTTGCGGCCCTGTTGGGGCTGCTGGCGCCGCTTTGTGTGGGGCAGGATCCGGTTCCGCAGAATCCGGTGCCGCAGAATCCGGCTCCGCGGAATGCTGGACAGGAGCCGTCTCCGGAGAGCCAGGCGCCTTCCGAGAACGATTCGTCTTCGAAGCCCCAGCCTCCTCCAGCCTCTTTGCCCAAGAGCGTGGTTCCGCCAAAAAAGGTGCCGCCGAGCCCGCCTCCGCCGAAACAGGTTCCGCAGAATCAGTCAATGATCACGCTGGACTCGAGCGAGACGATTTTTGCCGTGCTTACGGCGTTGAATGCCTGTGGCTACGACCAGGACTTGACTATCTCGGACGCTACGCGAAGCAATGTGCGGGCCGAGGTGCAGAGGAACCTGCGGGATTCGGAAGAAGCCGAGGCGGCGCGGACCGCGCTGTGCGACTTTACGCAGAATCATGTGGCGTCGAAGGATCCGAATCGCAACCTGTCGCAATACATCTCGCTGGCGCTGTATATGGATGGCCCGCCGCATTTTGCGCCGCGGGTGAAAGAGGACGATCTGCCTCCGGATGCGGTGTTGATTACGGGTTTCGGAACCCTGCTGGAGCACTTTTACGACAAAGCGAAGTTGCATTCGATCTGGGAGCGGCATCGCAATGATTATTCGGCCGCGATGCGGCGGTATCACGAGCCGCTGGCGAAGATGGTGTTCGACACCGAGATCTACCTGAAGCAGCCTTCGTCGCAATACCTGGGACGGCGGTTCACGATCTATCTGGACTTCATGGGTTCGCCGAATGAAACCGATGCGCGGAATTACGGTGTGGATTACTACGTGGTCGTGTTTCCCGCTCCGAACATGACGTCGGGAGACGCGCCGAAGTCGGCTTTGAAGATGGACCAGATCCGGCACACGTTTCTGCACTACGAGTTCGATCCGCTGGCGGACAAGCATTACAGCGCCATCAAGCGGCTGGAGCCGCTGTTGCAATCGGTGAAGCGCGCTCCACTGGAAGAGAGCTTCAAGACCGACATCTCGCTGCTGGTGACCGAGTGCCTGGTGCGGGCGGTCGAGATCCGCACCACGGGGAGCAAAGCGGAAGAAGCGATGCGGACGCAGGCGGTGGATGACGCGGTGAAGCAGGGCTACATTCTGACACGGACATTTTACGACGACGTGGTCGCGTTTGAAAAAGATCCCGCGGGCATTCGGGGAGTGTACGGCGATTTTCTCTACAATCTGGATGTAAAGAAAGAAGAGAAAGCAGCGGGGGAGGTTCAGTTTGCCAGCGCAACGGCGCCGGAGTTGGTGCGGTTGTCGCGTCCGGAGGAGCGGCGGATGCTGGTTACGGCGGAGCGACGGCTGGCCGCGGGCGATCCCAAGGGCGCGCAGGAGCTGGCGCAGCAGGCGTTAGATAAGAAGATCGGGGATCAGGGCCGGGCGCTGTTCATTCTGGCGGAAGTGGCTGTGGCCAACAAGAATCGCGACGGGGCGCAGGATAGTTTCCGGAAAGCGATAGAAGCTTCGAAAGATCCTACCGTGCTGGGTTGGTCGCACGTCTACCTAGGCAGGATTCTGGACATGAAAGAGGAGCGCGAGGCTGCGTTGCAGGAGTACCGTGCCGCGCTGGACACAGGCGGAAAATTGCCGGAGATCAAGGCGGCGGCGGAGCGGGGGCTGGAGCAGGCTTATGAGCCTCCGGCCAAGCCGCAGTAAGATGGATAGTTACATCCGCGTGGCGACCTGAAGCAAAGGCTTTAACGCAGAGGGCGCAGAGGACCGCAGGGTGGAGCGGTCGGGATCGAGATACATCCTTAAGGAGAAAGCATGAAGCGAGCGGCGATCATAATCGCAATGCTGGGAATATCGATGTGCGGGTTGGCGCAGAACGCTTTTGGGCAGAGCAACGACAAGCCTGCGGCGCAGAACGCGCCGGCGGGACAGGCGGCTGCGGGGAAACGTCCGCCGCAGGCCAAGACGCAAGAAGAGTTCGCGGCGTACAAAGCGGCGGTGGCATTGACCGACGCCGCGGCGCAGGAGAAGGCGGCGAACGACTTCGCCGCGAAGTTTCCGGACAGCGAGTTGCGGCCCGTAGTTTACAAATCCGTAATGCACCTGTACCTACAGGGTAACAACGGCGACAAGATGATAGAGATGGCGCAAAAAATTCTGAGCTATGATGCGGACGATCCGGAGGCGCTGGTGGGCGTGGCGCAAGTGCTGGCTGAGCGCACGCGGGATACCGATCTGGACAGGGATCAGCGCCTGGCGGAAGCTCGAAAAGATGCACTGCGCGCGCTAGTCACGGTGGACACAGATGTTCCGAGTTCGGGTTATCCTCCTGAGCAATTGAATGCGTTTAAGGCATTTCTGCGTTCCGACGCTTACACGATTTTAGGGACGCTAGATTTCAACAAGAAAGCGTGGGCGGATGCGGAAGGAAATCTGAAGAAGTCGATTGATGCCTACCCGCAGCAGCCTGATCCCGTGGCGATCTTCCGGCTTTCGGTGGCGCTCGATATGCAGAACAAATATCCAGAGGCGCTCAAGTACGCCAACCAGGCGGTCGATTTGACCAAGGAAGGCACGAACGCTGGGGACGCTGCGCGCAAAGAGAAGGATCGTCTGACGCAGTTGACCGGCAGCAGCGCCCCGAAGAATTGAACAAGGGAGCGAGCCAAACGTGCGAGTATTGCGCCGCAAAGAATGCGGGGCATTGCGCGGCAGTGCAATCATGAAAGAACGGGAAATCACAGCGCTGGAAACGGCGTTAGGCTACCACTTCCACCGCCGGGCGGTGATCGAGCAGGCCCTAACTCACAGTTCGCAGGCGCGAGAGCAGGAGGCGCAGCAGGCTGGGGAGAGTAAGTATAAGGTCAACGACAACGAGCAGCTGGAGTTTCTGGGTGATGCGATTCTGGCTCTGGTGACCAGCGAAGAATTGTTTCAGCGCTTTCCACAGTTTCGCGAGGGCGAACTTTCAAAACTGCGCGCTCATGTGGTGAGTGAGCGGCACCTGATCCAGGTGGCGCAACAACTGGAGTTGGGACACTATCTCCGGCTGGGGCGGGGCGAAGAGAAAAGCGGCGGGCGGAGCAAGACGGCGCTGCTGGTGGACGCGCTGGAAGCAATTTTGGCGGCGATCTACCTCGACGGCGGAATGGAACCGGCCCGCGAGTTTATTTTGCGGGAGATACTGGCGCCCGAACTGAAGCGGATGGAGCGCGAAGGCGGCACGCTGCCCATGACCGATTTCAAATCGGCCCTGCAGGAAACTTTGCAAGGACTGGGATTGGCGCAGCCATCGTATGTGTTGGTGCAGGAAGCGGGACCAGAACACAGGAAGACGTTTACGGTGGAAGTCCGTCTGAACGCGAAGAACGGCGACGGCCGGGCGGAGTTCGTGGGACGGGCGCAGGGTTCGACCAAGAAGACGGCGGAGCAGGATGCGGCGCGGCAGTTGCTGGCGTATCTGGCTTCGCGGCCGCAATCGGCGGGGTCCCGACTGGCGCGGGGATCGCTGTCCGCCGAGAAGTCAGGGTAAGTAGCGTGAACGGATCAGTGGAGTAAATGAATTCCCCAGAAGTACATTTACCAGACGAGCGTTCTTTGGGCGAGCATTCTCCCGGCGAGCATTCTCCGGACGAGCGTTTACCGGGCGGTCATTTTTCTGGCGACCGAAAGATTCCTTTGGCGCACGGGACGGGTGTGAGCGGCTCGTTGCAGTCACTGCTGGGGACCGTGGTGATTGCGGTGTTTGTGATCACGTTCGTCGTGCAGGCGTTTCAGATTCCGTCTCCGTCCATGGAAAATACGCTGCTGGTGGGCGACTACCTGCTGGTGAATAAGCTGTGCTACGGCCAAGGCAGCGTGGGAGACTATTTCATGCCTTACCGGCGGGTGCGGCGCGGGGACATCGTCGTATTTCATTATCCGGTAAACCCGTCGCAACATTTCGTGAAGCGGGTGATTGGCGTTCCCGGGGATCGGGTGCGGTTGGTGAACAAACAGGTATTTGTGAACGAAGTGCCTTTGAAAGAGCCGTACGTGCATTTCAGCCGACCCGCGAACGACTCGTTCCGCGACAGTTTTCCTCGGCTGGATGTCTCGCCGGGAGAGACTCCGGAGTGGTGGTTGCAGCTGCGAAAGCTGGTCGAAGCCGGTCAGCTCATTGTCCCCGAGGGGCACTATTTTGTGATGGGGGACAATCGGGACGATAGCTACGACAGCCGGTACTGGGGATTTGTGCCGCAGAGCAATATTATCGGGCGGCCGCTGTTGATTTACTGGTCGGTGAAAGACGCTGAGGGCGACATCACAGCACCATCATCCGTGGGTGATAAACTGTATCACTTTGCCTACGCGATCACGCATATCTTTCAGATCACGCGTTGGAACCGCACTCTGCGGCTGGTGAATTGACAAAACAATTGCGTAATTGAGTAATTTGGTAATTTGTAACCGCAGCCTTTGGTTGGATTTTTCTCAATTACTAAATTACGCAATCAGTAAGACGGGATGGATTGATCAAAGTGGCCAAGAAAGAAAGCAAAGAGAAGGACGTCAAGGGAGTCGAAGAAAAACCGCGCGAGACTACGGTGGAGTTTCTGGCCTCGCTGGCCGCGGTGTTGGTGACGGGGTTGTTCATTATCACCTTTGCGGTGCAAGCGTTTGAGATTCCGTCCAGTTCGATGGAGAACACGCTGCTGATCGGCGACCACGTGTTTGTGAACCGCATTCAGTTCGCACCCAAGACGTCGTGGATGGGACCTCTGCTTCCTTATCGTGAAGTGCGCCACGGCGACATTGTGGTTTTTCTTCACCCGGACCCGCACGATGCGGGAACCTATGTGGTGAAGCGGATTATCGGCGTGCCCGGGGATCGCATCCATCTGCGCAATGGAGTGGTGTATCGCAACGGCGAGGCCTTGAACGAGCCTTACATATTGCACGATCCGGACGCTTTCTTCGATGCCTACCGCAACAATTTTCCCGCAGTGCCTCCATCTTCTGAGTTTGGTGTTTATCCGAACTGGATCGTGGACCTGGCATCGCATGTTCAGGGAGAAGATCTGGTTGTGCCCCCCGGGCATTACTTCGCGATGGGCGATCACCGGGACGTAAGCTTGGACAGCCGCTACTGGGGCTTTATTCCTCAGGAAAATGTAATTGGGCGTCCCATGTTCATCTACTGGTCGTTTGAGACGCCGGCCGGCCAGTATACGAAGACCGGATTGGCGGAGCGGATTGGCTTTATGGCGCATGTGGTATTGCACTTCTTTGACGAGACGCGGTGGCGGCGAACGCTGAAAGTGGTGCGGTGAAGTTTTTCTCTTCCAAGCGGCGGGTTGTGACCGCGGCAGTCGTGATTCTGCTGGCTCTGTTCCTGGTGCGTCCGGGGGTATCGCGACTGAAGGCGCGGATTGCGAACTCCATCAGCCGGGCGGTGGCGCGTCCGGTGGAGATTGGTTCGGTCCATCTTCGATTCCTGCCGCAACCCGGCTTCGATCTGGAAAATCTAGTCATCTATGAGGACCCGGAATTTGGGGCGGAGCCGATGCTGCGCGCACCGGAGGTCATGGCCGTGGTGCGGCTGACCTCGCTGCTGCGCGGACGGCTGGACATCGCCCGCCTGGAGTTGACCGAGCCCAGTTTGAATCTGGTGCGTAGAGCCGACGGGCGCTGGAACTGGGAAGCTCTGCTGGAACGAACCGAGCGCACGCCGCTGGCGCCCACTGCGAAATCGAAGTCGGAGACGCGTCCAGGATTTCCTTATATCGAGGCCAGTTCGGGCCGCATCAATTTCAAAGCCGGGCAAGAAAAGAAACCGTACGCGTTGCTGAATGCTGACTTTGCGCTTTGGCAGGAATCGGAGAACACATGGGGAGCGCGGTTGAAAGCAGAACCGCTGCGCACTGACATGAATTTGAGCGACACTGGCCTGCTTCGGATGAACGGGATATGGCAGCGGGCTGGCAGCCTGCGTGAAACTCCGCTGCAGTTCAGTGTGGAGTGGGACCGGGCGCAACTGGGGCAACTGACCAAGCTGGTATCCGGAAGCGACAAGGGCTGGCGGGGAGAGGTTCGGTTGAATGCGACGCTGAGCGGCATGCCGGCGGCTATGCAGATAGCAGCCGACACTTCCATTCAGGACTTTCACCGCTACGACATTTCGAGCGGCGAGGGACTGCGGCTGGCGGCGCACTGTGATGGCAAGTACAGTTCGGCAGAAGGTGTAATGCGCGAGATCTTCTGCAGCACTCCCGTGGGCGACGGGATGATCACGCTGCGAGGCGATGCCGGGCTGCCCGGAGTGCGCAGGGTGGATTTGTCGTTGAACGTCGAAAGTGTTCCCGTCAGCGCCGTGGGGCAACTCGCGCGGCGGGCCAAGAAAAATCTGCCCGCGGATCTTGTGTCCTCGGGAAGTGTGCAAGCCAACTTCACGGTGAAAGAGGATGGGGCGGAGCGAACAGCTGAGTTTCAAGGCCGGGGCGAGATTGCCGATCTTCGCCTCCAGTCGACGAGCACTAAAGTGGAATTCGCCCCGGGGGACGTGCCGTTCGTGCTGAACTCGGATCGGCGCAGCGTTCAACCTACATTGAATAGTAAGCGCGCGCGCTTGTTAGACGAGGTTTTGCCGGCTCCGGACGGGCTGCATCTCGAGTACGGACCGTTCCCGATCGCTCTGGGGCGGCCGGTGCCGGCGCAGGCGCGAGGCTGGGCGGCACCCTCGGGCTATGGCATCTTGATCCGCGGAGATGGGGAAGTCTCGCATCTCTTGCGCTTGGCCAGCTTGCTGGGGCTACCGGTGGTAAGGGCCAGCGTGGAGGGCGTGTCTGAGATGGATTTGCAGATCACCGGATCGTGGGCGGGAAATGTATCCGGAGCCGCCTCGGGTTTTTCTTTGCCGGAACTAACCGGGACGGTGCAACTGCACAACATGCGCGCCCTGGTGCGAGGAGTGAATGGGGCCATTGAAATCTCCTCGGCGGAATTGCAGCTTGCGCACGGTGAGGCACGGGTAGAAAAATTGAACGCGCGGGCCGCCGATGCGCACTGGACCGGGTCGATGGCCTTGCCCCGCGGTTGTGGAACGCCAGGGGCTTGCCTTATCCGCTTCAATTTGAATACTGAAGAGATGGATCTGAGCGACCTCTCTGAATGGATGAGTTCGCATCCCAGCCAGCGGCGATGGTACCAGATGCTGACGTCTGCCGAGCCGGCAGCGCCGTCGTTTCTGGAAAATCTGCACGCATCCGGCAAAGTGAATGCCGGCCGCTTGTTAATTCACAACCTGATAGCGAACCGGGTTTCGGCTTCGGTTGACGTGGAACGCGGGAAGCTGAAGATTTCGGATCTGCGCGCGGATTTTTTGGGAGGGAAGCATCGCGGCAATTGGCAGGCGGATTTCACTGCGGCCTCTCCGGTCTACACGGGAACTGGAACTCTGACAGAGATTTCGTTGCAGCAGATGGCGGATGCGATGCACGATCCGTGGATCTCAGGGACTGCCGGAGGAACTTATCGGCTGACGGCATCGGGCAAGGACTCTGCGGCATTCTGGCAATCGGCCGAGGGCAGTCTGCAGTTCGATCTGCGTGACGGAAAGTTATCCCACATTTCGCTGGCGAGTGACGAGGGACCGCTGCGAATTGCGCGCTGGCAGGGCCACGCACGACTGAGCGGCGGGAAGATCGAGATCGAAAAGGGAACACTGCTTTCCGCCGCAGGAGCGTATGAGATCAGCGGCACTGCGACGTTGGGGCAGGCGCTTGATTTCAAACTTACTCTCGGCACAGATGTGAGATCGCGGGGTGCGGGTATGGTTGCTTACAGCGTCACCGGCACCGTTGCGGAGCCGCGTGTGGCGCTGACTACACCTGAGACACAAGCGCGTTTGAAGCCGTAAGCGGCCGCCGCGGGCGAACCTCAGGGCTGAAGCCCACATTTGTTTCCGCGCTTGATAGCACCGACTGGAAGTCGTGTCCTTTCCCGATCGGGTTATCCTGCAACATTCTTCTGGGCTACGGCACGTAGCCCGCGCCGCGCAGAACCTTTCCTGGCAACGCTCCCGTCATTTTGCCCTGGTCGATTACGGGGACGCCGTTTACCAGCACGTAGTCCATCCCCTCGGAGAGCTGGTTTGGATTGTCGAACGTAGCGAGATCGCGCACGGTCGCGGGATCGAAGACAACGACGTCGGCCCACATGCCGGCCTTGAGAACGCCGCGATCGGTGAGGCGCAGACGCTGGGAGGGAAGGGCAGACATCTTGCGGATGGCGTCTTCCAGCGTCAACACTTTTTCTTCGCGAACATACTTGCGCAGGATACGCGGGAAAGTTCCATAGGCGCGTGGGTGCGGATGCTCCTGGCCGAGAATGCCCTCCGGCGAAGTTCCGGAGGAATCGTTATCGATGGAGACCCAGGGCTGCAGCAGCGCGAGCGTGACGTCAGATTGTGACATGCCGAAGACGGCAACGCCTGCGTACGGATCTTCGATCAGGAAGTCGAAGAGTGCATCCATAGGATCTTTGTTCCACAGTTTCGCGATCTCGGAGAGGCGTTTGCCCTGGAGGGGTCGCATCTTCGGATTCTGCACAATGCCGATCATGATGGCTTCGGGCCCGGGAATTTCTTGCCACTCGTTGTCCCAGTCTTTGGAGGGCGTGAGCATGTCTTTGCGGATGCGCTCGCGCATGGCGGGGTCTTTCAGCCGTTCGACCAGCTTCGCAGCGCCGCCATCGTGCGCCCACACTGGGACGAAAGCGGAGAGATCGTTGAACCAGGCGGTGTAGGCGTAAGTATCGGCGGTGACGTCGGCGCCGGCGGCACGCGCGGCGTTGATCTTGGCGACGACTTCGGGCATGCGTCCCCAGTTGTTTTTTCCGGCGACTTTGATGTGCCAGATTTCTACGGGGACGTTGGCCTCACGGCCAATGCGCAGAGCTTCGTCGATCGCTTCGAGCACGGAATCGCTTTCGTTGCGCATGTGGGTGGAATAGATGCCACCGAACTTGCCGCCTTCGGCGGCGAGAGCGATCAGTTCGTCGGTCTTCGCGTAAGGTGCAGGAGCATATTCGAGCGCGGTGGAAACGCCGACCGCGCCGTCTTTCATGGCCTCGCGCACCAGCCCTTTCATTTGCTCGAGTTGCTCGGGCGTGGGCTGCACGTTGTTGTCTCCGAGCACCATGCGGCGGACCTGCGCGGCGCCGACATAACTGGCCAGGTTGATGCCCATGCCCTGCTTTTCGAGTCGCGCGAAATACTGGCGGAAGTTTCGCCAGTCGGGAGTGATGTTGTAATGCTCGTAACCGGGGCGATTGGCCTGAATAACGGCATCGTTGAGCGGCGCGACGGATTCGCCTTCCCCGGTGATTTCCGTAGTGATTCCCTGATAGATTTTCGAAGGGAGACGAGGTTCGACGAGGATGGAGAGTTCGGACTGGCCGAGCATGTCGATGAAGCCGGGAGCGACGACTTTGCCGCCGGCGTCAATGGTGCGCTTGCGGAGCGCGGTGGTGAGGTTGCCGATGGCGGCGATTCTGCCGTCGCGGATGCCGACATCGCCGGAATACCACGGTGAGCCGGTCCCGTCGATGATGTGGCCGTTGGTGATGACGAGATCGAAACTAGCCGTTGGCGATTGCGCTGGCGCTGATTGAGCAACAGCGAAGAACAGCGCAATCACGAGCAAGAGATTCAGTTTGTGAAGGTTCATCATTTTCCATTTCTATGAGGACTGGTGAAATCTCGACCCGGTTGCGTCAGCTCCGGCGGCCTGCGGCAAAGAGTCGAACATCGAAATGCAGCGCCTGAAGGCGCTCACGAATACGGCAGTTACGGCATGCCTGAAGCCATGCCCTGATACGAACCGGCGCTTCAGCGCGGACCCCCTAGACCGCCGTCGCACGACGTCTTGCGATGGCCCCTAGGGCAATCCAAATTCCGAGGGCCAGCCATTCGTACACCGTAAAATGGCCGGGTACCGCCGGAACAACTTTCATCAGGAACATCGCGACGGCCACGAACAATCCAAACGCCGCAACTAACCATTCGGCTGCTGACAACTTCGACTGGCCCGGCAGCGTGCCCGAGCATCCCATACTAATGTAAGCGGCGCAGGTTGCGGCCCATCCGATGGCGCAGGCGACTGAGCCGACCTCTGTAACCGGCACGAGAATCGCATCTCCGAGGAGCATACACGCAGCGGTGGCAACTCCGATGCAGAGAACCGCGTTTGACGGTGTTCGATGTTCGGGATGAATGTGGCCGGCGCGCGGCTCGACGAGGCCGCGGCGTCCCATAGCAAACAGCAAGCGGCTAGCGGCTATGAAATTTCCATTGAAGCACTTAACCAAGGACAGCAGCGCGGTCGCGAGGATGACGTTGACAATCCATCGCGAGCCTATCGCGCGCTGAAACGCGACCGCGGTTATGAACTTCTCGCTGGTTAATTCGTGCCAGGGAGCCACGAATGCGACGGCTGCGATGGCGATTGTGTAGAAAACAATGCCGACCAGGACAGCCATCCAGATGGCTTTGAGAAATCCCTGCCGGCGAAAATCGGGAGTGGATTCTTCGGCGGCCTTGCTTATGGATTCGAATCCGGTCATGAAATACGGGACAATCTGAAACATCAGCAGAACCGAAACCAGCGGGGCGTGGGTGAAGAGCGGCGGGAAGTTACGCGGCGATCCTTTGCTCACACCGAGCCCGACGAACACTGCGAACAGGGCGAGCGTGCCGAAGGAAGTCCAGTTCTGAAAGGTCGCGCTCAGGCGGACACCGCGGTAGTTCAGCGTGGTGAGCAAAGCCGTGAGAGCAAGACCGATGATGAGATGCGGAAGGTAGACGGGACGCCCGGCGATACGGTAGATCTCGAGCGAATCGAGCGACGGAATGATATAGCCGGCGATGTGGCCGACGGCCACGGCTTCCCATGGACAGACGATGAAGTAGGCCAGCATCATCAGCCATCCGGTAGAAAAGCTGACGGGGCGGGAAAAAGCTGCCGCGGTGTAGGCGATCTCGCCCGCGGCGTCGGGCATGGCGGCTACCAACCTGCCGTAAACCCAGCCGATGGGGAACAGCAGCGTGCCGCCGACGGCGAAACCCAGCAGCGCTCCCAATGCGCCGCCCCGCAGCAGCCAGTCGTCCATGACCACCAGCCACCCGACGCCGACCATAGTACCCCAGGCCAGCGTGAAGTAGTCGGCGAGGCGGAGTTTGCGAGCTAGTTGGGGCATTCGGTGGAGTTTGATCGGGCGAGTGCAGTGAAGCGCGCATTATAAAACATCGGGCGGGAGAATTTTGGAAGCGTTTAGCTCTGACGAACCTGGGGCAGCGGGCGAAGGACGCCCGCTGGACAGCCGCCGGGACGGCGGCACTACGTTTCAATCGACGTAGTCCGCTGCCTGCATGGTAGTATCGATATTAACCTCGCATGATGCTGCAACCTGAGAATTTGGGCGCTGTTGTGCCTCTTTATTATTACGACTCATTGCAAAACGGATGATGCCTTCGACCAATTTGCGTAAGCGCGTGCTCAGCGGCATGCGCTCGACCGGAAAACTGCATCTCGGCAACTATGTGGGCGCGCTCGATAACTGGGTGCGTATGCAGGATGAGTATGAGTGCTTTTTCTGCGTGGTCGACTGGCACGCGCTTACGACCGACTACGCCGACACCTCGCAAGTGAAACAGAATTCGCTGGAAGTGGCGCTGGACTGGCTGGCAGCGGGGCTCGATCCGGAGAAATCCGTGATCTTCATTCAGTCGCATGTTCCGGCGCATGCCGAGCTGCATCTCCTGCTTTCCATGATCACGCCGCTGGGCTGGCTGGAGCGGGTTCCGACCTATAAAGAACAGCGTGAGAACATCAAAGACAAAGATCTGGGAACGTATGGATTTCTGGGCTATCCCGTGCTGCAGGCGGCAGACATTCTGATGTACAAAGCGGATGTGGTTCCGGTGGGCGAAGACCAGGTCGCGCACATAGAACTTACGCGGGAGATTGCGCGGCGCTTCAACGGCTTCTACGGACAGCGGGAAACGGTTTTCCCGAGCCGCAAGTCTTGCTCACGCGTGCGCCCAAGCTGCCCGGCACCGATGGGCGGAAGATGTCGAAGTCGTATGGCAACGCCATCCTGCTAACCGATCCGGAGCCGGTGGTGCGGCAGAAGCTGAAGACGATGGTGACCGATCCGGCGCGGGTGCGGCGCTCCGACCCCGGAAATCCGGATGTGTGCCCGGTGGGTGACCTGCACAAGATCTTCAGCGATCGCGCTACCATGGAGAAAGTAAACGTAGGCTGCCGCTCGGCGGGCATCGGCTGCATCGAGTGCAAGAGCTGGGCGGCTGACGCGCTGGTGCAACTGTTGAGTCCGATGCAGGAGCGGCGCAAGAAATTCGAGGAGAATCCGCGGCTGGCTTGGGATATTCTGGAGGCTGGCAGTGAGCGGGCGCGCAAGGTTGCCGGCGAAGACCATGGACGGGGTGCGCGACGCCATGGGAATGTCGCTCGCGTATGAGCCAACGGGTGGGGGACTAAAAAATGAGAAGAGAATCGAGCAAAACTCGTACTTCCGAGGACATCGCGCAGGGGCCTTTCCCCCGCCCTCGTCGTGGAGCGACTGCCTCGCGACTCGTCCGCCAGAATCGACCGAAAGAGCCTGGTGAACAGAAAAAGAAGAGAGTGACTTTCCATTCTCGGTTTCGGTGGGCGATGTCTATGAGGCCCGCTGGATCTTCTGCTCGATCTGATCCGCAAGCAGGACATCGACATTTACGATATCCCTATCGCGCGTATCACGGAGCAATATCTGGCTTATGTCGAAAAAATTCGCGAGCTGGACGTGAACGTGGCCGCCGACTTCATTTACATGGCGGCGGTTCTCATACACATCAAGTCGAAGATGTTGCTGCCGCGCGATCCGTCGGCGAAGGCGGAGGAGTTGGAAGATCCGCGCACGGAGCTGGTGAACCGGCTGCTGGAGCACGAAAAGTTCAAGTCGGCGGCGCAGATGCTTTTGCAGAAGCAGCAGATCGAAGATGCGGTGCTGACGAATCCTGCG
>CAVYVQ010000056.1:0-78995 GCA_963771895.1 uncultured Acidobacteriaceae bacterium | reverse complement strand
GGACCTTCTTGTTCCTTTCTGCCGCAATCTTGCTGGGCGTTTTGTGGTGGCACTGGAATCGCGGATGGGAAGATCTGGAATCCGGCCTGCAGGAAATCGAAAAGACAAGCAAGGGATCTAAGGCTCAGGCCCACGTTCCAGCCGACGTGATGGCGAAGCTGGTGACTCACCGCGTGGATCCTGACTATCCCGAGGCGGCGAGACCGGCGAATCTGCAAGGAGTGATCGTGCTGGACGTAGTCGTGGGACGCGACGGGTCAGTGGTGGATATGCACGCCCAGAATGGACCGGACGAACTGGCACAGGCCGCGATGGATGCCATGCGTTGGTGGCGCTTCGAACCTTATCGCGTGGACGGTCACCCGGCGGTGGTGGAGACGACGGTGGCGGTGGAGTTCAAGCCGTAGGTCCTCGGCTTCCGGTGTCAGTCTTTAGCGTTTCTTGATCTTAACTTCCAATCGACTAACTCAAAGCAACTTAGTCCGACGACCGTGACTGCAAAAGCCGGTGCCGGGCGCCGGACGCCGGGGTTCACCGGTGCTTGCGCAGGGCGCTCAGGACGATAACGCCGCCGACCGCGAAGGATACGACGGCGGCGAGTGCGGCGATGAGCAGGAACATTTCGCTCAAATGAAGGACATCTGCCAATAACGCTCCGACGGCGAAGACGACGCCAAGCGCGTTGAGCCAGAGCGGACCTCGAGCGGAAGAAGCTCGAACGGAAGAAAGATCGGGCCGCAGCCGCAATTGCAAAAGCAGGGCGGCCACGCCGATCGCGGCGACGACGACCAAAGCCACCGGACTCAGAAGCGCTACCTGGCTGGTGTAGAGCACCACCAGGGCAAGAGCCGCGAGCAGCAGTCCGGCGGCGACGATGGTCGTACCGCGCGGCTGAGGATTGGGGCCGGGGTTGGAGGGGTTGTCGGGCACGAAGGTCCGTCCTCAGATTTATACAGGCGGTAGGGAAGCTTTTCAAATTGGAGGCGCTGGGCTTGATTCCTCTAGGAGTCAGGCGCGGCGTGGCTTACGCCTGCGAGCCATTCCGCGTGGAGGGGATCACCATGGTTGACGGCGTAGAGCACGAGCTCGACCCGGGACGAGATGCCCAGCTTGTCGAAGATGCGGAACAGGTATTTCTTAATGGTGTGCTCGCTGAGGTCGAGTTCGCGGGCGGTATCGCGGTTGCTGAGGCCCTCGGCGACGAGGGCGACAACCTGCTCCTCGCGCGGGGTGAGCATCTGGTGGCCCCGGGAGTTGATCACTCGCAGGGACGGCACTTCGGAGATGAGGTCGAGCAAGAAAGTCATCTGCTCGGTGTTGGCCCAGATCTGACCATCTGCGACCCGCTGGATGCACCGGCAGAGAAGGCGGAAGTGGGTATCCGAAATGCAGAAAATGCCGCGGGCGCCGGAGCGGAAAGCGCTAGCCACTAGCGCGCGGTCGTAGGACTCGACCAAGAGAACCTTGGCAACCTCCGGGTGGGAAAGATGAACGCGACGCATCGCTGCCATCTGGTTGGCGATGCTGCCGGAGTGATTCAGCGAGAGAACCACGACTTTGGCAGGAGTGGATGTGACCGCCTGAAGGATTGAAGCGATATCGACCTGGCACGTAGAGATGCGGAACTCGGAGCGGCGGCGCAGGGCGCTGGTGAGAAGCTGCGCCTGCATTCGGTTGGAGTCCGCAATGAGGACGGCGATTGCGCATGGAACGGCGGCGGAAGACGGACTCATGAAGCAGGCTCCAAATGAAACGGAATTAAGCTGCGTCCTCATGGTAGGAGTGCGCGGAGGAGTACTCAAGGGAACATGTCACATAATTCGAACTCCGCTTTCAAATCGGGAAAACAGCAGGGGATGCTGTGGAAAGCCGACGAGCATTGCGGAAGGCTTGGGGAGGTTCATAGGAGAATCTCGTAATAGCGGGACTTTGCCCGACACGTTCGAGCCGGGCGCCTCTCACGAATGTGATGGAGTGAACACGCAAGTCTACTTTGGTGGGTAGGCCGGGAGAGGCTAGTGGTATGGCGCTCTGGGAATGGCGGCGCGCGAAGAAATCCGCGGCCGCACTGGGTTCGGCGCTTCCCGCGCACAAGGCGGGGATGCCAACGTTGGTAGACGGTACTTCCCATGTCTTGCCAGGAAATCCGCTGCGAGATACCTTGCACAAAGAGAACCGCGGAAGCTAAGCGGCTCTCGGAATCCAGGGAAATAGAGTTCATCACGCAATGAAGCCCTTCGTTGGCTGGACAAAAGTTGCGGTGATGGGCGTGTTGCTTTTGCAGCTTTGCGTGGCGGCGTTCGCCCAGGAAGAAAAGAGACAGCAGGACCTGGGAGCAAGCCTACAGTCTTCTCCAACTGGCCAAACCGGGGCTGGGGCGGGGAACACAGGAACGGCGGCCGCAAAACCCGGACAAGCGGACGGCGCGGGAAACCCCAGGCTCGGAGGGGAACGTCGTCCGCTTTACCGGCTCAACCAGAGCGACGTGGTCACGTTGAGTTTCACGCTGTCCCCGGAGTTCGACCAGACGCTCACCATACAACCGGATGGTTACGTCGCCCTAAAGGACGCGGGGCCCGTGCTCGCCCAGGGACTCACGCTGGAGGAGTTCCGCTTGGCCGTGGGGCGGGCGTACACCGGCTATCTTCACGATCCTCAGGCGGCGGTGGCACTAAAGGAGTTTGAACATCCTTATTTTGTGGCCGGCGGAGAAGTGGGAAAGCCCGGCAAGTACGAGTTGCGCTCAGATACGACCCTGATCGAAGCGGTACAGATCGCCGGCGGGTTTACGCACGAGGCAAAACATTCGCAGGTACTTCTGTTCCGCCGGGTGAATGATGATCTGGTGGAAGCGCACGTTTTCAATTTGAAGAGAATGCTGAAAGAAAAAAGCCTGGGCGAGGCCTCCCGGTTGCGCCCGGGCGATCTGGTGTTTGTTCCCCAAAATTCCGTCTCGAAGATCGAACGGTTTCTCAGCAAGCCTTCTTTAAGCATGTACGTGAGTTCCACGCAGTTTTAGTAAGCGACGCAGGTCAATAGCAGGTCAATCCGCATGCCAGGCCAAGAGCTAATACGCAAAGAAGAAGAGCCGGTGTCGCCGACGATGAGGGAGCTGGCGACGGTGCTGTTCCGGCAGCGGAAGCTTTTTGTTGGCGTCTCGGGTCTGGTGTTCGTCCTGGCCGTGGTTTATGCGTTTGCCGGGACCATGTATCGCGCCCAGGTGCGCGTGCTGGTGCGTCGAGGACGCGCTGATCCTCCGGTGACCGCGCAGCCGAACGCTCCTCCCGATTTTTCCCGGGTGGAAGTCAACGAAGAAGAACTGAATTCAGAAGTGGAACTGCTGAAGGACTATGACGTTTTGCGCCGAGTCGTGGAAGCCAACGATTTGGCGTCACGTGACTGGTTGCGATGGCTCCGGCCCCACGAAGAGCAAGCGGCGCGAGTGGAGCGAGCCGCGAAGAAACTGGCGGGGCGGCTGGACGTCGAGCCGATCAAGAAAACCAACCTGATCGAGGTCAGTTACGACGCGGCTGATCCGCAACTGGCGGCTCACGTGCTGCAGTCGCTAGCCAGTGTCTACCTGGAGAAACATATGGAAGTACATCGGCCGGGAGGGCAGCTGCATTTTTTCGATCAGCAGACCGGAGAATCGCGACGACAATTGGAAGAGGCCAAGAAGAAGTTAGTGGACTTCACCATGAGCCGTGGTGTGGTGATGGCTGCGCAGCAACGCGATCTTGCGCTGCAACGACTCAACGACCTCGAGGCAAATTATCAGGAAGCGCAGGTGGAAATGTCGGAGACCAAGCATCGAGTTCAAGAACTCAACGCCCAGTTGGCGAAATTGCCAGAGCGGACGACTACCCAGGTTCGCACGGCGGACAATCCGGAGCTGTTGCGGGCGTTGAAGGCGAGCCTGCTGGATCTCGAGTTGAAGAGAACTCAGTTGCTGACTAAGTTTGAGCCGAAGACCCGCATGGTGGAGGAAGTCGAGCAGCAGATTCTTCAAGCCAAGGCCGCAATCGCGGCCGAGAGGCTAACTCCCGTGCACGATGAAACCACGGACCAGAACGTGAACTATGAATGGGCCAAGGCGGAGCTGCAGAAGGCGCAGGTTGAGCTAAAGGGATTGGAAGCGCGAGAGGTAACGATGAGCGCTCACATGTCGGAATATCGCACTCTGGCGCGGCAACTGGGTGAGGATGCGATTGCCCAGGACGATCTGACCAGCAGCGAGAAGTCAGCGCAGGAAAATTACCTGCTCTATGTAAAGAAACGGGAGGAAGCACGGATGGGCGATGCGCTGGACGAAGGCGGCATCGTCAATGTAGCCATTGCCGAGCAACCGGTCGTTCCGGCACTGCCGGTGTGGCCGGCTGGAGCGGTCGTGCTCGTGGGCTTTGTCGCCGCTGTGACGTCGGGCACAGGAGCGGCGTTCCTGGCAGATTATCTGGACCCCGCGCTGCGCACGCCGGAGGATGCATTGGCGTGTTTGAAAATCCCGGTCTTAGCTTCGCTACCGGAAGGTATAGGCAGGCGGCTCTCCGCCTGAAGGAGATGAAATGGGGGCGAACGCGGACGTGCTGCGAAGGTCCGACCTGATAGGGTCCACGGCGCAGGAGACAGAGTGGCCGCGATTTGAGGATTCTTGCGAGACGAACGGCTGGAATCCGGAGGACTTTGCACGCGAACAGATCCGGGGTCTGGTGCGGCGTGTGTTCTTTACGGGCGCGGTGCAACCGGCGAACAGGTCGTGTTCAGCGCGGCGGAGCCGGAAACAGATGTGGCCAGTATTTGCGATCAGGTGGGACGGGCTCTGGCACTGGAGACGAGCGGCAACATTGCCATCGTGGTCCGCGAACCGTGGGCAGGAGAAATGGTTCGGACTCATCCTCGGTATGTGGCGAACTGGAGTGATCAAATCCTGGTCAACTCAGATAGGAAACAACCTGTGGCGGGTACCAGGCTTCGGGTTGCGCAAATGCCGTGAGGAATCGGGAACACGACCGTATTGGCTTTCCTGCCTTGCGGGCCTGCGAATTGAGTTTGAGTACGCCGTGATTCACGGGCCCGTAGCGGGAATATCGAGCGAGGCCGCGGTGTTGGGGCACTTGGCGGACGGAATCATTCTCGTGCTGGGGGCTCACAGCACGCGGAGGGCGACGGCGCGGAAGATCAAGGAGACGCTGGAAGCCTCGCAGGCTCGAATTTTGGGGACGGTGCTGAGCGGGAGAATGTTTCCCGTCCCGGAGCGGATTTATCGGCGGCTGTAGCGGTTTGTAGCAATTCGAACAGGCACGTTGCGGATACGCGCCCTCTCCATTGGGAGCTTTCCACGGTAGCTGTTTCTTGCCGTTAGTGTATTTCGGTAGAACGCTGAAGACGCTGTGCAAACGAAAACGAAAATGCCAAATGGGACTCAATGAGCGGTAGCTATGGGGTTCCGGCGGCAGTCGTTGTGCAATTGACAGAGACGCAGCCGCAGCCGGTAGTGGTGGCCACGGCGCCACAGTGGTTCGCGGTGCACACACGATACCGATTCGAAAAGAGGGTCGTGGCACAGCTTAACCACAAAAGCTGCGAAGTCTACCTTCCATTGCTGACCGAACACCACACCTGGAGCGACCGGCAGAAGGTAGTGACGACTCCGCTGTTTCCGGGATACGCGTTCGTGCATATCGATGAGTCCCACGACGCGCGGCAGACGGTATTGCGAACTGCGGGGTTGATCGGTTTCGTGAGTTTCGGAGGGATGGTTGTCGCGGTGCCGCCGAAGCAGATTGAGGACCTGCAGTTGCTGCTGCAAGAGAAGGGACTCTTCTCCCTGCATGCATTCGTGCACAGCGGACAGCGGGTGCGGATCCGGGGCGGTTGCTTGCACGGATTGGAAGGTGTGCTCGTGCAGCACGAGAAGGGGAAGCTGGTGATCTCAATTGAATCGATCCAGCGCTCGCTGGCGATTGAGATCAAGGGATACGAGTTGGAATTGGTCTGAAGTGTCCTCTCCTTTTTTCAATCCAGGGCAGGCGAAACCTCAGGGAAACGAGTGGGCTGCGCGGTTAATCCCGGGAGCAGCATTCGCTTACGGCGGGAAAAAACCGCAGAGGGAAGCGATGGGTCGCGCTGCAACGTCCCCCTCGAGCGTCGGGCGGTTGCCTGCTTCCATCTGGAAGGGCAACACGAGCGTTTCTCTTCCTCGCGAGCCGGGACTGCTGCGGCAGGCTCGAGGCGGCAGGAGTTGGGTGCAATCGACACTGGGTCGCATCGCCGGCATTTTACAATCTGGCGCAATGTTGGCATCGCGATGGGCCGAACGGGGGGCCGACCAAGGAGGCACGTGCGCCCTGGGTGGCATCCGGAATGTCCTCATCGTGGGTGCTGGTGGACTGGGCCACCGATTGGCTGTCTATTTGGAAGAGCATCCAGAGCTGGGACGATCGGTTTGCGGTTTCGTCGACGACTGGAAGCCGTTAGGGAATGGTGTAATCGGGCGGATCAGTGAACTGGCTGAACTGGCGCGCACCGGATTCGTGGACGAAATAATTCTGGCGGGGCCGCATGATCGGGGAAAAACTCTGCGGGTCGTGCGCGCGGCCCGGGAACTGCGACTGGACGTGAAGATGGCGCCCGATTTGTTTGGTTGTGAGCCGACGCGGAAAACAGAACGGATTGGGGACATTCCTCTTATTTCTCTGCATGAAGAGCGATTGCCGGTTGCAGGATTGTTATTGAAACGCCTGCTGGATGTGGTCAGTTCGGGAGCGGCGCTGTTGCTCATGGCGCCCGCATTGGCCTTGCTCGCAATTCTGGTGCGGTTGGATTCGCCGGGGCCTGTGCTTTATGGGGCGCTAAGGGCAGGACGCAAGGGCAGACCATTTCGCTGCTACAAGTTTCGCACCATGGTTCGGGACGCGGATGCCTTGAAGGAGAAGCTGCGGGAGCGAAATCAGAGGCAGGGTCCATTCTTCAAAATCACAGACGATCCAAGAATTACGCGGGTCGGACGACTGCTGCGCCGCTACAGTCTGGACGAACTTCCGCAGTTATGGAACGTGATGAGAGGCGAGATGAGCCTGGTCGGGCCGCGGCCGCATCCACTGGATGATTTTTCCGCCTATTCGATTGAGCATTTGCCTCGGCTGGACGTGATCCCGGGAATGACGGGACTTTGGCAGGTGACGGCCCGACGGGATCCATCCTTTCAAGCTGGAATGAACCTGGATATCGAGTACATCCGCCGGTGGAGCCTGGGGATGGACTTGAGGATTCTGCTTAAGACGGCGGTGGTAGTGCTGCGGGGAGGTGGGGAGTGATGTCATCAGCATCGGCGAGGACGGCATCGCCCGCTTCGTGGGCAAGTGAGGCCGCCAGCTTGGGACTTCGGATGGGGCTGCGTCCTGTTCAGACGATGATAATGGCGCCGGCTGCGCTGTTTCTCGGGGCGCTGGCGACCATGCTGCTGCGTCCTCCTGATGTGCCTTTCTACGAGATCGATCGCGTCGCATTCGTATTGCTGGTTCTCGGAGTGATGGGACGAGCAGCCATGAGACGTCAGCGGTTGCTGGTTGCCGAGCGAGCGACTTGGCCGATGATCGGGCTGACACTGTTGGCGGCCGCGAGCGTCGTGCAACAACCCTTCGACACCCAGACCTGGTCCTTGTTTGCTGCGAAATTCCTCGTGCCATTTGCACTGTTTCACCTCGCGGGACTGGTGTTTCGAGAGGAACGCCGGCTGCGGCAGTTCGAGGGTTTCGCCCTCGTCGTGCTGGCTTACCTATGCTTCACGTCGATCGCTTTCCTGATAGGAGCGAAGTCGCTGATTTTTCCGCGCTTCATTCTTGATGAAAGTCTCGGCTACCACGCTGACAGGGCGCGAGGGCCGATGCTGCAAGCGGTGGCGAATGGGGTTTCCTTGAACTTGCTCGGTATGCTGGCGCTGCACGCACTGCTGCGCGGAAGAATACGCGGACTTAGAGCCGCTGTGCTGTTAGCTGCACTTCCCGTGGCAATCCTGGCGACGATGACGCGCGCAGTCTGGGTCTCGTTCGCGGTCAGCGTGGGAGTCTTGATTTTTCGCTCGCATAACCGGAGGCTGCGCCATATTTGCGTCGCCGTGACGATGGTCGGAGCTCTGTGCTTACTTGTAACTTTGAGCTTTGACGGTCACCGCCGTGCGCTCACGGATCGGCTGCGGGAATCAGGCCCGCTGGATTTTCGCCAGGCCGTCTACGCAGGGGGCTGGCAGATGTTCCAGGAAAAGCCGCTCACAGGATGGGGCGTAAACCAGATGCCTGTTGAGCTGGCACGGCACGTCAGCGGGTACAAACAGAAGGAGCTGTATCCGCACAATACCTACCTGGAAATATTGGTTGAGCATGGTGTCTTCGGCTTAGCGCTCTATGCGTGGTTAATGTGGGAGATCTTGCGACTGGGGCGGGGCCTGGTTCCGCGAGCCGAACGCGACGGCCTCCTGAATCAGCAGTTTCATGCCATGTGGCCGGTGCTGCTCGGCATCTATTCGGTGAACGCCGCTCTTGTAGTGATGAATTATCAGTTTGTGAATGGGCTCCTGTTCACCATGGCGGGAATGCTGGCAGCTCAGCGGCGGCGCGCAACGAACGAACTGGAACACGTTCGTCCGCCTGTTCAGGCAGCTCACGGCGCCGCTGCTTAAATTCCATTCTCCTCAACGCTAAGTTTTCGTGTTCACGGTCGCCTATCTCGCCAATCAATTTCCCGCAGCCGTGGAACCCTATGTAGGCGAGGAGATCCAGGAGTTGCGGCGGCGCGGAGTTGGGGTCATTCCAGGCACTGCACGCAAACCGGACCCGGCCCAACGGGGAACAGCAGGAGCTGATTGTGAGCTGGATGTTCTCTGCCTGCAACGAGTTCGAGTACTGACTCTATTGCGAGCGCTCGGGTTCGCCGCGCTGCGTTGGGAGCGGATCGACGGTCTGGTGACGCGAATACTCCTGCAAGGAAGGGAATCGCCAAAGCGTCGACTGAAAGCCCTGTTGCACACCTGTCTGGGCGCATATTACGCCATGCTTCTGCGGGGACGTGGAGTCGATCACATCCATGTGCATCACGGATACTTCGGGTCGTGGATCGGGATGGTGGCGGCACGCTTGTTAGGAGTGAGTTTCAGCTTGACGCTGCACGGGTCGGATTTGCTAATCGACGGAACTTTCCTCGAAACGAAGCTTAATAATTGCCAGTTCTGCATAACCATTTCGGATTACAACCGCCGCTATATCCTGCAGCATTTTCCGGCGATCGAGCCTCGCCGGATCATTGTCTCGCGGCTGGGGATTGATGCCCCGGAACCCGCGGAATTGCCCCGGAGGGCTCATAGTGCCCGCCCCACCTTCACTCTGCTGGCCGTGGGGCGCCTGCACGCGGTAAAGGATCATGCATTTCTGGTTCGCGCCTGCGATCGGCTGCGCGATCATGGACTCGAGTTTGAATGTTTGATTGCAGGTGAAGGGCTGGAACGGCAACGTCTGGAATTGCTTATCCGGGACAACCGGCTGCAGGACCGCCTCAGACTGCTCGGCTACGTGCCCCGTGCGCAGTTGGATTCACTCTACCAGCGAGCCGACGTGGTGGTGCTCACCAGCCGCAGCGAAGGGATTCCGCTGGTCCTGATGGAAGCGATGGTGCGGTGCAGAGTCGTGCTCGCGCCCGCGATTACGGGGGTTCCGGAGATAGTTATTCCTGGAAAAACGGGCTTCCTGTATGTTCCCGGGGCGCTGGAAAGTTTCGTAGAGAAGATTCTCTTTCTCCAGGAACAGATGCAAGGAGAGGATCGCAATGCAGTGAGCCGGCTGGATTGGATCCGGCACGCAGCGCGTGTACAAGTTCTTTGCAACTTCAATCGCAGGAAAAACCTGACTCGTTTTGGCAACCTCTTCCTCCAACTGATCGCAAACCAGGAGTTCACAACGCAGGACTGGAGCCCTCCATATGAGGATCTTGTATTGCAACAAATATAACTACGCGTTCAGCGGTACTGAGGCGTACCTGTTCGAAGCCATGGAACTTATGCGTTCCAACGGACACGAGGTTGCACTTTTTTCCATGGCCGATTCGCGAGGTAAACCCACTCCATACGATCGCTATTTCTTGCCATCCATTGATTTCAAGAAGGAGGGCGGGTGGCTTCACAAGGCGCGCCTGGCGGGGCGTGCGATCTATTCACGCGAAGCAAGGCGGCGCATTCGGGCGATGATCGCAGAATTCCGGCCCGACGTGGCCCACGTGCGCAACATCTATCACCACCTCTCGCCGTCGATTTTATGGGAGTTGAAGGCGCAGAGCGTTCCCGTCGTCTACCACCTGAACGACTTTAAGGTGCTGTGTCCAAGCTACAACCTGGTCTTGCGCGGAGAAGCCTGCGAGGCCTGCAAGAGCGGCGAGTTCTGGCACGCGTTGAAGGAGAAGTGCTATCCGGGATGGGGAGCGCGGATGACGCTGGTAGCGGAGGCTTATGTCCACAAATGGCTGGGCACGTATAAGAAATGCGTGGATTGCTTTCTCGCTCCTAGCCAATTCGTACGCGATAAGTTTGTCGAACATGGCTGGGACCCCGTCATGTTCGAAGTTCTTCCCCACTTCCAGCGAATCAAGCCGGTCGTGGAGCGTAGCGCGAAGGACGCTCCGCTGCTCTACTTCGGCCGGCTGTCGCCGGAAAAAGGCGTAGGAGACCTGCTGGTTGCGATGCGGCGCCTGCCAAGTCTTCGCCTGATCATTGCGGGGGACGGACCGGAGCGCGGCAGGCTGGAGCAACTGACCGCCGAGCTGGGATTAGCCAACGTGCAGTTCGCCGGCCACATTCGCGGAGCAGAACTTGAGCGCGCCATTGCCTGTTCTCGCTTCACAGTATTGCCGTCGCATGCGTATGAAACGCTGGGCAAGACGATTCTTGAATCCTACGCGGAAGCACGGGCAGTCGTGGCTACGGACCTGGGATCACGGCGGGAGTTGGTGGACGAGGGCAAGACGGGGCTTTTGTACCGGACAGGCGATGTGGAACAACTGGCAGCGGCTATCGAGTTTCTCAGTTCACGACCGGATCTGGCGGAAAAGATGGGGCGGGCGGGCCAGGAACAGGTGCGGCAAAAGCACACGCCGGAGGTGCACTATGCGACATTGGTTGGTTTGTATGAGCGCCTGATTATCGGACGGCGGCGATCGTCAGGAGCGTCACAGCTCGGGAAGAATCGACAGACTTCTCTCACGGCGAGCCCAGCGCAAATTCGAGTGCCACAAGTGGATGGAGGAGGCTTCGTTCCGTTGCAGTGCCTTGCCTTGGCCACAGCTTTGCCGGTCCCCGTCGATACCACCCCGGTGCCGTTGCAGAAACCGATGCTGCGGATCGCCTTCATTGGTGGGCGGGGTGTGGTCTCGAAATACAGCGGTATTGAGACCTACTACGAAGAGATCGGCAAGAGATTGACCGGGATGGGACACGAAGTCACGGCGTATTGCCGGACCTATTTCACTCCGCCGGGGAAAGAACACAACGGCATGCGAGTGGTGCGGCTGCCGACAGTCCGGTCCAAGCACCTGGAAACGTTGGTGCATACGTTTCTCAGCACGCTTCATGTTCTGATGAACCCTTGTGATATTGTGCACTATCACGCGCTGGGGCCGGCGCTTTTCTCCTTTATCCCGCGTCTTGCAGGAAAGAAAACCGTGGTTACCGTGCAGGGTCTCGATTGGCAGCGGAAGAAGTGGGGGCGCATCGCGTCGGCTGTCCTGCGGCTTGGGGAACGGGCGGCGGTGAGTCTGCCGACGCGCACAATGGTGGTCTCCGAGGCATTGCAGGAGCACTACAGGGAGGCCCATGGAGTGGAGACGTCCTACGTGCCGAACGGCGGCGTGCTGCGCGAGCGGCGTCTGCCTGACAAAATCTTCGATTGGGGTCTGGAGCCAGGACGGTACATTCTTTTCCTCGGGAGATTTTCTCCGGAGAAGGGCTGCCATCTTTTGGTGGAGGCTTATGAAAGGCTGGAAACCGACATAAAACTCGTGATGGCGGGGGCATCGAGCTATTGCGACGATTACTCACGCCAGCTGCGGAGTTACGCGAATGACAGGATCAAGATGCTGGACTGGGTCTCAGGCGAAGCTCTCGACGAGTTGCTAACCAATGCCATGGTGTTTGTCTTGCCATCCGATCTGGAGGGTTTGTCTTTGGCGCTGCTCGATGCGATGGGCGCGGGCCTTTGCGTGCTCAGCAGCGACATTGCGGAGAATCGCGAAGCCGTCGACGACGCTGGATTCACCTTCCGGCGCGGTGATGTTGCGGATTTGGCGGACCGCCTGCGGTTCCTGATTGCGAATCCAGCGGTGCGCGAGGCCGCGGGGCAGGCGGCGAAACGGCGCATTCGGGAACACTATCAGTGGCCCCAGATTGCCGCCCAGATCGAACGGGTATATCTCGAAATGATGGGCTGGGATTCGGCGGAGGCTGCGGTCAGAAGACCGATTGGCCGCGCGTCAGTTGCCACGCCAGCGGCGCAGCGAAAGGCAGGATAGCGGATCGAACGCGGTTTCTACGAAAATACTTTCTAGCCTCGCACAAAAATCGGAGGCGCCAACGCGCCAACAGAGAGGACGGGGAATCCCGTCCTTTTTGTTTACAATTGACGGTTCGCCCGCCAGTGGCACAGTGGCGAGCGGAGTAATCAAGAAAACCTTTCACGATATGGAGAATACGATCCTCGTCACCGGTGGTGCGGGTTTTATCGGATCCAATTTCATCCTGCAATGGATGGAGCGGGATTCGGCTTCCATCGTGAATCTCGACAAACTCACGTACGCGGGAAATCTCCATAACCTCGACACCGTCGCGAACAGCCAGCGGCACGAGTTTGTGCACGGCGACATTGCCGACCGCGGCCTGGTGCACGGACTACTGGAGCACCGCAAGCCGCGGGCCATCGTGCATTTTGCGGCTGAGAGCCATGTGGATCGCTCCATCCGGGGACCGGACGACTTCATCCGCACGAATGTGGATGGAACTTTCGCTCTGCTGGAGGAAGTGCGGGCCTACTGGGGCGGTCTGGCCGAACCGGAGAGAATCGACTTCCGCTTTCTGCATGTTTCCACGGACGAAGTGTATGGTTCGCTGGGGCCCGCGGATGCCGCTTTTTCTGAGACGACTTCCTATGCGCCCAATAGTCCGTACGCCGCGTCGAAGGCAGCTTCTGACCATCTTGTACGCGCCTATCATCACACTTACGGATTACCGGTAGTGACCACGAACTGCTCGAATAACTACGGTCGATTTCAGTTCCCGGAAAAATTGATACCGCTGATGATCCTGAACGCCCGCGATGGCAAACCGTTGCCGGTTTATGGGGACGGGCAAAACGTCCGCGACTGGATTTATGTGGAGGATCACTGCGAAGCGGTCGCGGCCGTTCTCACCCGAGGACAAGTGGGGCAGACGTACAACATTGGTGGCTGGAATGAGAGGCGGAACATCGACATCGTGGAGACAATCTGCGACATTGTGGATGAGATGGCGGGGCCCCGCAAGGCGCCGCGCCGCACTCTGATTACGTTTGTTAAGGATCGGCCCGGACACGACCGGCGCTACGCCATGAACGCAAGTAAAATTGAGCGGGAACTGGGCTGGCGGCCGCGGGAAACATTTGAGAGCGGAATTCGCAAGACGGTCCGGTGGTACCTGGAGCATGAAGAGTGGGTTCGCGGCGTAACCAGCGGCAGCTATCGGCAGTGGATTGAAACGCATTACTCTTCGTGAATTTGAGACCGTTAATTTGCGCCTTTGAATCGCGTTCGCAGTTCTGCGGAAGAATCGTCCTATGATGCAAGCCTCGAACAATGCTGGTTACAAGGGGATCCTTCTAGCGGGAGGGTCGGGATCCCGCTTGTATCCCGTCACGCATGCCATGGGGAAAAGCCTGCTACCGATTTACAACAAGCCCATGATCTATTACCCGCTGTGCACGCTGATGCTGGCGGGGATTCGCGACATCCTTCTTATCACCACCCCGGAGGACGTGCTCAAGTTTCAAACGCTGCTGGGCGACGGCAGCCAGTTTGGCATCCAGTTGCAATACCAGGTGCAACCGAAGCCGGAAGGAATCGCACAGGCCTTCTTGCTGGGCGAGACGTTTCTTGGGGCCAGCCCTTGCGCTCTGGTGCTGGGCGATAATATTTTCTACGGGCACGATCTCGCCAAGGATTTGCGGGACGCGGCGACTAAGATTAAGGGGGCGCGCGTATTCGCGTATCCTGTGCACGACCCCGAACGCTATGGAGTTGTGGAATTCGATGGCGCCGGCAGGGCTCTAAGCATCGAGGAAAAACCCAGCCGTCCGAAGTCGCGTTACGCGGTGACCGGACTTTATTTCTACGATGACCAGGTGGTAAAGATCTCGAAGTCGCTGAAACCCAGTGCGCGGGGAGAGCTGGAGATCACCGACGTAAACAAGACATATCTGGAGCGCGGCCAGTTAGAAGTTGTAGTCATGGGACGAGGGATGGCGTGGCTGGACACGGGCACGCATGAATCTTTGATGGATGCGTCACTCTACATTCAAGCCATCGAGAAAAGACAGGGTCTGATGGTGGCTTGCCCCGAAGAGATCGCACTGCGCTCGGGTTACATCACGGCAGAGCAGGTGGAGAAAATCGGTAATTCGATGAAGAACAATACTTACGGCGCATATCTGCTGCAACTCTTGCGCGAGAAGGTATTCTGATGGCAGTTCAGATGGTTCGCTCTGCGGTGGATCTGCTCAGGAAAATCCCGACGTCTCTGCCTGGGGTGTTCATCCTTGAACCGCGGGTATTCAGCGACGAGCGGGGCTTTTTCTTCGAGAGCTACAACCAACAGACCATGGCGGATGTAGGCATCACTGAGAGGTTCGTGCAGGATAATCATTCCTGCTCCTCCCGCAACGTTCTGCGGGGATTACATTATCAGGTAAAGCATCCGCAGGGAAAACTGGTGCGAGTTGCCGACGGAGAGATTCTGGATGTCGCAGTAGATATGCGTCGAAGTGCTGAGAGCTTTGGCCGCTGGGAAGCAGTGCGATTGTCAGGCGAGAACAAGCGCATGTTGTGGATTCCTGCGGGTTTTGCGCACGGCTTCCGAGTGCTCTCGGAAAAAGCTCACGTGCTTTACAAGGCTACTGATTTCTACGCACCCGAAGACGAATGTACCCTCGCCTGGAATGATCCCCACCTGAAAATCAACTGGGAGCTTAACGGAGAGCCGATCGTATCGGCAAAAGACCAGCGGGGCGTGGCCTTTCGCGCCGCCGAGAGCTACGACTAAATCCCGATGCGAGTCACAATCTATGGCGCTTCCGGCCTGCTGGGCAAGGCGCTCATGCACGAGTGGAGCGAGGATGCTGTGACCGGGCTTGGCTCGCGGGATGCTGACATCCGCGATGCGAATCGCGTGTTGCAGGTAGTTCAGGAAACAAATCCGGAGTGGATCGTGCTGGCCGCAGCCTACACTGATGTGGATGGATGCGAGAGTAATCCGGAACTGGCTTTTGCAGTGAACCGCGACGGCGCGGTGAACATAGCGACGGCGGCAAAGGTCGTCGGGGCGCGGCTTATATTTCTCAGCTCGGATTACGTTTTCGACGGGAAGAAGACCACGCCCTATGAGATCGGCGACCTGCGGAATCCACAGAGCGTATACGGACGAACCAAGGCCGAGGCTGAGATCAAGCTGCTCGAATCAATGCCGGATTGTTGCATCGCCAGAACGTCCTGGCTCTTCGGGACCGGTGGAAAGTGTTTTCCCGATACCATCTTGAAGCTGGCCGTCAGCCGTCCGATTCTCGACGTGGTCAATGATCAGCGTGGGTGTCCCACTTATACGGTCGACCTGGCACGGGCGATCATCCAACTATGCCGCAAGCGGGCCGACGGAATTGTGCACGTGACCAATGCGGGCGATTGCACGTGGTTTGAGTTTGCGGGGGAAATCGTTCGGAGAGCGGGACTAGCCACAACCGTGAGGCCCGTGAGCAGCCAGCAGATGGCGCGACCAGCGCCTCGACCCGCGAATTCCGTCTTGTCGCCGGCTCGCCTCCACGCTCTAGGAATTGAAATGCCTCCGTGGCAGAAAGCGTTGCGGAGCTACCTAGAAGAGCGACAGAAAACGGCAAGCTAGCGGCGATTGCCTCGCCTCCGGCAGCCCTGCTAGGATTGCCGGGGCTCGGCCAGGGAACTCATGAAATTAATCCAGAATTACATCGATGGCCGATTCGTGCCTGGGAAGCGGGAGTTTCCGGACGTGAATCCCGCGAACGGGACAGAGATCGCGCAGGTTGCCGAAGCCGACGAGGGACAAGTGGATGAAGCCGTGCACGCGGCCCGACGCGCGTTGCGCGGCGAATGGGGACGGCTTGAAGTTCGCGAACGCGCGGGGCGATTGCACAAAGTCGCGGAGGCGATTGAGAAGCGGTTCGATTGCTTCGTTCAGGCGGAAGTGGCGGACACGGGAAAGCCGGTTTCACTGGCGTCAAAGCTCGATGTTCCTCGCGCAGCCGCAAATTTCCGCGTCTTCGCCGATCTGGTAAAACTCTCTGGGCTGGAATCGTTTCTGATGGAGAGTCAGGACGGAACGAATGCTCTGAACTACGCGGTACGCAAGCCGCTGGGCGTTGTCGGTGTGATCACGCCGTGGAATCTGCCGTTGCTGTTGCTTACCTGGAAAGTCGCGCCGGCGCTGGCTTGCGGCAATGCCGTGGTGGTCAAGCCTTCGGAAGAAACTCCGGCTACGGCTGCGCTGCTGGCGGAGGCGATGGAGGAAGCGGGAATCCCGAACGGCATCTATAACGTAGTCCACGGCTTCGGGCCCGGGTCCGCGGGAGAGTTCCTGACGCAACATCCCGACGTCGACGCGGTTACGTTTACCGGGGAATCCGGAACCGGAGCAGCCATTATGAAGGCAGTAGCGTCCACGGTGAAGCCGGTTTCGTTTGAACTCGGCGGGAAAAATGCCGCCATCGTTTTCGCGGATTGCAACTTTGAAGAAGCAGCGAGCGGACTAGCCGACGCTGTGTTTCTTAATACGGGACAAGTCTGTTTATGTGCAGAGCGCGTTTATGTGGAGCGTAAGATCTTCGACACATTCGTGGAGGCGCTGAAACAGAAGGCGGAGAGCCTGCACGCGGGCTGGCCGAACGACGCGAAGACTGACCTCGGGCCGCTGATCTCCGCGCCACATCGAGAGAAGGTGCTTTCCTACTACCGACTGGCCCGGCAGGAAGGTGCGACGGTTATAACCGGCGGAGGAGTGCCGAAGTTTGGCGACGATCGGGACAACGGCTTTTACGTGCAACCAACCATCTATACTGGACTTCCAGAATCGGCGCGGTGCGTGAAAGAGGAAATCTTTGGGCCCGTCTGCCACGTCGCGCCGTTCGATTCGGAACAGCAAGCCGTCGCCATGGCCAACGACACGAAGTATGGACTCGCGGCGTCGATCTGGACCAGCAACCTGAAGCGAGGTCATCGAGTCGCTCAGCAAATGCATGTGGGCATCACCTGGGTGAACTCCTGGTTCTTGCGTGATTTGCGGACGCCGTTTGGCGGAGCCGGACTTTCGGGCATTGGCCGCGAAGGCGGGATGCATTCGTTGAATTTCTATTCCGAACTGAACAATATCTGTATTCGGTTGTGATCGGAGAAGATAAGCGGGATGGAGAGCAAAGTCGTCGAAGGGAAGGCGATGCCGCGCGGCAAGTATCCGCATGTCAAGCGGGCAGGCGATTTTCTGTTTGTGTCCGGAACCAGTGCGCGCCGTCCCGACAACACAATTGCAGGCGCCGATGTCGATCCACTAGGCACTACGCGGCTTGATATTCGTTTGCAAACACGCGCGGTGATCGAAAATGTCCGCGATATTTTGTACAGCGCGGGCGCACGGCTGGAAGATGTAGTTGAGGTCTTCACTTACCTGGTGAATATGAATGATTTCGGCGGCTACAACGAGGTGTATGGGGAATTTTTCGGGTACGATGGTCCGGCGAGAACAACGGTGGCCGTGCATCAGCTGCCGCATCCGCATTTGCTGATTGAGATTACCGCCAGGGCGTACAAGCCTTTGAAATAGGAGACACAATGGCGTCCATCAAGAAACTCAAGGCTTTCAACTTTCAAGCCTGGATCGAAGAAAATAAGGAGAAGCTCAAGCCGCCAGTGGGAAACGCGCAGGTGTGGGAGGACGGCGAAATGATGGTGACCGTGGTGGGCGGGCCTAACCAGCGGCGCGACTATCACGACGATCCGACGGAGGAATTCTTCTACCAGCTGAAGGGCAACATTTCTCTACGCATCATGGAGACGCCCGGCAAGCCACCGCTGGAAATACCGATCAAAGAAGGCGAGATCTTTCTTTTGCCCAAACACCTTCGCCACTCGCCCCAGCGGCAGGCGGAAACCATCGGAGTGGTCGTGGAAGTGCCGCGCCCCGAGGGCTCTCTGGATGCCTTCGAATGGTACTGCCCGAATTGCCACCAGTTGATCTATCGCGCGGAAGTGCAACTGAAGAGCATCGTGAAGGACCTGCCGCCGCTGTTTGAACAGTTCTATTCCAACGAGAGCCGGCGCAAGTGCAAGCATTGCGGCACGATTCATCCGGGCAAATGAAGCATGCAAGTTATCGACATTCATAATCACTTTTTCCCCAACTCATGGCCGGACCTGGCAGCGCGCTTCGGCACGCCGAACTGGCCGTGGATTAAACATACTGAGCCCGGGAAAGCGGACATTATGGTGGGAGACCGATTCTTCCGTCACATTTATTCAGCGTGTTGGGATCCCGAGGTTCGGCTCCGGGAGATGGATCGAGACGGCGTCGACCTGCAGGTAATTTCGGCCACGCCGGTGCTGTTCGCGTACGAGCGACCTGTGGAGCACGCGCTGGATTGCGCGCAATTGTTCAACGACGCAGCTCTTGAACTTTGCAGCAGGGGAAAAGGCCGGCTGAAATCATTTTGCCAAGTCCCGCTACAGAATATTGACGCGGCTTGCAAAGAAGTCAGCCGTTGTATGCAGTCAGGACACCTCGGCGTGCAAATTGGCAACCACGTTGGCAGCAAGAATCTCGATGATGCTGGGATCGTGACTTTCCTGCACCATTGCGCGGATGCGGGAGCAGCCGTGCTCGTCCACCCTTGGGATATGTTCGGGCACGAGCGCATGCCGAAATATATGATGCCGTGGACGGTAGGCATGCCAGCGGAGACGCAACTCTCCGTGGTAGCGCTGATTTTGAGCGGAGCGTTTGACCGTCTGCCGAGCACGCTGCGTATCTGCTTCGCTCACGGCGGCGGAAGTTTTGCCTACTTACTCGGGCGGCTGGAGAACGCCTGGCATCATCATCCGGTGGCGCACGGTGAGAGCGAACATCCACCCAGCCACTATCTCAACCGCTTCTATGCGGACTCCGCCGTGTTCGACCAACGCGCGCTTCAATTTCTGGTGGGAACGATGGGAGACGATCAGGTGATGCTCGGTTCGGATTATCCTTTTCCGCTGGGCGAAGAACGTGTGGGATCACTCATCCGCCAGAGTGGCCTGCCGCAACATACCAAGACGAGGCTTCTGAGCGAGAATGCAATCCGCTTCCTCGGACTTAAAGCAGAGTCGCATGACGGAGCTGCGAAGTCCGTTGCAGCGGTTGATTCAACGCCGCTTGCGCCCGAGCCTGGGCAACTCACATACAGTTCATATTTGAAAATCCCAGAGCTGTTGGAGCTGCAGCATCCGCAGTCTTTGCCACCGCACCATGATGAAATGCTCTTCATCATTGTGCATCAGACTTATGAACTGTGGTTCAAGGAGTTGCTGCATGACCTCGATGCCGTGGTTGCGAATTTGCACAGGGCTGCCGAGACTCCGCAATCGCGGGACGAAGTCTATGAGGCGGCACGGTTGTTGCGCCGCTGCACCGAGATCACCCGCGTTTTGGTGGAACAATTTACGATTCTGGAAACGATGCTGCCCACGCATTTTCTCGCCTTTCGTGGCCTGCTGGAGCCCGCCAGTGGATTTCAATCCGAGCAGTTTCGGGAAATTGAATTTCTATGTGGCTTGAAGGACGAGAAAATGCTTCGCTACCACCGGCCCACGCCGGAAGCCTACGCGAGTCTGAAGCGCCGGTTGGAAGAGCCGTCGTTGCACGATGCATTCTTCGAAGCTTTACAGGCGATGGGCAAACTGGCGCCGCCCGGCGAGGGGATGACTGATAAAGAACGTTTCGAAGCGCGCGCCCGCGCCGTCCATGCGCTCTACAAGGATGAACATCATCATCGCGACTGGATCGATGTGTGCGAGCGGCTGACTGAGTTCGACGAACTGGTGGTGAGCTGGCGATTGCGCCACATTCAGCTGGTTGAGCGTATCATCGGCATCCGCATGGGCACAGGCGGAAGCGCGGGAGCATCCTACCTGAAGCTCACGCTCGATAAGAAATTCTTTCCCGAGTTGTGGGAGGCAAGGACTTTGCTGACCGAATGAGACCATTGCCCCGTCAGCTTTGTCAGTCGAAAAGCTTTATCGTCGAATCTCTCAGATGAAGGCCGCACCTGAAAAAATCACACTAATCGGCGCCGGACTGACCGGTCCGCTCCTGGCTATTCTTCTAACGCAAAAGGGATTCGCAGTCGAGATCTGTGAGCGGCGTCCGGATATGCGGCGGGTGCGCCTGAGTGCGGGACGGTCCATCAATCTCGCGCTCTCGACGCGCGGGATTCAGGCATTGCAACAGGCTGGCCTATGGGAGCGCATGCGGAACATCATCATCCCGATGAAGGGCCGAATGATGCATTCGGTTGCGGGAGAGCTCACCTTCCAACCCTATGGGAAGAATGAAGCGGAGGTCATCAATTCGATTTCTCGCGCCGAGTTGAACATAGCGCTCATAAATGCAGCGGAAGAACAGGGCGCCACCATTCATTTCAATCAGCGCTGCATTGGATACGACTTAAAGACGGGCGGGATACGAGTGCGCAACGAAGAAACCGGAGAAGAGACAATGCTGGAAGCTGGGCTCGTTATCGGCTGCGATGGTTCAGCATCGTCGATCAGGGCGGAAATGCTCAAGCTGAACCGCTTCAATTTTTCGCAACAATATCTCGACTACGGCTACAAGGAATTGACGATTCCGGCCGGTCCGCGAGGGGAGCATTTGCTGGAGACTCACGCTCTGCACATTTGGCCGCGGGGCAGCCACATGCTGATTGCCTTGCCTAACATCGATGGTACCTTCGCATGCATCCTGTTCCTGCCGTTCGAGGGCACGGATAGCTTCGCCGCTTTGACCACGCCGGCACAAGTGGATCAGTTTTTCGAGTCCCGCTTTCCAGACGCAGTTCCGCTGATGCCGCAACTGGCCGACAACTACTTTTCCAATCCAACTGGGGCGATGGTTACCATCAAGTGCTCGCCGTGGCATGTGGCAGGACGAGCGCTGCTTCTCGGCGATGCGGTTCATGCCATTGTTCCCTTCTTCGGCCAAGGAATAAATTGCGGCTTCGAAGACTGCGCCTTTCTTGTCGAGTTGCTCGACCGGAACGGCGCAGACTGGCCGCGCGTGTTCGCCGAGTTCGAGAAAGAACGCAAGATTAATACCGACGCCATCGCAGACATGGCCATTGAGAATTTTACGGAGATGAGAGACCGGGTTGCGGACTCGCGGTTCCTGCTTCGAAAGAAGGTAGAATTGGCGCTGGAAGCGCGGTATCCACAACTCTTCGTGCCGAAGTATGCCATGGTAACGTTTCATCGCATTCCATACTCAGTCGCCCTCGCCCGCGGAACGATTCAGGACCGGATGCTGGCTGAACTCTGCGAACCCATTAATCGGGTAGAAGATCTCGACTGGGACAGCGCGGATCGACTGATTCACCGCGATCTGACTCCACTGGAGTTCGAACGGTGACCAACGTCCAGTTCCAACCAGGCAAGGATTTTGCGATCGCGATGGATGAGCGCGATCCGCTGAAAGGCTATCGCGATCGCTTCTTGCTCCCTAAAACGAATAGCGGTGATTGCATTTATCTGAGCGGTCATTCGCTTGGCCTCCAACCTAGGGCCGCAGCGGCATGTGTTGAGCAGGAACTGAAAGACTGGGCTGACCTTGGTGTGGAGGGCCACTTCCACGCTACGAACCCTTGGATGCCCTACCATCGCTTGCTTACAGAACAGACGGCGGAACTGGTCGGAGCGAAGCCTCTCGAAGTTGTTGTCATGAATTCGCTGACAGTGAACCTTCACCTGATGATGGTTTCGTTTTACCGCCCGACGAAGGGGAGGCACAAAATTGTTGTGGAGCGCGGAGCTTTCCCTTCCGATCAATACGCGGTGAAGTCCCAGATTCGTTTTCACGGCTTTGAACCCGCGACTTCGCTGATCGAGTTAACTCCGCGGCCAGGCGAGTCCTGTCTCCGCGATGAAGAGATAGAATCGCTGATCGAGCGCCAGGGGGATGAGATCGCGCTGATCATGCTGGGAGGAGTGAATTACGCGACCGGCCAGGCGTTTGATATGGCGCGAATCACGCGCTTGGGTCACGAGCGGGGTTGCGTGGTGGGCTTCGATTTGGCGCATGCGGCTGGAAATTTGATTTTGCAACTTCATGATTGGGGTCCGGACTTTGCTGTGTGGTGCAGCTACAAGTATCTGAACGGCGGGCCGGGATGCGTGGCCGGTTGTTTTGTTCATGAACGGCATGCGCGCGCCTGGGATCTTCCTCGCTTTGCGGGCTGGTGGGGTCACGACGAAAAGTCACGGTTCGAGATGGGTTCGGAGTTTCGGGCGATGTCCGGCGCCGACGGCTGGCAATTGAGCAATCCGCCGATTGTCAGCCTGGCTCTCCTGAGAGCATCGATGAATGTTTTTCACGAGGCGGGCATGGAGCGACTGCGGGCCAAAAGTGTGACGTTGACCAGCTACCTGGAGTTCTTGCTCGGTCAGAAAGCATCCGCCGCCTTCTCAATCATTACTCCGCGCGAAAAAGAGCGGCGCGGCGCACAGCTTTCTATCCGAGTGCCCGAGCACGGCCGGGCGCTGTGCGAACGGCTGGCGAGGGAAGGCCTGGTGTGCGACTGGCGGGAGCCGGATACCTTCCGGGTTGCACCGGTGCCCCTGTACAACTCGTATCAAGATGTTTTTCAGTTCGGTCACCGATTCGCGGCGGCATTTGACTAAGCAAAAAGCCGGTGAGCTGATTCAGGCGGTTTGCGCGATTACTTCCGTAACATTCGCGTCATCTGCTCCGAACATACACTCTTACCGTGAGCTCAATTTCTTTGAAGCAACCCGGCAGGTGGACGGGATTGGTGTGCGCGGTAGTGTGCGTTCACCTCTTCGTGTCTCTGCTGGTCCCACGCAGCATTGGACTCACCGCTTTCGGCGATCTGACGCAGTCTGCTTTGCTCTTCTGCGCTACGCTGGCCATCCTCTCGAACATCAGAACCAGCTACAAAAAGGCTCAGCTTTTCTGGGTTCTCATGGGGGGCGGCTGCGGGATGTGGCTCTGCACGCAGGTTTTGTGGACTTACTTCGAGGTTTATCTGAGGCAGGAAGTGCCGAATCCGTTTGTCGGAGATGTGGTTCTGTTCCTGCATGTCGTTCCCATGATGGCGGCGCTGGTGGTGCAGCCGCATATTCAACAGAGCGATCATTCCCTGCGGCTGGTTTCGCTCGATTTCTTTCTGCTGCTCACATGGTGGCTCTACCTTTATCTGTTCATCGTGATCCCCTGGCAGTATGTTTCGCCGAATGAAGCCGTCTACGGTCGCAGCTTCGACCTGCTTTATGCATGCGAACAGATCGTTCTGATAGTAGGAGTGGGCCTGGTTTGGAAGCGCAGCCACGGGTCCTGGCACACCATCTATGGGCAGCTTTTCAAAGCGGCGATATTTTACAGCGGGGGCTCCATACTCGCGAGCGTGGCGATCGACTATCATCACTACTACACCGGGAGTTTTTACGACATTCCGCTGGTAGCCGCCATGGCGTGGTTTGCGGCAGTAGGTTTCATGGCGCGCCGATCTTCATCCGACCTGCCTGCTGACCACGAACCGCGCACTCGTCACAGCATGTGGACCGCGCGTTTGGCAATGATGGCTGTGTTCTCTACGCCGCTCATGGTGGCATGGGCGGAGTTTGGCGTTGGAATTCCGCCGCGAGTGCGCTCTTACAGGCTGTTACTGACTGTAGCGGCAATGGTTTTCATGGGCACGCTGGTGTTTCTTAAGCAACACTGGATGGATCGGGAACTACTCCACCTGCTGCAAATGTCGCGGCAGAATCTAGATGAAACGTGCAAACTGAAAGACGAGTTGGAGAGTAAGGAACAGTCCCTACGCTGGCACAGTCAAGAATTGCAGCGCAAGAATCTTGAACTGCAGGAAATCTCGTTCACCGACGCTTTGACCGGCGTGTGGAACCGGCGGTATCTCGAAGAGATTCTTGCGGCAGAAGCCGGCCAGGTCCTGCGAAATTATGAGCGGGCCCGCGGTAGCGAAATTCGCAAGCTGGATCACCGCGATCTGGTCTTCATCATGGTGGATGTGGACTTCTTCAAGCAAGTGAACGATCTTCATGGTCATCCCGCGGGCGACCGCTTTCTGCAGCGGGTAGCCGAACGCCTTACCAAGGTTGTGCGCAAATCCGATGTGCTGGTTCGTTGGGGTGGTGAAGAATTCCTGATCATGTCCCGTTCCGCGGATCCAGCGGGTACGCCTGCATTCTGCGAACGAATTTTGGACATAATGGCGTCGGAGCCGTTCGATCTGGGACACGGGGTTCGAGTGCGGAAAACTTGTTCCGTGGGCTGGGCTCCGTTCCCGTGGAGTCGCGCCGCATACGAGGCGGTTTGCGCGGAAGAGACCATCGAGCTCGCCGACACCGCTCTCTACCGGGCCAAAGCTGAGGGACGCAATCAGGGTATCGGAATTCTGCCCGGTGATGGCGCGATTGCGACTCCCCAGGCGATTGCGCTGGAGGCTCTGCAGAACGACAACGGTGTTCTTACGCGAATTGTGAAAGTAAAGAATTCCGCCGATAGCATCCACGCATTTGCCGAAAACGTATCGACTAACGAACAAAGGAACGTCTGATTCCTCTCCAAACACTTGCGCATGTCCGCTTGACCTCGGACGCCGCGTTTGAATACAGTGGGTAGCCGCCTTGCCGTGGCAAGTTTGACCGGTGAAGAACAGGACCGAAGTCAACGAATCGAAGCTCATGAGGCACATTCGACGATGAATGCGAAAACTCCTTCCCGCAAGACGGGTCTGCGCCAGAAGGCGCAACTGATGTCAGCATCAGAAATTGAGCGGACTCTGGTCCGCTTGGCGTATGAGATCGTGGAGAAAAACGGAGGCGTCGAAAGTTTGGGATTGGTAGGTATTCGTCGGCGTGGCGTGCCTATCGCAGAGCGCCTGGGTAAGATCATTACCCGCATCGAGAACGCCAAGGTTCCGGTGGGCACGTTGGACATCACTTTCTATCGCGATGACCTTTCCACGCTCGGGCCCAAGCCAGTCGTGCAAGACAAAGAGATTGGGTTTTCAATTGAGGACAAGAATATAGTCCTGGTCGACGACGTTCTTTTCACCGGACGCACGACGCGGGCTGCATTGGACGCGCTGTTTTCGCACGGCAGGCCGCGACGAGTGCAGCTGTGTGTACTGATTGACCGCGGACATCGTGAACTGCCAGTCGAGGCAAGCTTTGTTGGCCGCAATGTTCAGACCACCATGAACGAGGTAATCGAGGTCAAGTTGACTGAGATTGACGATGCGGAAAAGGTTCTCCTAATGGAGAGGTAGGCCGCGGGAAAATACGACCGGCAAAATAAATAAGGACGGCGGTGAACCCGCCGTCCTTAATTGTTTGGAGCGATCAGCTAGGACAACCTAGTGCAGATTGCCTTAGTTTGTGTATACAGGCTCAGGGCATCGTGCCCCATCTCGCGGCCCCATCCGGATTGTTTGTATCCGCCGAAGGGCAGCGCCGCATCGAAGATGTTGTAGCAGTTGATCCACACCGTACCTGCGCGTAGAAGTTCTGCGGTGCGGTGAGCCTTGCTGATGTCACGCGTCCAGACGGCGGCAGCCAGGCCGTACACACTATCGTTGGAGCGCGACATAAGTTCCTCGGGATCGTCGAATGGCATTGCCGCCACCACCGGCCCGAAGATTTCTTCCCGCACCACCTTCATATCCTCGCGGGTGTTCACGAGAACAGTGGGCTCAACGAAGTAACCCTTGTCCCCTTTTCTGTGACCGCCAGAGAGAGCCGTGGCGCCTTCCGAGAAGCCCGCCTCGAGATAACCGCAGACTCGGCTTAACTGTTCCTGGGACACGAGCGGCCCCATGCTTGTCTCCGGATCGAGACCTGATCCTACATTGATTTTCTTCGCATGGTCGGCGACTCCTTCGACGACCTGGTCGAAGATCGGTTTCTCGATGTAGAGACGCGATCCGGCGCAGCAGCACTGGCCGTGATTGAAGAAGATCGCGCTCGCGGCTCCGGGAATCGCGGATTCGAGGTCGGCATCCTTGAACACGACGTTCGGAGATTTCCCGCCGAGCTCCAGCGATACCTTCTTTAGGTTGCCGGCCGCAGCATGCACGATCAGCTTCCCAACTTCCGTAGAGCCGGTGAAAGCTATTTTGTCCACGTCGGGATGAGCGGCCAGAGCGGCGCCTGCCGTCTCGCCGAAGCCCGGCACAATGTTGACCACTCCTGCAGGGAACCCGGCCTCCATGATCAGTTCGCCGAGACGCAGCGCCGAAAGCGGCGTCTGTTCCGCCGGCTTCAACACCACGGTGCAACCAGCGGCCAGCGCCGGACCCAGCTTCCACGCTGCCATCAGCAGCGGGAAGTTCCATGGAATGATCTGTCCGGCAACTCCGACTGGCTCTCGCAGCGTGTAGGCAAGATACTTTGCCCCGGGTGTGTATGGCACGGAGATCGGAATCGTATTGCCTTCGATCTTCGTCGTCCAGCCTGCCATATAGCGAAACAAGTCCACAGCCAGCGGCACATCGGCGGCCCTTGCGATGGTGAGGGGCTTGCCGTTGTCCAGGCTCTCGAGATAGGCGAATTCTTCGGTGTGTGATTCCAGTAAGTCGGCGAGCTTCCAGATGAGGCGTCCGCGTTCGGATGCGGTCAACTTCCGCCAGGGTCCCTGGTCGAAGGCTTTGCGCGCGGCCTTCACGGCCTGCTCAATATCTTCACGATCGCCTTCCGCGACCTGCGCCAGAACTTCACCGGTGGCGGGATTGTAGGTAGCAAAAGTCTTACCGGAAATAGAGTTTACCCAATTGCCGTTGATCAACATTTTGCGGGGCTTATCAATAAAGTCCGCGACCTGGGGATGAATCTGCGGTGACACAGCGATGCCCATATATCCTCCTTAGATCAGCACGTAGATCGAATACGAATTTGGCATGACGTGATGGCAAAGATGCCGGGCGGAGAAGGATTACGGAAGTATGCTAGTCCGGAGTCAGAACAAAATCAACCCGACCCGACTGCAGCTGGTCTGCACATCTTCAGTTGCGGGAAAGTCTACTGCCTCGCAATTATTCTCCGTAAGGAATCCAGATATTTTTCACCTGGGTGGCATGCTCGAGAAACCAGCGCCCTTCAGCTAGTTTCGGATTGAACCAGTCGATGGCTCGGCCCTCATTGGTCCAGACTTGTTTCAGGTTGCCGACAGACATCGATTTGGCAGCAGCAGCATTGCCTTCGTCGCCAAAGGACCAAACTGCGTCCACATCGTCGTGCTCGGCGAGTACTTTCAGGAGCTGTGAAGCATAGCCTGTCACAATGTTCACTGCGCCGCCCGGCAGATCGCTGGCATCGAAGAGTTGATAGAGATCGGCGGCGATGAGCGGGTACGTCTCCGATGGAACCGCGATCACCGTGTTCCCCATGGCGAGGGCAGGTAGTACGACTGAAAGAAAACCCAACAGCGGCGCTTCCGCGGGACAGAGGATGCCCATGGTTCCGAGCGGCTCGTTCATCGCAATCGCAATATTGCGGAACGGAGGATTGTGCACAGCGCCGTCAAACTTGTCGGCCCAGGCAGCGTAGGAAAAGATGCGCTCGACGCTGAGATCCAGTTCCGCCGAGGCTTGTTTCGCACCGACGACCTGGGTGAGCCCGTGTACAATTTCGTCACGGCGTTGAGAGAGGTTCTCGGCGCAGTAGTAAAGAACCTGCGCACGGTTGTGCGCGGTAGCTTTTGTCCATGCCTCCGCCTTGCGGGCGGCCTCGACGGCGTTGCGAATGTCTTTGCGATTCCCCAGAGAAGCTTCGCCCAAGAGACGCCCATCGGTTGAGCGCACTTCCATGCTGTAACCAGAGTCCTGCCGCACCTGTTTGCCACCAATGTAGAGCTTCACGGTGCGATCGATGGCCGGAGTACCGGCCTCAGGCTCCTCCGCAGTGTGCAAAACCCCGGGCGTGGGCGTGGCAAGCAATGCGGGAGCGTTCTTGAACCACGAAGGCTGCAGATATTCCAGCAAGCCCTCCCTGCCTCCCTCCCGGCCAAACCCGCTCTCGCGGTAGCCGCCGAAACCGCACGAAGCGTCGAACAGGTTCGTGCAGTTCACCCAGACGACCCCAGCTTTCAGTTGTGCGGCCACATGTAATGCCACGTTGATGTTCTCGCTCCAAACGCACGCCGCCAGGCCATAGACAGTGTTGTTTGCCAATTCCACCGCTTCTCTTGGAGTACGAAACGTCATCGCAGCCAGCACGGGTCCGAAGATCTCCTGCTGCGCAACGATGGATGTGGGATGCACATTGCTCAGCAGGGTGGGCGGATAGTAAAAGCCGCGCGCAGGCAAAGCGACCTCCGGCTGCCAGCATATCGCGCCCTCCGCGATTCCTTGGCCAACCAAGCGCTGGATACGATCGAGTTGCACGCGCGCGACGATGGCACCGATGTCGATTGCCTTATCCAAAGGAAGGCCAACCCGCAGCGTGCTCATGCGCTCCCTGATCTTGCCAATCAAGGTCTCGGCGATGCTTTCCTGCATCAACAAGCGCGAGCCCGCGCAGCACACCTGGCCCTGATTGAACCAGATTCCGTCCACCAATCCCTCGACTGCGCTATCCAGGTCAGCATCGTCGAAGATGATGAACGGAGACTTTCCTCCCAACTCAAGTGATAGACGTTTGTGGGTTGCTGCTGTGGCACTGCGAATTGCGCGTCCGACTTCGGTGGAACCAGTGAACGCGATTTTGTCCACGTCGGGATGTTTCACCAAGCGCCTCGCCGGTCGACCCATCTCCGGTCACGATGTTGACGACTCCGGCGGGCAACCCGGCTTCCTGGCAAAGCTCAGCGAAAGCGAGTGCAGTTAGCGGAGTGAATTCGGCGGGCTTCAACACCACGGTGTTTCCGGTAGCCAGAGCCGGAGCAATCTTCCACGCCGCCATGAGCAACGGAAAATTCCAAGGGATAATCTGTCCCACAACGCCGCAAGGCTCGAACTCGGGAAATTCCTGCTCGAGAAGCTGCGCCCAGCCCGCGTGGTAGTAAAAATGCCGCGCCACCAGTGGTATGTCGATGTCACGGCTCTCGCGGATTGGTTTGCCGTTGTCCATCGTCTCCAGAACAGCAAGCAGACGGGAATGCTTCTGCACCAATCGCGCCAAGGCATACAAATAACGCGCCCGGATATGCGGCGTGAGGGCATGCCACTTGGGAAACGCGGCGTGCGCGCCCGCACGGCGGCGTCGATGTCCGCGGATGAACCCTGGGCGATGGAAGCGAGCTTCTCTCCGTTGGAAGGATCAACCGTGTCGAAGTATTCGCCAGCGGCAGGTGCTTGCCAGGCGCCATTGATGAAGTGCCCGAAGCGATTGCCGTGGCGCTCCAGCCAGGCTTGCGCCTCTTTCGGATCCTCTGGAGCAGGACCGTACTCCATGGTCACAAATTTTTCAGCAATGCTCATGTCGTTCGCTCGATTCCCTCGCGAGTCTGACAATCCCCTCCGCAACTACGCTATGGGATGACGATACTCCGCCGAATAACGCCCCGTCGACGTAGTGCTCCAGTTGCCGCTCGATATCAGCCAATAGCCCGCTTGCGCCGAAGCGAAAAAGTTCCGCGCGCATCCACGATTGCCCCAGCTCTTCTTTCATCATGGCCAGCCAGTCGGTCGACTGCTTGGCTGTGCGAATCCCACCGGCTGCCTTGAAGCCAACGGCCATTCCCGTTCGCTCGGCATATTCGCGGATGGCGCGGGTCATCACTAAACCCACCGGCAACGTGGCGTTGGTAGACTCTTTGCCGGTTGAGGTCTTGATGAAGTCGGCTCCCGCCATCATGGCAACTGACGCTGGCGCGCGCCACGTTGCGCAGCGTTAGCAGATCGCCGGTTGCAAGTATGACCTTCATATGAGCAGCGCCCCGCAGGCTTGTTTGAAGGCGGCAATCTCGTCGTACAGCGCCTGCCAGCGTCCGCCAAATACATGAGCGCGTGTGATTACAACGTCAATCTCGTGGGCGCCCGCCTCCACCGAGCGGCGAATTTCCGCAACCCTCTCGGCTAGCGGTGACAGACCGGCGGGAAAGCCAGTGGAGACAGCTGCGACATGCACGCCGCTACCGTCCAAAGCGTGCAGCGCTGTTTCAACAAACACGTGGTAGACGCAAACTGCAGCTACCTTCACTTCGAGTTCGTCAATCCCCAGTTTGTGCACCAGATCTTGCTGCACCGGCTGCCGCGCCTTCGCACAAAGACGGCGCACGCGCTCTTCCGTGTCGTCGCCGGAAAGCGTCGTCAGATCCATGCAGGAGATCGCCCGCAGAAGCCACGCCGCCTGCCATTCCTTCTTTACAGTTCTTCGCGCTACTTGGGTCTGGGCGCGGCGTTCCACCGCGCTCGTGTTCACTCGAACTTCCTGTACCCAATTGAGGTCGAGAGGGATTCCAGAATTTTGCTGCAGCGGGCGCCCGGCAAGAATCGCGACAGAATTTCGGGTATAAGGCTGAAGACCGGCAGATTCTCCCGTCATTTCGTGAGCTGCTCCGGGATGGTTGTGATCTATGGGCACTGGATTTCGTCCGACCTCGTACCGCAATTGTACGGCAGGAAATCTAACAACGCGAGGTCGCGTGTGGCGGCCGTTCCTCGTTTCGTTTCATCCGCGCCGCCAAGAAAAACCGGTGAATGCTACAGCCAGGGTTTACAATGGCCCTCGATTTCACCGTTCCGACGCGAGACTTGGTTCCTGATATGCGCAAGAAAGCGCCGCCTGCGGACGCAGCGGCACGACTGCTGCGATCTGCGAAGAAAGTCATGAAGAACGCGCACGCACCTTATTCGAAGTTCCGGGTCGGGGCCGCGATCCTCCTCTCGAACGGCAAAATCTTCTCGGGTTGCAATGTGGAGAACGCGTCCTACGGAATGACCAACTGCGCCGAGCGCACGGCGATTTTCTCGGCTGTGGCTGAACTTGGTCCGAAGATCGAGATCCGCGCGGTCTCTGTAGTTAACGATCACGGAGTGCCCTGCTCGCCCTGCGGCGCATGCCGTCAGGTCATCTACGAATTCGGTCCCGACGCAACCATCTTCTATCAAAGCGCTGAGGGACCAAAGCAAGCGCACATCACCGAACTCCTTCCAGAAGGATTCCGTCTCCAGTGAATCCGATCCCGGCTTCGACGCAAACGTTCCGCGCCATCGATGTGATTCGCAAGAAGCGCGATGCCGGCGAGTTGTCGCGAAACGAAATCGAGTCTCTGGTGAACGCATACACCCGCGGCGATATCCCCGACTATCAGGTCTCGGCCTGGCTGATGGCGGTAGTATTGCGGGGCATGACGCGTGCCGAAACCGCTGCGCTAACGGACGCGATGCTGCGCTCGGGTGAGGTGCTGGATCTCTCTTCACTTCACGGCAAGAAGGTGGACAAGCATTCGACCGGCGGCGTGGGCGATAAGACTTCGCTTGTGCTCGCCCCGCTTGCTGCTGCCGCAGGCGTAGTCGTGCCCATGATCAGCGGCCGCGGTTTGGGACATACAGGCGGCACTTTAGACAAGCTTGAAGCGATCCCCGGCTTCAACGTAAATCTCCCGGTCGCTCAATTTCGCCGCGTGCTCGAGGTTTGTGGTTGCTGCATGATTGGGCAAACCGCCGAAATCGCTCCCGCCGATCGCAAGCTTTACGCACTGCGCGATGTAACCGGAACAGTGGAAAGCCCGTATTTGATCTGCGCCTCCATCATGAGCAAGAAACTTGCGGAAGGCATCGATGCCCTTGTCCTCGACGTAAAGACGGGCTCCGGCGCATTCATGAAAAATGAAAAAGATGCCGCCTTCCTCGCCGAACTTATGGTTGAAACCGGTGAGCGAATGGGCAAACAGGTGGTGGCGCTCATCACAGACATGGATCAGCCTCTGGGACGCATGATCGGCAATGCGCTTGAGGTGGTCGAAGCAGTGGAGGTGCTGCACGGCGAAGGGCCAGATGATTTGCGCCAGCTCTGCCTCGAACTCGCCGGTTGGATGCTGCATCTGGCTGGAGTCTCTGATACGGTCGCGGAAGGGAAAGTGCACAGCCAGAAACTGATAGCGTCAGGCAAAGCACTGGACAAGTTTCGCCAGATGGTGGAACTGCAGGGTGGAGATCCGCAAATGATCGATAATCCCCAAAAATTACCTCAGGCGCAAAATTCGATGACGCTCTCCAGTCCAAAGAACGGATATCTCGCATTTCTGCAGTGCGAAGAAGTTGGCACCGCATGTGTGATTCTCGGTGGCGGCCGCGAACGCAAGGAAGATTCGGTGGATCCCGGCGGTGGGGATCGTGCTTCACAAAAAAGTCGGAGACGCCGTTTCCGCTGGCGAACCGCTTGCGACGATCTATTACAATGCCGAAACGCGCGCGGCTCGTGCCCAGCAAGTGCTCGAAGCGAGTTATGAGATTTCCGATTCGTCCATGAGCGAGAAAAGGCCGTTAATCCATCGCGTGATCGGAAAAGCCGGAGAGAAGAACTGAATGGGACGACTTACTGGAATCCTCGGCCTCTTGACCATGCTGGGATTGGCCTATGGGTTCTCTACCAATCGCCGCGCCATTCGCCTCAAAACCGTAGCGTGGGGTTTGGGCTTGCAGTTCGCTTTCGCTGTTCTTGTGTTGAGAGTCGATATCGGGCGGCGAGTTTTTCAGAAGGCTGGAGACGTAGTCAGCCGTTTGCTTAGCTACTCTTACGTCGGCTCGCAGTTTGTTTTCGGTGACTTGGGAAAGCAGGGCTCGCATCTCGGCTTCTATTTCGCCTTTCAGGTGCTGCCGACCATCATCTTCATCTGCGCGTTTTTCGCCGTGCTCTATCACTTCGGCGTCATGCAGTTCGTCATTAAGATTGCCGCCTGGGTCATGACCCGGGTGATGGGCGCCAGTGGCGCGGAATCGCTCAACATCGCGGCCAGCATTTTCATGGGACAAACGGAAGCGCCGGTGACCATCCGGCCGTTTCTGCCCGATCTGACTCGCTCGGAACTCATGACCGTGATGACCAGCGGCATGGCGCACGTTTCTGGCGGGATCATGGCGGCTTATATTGCATTCGGCATTGAACCCAAACACCTGTTGAGCGCGGTCATCATGACCGCTCCCGGTACGCTTTTGATGGCGAAGATGCTCGTGCCCGAAACCGAACAGCCAAGAACCGCCGGACGAGTTGTCATGCCCGAGGGCGAAGAGCAAGCCGAGAAAGAAGAGAATCTTCTCGGAGCAGTCGCACGCGGAACCACCGACGGCCTGCATATGGCTTTGAACATTGCTGCCATGCTGATCGCGTTCTTGGCTCTGATCGCGTTAGCGGACGGCATTATCGGTGGAATTCACCATTGGGTGGCCTGGGTTCCAGAGAGTCTGGAAAAGATCTTTGGAGCTGTGTTCGCACCGGTTGCCTGGGTGATCGGCGTTCCCTGGCGCGACTGCGGGGTGATCGGAACTTTGCTCGGCACGCGCATGGTGCTGAACGAACTGGTGGCATTTTCGATGCTCGGGCCGATGAAAGCAGCGCTTGATCCGCGCTCCTTCACGATCGCCACGTTTGCGCTTTGCGGATTCGCGAATCTCAGCTCCATCGGAATCCAGATTGGCGGCATTGGGGCGCTCGCGCCGAACAAGAAGGGCGAACTGGCGCGGCTCGGAATTCGCGCGATGCTGGCGGGAACGATGGCCAACCTGATGTCGGCATCCATCGCGGGCATGCTGCTGTAAATCCAGTAAGCATCGAGAAAGGATCACTTCCGGTGAGAGCAACTTCGGCAATACATTCATTCCTTGATTTCGGTCTTCGTTCTTTTCTTGGTGACGAATGCCTTTGCGCAAGCTGCGCCGAGGCGAGTGATCATCGACACCGATCCAGGAACTGACGATGCCATGGCCATCATTTTGGCTTTGAATTCTCCGGAGTTCAAAGTGGAAGCGCTGACTGTAGTGCCCGGCAACGTGGATTCGGAGCAGGGATTAGAGAATGCGCTGAAGATTGTTTCGCTAGCGGGACGCTGCGACGTTGTGAGTCGCTCGAGGAGCGCAACATCCGCTGAACCAGAAGCTCATCACTGCGCAGTTCTGGCATGGGAAGAATGGCCTGGCCAATGTCGAGCTGCCGCCCTCGAAATGCAAAGCCGATCCCCGGTTTGGTCCGGATCTGATCATTGAGATGATTCACCAATATCCGCATGAGATCACGCTGATCCCGGTAGGGCCGCTGACGAATATTGCGCTGGCCGTTTCAAAAGATCCTTCGATTGCGGCTTTGGTCAAGAACATCGTCATCATGGGCGGCTCGATCACCGGCGGGAACGTCAATGGAGCGGCGGAGGCGAATATCTATAACGATCCGGAAGCAGCCCAGATCGTATTCAATGCCGGATGGATGGTGACGATGGTCGGCTCCGACGTGGGTGAGCGAACACTGATCACGCGAAAATATCTCGCGGAACTTCAAGCATCCCACGGACCGCAAAGCGACTTTATCGCCAAGATTGCCGAATTCTATCTGAACCGCAGCGAGAAGAGCGGATACAGCGGGGCCGCGATGTACGACCCGCTAGCGGTCGGGATTGCTTTGGATCCGACTCTGGCCACGCTCAAGGAAATGCACGTGGACGTGGAAACCAAGGGTGAGTTTACTCGTGGAGAAACCGTGGCGAACCGAATGGGCTCGAAAGAAAACAACGTATTGCACGGAGACCACTACGAGATCGAGGGAGCTACCGAACTGAAGCCGAATGCGCGGGTGTGCCTGGCTTCAGATGCCGACCGATTCTTGAATCTATTTGTCAGTCGAGTCAGAGGGAAGTAAGCGGCTTAGCCATTGGCGTGCGCGACCAGGACAATGGCCAATCCGTAGAAGACAAACATCAGAGTGAGGTACGCCTTGGCGCGAGGCCCCGAGTTCTCAAATTCTTTCCACGCGAGAATTCCCCAGAGCGCCGCAACCATTGGAGCAGATTGGCCGATGGCGTAGGAGATAGCAACCCCGGTGAAGCTTGCGGCGACGAGGTTGAAAACCGTGCCGATACCCCAGATGCATCCGCCCAACAGGCCTAGCAGATGTCCCGAGGCCGGTCCGCTGAAAAATCCGCTGAAACTTACTGGCCCTCCAACCAGAGGGTGTTTCATGAAATAGATATTCCAGATGAAACAGGAGAGCAGTGCACCCAGAGTCAGGAACACGGCGGCGCTATAGGGGCCCAAGGGATTGCCGCGTGTCATCGCGTGCGTCATGAACGGGGCCCATAGGCCCATTAGTATTCCTGACACTACGCAGGTGATCAGACTCTTGTTTGAAACGGAGCGTCCAGCAGCTGCGAGACTGCCGTAAGCCTTGCCGTCCAAAAGCACCGCGACGAACGCACAAGCGACGCCAAGCGCCAGGAAGAGTGCATTCCCTCTCGGTTGAAGTGCGTAACTCAGAACAACACCGACCACCAGCGCGATTCCGATCGAGATAGGAAACGCGACCGCGAGTCCGGCCATGTCAATCGCAGCGACGAGCAAGAGATTGGCAAGATTGAAAAGCGCGCCTCCGATCAGGGCGTTGACAATGTTTGAAGTATCCGCCCCGCGGATGTTGTTCAGAAAACTGGAGGCATAGTTCCCCGTACTGCCCATCGTGAATGCGAGGACAAGTGAGACTAAGAAAATACCAACGGCATAGTCCCAGTAGAAGAGTTCGAACCTGTAGCTCTTAACGCCCTTATAAGTGTTGGCCCACGAACCCCAGCAAATAGCGCTCGTGATCATCATCAACAGCGCAATGCTCAGACTCGATGGCGTGAACATCAGTTCTCCTTGAGGCGTTATAGGTGTAACTATGCCCGCAAAGACGCACAATAAACAGCCAATGTATTATCCGTTCACCTGCGAGTAAGTGGACCGCCTGAGGAACTCGCCCTGCCCGGCGCGGCCCAGAAACTTGTCGCCTTCCACGACGATGCGGCCTCGCGAGAGAACCAGGTCGGGCATGCCTGTAACCTGAATTCCTTCGAACATCGAGTAATCCACGCGCATGTGATGAGTCTTGGCGCTGATCGTATGTTTGCGCGTGGGATCGAAGATGACGAGATCGGCATCGCTGCCAACCGCAATCGTTCCCTTTGCGGGGATATAGGCCGAAGAGCTTTGCCGGAGTGGTGGAAACCAGTTCGACGAATCGATTCACGCTGAAACGCCCCTGAGCGACGCCGCCGGAGTAAATCAGGCTCATGCGATGCTCAATGCCCGGGCCGCCGTTGGGAATCTTCGTAAAGTCGTCGCGTCCGAGTTCTTTCTGCTCCTTGAAACAGAATGGACAGTGATCGGTAGAGACGACCTGCAGATGATCGCGCTTAAGGCCGTTCCAGAGCTTTTCCTGATGCCACTTTTCGCGAAGCGGCGGCGTAAAAACGTATTTCGCGCCTTCAAAGTCGGGAACATCAAAGTTTTCGATCGAGAGATACAAATACTGGGGGCAAGTTTCGGCATAGACGGGAAGGCCGCGGTCGCGCGCCTCACGAACTTTTTCAAGAGCCTCATTGCAGCTCAAGATGCACGATGTAGATCGGAGCTCCCGCCATCTCCGCTAAGCGCAATCGCGCGAGATACGGCCTCGGCCTCGGCGGTTGTCGGGCGGGTCAGTGCGTGATACTTTGGCGCCTTCTTTCCTTCGGCCAGCGCCTGCTGCACGATGACGTCTATCGCACTGCCGTTTTCGGCGTGCATGCAGATGAGGCCGCCGTTTTTTGCAGTGGTCTGCAGCGCGCGGAAGATGCTGGCGTCATCGAGCATGAACACGCCGGGATAGGCCATGAAAAGCTTGAAGCTGGTCACGCCTTCCCCCACCAAAGCATTCATCTCCTGCAGTTGACCGTTGCCAATGTCGGTCACGATGCAGTGAAAGGCATAGTCGCAGACGGCTTTCTTCGAAGCCTTGTCCATCCAGGTCTCGAATGCTTTGCGTAACGGCTGGCCTTTGTACTGGATGGCGAAGTCGATCAGCGTGGTCGTTCCGCCAAAAGCCGCCGCCCGCGTGCCGGTTTCAAAATCATCGGCGCTGGTCGTGCCCCCAAAGGGCATGTCGAGATGCGTATGAACATCGATGCCGCCGGGCAAAACATATTTCGCTGACGCGTCCAGCACCTTCGTGGCATTCTCTCGAGGCAAGTCTTTGCCGATGGCCGCGACCTTGCCCTCCGTGATGGCAACGTCCGCCTTATAGGTATCCGTTGCTGTGACCACGGATCCGCCGACAATGATCGTGTCAAAGCCCATCGATCCCTCCACTCGTAACGGGATGAAGCATGGCTGAGATGAAAATGAATTCTATGCTAAACTGCCGCACCTCAGCTTGTGTTATTGCTTGCGTAACGAAAAGGAGTCCGTCATGCAGTTTGGCATTACCTTGAAACCAGACATCTCGGTCGAGCGCATCGTCGGCCTGACACGGCAGGCCGAAGCTGCGGGGTTCCAGTACGGATGGCTCTTCGATTCCCATGTTTTGTGGATGGATCCGTACCCTTTGCTCACGCTGATGGCCGCAAATACGCAGCGGATGCGGCTCGGCACCTTGGTTACGAATCCTGCGGTGCGCGATCTCACAGTTACGTCGAGCCTGTTCGCTACGCTGAATCTGATTTCTGGTGGCAGGATGGAGCTGGGCATCGGACGGGGAGACAGCTCCCGACGCGTGCTCGGCAAGAAGCCGGTGAGTTGGTCGCAACTGGAAACCGCGGTGAAAATCTTCCGCGATCTCACCGCCAGCCGCGAAATCGAATACGAGGGCCAGCCGACTAGACTGACGTGGGCCAAGATTTCTCCGCGCGTTTGGATCGCGGGATACGGACCCAAGGTGCTGCACATGGCAGGCCGGGTCGCCGACGGAATTATTCTTCAATTTGCCGATCCTGATTTGATTTCCTGGTGCCTTGGTTTCGTTAGAGAAGGCGCAAGCGCCGCGGGCCGCGACCCAGGCCAGATCGAAGTGATGTCGGCGGCTCCGGTTTGGGTTTCCGATGATTTGGCGGTGGCGCGCGAACGCGTGCGCTGGTTTCCAGCGCTGGTTTCCAATCACGTAATGGATCTAATCCGGCAGTACAAGCCGGAAGATCTGCCTGCGGCGCTCACTTCTTACGTGCAGGACCGGGGAGGCTACGACTATCTGCACCACTGCGTGGTGGAGAGCGACAACGCGAACTTTGTTTCCGACGAAGTGGTCGATCGTTTCTGCCTGGTGGGGCCGGTCAAGGCTCATCACGAGAAACTAAGAAAGCTGGCCAGCGTTGGGGTTACGCAGTTCAATTTGTATCTGATGTGCGGGGACGAGGAACAGTCGCTCGACATCTACCAGCGTGAGGTTCTGCCGGCGTTTCAAGAAACCGCGAAGACGAAACGCTGAAGCTACGAGGCTGCCGTCGGCGCAAGCACAACCGGACGCTGAAATCTCATCATCGCGTAATAAACTGCAAAGGAAACCGCAAAGCCGACGAACCACGAGTAGTCATAAAGAACACGCACCGATGGGACCGCCAGTCCGATGAGCGCCGTCCCTGCTCCCAGCGCAAGAGCAATCACTGCTCGCCAGTTGAATCCTTTGGAATACTCGTAGATTCCGCCGCGAAGATAAAGATCGTCCACTTGCAGAACACATCGCCGCACCACGAAATAGTCGCAAATCATAATGCCCGCGACCGGTCCCAGAAAAGCGGCGTAGCCGCCCAGCCAGCCGAGGATGAATGTTTTGTAATCGGCGAGCAGCTTCCACGGCATCAGCGCAATCCCCATGAAGCAGGTGATCACGCCGCCGGTTCGGAAGCTGATTCGCCGAGGCCACAGATTGGAGAAGTCGTTTGCCGGCGAAACCACGTTGGCCCCGATGTTGACATTCAGCGTAGCCAGAAGAATCGCGATCAGCGAGATCACCACAGCCACGGGCGAATGAAAACGGCTGAGCAATTGCACCGGGTCCGAAATTGCCGTTCCGTAAATCACCACCGTGGCCGAGGTTACGGCGATGCCAATAAAAGCGTACAGAGTCATCGTCGTGGGCAGAGCGAGAGCCTGTCCAATAACCTGTTCTCGCTGGTTGCGCGCGAATCGCGTGAAGTCGGGAATATTCAGCGAGACAGTCGCCCAGAATCCTACCGTGCCATTCAACGCCGGAATCAGAAACTTCAGGAAATCGGCAAAGTTGGTGAACCGCGAAGGCGCGGCCAGCATGGGGCCGAAGCCGCCCGCGCTGTGATAGGCCCATGCCAAAAGCAGCAACCCGACCGCCAACAAGACCGGAGCGCTGATGCCTTGCAGAATGCGGATGTATTCAATCCCCATGAGAATGACTGCGAGGTTGATCAGCCAGAACAGAAGAAAGCAAACGGCGGTCGCATAGGGAAAACTCTTCCATCCCGGCGCGAGCGTGGCCAGAAGAGTGCTGATCGCTTCGCCGCCGATCCAGGTCTGAATACCGAACCATCCGCACGCCACCAGCGCGCGCAGAACGGCGGCCACGTTGGCGCCCAGCACTCCGAACGAAGCGCGAGCCAACACTGGAAACGGAACGCCGTACTTGGCTCCGGGATGGGAATTCAGCAGCATCGGAACCAGCACGATCACGTTGCCGACAAAAATTGTCATCACCGCCTGTTTCCAATTCATTCCACCCTGGATCAAACTCGCCGCCAGCATGTAGGTGAGGATGTTTACTGACATCGAAATCCACAGCGCCGCGAAGTTGTACGTGCCCCAATGGCGGCGTTCGGCCCCGGCGGGCGCAAGGTCAGGATTGTAGAGAGGACTGGATTCGATTCGCGATCGGAGATGCGGAGGTTCTAGCGTGGTCATGCGTTTCAGTCCGCTGCCGCGGCCTCGCCGGTTTGCGCGGTAATCGGCCCGTAGCTTTCCGGCCGGCGGTCGCGAAAGAACTGCCACACTTTGCGGACTTCCGCGATCATGTCGAGATCGAGGTCCGCTACGACCACTTCGTCTTTGTCCCGGCTGGCCTGCGCGATAATCTTTCCGCGCGGATTGCAGAAGTAGCTCTTGCCGTAGAACTCGCCGATGCTCCACGGTTTCTCGATGCCCACGCGGTTGATGGCGCCGACGAAGTAACCGTTGGCCACGGCATGCGCGGGTTGCTCCAACTCCCACAGATATTCCGAGAGACCGGCAACGGTGGCCGAAGGATTGAACACGATCTCCGCGCCGTTCAGTCCAAGAATGCGCGCGCCCTCGGGGAAGTGGCGATCGTAGCAAATGTAGACGCCGACCCGCGCATACTTTGTCTCAAAAACCGGGTATCCAAGATCGCCCGGAGTGAAGTAAAACTTTTCCCAGAATCCGGGGTGGCAGTGCGGGATATGGTGCTTGCGATATTTCCCTAGATAGCGGCCGTCGGCATCGATTACTGCGGCAGTGTTGAAATAAACCCCAGGCATCTGTTCTTCATAAACTGGAACTACAATTGCCATGCGATACTTCGCTGCGAGCTTTTGCATCATGCGTACCGTCGGACCATCCGGTACCCGCTCAGTGAGTTCATACCAGCGCTCATTCTGCTCCGCACAAAAATAGGGGCCGTAGAAAAGTTCTTGCAGGCACAGCACCTGCGTTTTTTTTCGGGCGGCCTGCTCGATCAACTTCAGGTGCTTGTCGATCATGGCCTTTCTGATCTGGGCGAGGGGACGATCCGTGCCGAGCGCATTGCTGGCTTGGATCAAGGCACAGCGTACATTTCGGGGCATGAGGATGCGACCTCCGAGGAACGCAACTATAGCAGAAAACTTCAACCGAATAACCGCGCTGCGGCGGTTATCATTTTGAGGGAAGTGTTGTCTTGGGCCGGCGCGGCGCCATCTCCGTTGACACAATCGGCGGCGCCCAATAGACTCGGCGTTTTCCAGCTTCTCCGACGAAACAAATGGCCAAGCGCCCTCGCATTGCCGTGGTTGGAAGTGCCAACATCGATCTCACCACGTTCGCGGATCAGTTCCCGAAGCCGGGGGAAACGATCTTCGGCCAGGAATTCCATCTCGGATTCGGGGGTAAGGGCGCGAATCAGGCGGTCGCTGCCCGTCTGTGTGGCGCGGAAGTGTTCATGGTGGCGCGAGTGGGGAGCGATCTGTTCGGTCCGGCCACCATTGAGAACTTTAAGAAACTTGGGATCGACACAACCCACGTGAAGCAGGTTGAGGGATTATCCAGCGGCGTCGCGCCGATATTCGTCGAGCCCAACGGACAAAACCGCATTCTGGTAGTGAAGGGGGCCAACGACGCGCTGAGCCCGGCGGATGTTGACGCCGCAGCAGAAACTTTGAAAGCTGCCGACTGTATCGTCCTTCAGTTTGAGATCCCGCTCGAAACCGTTTACTACACGATCGCGTTCGCGCGAAAGCATAGGATTCGCTGCATCCTGAACCCGGCGCCCGGCTCAACCCGTCGACATACGCGCTCTGACTGATCTCGATTACTTCGTTCCGAATGAGAGTGAGGCCGAGACCATTACCGGTATCGTCGTTAGGAGTGTCGAAGACGCGAAGAAATGCGCGGACAAACTCGTGGCAGGCGGCATTTGTCGCGTCATCATTACTCTGGGAGCTAAAGGATCTCTGCTGGCGGGCTACGGTGTAAGCGAGCACCTTCCACCGTTTGCGGTAAAGAGTATCGACAGCACTGGCGCAGGCGATGCATTCATCGGGAGTTTCGCCGTATTCCTCGCGGAGGGAGTGCCGGAACGAGAGGCAGTGCGGCGCGCCAATCTGTACGCCGGACTTTCGACTACAGGCGTCGGAACACAGAAATCCTTCTATGATCGAGGGCGTTTTGATACGGAGTGGGCCGTTCGAGCGCGAAGTTAATTCGGCTCTGGCCGTGTCATCCTGAAACAAATCCCAATCTTCGAGCCCCTGCGCAGTTTTCCTGCTATCCGGCAAGAAAGTTCAGGAAGGAAGGTAGCAGCTAATATTTCCATACTAAGGAAAAGTCTTGACTTTGGACAGATTGGGGATTTATAAGGCCGTCCTACAGCACAAAACCTCCCGAGATCGATGCCGAGGGGAGAGTGCGTGCCTCATCGGTGTGGGGTCGCCGAAAGGGTTGCGATGCTGCATAAGAGGGCGCTGCTCGTTGTCGTTGTCTTTTCGCTTGCATTCCCGGTATGTCCACTCCTGTACGGCCAGGGGACCGGCAGTTTTTCAGGCACTGTCTCCGACAAAGCGGGCGCCGTCATACCTGGCGCGACGGTGAAGGCCACATCGCAAGGCACGGGCGTTTCCCGCGAAGCGAAGACCGACGATTCAGGACATTACTTGATTCCTCTGCTGCCAGTCGGGTTCTACACGATTCGCGTGGAGTCTCAGGGCTTTCAGGCCACCCGAGCAGAAAGACGTTCGGTTACAGGTCGATGAGCATCGCGAAGTGGATTTCGGACTCGTACCAGCGTCCGTATCCTCAAGTGTGGAAGTCAGCGCCACAGAGGTAGCGGTCGAGACTGCGAACCCGACCCTGGGGCAGGTCATCACGGCCGAGCAAGTTGCCGATCTCCCGTTAAACGGCCGCAATTTCGTGCAACTGGCGACACTAACGCCAGGCACAACCGCGTCAACCAGCCCGGTGAGCTTTTTCAACGGTGCTGCCAGCAGCGAGGCTTCCACCCGCGGATCGTTCTCGCTTTCGGTCGGAGGTTCTCGCGAACAGAGCACCGATTGGCTGCTCGACGGCAATGACAACAATCAAATCGATGAAGGTGGGATTGCGATTTTCTCTTCGATCGACGACATCCAGGAATTTAAGGTGTTGACCTATACCTACTCGGCGGAATACGGAGAACGGGCGGGTCCGACGGTGTTGGTCACGACGAAGTCAGGATCGAACCAGTTTCACGGGTCGCTGTTTGAATTCTTCCGCAATACCAAGCTCGACGCCAGTACGCCTTTTGTGAATGCGACACCGCAATACAACCTCAACCAGTTCGGCGGCTCTTTCGGCGGACCGATCCAAAAGGACAAAACGTTCTTCTTCGCCGACTATCAGGCGAAAATGCAACGCAAGGGAGTTCCGTTCACGGGCGTCGTTCCGTCGGCCGCTATGACAACACCGGATGCCAATGGCGATTACGACTTCAACTTGGATCCTTTGGGTCTCACCCGGGGGGTTCCGCAACCGCAATACGGCAATAGGATTTTGTACCCCGACCTCACCAATCCTTTTGCCGGGGGCGCGCCATTCGAATGCGACGCCTCGGGAAATGCGATTGTTCCCAACGGCAGCGGTATGCAGACGGGCGGTGTCGCCACCTGCAACGTAATTCCAGCGGCCATGGTCAACCCTGTCGCCGAGCCGTGCTCAGCCTCTATCCCGCTCCCAACGCGAACAATCCCTCTTTGGTTTACAACTACGCCCTGGTGCCCGACAGGAAGCTTAACGAGGGTACTTGGGACATCCGCCTCGACCACAATTTTTCCAGCAAGGATTCCATCTTCGGGCGCTTCAGCTACGACCAGGCAACGAACTTCGTGCCGGGGGGTTCTCCAGGGTTCGCCGAAGCCACCGCCTTTGGCAGCACGCAGTTCATTAACAACCACGGACGCAATGCGACCGTCTCGGAAACCCACATCTTTTCCGATCGCACGATCAACCAGGTGAATGCCGGCTTCAGCCGGATTTTCAACCACATTCTCTCTTTCGGCACCGGCAGCTGTGAAGCCGCGAGGCTGGTCGATCCAGTAACCGGCTTGCCCGCGCCGATCCCCGGCGCCGATTTAGGCAGCGCGTGCGACAGCTATACGGGTTATCCCGCGAGCCTGAACCAGGCAACGAACGACTGCGAAGGATGTGGCATGACTTCGTTCTCGATGTCCAGCTACTACGCTGTGGGCGACCGCGGATATGCGCCTTACCAGGGTGGAAGCAATGTGTATTCGGTGTCCGATACGCTCGAATTGATTCGAGGCAAACATGAGATCCGGTTCGGCGGGGTATTTCGCGACAACCAAATGAATGTGAGGAATAACGCCTTCCAGGACGGCTTTGTATCGGAGATTGGCAATCAGACGGGCGACGACATCTCCGATACCCTTATCGGTGGGATGGGGAATTTTGCCGCCCACGATCAGACATTCAACGGAGCTACTGTTGGCAGACGATGGAAACTGGTTCGCCCGTTCGTGCAGGATAACTGGCGCGTGAGCAACGACCTGACTGTGAACCTCGGGTTGGCTTGGGCTCTGGTTACGCCCGAAACCGAAGTGGAAAATCGCCAGTCGAACTTCGACTGGGTAACCAAACAGTTCTACGTTCCGAAGGGCAGTCCCGCGATAAGCGGCTGCACGAATTGCATTCCTTCCGATGGACGTGTTGGCATCCAATTTGACAAAACGGCGTTCGAGCCGCGTATTGGGCTCGCCTGGAAGCCCATGGGAAGCCAGAATACTGCGATCCGCCTCGGTTATGCGATCTTCCACGATTCCGCGTGGAACCAGGGCGGACAGGGATTGTGGCAGAACCCGCCATATTATGCGGAAGTGGATCCCAACGTCATTTTCGGTTTCGCTTTTGGCGTCGTCGCCAATTCCTTGTCGGGCGGCTTCCTCCAACCGGCAGGCACGGCTTCTACTACGCCTGTGGCTGGCGGTGCCGTCTTTAACGCGCCCGTCAACCCGTCCACTTACACCGGGACCATTCAATCCCAGAACCGGGATTTCAAGCAGGGCATAGTCCAGCAATTCAATCTCAATATTGAGCACCAACTGCCCGGCAATGTTGTGCTGACCGCGGGCTACGCGGCTCCCGCAGCGCACACATTCTGGTGAGCCAGGTAGATGAAAACATAGCTTCGCCTCTCGCGTGCCCGGGCAACGGCACCTCTACCGTAACCGGCTACACGCTGGGCTGCGGCATTGTGACCCCTCCCTACACCGCGTTCCAGTTCGTCAACAATAACAACAGCATCGGCGCGGCCCGTTATGACTCTCTGCAAATAAAAGCTGAGACCAAGAGCGCGCGGCATGGGCTCTATGCCCTCGTAGGCTACACCTACGCCCGCAATTTCGACTCCGGGATGCCCGACGGACTGGGCACCACCGTCGGCGCAGTGTATTGGCCCCTGCCCGGAAGCCAGAAACTGGATTGGAGTTTGTCCCAGCTGAACCTCAACAACACCTTTACCGCCGGCATTCTCTACGATCTGCCGTTCGGCAAGGGCAAGCGTTACGGCAGCAACTGGAGCGGAGCCACCAACACCCTACTGGGACATTGGCAGGTGAATCTAATTGAGAGGGCGCAGTCGGGATTCCCGCTGTTTGTCGTAGATAGCGACAACGCCGACATCTTTCCTGGTGCGGCGGGGGATTCAGGAACGTTCTTCAACTACAACGGCTTCAGCTTGAACCGTCCCAATCAAGTAGGAGATCCAAACAAAGGCGGGCCAGAGGGCGGCAGTACGAGCTGTCCCAGCCGGGTCCACACGCTTGAGAATTGGTTCAACCCCTGCGCTTTTCAGAAGGCACCGGCAGGGGAGCTTGGCACCGCCGCACGAGCGCCGATCTACGGCCCTCGTTTTGTGAACACGGACTTCTCGATCATCAAGGACTTTCCGTTGGCGTTCCGCGAGGCGATGAATCTGCAATTCCGGGCCGAGTTCTTCAATCTGTTCAATCACCCGCAGTACTTCCTGGGCGGCCTCGGCGATACGGGCCAGCAGGACATAAACTCGCCCTCTAGTTTCGGGGTGATCAATCAAACGGTGAATAACTCGCGCGATATTCAGTTTGCTCTCAGGCTGAACTTCTAGGGCGGAGTTGAACGGACTTAACACAGGGCAGACTGAGGTCAACTCAGTCTGCCCTTAGTTTTGTAATCGAAGAATCTGCCAGAGGAATAACGGCCCGTTGAGTTCGTATTTGGCTGCGCCGAGACCTTTTTGGGAATCCAGAAGGGACCTTCCCGCAGGCGGAACCACGGCTCGCCTGGACGAGCTTTCCCCTTGACCTCACGTTCGCGGGGCGGCTAGCGTTTAAAAGTGACAGAAATGGAATACAGCAACTGGCGTGGAAGATTCTTCGGGTGGAGCGAAGGACACCGAGCGAGGTTGGTTTAGCAGATGGGAAGTATAGTTCCAGGATTTTCGGCACAGGTTGCCGCGGTTTTCCTGGTGGCCGAAAACCGGCTGCTGCGCGAAGCGTTATTGCGCATTCTGTCGAAGAAGGATGATATTCGCGTAGTCGGAGCGGGATCGTACGGCCCAGCCGCATTGGAGCAAATCATTTCGACGCGAGCCAACTTGGTCGTGCTCGATTCGGTCTCTCCAGTGCTGGCGGAACAAGGCCTGGTTCGTGAACTGCATCGACTGAACCCAGCCATAAGAGTCGTGATGGTTGGCATGGAGGCCGATGAAGAAGTTTTTCTTCGCGTAATACAAGCGGGCGCTGTTGGGTACATCCTCAAAGATGCTTCAGCGCTGGAGGTCGCTCGGACCATTCGGGCGGTTGCCGCGGGCGAAGCGGTGTGCCCGGCCCTGCTCTCCGTCGTGCTATTTCAGTGGGTTGCCCGGCATAAGCCCGTCATTCCGAGCTTGCACCTCAAGAACAGGCTCGGCCTTAGCCGCAGAGAGCAACAGTTGGTAGGTTTGATCCAGACGGGTCTAACGAATAAGGAAATGGCCCGCCGGCTAAATCTTTCCGAGCAGACAGTGAAGAACCACGTGCACCGTATGCTACGCAAGGTGGGAGCGCCGGATCGCCTTTCGATTGTCGAAGCATGCCGCAACGAGGGCCTTAACGGTTAGCCGCGCCCGGCTGCTTTTCCACAAAAAATCCCGGCAGGCTTGTGACATCGGTCACATACAGAGTCGCAGCAGGATCGTTAGTCTGCCGGGTAGAGGAATTGTCGCCGTGAGTTCGGAGTGATTGAGGGTCCACACCAAGGTATATGACGCCACGCAAGGCCCTTATCACTGGAATTACGGGTCAAGACGGTTCCTACCTGGCAGAGTTCCTGCTGGGAAAGAATTATCGTGTGTGCGGGCTGGTCCGAAGAAGCAGCACGATAAACTTTGAGAGGATCGCCCATCTTCAGGACGAAATCGAACTCATCCCAGGGGATTTGCTTGACGAAAGTTCGCTGATCGCCGCGCTCCGGAAGGCTGAGCCTGACGAAGTGTACAATCTTGCCGCCCAGTCGTTCGTTCCAACATCCTGGACCCAACCCGTACTCACCGGAGAGTTTACCGCGCTAGGGGTTACCCGTGTCCTCGAGGCGATTCGGGTCGTGAATCCGGCCATCCGGTTTTATCAAGCGTCCTCCAGCGAGATGTTTGGCATGGTGGAAGAATCGCCACAATGCGAATCCACTCGATTCTATCCGCGCAGTCCTTACGGAGTCGCCAAGTTATATGGGCACTGGATCACCGTCAATGCCCGGGAGAGTTACGGTTTATACGCTTGTTCCGGGATTCTGTTCAATCACGAGTCTCCCCGCCGCGGGGTCGAGTTTGTCACGCGAAGGGTCACCCACAACGTTGCCCGGATAAGGTTGGGACTGCAGCGGAAGCTGAAGATGGGCAATCTGGAGGCTGAACGCGATTGGGGGTTTGCCGGCGACTATGTCCGCGCCATGTGGCTGATGCTTCAACAGGACGAGCCTGGGGATTATGTAATCGCGACGGGAAAGACCCACTCGGTGAAGCAACTCCTTGAAATTGCGTTTAAGCGGGTCGGGTTGGACTATCGAGACTACGTGGAGACGGACGCGGAACTCCTGCGGCCTGCCGAGATACACCACCTGCGCGGCAACTACGCCAAGGCCCAGAAGATGCTAAGCTGGCAACCGCGAGTTACGTTCTCGAAACTGATCGGAATGATGATCGACAGCGATCTCGGGCTGCAGTCACAGAACATGGCAAAGGCAGCGACCTCAGGAGCGCGTTAGTCTTTTGTACTTGGACCCTGGACTTGGATCCGTGGTAAACCAGATCGAGTGGGGCGCTTTCTCATCACCGGCGGAACTGGATTTGTTGGAGCCCACCTTGTCCAGTTTCTGAAATCCAGTGCTTCAAAGATAGCAGTCATTGCCTCAAGCGATAACAGATCTCGCCAAGAGCCGGAGCCGGGAGTAGAGCACTACGAGCTTGACATTCGCAATGCTGAAGAGGTTCGCTCTGTCGTCCGTAAGGTCAGCCCTACCCACATCTGCCATCTCGCCGGCATCTCTGCCCTAGATGCTTCCTGGAATAGCCCCCGGCTCACCTTCGAGGTGAACGTCGTGGGCACATACAACCTCTTTGAAGCAGCCATGGGTCTGCCCGCCCCTCCCAGGATCCTGAACGTCAGCACGTCTCAGGTGTACGCCAAGCTTGAGGGGATTCTGACCGAAACCAGCCCAGTGGATCCCGACAATCCCTACGCCGCGAGCAAGGCCATGGTTGAACTGTTGCTCGTGCAGCACAGAAAATGCGCCGCCGGGGGCATACTCACAGCGCGATCGTTTAACCATACCGGCCCCGGACAATCGACAGCCTTCGTGCTGCCTTCGATCGCAAAGCAGTTCGCGGAAATGGAAGCCGGGCTGCGGCCGCGAAAACTTGCCGTCGGCAATGTCGATGTGAAACGCGACTTTACTGACGTTCGCGACGTGGTTCTTGCCTACTCCGCTTTGCTCAATAAGGGCCGCATCGGCGAGGTGTACAACGTCTGCTCCGGCTCTGCCGTGCGCCTGGCGGACGTCATACGGGAATTCGAGGCGATCTCCGGGATCGCCGTGGAGATCGACACTGATCCCGCGCGACTCCGCTCCAATGAGGTCTCACAGATGTTTGGCGATGCCAGCAAGATTCGGACGGAAACCGGGTGGAGTCCGCAAATTCCGTTCAAGAAGACAATTCAGGACCTGCTGGATTACTGGCAGGAGAAGATCAGGAGCGGGAGTTCGGCGTAAGGCGGAACCAGGATTCATCTTGCAGCGACCTCTCTCAACGGAAATAGGCCGCGAGTTGGCCGAACGAGAGCGACCGAAAATCCGGGATGACAGAATCTGCACCCGCAGTCCGCAGCAGACAGGCTCGCGATGAAGGTGCGACCCCCAGGCACCGCATCCCGGCGGCCCTTGCCGACTGCACGCCTGACACTGCATCCTCTACCGCAAGCAGGCGTTGTGGAGCTTCCTGCATGCGCTCCGCGGCCAACCGGTAAATGGCGGGATCAGGTTTGCCGGGCAGCTACATCGTCCCCCGTGACAATCGCCCGGAAAAGGCGCGCCAGCCCCAATTCCTCGAGGGTTCCAAAAGCCCGGCGCTTGCTTGCGGACGTAGCTACCGCCGTGGCGATGCCTCCCTCCGACAGATGACCGAGGAATTCAACGACGCCGGGTATGGGCTCGACTGCGTCGCCGTGCTTTTGCAGCAATTCGTCCTTGCGGTTTCCATCTCGACGATTTGCTCGGGAGCCAGCTCTCCCAGGAAGTGCTTCAAGATCTCGGCGCGCTTGCCGCCCTCGAGAATAAAGTCCAGCTCTTCATCACGGGTCTCCCGGCCTACGCTAGTCAGGAAACCTTTCCAGGCCAAACGATGCGCGGGATGGCTGTTGATGATGACTCCGTCCATATCGAAGACAATTCCGCGCAGTCCTGACAAATTCAAACCTCCGGGAATCCGGGCCAAGTTGCCTGCGCCTTCTGATAGTTCTCCATGGTGCCGATGTCGATGAGGTAGTCGCGTATGGGAAAGGCGACCATGCGGCCCGCGAGCCGCGGCAGTACATGGAACCCAATATCGGCTGGGATATCGTCGGAGATAACCTTCAACATTTCCGGCGTGCCGATCATCAATCCGGAGAACGCCCAATTGCTGTTAGGGTCTGCGGGCTTTTCCACGAACTGCTCGATCACTCCATCTTTATCGGCCGTCACGATGCCGCAGCGCCGGCGATGGAAACCTGGTAGACACCGAGCGTCGCTGCGGGCCGCGCTCGCGGTGCATGCGCAACATCCCTTCGAGATCGGCGCAGTTGAGAACGTCGGCATAAAACACCCAGAAAAGATCGTCTGAGCCGATCCAGTCGCGGTTGGCCCGCAAGGTTCCCGCGCTGCCGAGCAGCTCCGGCTCTTCCACGATGCGGACCGGCGTGGCATCCACACGCCGCCGCAGGAATTCGCGCACCGGCGCGACATGGGCATGGAGGTTGACTAGACCGTCGATCCGCAGACGGTTGCAACACTCGAGCCAAAGGGCGAGAAGTGGCACCCCTCGAATCGGAACCAGGCACTTGGGAATGGTGTCGGTGATCCGCCGCAGGCGAGTGCCATGACCGGCTGCCAGCAGGAAGGCTTTCAGTGCACGCCCTCCGGCCCGATGCGGCGTTCGCCCACTTCCGCATGACCGGCGGGATGATTGTCATTGGGGTCATGAGGCACAAAAACCCAGCGGGAGCCGCCGCGTTCATCGGCATCGATGAAGGGATCGTTCACGATGGCCTGCGCTCCCTGGGTGTCAAAGCCAAACGCCATCTCATGAACGCCCTCGCTGCGCATGGCTTCGCGCACAGCGGATTGCTGCGGCTTTTCGCAATAGAGCAACAGGAATCCGCCGCCGCCTGCGCCGGTGATTTTTCCCCCGAGAGCGCCGCTCTGGAGCCCGAGGGAGTACAGCTGATCGATGCGCGGAGTCGAAATCTTGGTGGAAATCCGGCGCTTGGCCTGCCAGCCTTCGTGCAACAGCTCCCCAAACCGATGGAGTTCTCCCCGTTCAAGGCTGGCACGCATCCGGCGGCCAAGCGCCTTCACTTCGTGCAAAGCCTCGACCGTAGCCGGGTCCCCGCTGCGTGTGGATGCTTCCTGCTCCTCCAAAATGCTCCAGGAATGATGTGCAGCGCGGCGAAAAACAACATGAGATTCGATTGAAACTCGCGCAAAACGGCGGGACTCAGTTCGACTGGCTCAACCTCGGTGGTCCCGTCGGGATGGAACGAAATATAGTTCAGACCGCCAAAGGCAGCGGCGTATTCGTCTTGTTTGCCAACATGTTTTCCCAGAAGGTGACGGGTTACGAAGAAAGCGCGCTCGGCAAGCTCGTCTTTTGAAAGAGGGCGTTGCAGGTAGGTGGTCAGTGTCTTGAGAATATTCACGCACACGCTGGCCGAAGATCCCAAGCCGGTCCCGGGAAGGAATCTCCGAGGCAAGAAACAGGTCAACCGAGATATCGCGGTCGATCTCCTTAAGAATGGCGAGTGGGATCTCCATATACGCTGCCGTGAATACTCACCTGCGTTATTGTGCCAGGTTTCACAGACCCGAAGGTCGGAGGAGATCACCTGCACGCGGCCGTCGGACCTGTTCCCCAGGATCGTATAGAAGTACTTGTTGATGGCCGCGCTCACGACCGCGCCGCCGAATGTTTCGTAATAGGACGGCAGGTCGGTTCCGCCGCCGCCAAAGCTAATCCGAACTGGACTGCGGACTATGAGCACCGGAGATAGCCTCCTTGAATCGAGCGTCAGCGCGGTTGCCGATGTGCGGGGTGCGCACCTGCCATCGCTGCGTCGGCAACAGCCGCAGCGTGATGGTCCACAGGGTCTGCAGGAGTATTGTATTCGTCCTGGAACCAGGAACGGTGCAGAATGTACTGCAGATCGTACTTGGTTTTGTCCTCAGAAGAACTTTCGTCGCGCAGGCCATAAACCTGGGCCAGTCCCGTCATCCCCGGCTTTACGCTGAGCCTTTGCTGATTCCAGTCGCTATAGTGGCGGGCGCGCTCCGGTCCCTCCGGCGGGGCCCAACCAGGCTCATATCGCCGCGCAAAACATTCAGCAGTTGGGGCAACTCGGTAAGGCTTGACCGCTGCATGAGAAATTCGTGAGCCGGCAATCCGTCTGCGCAGCGGTCGGAGTTCAGGCGATACATCCAGAAGGTTTTGCCGTGCTGTCCGCAACGTAGTTCGCGCCGGAAGCCTTTTCCCTTGCGAAACTTCAACACCAGCGCCGCGGGAGCGACGGCCGCCGCCGCCAGGGGAAGCAGGCAGGTTGTGAAAGCCAGGTCGAGCAGCCTTTTCCAGTGCGGATCGGCGGCAGCGCCTCCCTCCCATTGCAGTAGCGGCAGCCCATCCAAATCCACCAGCTCCGGCCGGGAGAGGTAGAGCTGGTAAGGTTGCGGAACCAGACTGACAGCGACTCCGGCCGTCCGGCAAGTGGCCGCAAGGTCCAGAATCTCGGAGTGGCCGGGCTCGGGAACGGTAAGGATGATCTCGTCGACCCGGCGGGATTGCAGAAAATCAACAATGCCGACCGTCTGGAGGCTGACGCGATCACCGCAGGCTTCGGGCGATGACGAGTCGATGGCATTCCCGGCGGGAGACAGAAAGCCAACAATCTGACGGAGCAATTCGGGATGTCGGTCGATGGCTGCGGCCATCTCCTGAGCCAGAGGCCCGTCGCCAACGATCACGATTCGGCGCACCGGCCGAGCCTGATACGGAGAAGCGAGAAGCCACCGCAGCGCGAAACGAATGAGCCCAAAACCGAGGTACAAAAAGATTCCAAAATAACCCAAGGCCAGCCGGGAAGTCTGAATCGGGATCACTAAGCCGCTGGCGAACAAGGTTGCCATCAGGCCGACTACTGCGGGAAACAGCTGCGAGAGGACCGCCGGGCCCCGCCATCCCCCGCAGAATCCGTCCAGCCGCAACCACGATGACAATACAATCCACAGAAACAGCGCCAGCAAAAGCGCGGGCGCAAAAACGAGGAATGAGTCAGGCGCCGCACTCCGCGCTTCCCAGCCCAAGGACAACAGGCAGGCGAAGCCCATGGCCGCCACGGCCCAAACCAGGTCGATGCCAAGAATCACGAATCGTAAACTCTGCGCCTTCACTTTGCCTTACTTATCCTCCGCACAGAAGCGTCCAGCCAATGATCAGGATTTTCAGAGGCCCTGGGCTCAGCAGACCTAGACTCAGCAGACTTGGGACTCAATCCCGTAGCCAAGCGGATGTTTTTCCTTCCACTCCCAGGCCGTGCGAATGATGGTTTGCAGATCGGAGAACCGCGGCTGCCAGCCCAACTCGCGCCTAAGCCGCTCCGGGCTTGCGCAAAGCACAGAGGGATCGCCGTGGCGTCGCGGGCCCTGCTTCACCGACACCTTCAAGCCCAACTCCTGCTCCACCACGCGGCAGATTTGCCGGACCGAGTAACTCGTGCCTGTCCCGATGTTGTACGCCCGCAGTCCGGACGGGCTCTGGAGATGGAGGGCGACCAGATGCGCCTCCGCTATATCCCGGACATGAACATAATCCCGCAAACAGGTACCGTCCGGAGTCGGGTAGTCATGGCCATAGATTTCGAAGAAGTCCCGTTTACCTGCAGCCGTTTCGAGCAGCAGGGGGATGATATGCGTCTCCGGGCAATGGTCCTCGCCGATCGCCGTGGTGGCTCCGCAGGCGTTGAAGTAGCGAAAGGCCACTGCGGTCCATCCGTAGGCGATCGCGTACCAGTCGAGCACGCGCTCTAGCATTAGTTTGGTCTCGCCGTAGGCGTTGACCGGGTTCTTGGGATGCTCCTCGTCGATCGGAGTCGAATGCGGATTCCCATACACGGCGGCCGAAGAAGAGAATACAAATTTTCGGATGCCTGCGGCCCGAACCGTTTCCAGCAGCGCAATGCCGGAAGCGACGTTGGAGTCGAAGAACAGGCCTGGGTTCGCGACGGATTCCGGGATGAGGGCCTTGGCGGCGAAATGAAAAATCGCGTCAAAGCGATCAGAGGCAAGCACTCGCGCCATCGCCGCCCGGTTGCCGATGTCCATCTGATGAAGGGTTGCCCCGGGTGGTACCGCCGCCGCATGGCCGGTGGATAGGTCGTCTACAACCGTGACTTGATGTCCCCGTTCGAGTAACTGGAGACAACAGACCGAGCCGACATACCCCGCACCGCCCGTTACCAAAATTCTCGCCACTGTCAGTAAGCTCCTTCGCCACGCAGGACCCGCCAGGGGGTCTTAAGTAGAATCGACAAATCCAGCCTAAGACTCCAGTTCGCGATGTAGTGAACGTCCATGCGGACACGTTCCTGGTAAGAGACGTCCTGGCGTCCCTGAATCTGCCAATAACCGGTGAGACCGGGCTTCACGCTGAGCAGCAGGTCTTGATACGGCCCATATTTTGAGAGTTCTTCCGCCGTAATCATGCGCGGTCCGACAAGGCTCATCTGTCCTTTCAGCACGTTCGCCAGCTGCGGCAGTTCATCCAGGCTGTACTTCCTCAACCGTGCTCCGAGGCGCGTGATGCGGGGATCGGATTTCAGCTTAAAGTCCCGGGTGAAGGCCTCCCGCAGCTTCGGATCGGCGGCAAGAATCGCGTCGGCGTTCGGCAGCATGGTGCGAAACTTATAGGCATGGAATTCGCCGTCGCCACCAACCACGAGCCGGGGGTGGAAAAGCGGCAGACCATCGCTGATCCAGACCAGCACCGCCACCACCAGGAACACGGGAGAGAGCAAGCCGATCAGAACGCTTGAGCCCACGAGATCCAGAGCCCGCTTCAGAAGACGTTCATGGGTGCGCCGCTCACGCACGCAGGGCTCGACTGCGGTCTGCATGGGGCAGGACACGGAATGGATTTCCTGTTGGGGCATCCAAGGCCGACGGTGGAATCAACCCCTTCCGCGAGCGAGCCGTCATCCGGCCGACGCTCCGGAGGCAAGTGGCTGGACTGGAACCGTTTTCGCAATCCGCTGAAGGATCACGGAAAACACGGCGTGGGTCACGCTGAGCTGGAAGTCTTCGATGATTTGCATGTTGTCGGACGGAAGGACAACGCAGACGTCACACAAATCCCTCATTTTCCCGCCATCAAAGCCGGTTAAGCCGACAGTAGTGGCGCGGGCGTCTTTGGCGACTCTAAGCGCCTGCAACACGTTTGGCGAGTTCCCGCTGGCGCTGATCGCGAAAGCCACATCGCCGAGAGCCACGAAGTTCTGTAATTGCTCGGCGAAGATCCGTTCGTAGCAGCTATCGTTGGCCCACGCTGTCATCAGTGGCACGTTGTCGGTGAGGGCCATCACACGAAAGCGGCGGCCGTTATTTCCGATTACCGTTCCTTTCCCTAGATCGCAGGCAAAATGTGAGGCTAGGGCGGCACTGCCGCCGTTGCCGAAGACGAAAACACTCTTGCCTTCGTCGTAGGCGCGCATTAGCTCGCCCGTCGCCTGCCCGATCGCAGCGTGCGGCAGCTCCGCCACCATCCGCGGGTAGAGGGCAAAGTACTCTTGCGAGCTGCGGATTGGAGAAAAAGGTTGCGGCGAGGGCAGGCGTTGTTTGTCCATGGAGATCGCTCCGGGAAGTTGTAATTTTGGATTCCAGATCTTCTGCAGGAGGCTGCGGTTAGTAGACCGGCGAGGCTTGAACGCAATCACCCATGAGATTCGAATCGCCGCTCAATGCGCTCCGCTACCGGTGCGAGTCGTGATAGACCCGGTGGTAGACGGTGGCGGTATCCTCGGCCGCGCGCTTCCAGGAGAACTCGGCCGCACGCATGCCGGCTCGACGCTTCCACTTCCGGGCGTCCTCCGGACAAGTCAATAACCGGGCCACCGCTTCCGCCATGCCCTCGACATCCGACGGGGCAAAGGTCTGCGCACCGCCTCCTGCCACCTCCGCCAAGGATCCCGCATTCGACGTCACCACGGGACAGCCGCAAGCCATGGCTTCGAGAATCGGCAGACCGAAGCCCTCATACAAGGAGGGCATGATGAAGAGTTGAGCGTTCCGGAAAAGCACTCCAAGATCATTTGCCGGGAGGTATCCCGCATATCGAACATTCAGTTCGGAGGCGCCGGGCTGGGCGGAAAGGGCGCGCAATCCATCTTCGGGCCCGTAGACAACGGTTTGAAAATCGATACCCGACTTTCGCCGGCCGAGCGCCAAGGCGCGGAAGGCGGCCTCGAGATTCTTGGTCTTCCAATTGACGGCGCTGGCAACCACCACATAAGGAGGACGGACACCGTAGTTTTCAGCCAAGTCCGCCAATTCGGCCGGACCGCATCTCGAATGGAACAGACTTGGCGACGATGCGCAATGCACAGGAGTAATACGGCTGGGCGCGATCTTCAGAATACTTGCGACATCCCGGGCCGTATGCAGGGAATCGGTAATGATGTGGCGGGCCCGAAGAGCTGCGATGCGGTATCCGGCTTTGATCAGCATCTGCTTAGGCCAGGCGGATACTCGAAACAGGAACGGAATGAGATCGTGAATGGTCACCACCAGAGGGCACGAGAGCAACAGCGGGGCGGCGTAGAAGGGGCTGTGAAAAAGATCCAGTTTCGCCGATTTGACGTGATCCCGGAGCTCGAACTGCGCGGCCAGAGAGTATCTCGACGAGCGCACCGGCAGCCGAACGACGCGCTCGCCAAGCAATGCGGGGACGGGGTTTTTACCGTCTTCGTAAACCACAAACTCCAGATCTCCGCGAAGGTTGGTGAGCGCTCGAAGCAATTCAGCCACGTAGGTGCCGACGCCGGAGCCGTTATACCAGCGGGCATCAAAGCCTACACGCAGGACGCCGCTCAAACCGCCTCGCGTTTCCGCGCGACCATGAATATGGTGTCATATCGATTCACCCTGAGAGACTGATGGAGCGCGCGATGAAGGAGGTAATAACCGGCGTGGACGAGCAGCTTCATGCCGGCGGCAACGTAATACGGATCGATCGATTCGGCAATCAGCGAGAAACCGCGAGTCGCCAGCAGTTGCCGCAACACGGGTGGCATGAAGTGTGACAGATGAATCTCTCGCGAACATCCCGCTTTGGGAATTCCCAACGCCGGGCTGAATTTCTCAAAGGGCGCGAAGCCCAGCTGCTTTCCGAATTTCTTGATCGAGGAGGTCCACGCCAAAACGTCATTCGGCACCGCGATGAACAGAGTTCCCCGCGGCCGCAGCAGGGCGCCACAGGTCTCAATCAGAGCGCCCGGATCCGGGACATGCTCGAGCACATGAAATAACGAAATGTTGTCGAAGGAGCCGGGCGCCAGCGATAACTCGTCGATGGCGCCATGCAGGATGTCCAACCCATATTTTTCCTTGGCGACGCGCACCGCGCTCTCCGAAACTTCAGTGCCGTGCACTTCGCGGAAGAACGGCCTGGCAACATGCAGAAACTGTCCAATCCCCGTTCCGATGTCCAGAAGGCTGCCCGGCGTCGAATATGGCAAGAGTTTCTTGAGCCGGCGTTTCCAAAGCCGTTCGCGCGCCGCCTCTTCCTCCAGCCAGGAGTCGTATTTTCCTGCCTGCGAGTAGAAGGCGACAATTTCGTCAGACGACGGCCGGGGACTGTCGAAGACGAAGCCGCAGCCACGACAGCGGCAGAAATTCCAGTTGGCATCGATCTTCAGGAGCAGTTCACTGTGACACACACTGCAAGACGAAACGAGTTCCATAGTGTCCAATCCATAACGTTCCAACCATTCATTGCGGCCGGGGGACGCAGCGTCCTTCCGGCTGAGTTCAGAGAAATTTTAGAATTCGTGCTGGCCCGCCGTTGCCGGTGGTCAACCTCTGTCCGTTTACGTTGTGCTTACGCCGTGGGCCCGGGCGGGAGGGCCATTCTGCGGGGAAGTTGAGAATCGAACCGCCTGCCCCACCGGGAACCAGATCCAGGACGCCAGGCTGAAAACATTGTGCAGCGGCGCTAGCAGCATAACCGCGCCAAAGCCCACTACTATCCCAACCGCGGCATAGCCCAGTTGCGTCCGCTCCCGCCACGCCGCACGCACTGCGGTGAGGAGAAAACCGAGAAAACACCGGCTCGCCAGGATTCCATACTCCGCCGCCAGCGTCAGGTAGGTGTTTTCGATAAAAACACCCTCAGCGTTACTCTTGGTGGCGAACATACCTGCGTTTCCAGGACCAGAACCGAAAGGATGGCCGGCACATACTCCAGTCCCTTCACAATCGATTCCCGATGTCCTTGAGCGGAGAGATCCTGTCCAGTCCTGGTCGATAGAAGATAGTCGCCAAGATCGAGAATGGGAACCGCGGCGATAAATAACCCGAGGGCCAGGACTGCGTAGAGCGAGAACCGCCGCTTTTGATGCATGATCACCGCCAAGAGAACGATTGCCGCCGCGGTGCCCAGCCAAGCCGAGCGCGTTACCGACAAATGAGGCCCGCAGTGATCATGGCCGCAGGCACGGGATTCCGGCAATAGACCCACCAGAGAACCAGGGCAGCCATGCATAGCGGCGCAAACTGAAGCGGCCCGAACATGGTGGCGGATTCCCGGAGGCCGGTAAACCCATCTGCGTGAAAGGCGGCATTCAGCGCAGCTTCGTCGGTCGCCCCTTCTGCAACGGACAAATAGAGAACCGTCCTCGGACCGTCTCCGAGGACAAACACCTCGCCCACCGAGTACCGACAAAACTGCGACAATCCAGACCGCGCGCCTCGCCCAGCGCCCTTCCTGGCCTCGGGTCAGCCAGGCCACCCGTCCCGCGGCATACGCGATTACAAGATTAAAATCGCTGAGTAAGGCAAGAAGCGTTCCACCAAAAACCAGGCGGAGGAAGGACAGCCCGAAACAAGCCAGCAGAAACCAGTCCGGCGCAACCAGCTTTACTCCGTTCTTTCTCCACAAAATCAACGCCAGCAGCAATAGCGTAGCCCGGTCGCATCCCTCAAAGCGCCCGAGGTAGGAAGGTCCAAAGAAGGTCGCCACGAGAAACGCCAGTGGATGAATTGGCATCCATGCCAGGACAACTCCCAGGCTGCCTACCGGATGCCGGAGCGCGATCCACACCAACGCAGCCGCGCCCACCGTGAAGGCAGCGGGGATCAGCGACACCCCAAAGACTCGCAACCCGGCAGCGAATAGCAGGATCAATACCAGGCCGCTCAGCCCTAGTGCCGATGCGAACGGATTGCCCGCTTTCCTGGCGCATTGCGAAACCGTGGTCATGGCTGTCTCGGCCTAAGCTTGGCGTGCTGGTATACGGCGAGCGTCTGCTTGGCGGCGCGTTCCCAGCAAAATCGCTTGACGTTTTCCGCGCTCTTGGCGATTAGCGCGGTTGCAGATCGGAGTCGGTGAAGACACGGTAGAGGGCCTCGCCGAATTCTTTGGGAGCGCGGGGATTCGCATACCAAGCGGCGTCGCCGGCCACCTCCGGCAAGGAGGTTTCAGCCGACGAAACCACCGGCGCGCCGCAAGCCATTGCCTCGAGCACGGTGAAGCCGAATCCTTCGTAGAGCGAAGGACAAGCGTACAAACGCGCGCCGGAGTACAGCGCGCATAACTCATCGTCACGGACAAAGCCCGTCAACTTTAAGCGGGCCGGGAAACCCAATTCGGCGGCAAGACGGTGAAGCTCGAACGCGCCTTCCTTCATGGGCCCGGCGATCACCAGGTCAGCGTCTCCGCCCAAAGCTAGGAATCTTTCGAAAGCCCGCAGCAGTCCTGCATGGTTTTTGCGAGGCTTATAGATTCCGGTGTAGAGAACGTAGTCGCGCTCGATGCCGTACTTGTAGCGAACCGCCGACCGCGTGGCAGGGTCGCTCACGGGCCGGAATTCGCGGCTCACTCCGGGATAAATTACGTCAATTTTTCCCGCATCCGCTCCCAGATGGCGGACGATATCGCGCTTTGAGAACTCGGAATCCGTAATCACCCGCCGGGCGAGGCGAACCGCCGCCGACATCATCAAATGGTAGTAAACCCGCCCCAGCCGCGACGGCAGATCCTCTTTGCAGGCCAGATAAATCACGTCATGGATGGTGACCACAGCGGGACACGGACGGACGAGGGGCAGCAAGAAATGCGGTGAGTGCAGCAGGTTGACCTGGTAGCGCCGCAGAATTCTCGGCAACTCAATCTGCTCTCGCAACGAATAGTAACCCGCGGAGGAGGTCAGCATTTCTACGCCGGCCACTCCGGCGCGGGAGCCGCGATGATATCCGGGCACGCCGGCGGCATGATCAGCAGATATTGCAAGGTCGTACGGAGCGAAAAAATCGCTTCGACCAGGCACTTCATGTATCTCCCGATGCCGGGATTTCCGATTCTCCTCAGATCAAAAGCGATTTTCATGGGTGACTTTAAGACGACCCTCTTGATCCGCCACAGGTCGCCATCATTTCAATTCATTCTGTTGAGGATTCCATAAGAATGGCTCCCGCGAGGTTCCGGCGCGGGCCGGAAACACCCATAAAACGGCTTCGCCCTGCATCAGCATGTTGACGGATTCTGTACCGAGCGCGGCCCAGGCAGCGCCTAGTGCCCCGAGTCTGGGAACCAGCAGGAAGACCAGGACGACGTTCACTGACAGATTCACCGCGCAAATCTTCGCCAGAAGTGAATACTTTGCGCGCGAATTCAGTAATGAGGTAAGCGTGATATTGATGGTGCGCGCAGCCACCACAAATCCCAGAACCAACAGAATTGGATACGCCGCCAGGTACCTGGGAAAGATCCACGCCAGCAACGTCCTGCCCATCAGCCCTACGGTGGCGAGCGCAGCCAACGTGAGCAAATACGCCGGCCCCATGGTTCGCAACAAAATCAAGGCCGCTTCCTTGAGGACGATGTCCTGATATTCCGGGCGCGACAGGTAGGCGTAGGTGGTTGTGGCGAAGGCGAGCGGTACGGCCAATCCCGGCTCCGCAATTCTGTAACAAAGGGCGTAAAGACCCAAGGCCGATTCCCCGGCGAACTTGAATACGAATATATTGTCTAGGCGGACGTACAAAACCACCATGACTGCCATTATTCCCACAGGCAGACTCTCGCGAAGCAGTCCGACGGTTTGGGAAAAGCTGAACCTCAAGCGGAAAGGTACCCCCGAAACTCTGGATAGAAGCAACAAATTCAGCGCGTCGGCAGCCGGCAGACAGGCTATGACCACCAACAAGGGAGCTTTACTGTGGATGGCAATTGAGGCCCAAGTAGCCGAGAACATGCTGCTAAGAAGCGTCGTCCTCAAAATGCGTGACATCGAGAAAGAACTTTGCAGGTAGCTCGAAATGGCGCCGAGTGTACTGGCAAAAAACAGGGTGAGAGCGGCAATCGCGCCGAGCCGCACGGCGGCCCGATTATTAGCGATAAGGAACAGCACACCTACCCCCAAAGAGTAGAAGCAGGCTCCAAGAATCAGTTTTGTTCCGGCAATGCTGGCCAACAGGTGGGCACGATCTCCCAATCCGGTTTGAGAAAACTTGCGAATCGAGATCGTGTTGACCCCGAATTCCGAAAATGTCCGCAGGATTTCCACCAGCGACATGGCCAGCGAAAGCTGGCCAAAACTTCCGGGACCATACGCGCGCGCGATGCTCAGCAGAATAGCAATGCGCGTCATGCCAGCAATGGCGCGGAAGCCTGCAGAGGAGGCCGAATTCACGAACAAGAACTCACTGGCCGTCTTGCCGTCCGCGCCCCCCCGTTCCCTCGTGAGTAGCATCCTCCACGACTCAGTCATGACCATCCCCATTGCGGCCATGGGACGAACGCAGCCAGCCGAGCGCGCCTGCTGCTGCGTCTTTCGGGAACCTGCCAGGATTTCGCCAGAGGCGTCCCCCATCGGACCAGATTGTCCTGCCAACTTCCCGCAGGAAGGTCTTCTGCGGATTTGATTCATCCGTGGAGTTCCATTCATGCCTGCCGAGAATGCACGTGCACGCTCCGAGCAACGCCAACAGCGGTCCCAATCCCGCAATCAGCATCCGTGGCGGATACGATTTTTTCTCCGGCACCTCCGCGAGATCCAGCACTCGAACTACGGGGATTTCCTTGGCCTCTTCGATCTTGGCCAGTTCGTATTGCTGAGTAAGCAGCTCATAGACCGTCTCCTGGATTTTGGTTTCGCGGTAAAGATCGGCCCACTTCACGCCCAGTAGCGGCAGCTGACGGATGGAAGGAAACTCTCCGGCCGAAGCGGGCTTGCCGTCGGAGGAGGCGGCAGTGTCCCCGCCGATCTTGTGGAGCTGGCTGCGAAGTTCATCCACCCGGGCCTGCAGCGAACGGGCGCGCACGTTGTCCTTGGTGTAGATCCGCTCCAGGCCTTCGAGTTCGGACTGCGCCGCGATCAATTCTCCTTCGAGCCGCGCGGCCGCTTCCACCGTCGCTTTGCCCTGCGCGGCAATGTCGATGGCCGTGTTCCGGCTGGCATATTCGCTGAACTCGCGGGAGGCACGGTTTAAGTCCTGCCTGACCGCGACCAGCCTCTGCTCGATGAAGATGCGCTCGCGCCGCGCCGACGAGGTGGTCACCTGGGCCACCAGCCGGTCCAATTCCTCGACGTAGGCCCGCGCGATCTCAGCGGCGCGCTCGGAATCGCGGTCGGTTACCACGATGGTGAGAACGCCGCTCTTGCGGTCCTCTGCGATGCTGGTATTGTTCGCCAGATCCTTGCGGGCATCCTGCCAATAGCGGTCCCGGTAGACTCGCCGCAGATCAAAGCGGTCGATGAGGCGGTCTTCCACAGTGCGGCTGCGCAGGATGTCGATGAAAAGGTCGCCGGAACTCTTCATGCCCAGCAGATCACCGGCCAGCGAACTCAGCCCCGTCCCGGCTTTGCCGGCCATCGCCGCCATCATGGCCATGCCGGAAGACGACTGGTTCCCCGGCGGCATCAACAGGGTGGTGGAGTCATATCGCCGGGGAATGACAAAAGCCAAAATGGTCGCGAGCACCAGACCCCAAACCGCCGACTGCCAGAGGAAGCGCCGGTGCTCCCAGAGCAGCCATGGCCAGACGAGTTCGCGGTCTACTCCGGCTTGCTCTTCACTCATGTCGTCGGTTGCAGCCGGCTTGAGCTCTGAAGGTCTCTCGACCACGGGAGCGGCGAATGCCTTGCCCTGCTTCACCGCCGGCTCCTTCGAAATATCTCGCCTGGTTTAGCATTCATGATCTGGCATTCGTTCTGGCATTCATTCGGATGGCTTGATTTCCCACAGTTCATCTTCCCATCCGCCGGCGTGGATAGAACGTGCACTGAAGCGAGGCGGTCACGTCGGACTGGCCGCTGGTCGATAGAACCGGGAACTTCCACTGTTCGTACTGCAGGAAACCTGAAATCGAGACACTCGGACCCAGCATGAATTCGCTGCGTACCGAGTAGCCCGCCAGACGTCCACCCCCAATAAACGCCGGAGACACCATCTGCAGGCGATAACCCAGCTGCAACTTGTTGCGGGCCGACAGCCAGTAGGTAAGCCAGCCTTCGCCGCCGCGGCCGCTCTTCCAACCGGGCTGCCGAGCAGGTTCCCGGCATTGGTGTAGCCATTGCGGTATCGGCGTTCGTCGTAGTAAACAAAGCCGGGCACAAACTCCGAGGTGGCGGATTCGTGCAGGCCCTCCGCGCGAAGCTCGATCTTCGGGATTCCGGGTATTTGCGGCAGGTAGATGCCCGGGTTTACACTCGCGCGGGCGGAGCCGACCGGCGAAATCTCGTCGACCACCAGCGCGTCCATGTAAAACGTCAGCCAATTCCTTAGACCGGGCAGGCGATAGCTCAAGTCTGCGGCTGAAATTCTCTTGCCGGGATTGCTCGCGGCATTTGGCGAGTGCAGATAGTAGGTGCGGAAGAAATTCCCGAAGGTAACCGGCAGGCCAGGGCCGCCAAACATGGCTGTGATTCCCATCCCGAATTCGAGGTTGGGAGTGGGTTGAAAGCTGATCTTTTCTCCGTGAATAAAAGGTTGCGGCGCAATGTTTGGTCCCACCACGTTGGGGTAACCGGGATAGGACTGGCAGGTGGAAGCGGGACAGTACTCCCAATGTTGCCCGGAGAGCTGTCCTACGAAGAACTCCGTACGAAAAGGTCCGAGCAGACGTGATAGTCCGGGGAACTCGTGCGGCCGGACGTTGTCAAGCTTCAGCATGGGGAAGGGCGCGGCATTGTTGCTCATCAGCAGCGCCCCGGATTCGCCTGGCCCCAACCACAGGCTTTGGATCCCAAAGGAAATCTGGAGGTTATTTACGTTGACCGATGCCATGCTGTCGAGCACTGCGAACTGATTGGCGGCCGCCGTGCCGTTAGCGAGAGCCGGAGTGAGATCCGCCGCCGCAGTCGCGGCCAGGGTTTGCGGCGATTCCGACGGCATGGCGGGTGAGTGCTGATACTCTCCACGAAAATAGAACGCTACCGGCCCAGCCTCCGCATGCGTGCTGAATCCCGTGATGGTGCTCAGTCCAGCCCAGTAGGGCCGGCCATAATCGTTCGTCAGGGTCTGCCCAAAGTGGTAGCCGTCTCGAAGCGGCGTGCCGGAGATTCCCATTGCCCGGGTGTAGACGGATTCCATACCGGCGCCGATATTCGGCCCGCCGTCGAGCCTTGAGATTTCTGTCTTGAATTCCCTGGTCAAGGCGGCATACGCCCGTCCCGCTCCGCCCGCCTCAGTCCCATTGTCGGGAAATTCTTCTCCGGCATCTTCGAGTAAATGGGCGCACGCCATTCGGGTCCACGGGCGCATTCCCAACACGTTCGAAGGAATGTGGCCCAAACCGATAAGACGCTCCAGGGCGGGATAGATCCAACTATCCAGGGGCACGTATGGAGAAGCCATATAGTTTGGGTTGCGGATCTTCTCTCCGTTTTTTTCCTCGAAGGCGCTACCCCACCCCGTGCCGCCGAGTTCGGGATCGTGGTGAGCGCGATAAACCTGCCGCCCGAAATACCAGCCGAGGGCGCTGCCGGTGAGGGCGTCGGATGGGAAGTGTTGTTTCGCGGCGACTCTAGTTACGGTCACGGCCGAAGCCAGACCATACGCTGCCATCCGGCTGAACCAGCCCGGGTACTCGTGCGCCCAAACGCTGGCTAGGGACCAGGCAATCGCGGAGTGCTCGGAAGGAAAGGAGCCACCTCCAGCGAAGAAGTTGCCGTGTCCATTTCCCTGGTAGGGCCGTTGTCTTTGCGTCATTTCTTTGAATTCATAGGCAACGACCGCGCTATCGATGGCGGCCTCTCCCGCGAGCAGTCCGGCTTCCGAGAGATGGTCATCATGCTTTACCTGGCCTAGGAGAAACGACCCGCCGCCCAGTCCCAGGAACGAATACGCACCGTAGTCGGAAATCTTTTTGCTTGTTGCCATGTGACTGACTGGGACTTGCTTCGACCACCAGCTATCGCTCGCGAGAAAAGCTGCCGTAAACCCGGCCGCGGGGAGAATCCAATGGAGATCTTTGCTTTGAAACCGCGCCGGACTTGTCCAGAACCGCCCCTGGTCGGTTGCCAAGTGTTTCAGAAACGGCGAGACGAGACGATTCTCGGGATCTTCTCCGGGCTGAAGTGAATCGGGCTGAAGCTCATCGCCAACGGCGGCACTGCCGGGGGCACTCTTCGCCATGCTGGAGCCTGCACTCTGGGGCCAGGCCTGGCCACTTATCATCAGCGCGATCACCAGCGCCATCAGCGCGGCTTGCCCGCCGCCATGCAGAACCCGAGTGCCGCACAAGTGGTCATCCAATTTAAAGGCTTCGCGCCGTCTCAACCGCACCTAAACCCCAGATCAGAATCCGTGGCCGACGCTGACCGCAACCGCAACGGAAGAGAGCAGTTGCGCAACTTGCAGCGTATTTTTCCAGAGCGGCGGACCGCCCAGCGCTTTCTCCGGGACGAACACCATGTCCCCGGGCCGCAGGTCGGCGCTCAGCACATCGCCGGTAAACCACTCCCCACTCCCCTTTCCGCCCACCACCGAGCCGTCGGCCCGCACTACAAAAACAGCCTTATGGCTGGCCATGTTAGTAGGGCCGCCGGCCTGGCGCAGGTACCAGCCCGCGCTCTTGCCTGGACGGTAGGTGATCGCGGTCGGGTTATATACCTGGCCGTTGACCATGACATAGTTCGGCGTCTTGGGGATAAACAGGGTGTCGCCGGCGCGGATTTCGAGGTCGGCCGGAGTGTTCGCCCACCGGCGAAGGTCTCTCGAGATGTGGATGACCAGCCGTCCGGTCGGCGGCAGGTTCTGCAACTCTTCGAGGGTCGCATGCCACTGCTGCAAGGTCGCGTCTTTGGCCAGCTTTGCGTCGGGGTCCCCGGCATCGGGGATCAGCTTGAACGCCGAGCCCTGGCCTTCGACCTGCCGGATCAGCTCGGCGCGATTCTTTTCTTCCAGTTCGCGGACCTGCCGGCGTTCGAGAATCGCGCCATAAGGATAAGCGTCGGAGCGCAATCCGCCGGCCCGCGCGATCACCGAACTGAGGCGTTCGCCTTCCTGAATGCCGTAGTCGCCCGGGTGCATGACTTCGCCCTTCACCGTGATTAGCGATCCAATGTCGGTCCAGCCCGCCAGCTGGCGGATGGTCAGGATATCGCCGTCACGCAGCCGCACGTCGGTGTCGGCTTCCCCGGCCAGGGCTCGGGCGATCGGGACGGCCATGTGTTCTCCCATCACTTGCGCTCCGTTTTCCACCGTGTAACGGGTAAGGTCGGCGGCTTCGGTGAAGGCTCCACGCTTCAGACCGCCGGCGAGGCGCACCAGTTGCGCCGCGGACATGTCTTCGCCCAGAGGATACTTTCCCGGCAGGGCCACTTCGCCTTCGATTTTCACCGTGGCGGGATCGACTCTCGAAAGATTGCGGTGAATAAAGACCTGGTCTTTGGGTTCGAGCGCAACATTATTCGCGGAGTCTCCGGCCAGCGCGTGCCCCAGATTCACGCTGAGTACTTTGAGCTTCCCGTCGGCGGTGCGGCGAAAGACCTGCGCGTCCGTCAGCAGCGCATCTCGTGTGACCCCTCCGGCCAGGTACACGGCGTCGCGCAGGCGGGTTTCCCCGTTCGTCACATGTTCCCCCGGATGGCGCACTTCGCCGCTTACGGTAATGACCGGAGCATCCTCGAAGTCGTAGCGGCCGAAGATGCGCACGGTATCGAAGGGCCGGAGCATGACATTCTGCGGGTTGTGGGCGCTCGATTCGCCGGTTTGATCGCCCTTTGTGTTTCCCTGTGCCAGGGCCGCCAGCGCATCGCTGAGATTGAAGGCAATCACTTGGGGAGCGTAATCCGGAGGAGCCAGCCTTATGATCTCGGCGTGACGCCCTGCGGGCTCAGGCAAAAGATCGGTATAGGCAGGAATCAGATCTGTAATGCGCATCCCTTCGTGGAAGGCATGCTTGCCGGGATGGACGACGTGGCCGTCGAGATAGACGGTCTGCCCGCTGTAGGGCAAGATGGGCGAGATGCGGATCTTGTCGCCATCCTGAATCTTGAAATCTTCGAGCGCGCGTGTGACCGCCTCCTGGTTGTTGTTCCCGGAAAAATTGTTTTCCGGTAGATTCTTCTCAGGCAGATCGAGCCGCAGCATGGAGCGGCGTTCGTGGGCGATGACGCGCTCCACTTCAATGTGGCGGAGGGTGCCGGTCGTGAGCACGCCGCCGGCGAGCGCCAGCGCTTCGGCAAGATTGCCCTCATGATTCAGCTCATAGATCGCGGGACGGCGCACCATGCCTTCGACGGTCAGTTCCGCGCCGAGCGGGGGAACCATAATCGTGTCGCCGGCCTGCAGGCGTTCAAGGCTGGAACGCACTCCGTGCAAAAGAAGATCGTAGAGGTCGATATTCCCGATAAGCTGCGGGCCGCGATAGTGCCGCAAAATCCGGAGCGATCCGCGGGAGGTCGGGCCGCCGGCCTGATAGAGTGCGTTGAGCGGCGTGGACAGCGAGCTGACGTCATAGGCACCGGGCCGCAGCACGTCCCCCACCACATAAACCCGCACTGTCCGCAAGCGGCCGAGGGAAACGTCGGCGTGAACATCGCGAAACTCCCTGCGCAATGCGCTCTGCACGAGCTGCTGCACATCCCCGAGACTGCGGCCGGTCACCTCGACCGCACCCGCTTCCGGCAAGGCCACGCGCCCTTCGCGGTCCACCACGCGTTGCAAGTGCTGAGAGACTCCGCCCCACAATTCGATGCTCAGACCATCTCCCGGACCCAGCACATACTCCGGACCCACCGGCATATCCATGGGAAGTTCGTCGAAATTACCGGTGCCGTTGCGGAAAATGTCTTCGCCAAAGCGGCTGAGCACCGGAGAACGCCGGGAGATTTGCGTATAGAGATCGTAGAGAGAGGGCACTTCCGCATACGGATTGGCGCGGCGGCGAATCGCCGGCTGGTCTTCTTCCACCGGAGAGAACGGGGGCCGCTGTATCCGCGTGTCCGAACGGCCTGTCCGCGCACGGAGTGCGGTATCGGCAGCCGGTGAAGGGTAGGCTTGTCCCGGCGCATTCACCCGCAGACGCGAAGAGGAAGCGGCGGAGTCGGCAGAAAGAGAAAGCGCATCCCCGGAACCCGGTCGGAACTCCGATTCGTCCATGCTGGCACTCAGCAGTCCCGGCATCCCTTCCGGACTCACACGCGGCAGGGAGCCGGTTTCCGGTGTCGCTCCGGTGTAAGAATCCCGATTTTGCGGCTGAAGGCCGGCAAGGCTCTGCCGGCGGTCGTAGTTGGGAGGCGGCGGGAAGGCGGCCTGTGCTGGCAACGGGGCGGGCGGCATGGCCGGCTCAGCTTCGAATCCATCTTTTGAGAACCCATCCCTTGGTTGAGAATCCGGTGGTCGAGAATCCGGCGATCGGGAATCCGGTGCTGCGGAATAAGGCGATGCAGCGGTCTTTTCCTGCGCACCCCGCTGTTCATGCTGCGCCCAATATTTCTCTTCTTCGCTTGGCAGGACCGGAGTTGCCGCGCTCCCCGCAGCTTTGGCGGATTCCGGAGCAAGCACTCGTCCAATCCGTTCTTTTTCCATCTCTCGCCGTGTGGGCTTGGGGCGCACGTATTCGCGGCTTTCGATTTCCTGCGTCGCCAGCACCCGCGCGTTGTCGTCTTCCCTCAGCAACTGGAACAACGCGTCATCGGTAAGATCGGCGGGATCGAGCAGCCTTCCCTGCTCGTAGGCTTTGCGCACCAATGATCTTTTTACTTCGAGGAGCAGTCCCGGTTCGCGGCGCAGAATTTCAATGATGGCGCCGGCGGAGAGCGAAATCTTCGGCTCCGTGTCCCGTTCGTGCGAATCGACCTGAGCCAAAACCTTTTCCGGCCTCAAGTAAACGAGCAGCAAGAAGACGAAGATAGAAACAGCGGCCCGCTTCCGCCAGCGCGGGGCAACGGGTATGAGTTGCGTCATTTTGGGCTGAGTCATTTTCGGTTGTGTCAGGAGGATCGAACCATTCTGGCGGGGCGATTTTCAGTTTCGCCGACTGGAGTCAGCCAGCGGCTCCACGTCGCTTTCATCTATTTCCACAGCCACCGAGCGCATGAGGAGGTCAAGAGAAAAAACGACGCGGCAGCGGTCCTTCTTGCGCACGATGATGCCTTCGAGTCCTTGCATCGGTCCGACGCACACCCGCACCCGGCGGCCCACGCGCAGATAAGGATGCGGTTCCAGGCTGCCGCCGCGAGCCAGCCGTTGTCGCAAGCCTTCGATTTCGGCTTCCGGCAAAATGGCAGGCTGGCCATTGAAACTCACCAGGCGCACGGCGCTCGGCAGTTGCAACACTCGAAGCCTGTCTTCGAGTGCGAGACGCACAAAAACGTAGCCGGGAAAAAGAGCGAGCTCCAGTTCCTTGCGGCGGTCCTTCCAGCGTCGCACCGAACGGTACAGAGGTAGGAAACACGCAATCGAGCGCTCTTCAACCTGTTGCGCCACGCACTTCTCATGGCGTGGGCAGGTGTAGAGCGCATACCAGTTCATTGCCGTCCCGGCCTGCGGTAAGCTCTCACGGGCATCGATCATCGGAAACGCTGCTTGCGGACTCATTAGGAAAACCTCAGATACGACTTTCGATTGCAGCTTCGCCCCCTCAGCTACGGAAGCTTCGTGAGCTAAATCCTTTTGTTTCAGAACCTGACCGCGAATCGTGCCGCGCGGCAGGTGGTTTTTCCATTCAGTTCAGCACGGCGCCTACTAAAACCGGACGCTCCCGCACGGCATTCAAGATTCCCGCCTCGGAACTTTCGAGGGTCTTGGTTCGAATGTCGACCACAGCCCAATAAAAGATTCCCCGGTTCTGTTCCGGCGCCAAGGCCAGAATCTTCATCCCGGGATGCCGCCCCAGCAGAAATCCACATTGGCCCAGCCGTTTTTCAGGCTCGTCCATGGCGATGATCAGAACGTCGGGCAGCACCTGTTCGACGGTGTCCGCCAGGTCACCCTCGTTCTGGACCTCGCCCACGACCTCAATGTCAGGTTGGTCGGCAATCGTAGCCATCACCAATTCCCGCATCAGACGCGGATGATTTGCCACCAGTACACGCACTCGTTTCACGAAGCTATCCCCAGCGCAGAGCATAGGTCGCCCGGCTTGCAGGCACAAGGTTCAAAAGCGGTCTATGGAAGGGATCCGACTTGCGAAAGGCGGCGGTACTGGAGACAACGATTGTCGAAGTACTGGGGTAGGGTTCATAAGTACTAAGGCTCGTACTAGTGAGTACTAATCGGGGGGCAGAACTTGTCCTCGACCTTGACGCGAATCAGCGCTTGCCGGCGCTGAACTGGAACACCGTGACGCTGTGAAACTCTTGCCCCGGTTTCAGCTCCGTCGTGGGGAAACCGGGATGGTTCGGCGAATCAGGAAAATGCTGAGTTTCCAGGCAAAAGGCAAATCGCCGGTTATAGACGCGGCCTTCTTTTCCTGTGATCGACCCGTCCAGGAAGTTTCCCGTGTAGAGTTGCACTCCCGGTTCGGTCGTCAGCACGCGCAGAATTCGGCCAGTGGTTGGTTCGTAGACTTCCGCTGCCTCGGCCAACTGGCCGGGCGCGTGATCGAGCACGAAGTTGTGGTCGTAGCCATGACCGAGACGAAGCTGAGGATTGTCTGCATCAATCCGCTCGCCGATGACATGCGGCGTTCGAAAATCGAATGGACTGCCCTCCACCGGCTTCAATTCTCCAGTAGGAATCAGAGTCGCATCGACGGGAGTGATGCGGGAAGCGTTGATCTTCAGCACATGTCCCAGAACGTCGCCGTTCCCTTGGCCCTTCAAGTTGAAATAGGAATGATTCGTCAGATTGAGCACAGTATCTTTATCGGTAGTCGCCGAATACTCAATGCGCAAAGCTCCGCTACTCAAGGTGTAGCGCACAGTTGTCGAGAGTGTGCCCGGAAAGCCTTGCTCTCCATCCTTACTCACATAGATGAGTTCGACACCATCAGGAATTTGTCTGGCCCCCCAGACCACTTTGTCAAAGCCGCGAATTCCTCCGTGAAGCGCGTTGTCGCCGTCATTCTTGGGGATGGAGTAATTGTGGCCGTCAAGTTGGAAGGTGCCATGGGCGATGCGGTTCGCATAGCGGCCAATGATGCCTCCGAAATGTGCGGTCTGCGCCACGTATTTCTCCACGGAGTCGCACCCCAGCACCACGTCGTCGACTTTTCCGTTCCGATCCGGCGTGCGCACGGAAACGACGATCCCTCCGTAGGTCATGATGCGGACTTCAACTTTGCCTTCCACCAACGAATAGAGATCGACGGAGGTCCCATCCGGCGCGTGACCAAACGGCTGCTTGGCGACGCGAGTCTTAGCCGCCCCGTTTGCCGTGAGCAAAATCAAAGCTGCGAAAACTGCAAACCAACGGGTGGACTTTGTTTGAAAGCATGGTTCCTCTTTTTCGGGATGCGGATCGGCTCGGTCCCTGACTCGGCGTAGATTGTAGCAGTTCCATCCCGCAGTGCTGGCGCGGAAAGCCTTGCAATGGAATCAATCCCAACAGAACTAGTATCCCGCTGAGTGAGGCCGGTTGTTCATCATCTCGCGGCAATGGCGCGCAATCTGTCGCTCTTCCTGCGTCGGGACAATCTGAATCTTGTCCGCGGTGAGCCCAAGAAGTACAAGCCCGTCCGTTGACGCAGCTCGAATGTGATCGCTGTGCTCTCCGATGCCGCCCGTGAAGACAAGAAGGTCCACGCCGCCCAGCAAAGCCATGTAGGCTCCGATCGTCTTGCGTACCGAAATCGCAAAGACATCCAGGGCAAGACGAGCGGTTGGATCATTGGAGTGGGCACGTTCTTCCAGCGTCTTCACGTCGCTCTCGCCGGAGGAGAGAGCGAAGAGTCCGCTCTGATGATTCAGCAGGTCTTCAAGCCTGTCGGAGTCGAGCTTCTCATTGTCATTGCGCAAAAGATAGAGGATGACGCCGGGGTCAAGATCGCCTGAGCGAGTCCCCATCGGAATGCCGCCCGTGGGAGTGAGGCCCATTGTGGTGTCGATCGATATTCCGTCTCGCAGCGCGCAGAGACTCGATCCGTTACCCAGATGCGCGAAGATGGCCCGCTGGGGAAGCTTTGCTCCGAAATGATGCACCAGTGATTCGTAAGAAATGCCGTGGAAACCATAACGGCGGACCCCTTGGTCAAAGTAGCGGTGCGGCAGGGCGAAGCGCGACGCGGTTTCCGGGATCGTTTGATGAAAGGCGTCGTCGAAGCATGCGAACTGCGCAGCCGCAGGAAAGATCGATTGCGCGGAAGCGATCAGCGATAGCGCTTGCGGGATGTGCAACGGCGCAAAGTGGGTTGCCGAGCGCAACTGATCCAGGACTTGCGGCGTAATGATCTGGTGACTGCGGAGGTTGGGACCGCCGTGCACTACGCGGTGGCCCACAGCCGCCGGCAGGCTGTCGAGATGTTCCCGCATCGCCTCGGCAAGAGCGCCTAGCGCATCGCTCTGCGATTCGTGGATACGGTTGCGCTGCAGAAGTGAACTTCCGTCGGACGAACGAATCAGCAAGGCGCCATCGCCGCGTCCAATGCCCTCGGCACTTCCACTCAGGACCGGCTCTTCGTCGGTTGCCCCGCGCCGGTAGACTCCGAACTTCAGCGAGGACGATCCGCTGTTCAGCGCGAGGATAAGTCCGTCTTCTCCGGCCAACTCTTTCGCCATGCCTATCCCGGCCACTTCCAGTTTCGAATTTCTTCTTTGTCGATGCCTTCCAGGTGAGCGTAGGCGACGCTCTCGATGATCTGACCCTTGAGCCATTCCTTCAAGTGAGCGCCGATCGAGCGCAGCCGTGGAACCCGGTCGATGACGTCGATTGACAAATCGAAGCGGTCGATCTGATTGAGAATCGCAAGTTCGAGCGGAGTGTTGATATTGCCCTTTTCCTTGTATCCCCGCACATGGATGTTTTCATGATTCGTCCGGCGATAGGTCAGCTTGTGGATGAGCGAGGCATAAGAGTGAAAGTTGAAAATCACAGGTTTATCGGTGGTGAACAGAGAATCGAAATCGCGGTCGGAGAGTCCGTGCGGATGTTCCGTCTCCGGCATCAGCCGGAAAAGATCGACCACGTTGACGAATCGTATCTTCAAATCGTGGAAGTGCTCCTTCAGAATGGCGACTGCCGCAAGGGATTCCATGGTCGCGATATCGCCTGCGCAAGCCATTACCACATCGGGATCGCCGCCGTCATCCGTGGATGCCCAGTCCCAGATCCCGATTCCCTTGGTGCAATGGGTCACCGCATCCGTCATGTTGAGGTATTGAAGATGTTCCTGCTTGTCGGCAACGATCACGTTGACGTAATCGCGCGAGCGAAGACAGTGATCCGTCACGCTGAGCAGGCAGTTTGCGTCCGGCGGCAAATAGATCCGGACAATATCCCGGCTTTTGTTGGTGACCACGTCAAGAAATCCAGGATCTTGATGCGTAAAGCCGTTGTGATCCTGCCGCCACACCAGAGACGTTATCAAGGATATTGATCGACGGTACAGGCGCCCGCCAGGACGTTTCCTTCTTCGATTTCTCCAGCCATTTGGCGTGCTGGTTGAACATGGAATCGATTATGTGGATGAAGGCTTCATAGCTCGAGAAAAGGCCGTGGCGGCCCGTGAGAACGTAACCTTCAAACCAGCCTTCGAGCGTATGCTCGCTAAGCATCTCCATGACGCGCCCGGCAGACATCAAGTTCGCCGCCGTCGGCGTCCTCCGGTTTGTATTCGGCCAGCCATGTTTTCTTCGAAGCGGCATAGATCGCCGTGAGCCTGTTGGAGGCAGTCTCGTCGGGTCCAAAGACGCGGAAAGAACTCATGTTACGGCGCATCACTTCCGCAAGAAAATGTGCGAGCACATCGGTGGGCGGGGCATAAGCCGCACCGGGCGCAGTCACTTTGGTGGCATAGTTGCGAAAGTCGGGCAGGTCGAGGTCTCTACGCAGCAATCCACCATTTGCGTGCGGATTGGCAGAGATGCGGCGCGGCCCCGAAGGCGCAAGCTCCTGCAGTTCTGGCACGAGCGTGCCGTTGGCGTCGAATAGCTCTTCCGGCTTGTAGCTGCGCAACCAGTCTTCCACGAGTTTCAGGTGTTTCTTATTCGTGGCCGGGTCGGCTATGGGGACCTGGTGCGCGCGCCACGAGCCTTCCACCTTGTGACCATCAACTTCTTTGGGTCCTGTCCATCCCTTCGGGGAACGCAGTACGATCATGGGCCAGCGGGGACGCGTCGCATCGCCGGTCGAGCGGGCGTGTTGCTGGAGCGAACGAATCTCCAGGATGCATTGCTCCAGCGTGGAAGCCATTTTCTGATGCATCGCAGACGGGTCGTCGCCTTCGACGAAATACGGTTTGTGGCCGTATCCGATCAGCAGCGCTTCCAATTCTTCGTGCGGAATACGCGCGAGGATCGGTGGGATTCGCGATCTTGTAGCCGTTGAGGTGCAGCACCGGCAGCACAGCCCCATCGCGAATCGGATTCAGGAATTTGTTCGAATGCCAGGAGGTCGCAAGCGGACCGGTCTCGGCCTCGCCGTCGCCAACTGCGACCGTAACGATGAGATCGGGATTATCGAACGCCGCTCCGTAAGCGTGGGAGATTGAGTAGCCAAGCTCACCGCCTTCGTGAATCGAGCCGGGCGTTTCCGGCGTGCAGTGCGAACCGATTCCTCCGGGAAACGAGAACTGCCGGAAGAACTTGAGCAAGCCCGCTTCGTCGCGGCTCTTGTCCGGATAAATCTCAGAGTAGTGGCCTTCGAGATAGCAGTTCGCGAGTGTGGCAGGCGCGCCATGGCCCGGGCCGGAGATGTACATGACGTTTAAGTCGTACTTCCGGATAAGACGGTTCAGATGCACCCATATCAAAGACTGCCCAGGATCTGAGCCCCAATGACCAAGCAGCCGGTTCTTGATGTGCTCCGGCTTCAGCGGTTCGCGTAGCAGAGGGTTCGCGCGAAGATAGATCATTCCCGCCGAAAGATAATTGCAGGCTCGCCAGTAAGCATGCACCTTGCGCAGTTCTTCGGGCGTAAGCGGAGCCAGGACTTGCGGAGCCAGGACTTCAGTTGTGCCAGCCATTCGAGGTTCTCCGACAATCGAGAATTCCAGCCGCCGCGGAAGGGGTACTCGTACTCGTCCCTTATTCTAGCTTCTTCTGATGATGCGGTGGGCAAGGTGTTCTAGGCGATCTGCTGATACCGGTCGCGCACCTTTCATCTTAAGTTCTGCGCCCATTCATAAAGGTTGCTGAACGCTTGGAGCCGAAAAGACCACAATTTGGCGCAGATAGGTCTTTTTCTCCACAGGGAGGGTCGTGTTTTCGTCTGGATCAACCCTTGACATTCGTTTACAGTTCCGCGACTAGAAAGATCTCACGGCGCACCGCCGCTTTCACCGTATCCAATGCCAAGAATTTCCCGGTCGCCTGACCGGCTTAAGCGGAAGTGATTCCGCGCCAGAGTCATTTGTACTCCTCCGCCATGCAGAATCCCACGATTCTGCTCCCATCGCGCAACCTTCCGGGTTATGCGCTCCGGGACCGATCAATGTTCGGATTTCGTAACAACAATCAACGTAGTAAACAGGGAGGGAGGAGAATCGTGGGATTCTGCATGGCAAAGGAGTTATAGCCATGCAGTTGCCCAGCCGTGAACCCTACTTTATTCTCCCTGCCAAAAAGCAGCCACTGTTAAAGCTGCCAAAGGTAGGGTTTCAGAGCGCGCCGTTGATGACCGGGGCACTGGTGCTGGTTCTGATAGTGATCATGGTCCTCGTCGCACTGTCGCTGGGCGCGTTGTGGGACAGGCTCACCACGGGAAGTCAATTTCCCTCACGGGACGCAGGAATCGCTTGTCTCATCAGTTGACTTTGGTGTTATAGCGGACCGCGAGGGTGGCGAGGTTGGGTGAGTCGGACACGGTTCCTCGCGGGAACAGCGGTACATACGACCGCTCCTACTGGCCAATCGCGGAATTGGATCAGCACCGATAATCCGGAGCGCCTCAGATATTTCACTGAGGATGGTTAAGAGAACTGAATGCTCTTCATGTTCTCAGATGTCAGGAGGAGATTCTTCGGAGTCCAGATGGCAAAACAGCACGACCTCTTCTGTGCCAATAAGGTGTGATTCCCCATACGTGATCGCTGGATCAGAGACGGCAAGACGGTTGAGTGGGCCGGCAATTGGGGAAAGAGCGCACATGTTCGCACACGGGAAGAGGCGAACTATAGTATAGGGAACGGTGGTGGGGAGGACGGTTGCATGCAACCGCTGAAACTGCTCGTCGTCGAGGACAACATCGCAAGCCTGGAACTGATGACCGAGGTCTTCACGTCTCTAAAGGCCGAAGTACACCCCATCAGCGACAGCAAGAAAGCGGTCGAAGTGGTCAATCAGGGGAAGTTTGATGGAATTTTCCTGGACTTGGAGATGCCAAACCTGAACGGTTTCGACCTCGCGCGCATCATCCGCAAGTCGTCATGGAATAAATCCACCCCCATCATCATCGTGACCGGACGCGAAGAGAGACAAACGATGCGAGATGCGTTTGTGATCGGGGCGACTTTCTTCCTTCAAAAGCCTGTGGACAGACAAAAGCTTAGCGTCCTGTTCCGGGCGGTGAGCGGCGGGATGCTGGAGAATCGGCGCAAATACGCCCGCGTCCCAATCCAGGCCGGCATCGCTTGCGCAGTGGGCGCTCGGACATTGCGTGGGGTGAGTTGGAACCTCAGCCAGGGAGGAATGCAGGTGGAAGTGGGTAACTTGAAGCCCAAAGATACTGTCCGATTGTCATTTCACCTGCCAAGTTCTGGTGTGGTCATTGAGGCGGTTGGTGTCGTCGTGTGGGGAAATGAGAACCGGCAAGGAATCCAATTCACGAGTGTAGGCGCGCAAAGTCAGCAGTCGATTCGCCAATTTATAGCCGAGGTGGAAAACATGGAACCCTAAGGTCGAGCCCCGACGAGGTTGGTCTAGATGCCGCTGCCAGTTGCTCTCGCCGCCCGGGCTTTCCTCCCAGGTTGACCCTCACTGGCCTGATCTGGGCTTGCGGACTGACTACAATGTTGAGTCAGGACGCGATCCAGTTCCTCGGTGAGGGATGATGGGTTGAGTGGTTTCGACAGGTAGCCGTCAAACCCTGAATTGAGGATTCTTTCCCGATCACCCCGCATTGCATACGCGGTGACTGCCACTACCGGCAGCCGCGTCAGGCGAGGATTCTCACGGATTTTGCGTATGACCGCGAATCCGTCCATTACCGGCATCCCAATATCCAGCAGCAGTAGCTCTGGTTTGGCTTGTTCGATCATGTGGAGCGCCTCTTGACCGTCGCATGCTTCAAGGACCGTGTATCCACGCAATTCCAGCAACTCGCGCAGCAGTTCTCGGTTAACAGCATTGTCTTCCGCAATGAGGACTTTGATCATGACTGCCCCGCAGACCTGGCCAGCTTGTGGCCTCGAATCACTCTCGCAACCTCGGCAATTAGCTGGTTTCTCCAGGATCCGTCTTTCTGTAAGAGCCCCTGGGTTTCCCGGTTGAGGAGAGCAATCTCATCCGGGCTCAGATTCTTGGCTGTCATGACGAGAATGGGCAGTTCCTTTAGGGCTGGCTCCTCTCGGACATGGCGAATGACTTGAAAGCCATCCATACCCGGCATCAGGAGGTCGAGCAGGATTGCGCCTACAACTTTGTTGGCGAGCACCTCCAACGCTCGCGCACCGCTGCACACTCCCTGAGTGTCGTAGCCGGCAGAGCGCAAAGCTTCCTCCAGCAGCTCCAGAGCTTTGGGGTCATCGTCCACCAGCAGGATTGACGAATCGTCGTCCCCAGGAGACGGAACGTGTCTGCGAATCGTATCGAGCAACGCGGGTTTACGCACCGGCTTGATGAGATAGTCGGCGGCGCCCAAGGCGAAGCCCACCTGCTTTTGATCCACAATAGACAGGATGATGACCGGGATGTCAGCGGTTTCAGGGTTCTTCCGGAGTGCTACCAAGGTTTCGAAGCCGTTGCCGCCAGGCATCATCACATCCAGCGTGATGGCGTTGGGCCGCAGTCGTTGAGCTTCTTCGAGAGCTTTGGGTCCTGACTCGGCCATTGCCACGCGGTATTCTGGTTCGAGATAGCTGGCCAGGAGTTCACGCGATGCGACTTCGTCATCCACGATCAGCACCAATGGAGTGAGGCGCCCTGAAGACGCGGCGACCAGGGCTTTAGTTGGTTCTTCAGCCGCGTGGACCTCAGATGTCGGCCCGACTCCGATAAGAGTAAAGGTAAATCGGCTGCCCTTTCC
>CAVYVQ010000055.1:0-33806 GCA_963771895.1 uncultured Acidobacteriaceae bacterium | reverse complement strand
TCGACACGTATAGTGACATCCTACAACCCCTTTGGTTTCAGCAAAGTAGCTTACGTCCATGACCTTTCGCGGCACCCCAAGCCACACCCTGCCGCCAGAAACTCGCAAACGAACTGACATTTTTTGTCGGCGGTCCGGTAAAAGGATTTCCGCGGCATGCCTTCCCTTCCCGCCCCTAGAGTCATTACACTGCTGTTCTATGAGCCTTCCTGCCCAACCCAATCTGAAGCTGATCAATGCTCCCGACTACCGCGAAGCTTATGCCAACAGCGTCCAGATGCGAGTGAATGTCTGGGACTTCTTTATGGTTTTCGGGACCCTGCAACAGCAGACCGAAACTCAAGTCGAGATTCGCAACTTCCAGGGCATCTACCTCAGCCCGCAACAGGCCAAAGCGCTGCTCGGACTGTTACAGCAAAACATCGCCGGCTACGAGGGCGCCTTCGGCGAAATCAAGCTGGACCCGCGCCTGAATCCGACCGGGCCAGTCCACTAAGGGCTTCACGGCCAGGAGACAAATGCTGAGAGCTTTCGGGTCTGACCGGAGCGGCCCGGCGCAATGGTCAGCCGCTTATCCGGCCCTGGTGTTTGCGGTCATCTTTGTCTTCATCTTTCTGCTGCACCTTCCTTTGCTGCCGTTGCCTTACTTTTGGGACGAAGCCGGCTACTACGTTCCAGCCGCGCGCGACTTCTTGTTGACGGGCAGTCTGATTCCTCACTCGACGGTTTCAAACGCGCACCCGCCCCTGGTGATGGCCTGGCTCGCTCTCTGGTGGAAGGTGGTGGGCTACGCTCCGCTGGTGACTCGAACAGCAATGCTGGTCCTCGCCGCTTTTTCGTTGGTAGGTGTGTTTCGTCTGGCTGAACGCGTGGCCAATACAAAGGTTGCGATTGCATCCACGCTGTGCACCGCGCTGTATCCCGTCTTCTTCGCGCAAAGCTCCTTCGCGCAGGTCGACCTGGCCGCCGCGGGTCTCACCTTCTGGGCCCTTTCGGCCTACGTGGAAGGTCAAACCATCGCAACGATTTTCTGGTTCGCTCTAGCGGCGCTGGCGAAAGAGACCGCTATTCTCACTCCCCTTGCGCTTGCCGGATGGGAGATGGTTGGATTGCTCGCGCGCATGGGTTCACTTAGAAAGCTTTGGCCGGATGACGAGAGGAGACCTCAGGGGCTAAAGCCCTCGTCTTTCATCGACGTTATCGGCACGACTGGAAGTCGTGCCCTTCCCAACCCACCACGAAGGGGGTGGCGCGTCGCCTGGTTGCTGGTTCCGGCTTTGCCGCTTGGCGTTTGGTATGTCTATCACTATGCGCGCACCGGATATGTCTTCGGCAATCCCGAATTCTTCCGCTACAACATTGCAGCGACTCTAAGTCCCGCCCGCTTTCTTCTGGCGCTGATCATGCGGATTTGGCAAGTCGTAGGCTATCTTCACCTCTGGGTCTTGACGCTGCCCATGCTGCTGGCGATGTGTCTGCTCGCGGCGCAGCGTGACTTGGCTGGCGAGCGTCCGCGGATCGGCTTTCCAGTGCAAATGGTTTTCTACGTCGTCGTGCTCACGTATGTGGTGGTAATGGCGTTGATCGGCGGCGCTGTGCTGGCCCGCTATATGCTCACCGCCGTGCCTCTGGTCATCATTCTCTCGGTCTCGACGCTGTGGCGCAGGCTGACTCTCTGGCCCGCGGCGATAGCATTGGTCGCGCTGGGCTTCGTCGCGGGCTGGTTCTGGAATCCCCATTACGGATTCTCGCCCGAGGACAATCTCGCGTATCGCGATTACATCGTGCTGCATCAGGATGGCGAACGCTACCTCGAAGCTCGCTATCCCATCGCACGCGTGCTCACGGCTTGGCCGGCGTCTGATGAAATCACCCGTCCCTGGCTCGGCTACATTACGCGGCCCATGCGCATTGTGCGCATCGAGAACTTCTCCCTGGATGAAATGCTCTCCGCAGCCGACTTCCGAGCGAACGTTCCCTCGAACTATGAAGTTGCCCTGATCTTCTCGACCAAGTACGAGCCCGGGCCCGCGCCTTGGGATCGCTGGCGGACGTGGACTGAGATGAAGTCACGGTACTTCGGCTTCCACCGCGATCTGCCGCCGGCCCCCGCCGCGCAGCTTCTCGGCGGACACATCGTGTTTTCAGAACAGCGGCAAGGACAATGGATTGCAGTGATTGAAGTGGAGAAAAACGAAATGCAGAATGCAGAGGTCAGAATGCAGAAGCGAGAACGATGACTCGATTTTCTTCGCGTCCTTTTGCGGTGAATTCGCGAGGAACAACCGATATCTTACGCTCTGACTTCTTACTTCTTCATTAAATGGCAAGAGTGGGTCTTGATGACCAGCCACACGTCGCGACCGGCTGCGAGTTGCAGTGCGTCGCGCGCCGCGAGAGTCAGGTGAACATCCATTTCGACACCGCAGTTCACGCGCGCGGAAACAATCATGTCGCGCCTCTCCACGGAAACGATCTGGCCGGCGATCACGTTACGGGCGCTCAGTCCCTCAGGCTTTGAGATGGCCAACAGGATGTCGCCGGCACGAATCCCAACGCGCACGCGAGTGCCCATCTCGGCGCGGATCAACGGCGTCTCCAGCAGAATGAAGGTTCCCGGCCTATCGGCTGGCAAGCGGCATGTGATCGTGCCGCGATCTTCATGCACCAGCCAAACCGTGGCATCGAAGATGTTTTCAAACCCGGCCAATTGCGCGACCGTTTCCTGGAGCGGCGCGCCCAGGACTTCATGCGGCGTGCCCTGCGCGACGATGCGTCCCTGTTCCATCACCAGCACGCGTTCGCCCAGCGCAATCACTTCTTCGCGGCTGTGCGTGACATAGAGAATGGGAATACCATGCGCCTGATTCCAGCGCCGCAGGTCGTCGATGATCTTCCCCTTGGTCGCGGCGTCGAGGGCGGCCAGCGGCTCGTCGAGCAGGAGCACGCATGGGTTAGTCACAAGCGCTCGCGCCAGCGCCACGCGTTGGCGTTCTCCGCCGGAGATCTCCGCCGGACGCTGCCGGCGCAGGTGTTCGATGCGGAACTCCTGCAACATCTCCGCCGCTCTCTGTTTGCGGGCCGGGCGCGGCAGGCGGGCGAGTCCATATTCGGTGTTCTGCTCGACCGTAAGATGCGGAAACAATGCGAGGTCTTGCAAGACGTATCCCACGCCGCGCTTCGCCACCGGAACATCCGTGCGAGTGTCGGCGTCGAACAAAATTCGTTCACCCACGGAGATTCGCCCCGCGTCTGGGGAAGTCAGCCCGGCCACGCAATCGAGCAGCGTGGTTTTTCCCGATCCTGACGCGCCGAACAGGATGGTGAATCCCGGCGCGGCGCTGAACTCCACAACGAGTGAGAACTCGCGCTCCGTAGACGGAAAGGTCTTGCGAATCGTAGCGCTCAGAATGGGGTTTGCCGGATTCGTTTCCGCGGGCGTGGGCATCGAGTCTCGCTTATTTGACCGGACCCATCGTCCACAATTTCTGATTCGGTCCTCTGCGATTCAGCGCATAGACTACCGTCAACACGGCGAAGCAGAAGACGAGCAGCAGCAGCGCCATGGCATTGGCCGCGGCATAGTTGGAGGCCTGCACCTGATCGTAGATGCTGATCGACACCGTCCGGGTCACGCCTGGAATATTGCCTCCAATCATCAGCACGACTCCGAACTCGCCCATGGTGTGAGCAAAGGCGAGGACTACGCCCGTGACCAGTCCCGGCACGGAAAGCGGAACCACAACACGAAAGAAGGTGCGCAGCGGCGAGGCTCCCAGCGTGGCCGACGCCGCCAGCAGCTTGCCATCGACCGACGAGAAAGAAGCCGCGAAGGGCTGCACTGCGAACGGCAGACTATAAAGAATTGAGCCGATCACCAGTCCGGGGAAGGTAAACGCCAAAGTGTGCCCGGTCAGGGACTGCCACCAGCGACCCAGTGGGCTCTGGGAGCCGAGCGCGACGAGCACATAGAATCCGAGGACCGTCGGAGGCAACACAATCGGCAGAGCCACCAGCGCTTCCGCGAGGAATTTCCAGCGCCAGCGCGAGAAGGCGAGCCACCACGCAAGAGGCAGGCCAACCACAAAAAGAATTGCGGACACTACCACGGCCAGTTCTATCGTGAGCCGGAATGCCTGCCAGTCGAGTGACATTCTTATCCAGTTCCTACTTCTGGTCGTCGTTCCGATCGGGCAAGCTGAAGCCGTAGCGCTGCAGCACGGCCGCCGCTTCCGCGGTCTTCACATATTCGAGGAACGCCGCCGCTTCCAGCGCGTGCGGTGAGTGCGAAATAAGCACCACTCCCTGATCCAGCGGCGGATACGCCGCGGCCGGCACGACCCAGTATTTTCCCTTGCCCTGCATCGCGGGCGCTATCGCGTGCGCTAGAGCGACAAAGCCCACCTGCGCGTTGCCGGACTCGACGAACTGCGCCGCCTGCGAAACATTTTCTCCCAGCACCAGCCGGTCGGCGAGTTTTTCATACAAGCCATAATGCTTCAACGCAGCGGTGCCGGCGCGTCCGTAAGGCGCATGCTGCGGATTCGCGATTGAAATCTTCTTCACCGAGGGATCAAGCAACACGTCCATTCCCGTGTGCTCAACATCGAGCGGCGAATCCTTCGGAACCCACAGCACCAACCGCCCCAGGGCATAACGATATAACGTTGCGCCTTCAGCCTGTCCGCCAGCGATCAACTGTCTGGGATAGTCCATGTCGGCTGAGAAGAAAACGTCAAACGGCGCGCCGTTCTGAATTTGCTGAGTCAATGCGCCGGAGGCTCCGAAAGAAAGCTTCACTTTCACGCCGGTTCGCTTTTCGTAGGTGGCGGCAACTTCTGCGAGCGCGGCGCTCAAGTCCGCTGCCGCAGCCACGGTGATCTCGTGGCCGGCACTGCGGGCCCGGGGGACCGACCCTCCAGAAAACGGCGCCAGAAGGAGAACCAACGTGAAAGACACACAGCGCGCCATAAACTTCCCTAGAATCTACACCAGTAATCAGTAGGAGATTGTACAGGGACGAGTAAACTCCGTGCCGTCCCCTTCGGGGCTGCAATTGGGTGATGCCATGCGGTTTCCCGGAATGGTCCTCCGCGGGGGTTTGTGGGCCTTTTTCGTTGACCGCTGTCCTTGACTCTCCCATACTTGCCAGATAGTTGTGCCTATGATCCTTCACAGGTTCCGCCGTGTAGTTCGCTTTTCCTTGCTCGTATTATTGCTATTCCCTTTTGCCTCGCTCGCCCGAGCTCAGGGCGCCAGGAAAACCGCGGCCGAAACTCCCATCGCCGATGCGGACGCCGATCACGTGCAGGAGCGCGCGGAATGGTTTCTGCGCGGCAGCGTGGTTCCCGGGAAATCCTCCGCGGAGTTGCGCCATCGCGCCTATCAAGCCAAGATGCAGGCGCGAGCCGCTCGACTGGCTCGCGCTCGCGCCACGCACGTGGAGTCCCAATCTCCAGCGTCATCAGGCGGATGGACGCCGCTGGGTCCCGTGCCGCTGGCCTCCGACGCTACTGGCGACGGATTTCAGAACTACAACCAGGTTTCCGGCCGGGCAACGGCTGTGGCGATCGATCCCGCAGACCCGACCGGCAACACGGTTTACATCGGCGGGGCGCAGGGCGGAGTGTGGAAGTCCACGAACGCAGCCGCAAGCATTGCCAACAACGTAACCTGGACCTCGGTCACCGATGACCAGGCAACACTTTCGATCGGCTCGATTGCGATTCAGCCGGGAAGCTCCAATCCCGCGCAGAGTGTCGTTCTCGTAGGGACAGGTGAGGCTGATAATTCCGGCGACTCCTATTTTGGCCTCGGCATGCTGCGCTCCGCCGACGGCGGCAACACGTGGACGCTACTCACTTCCGCCAACAGCGGCACTTATTCTTTCAGCGGACTGGGCGCGCCCCACATGGCGTTCAGCACGGCACAAACCAGCACGGTGGTTGCGGCCATGGCGGCGACGTCGGAAGGCGAAATCGATGGCGCATTAACCGGCAACACCTACCGCGGCCTATACACTTCCACGGACGCCGGGCAAAGCTGGACTTACAATGCGCTCTTCTCTGGAGCGACCGAAGCGACCTCGGCAACATCGGTTGTGTACAACGCCGCCGCAGGATTGTTCTTTGCGGCGGTACGCTATCACGGCTTCTACTCTTCACCCGATGGCCTGACCTGGACGCGTCTGGGTAGCCAGCCGGGCGCTGGAGCGTTGACCACAGCGGCGTGCCCCCAGAACTACAGTACGAGCTGCCCGATTTATCGTGGTGAAATCACCGTCGTGCCGGGACGCAATGAGATGTACGCATGGTTTGTTTCGGTGGACTCCTTCGGCGATCCGGTAGATCAAGGGATTTGGCAGAGCACGAACGGCGGCGCTTCCTGGACAGCCATCAGCGATACCGGCATTATCGTCTGCGGCGACAGCTATGGCTGCGGCGTTGCCCAGGCAACCTACAACCTCGAACTGCTGGCCGTTCCCAACGGAACCACTGCAACCGACCTGTACGCCGGCACGATCAACATCTATAAGTGTTCGCTCAACTCCAGCAATCCCGCGTGTTCGGGTACGCCTTTTCTGAACCTTACGCATGTCTACGGCTGTAGTCCGCTGTCGGCGCTCGCGCATGTGCATCCGGACCAGCACGCACTGGCGTATACGATCCCAACGTCCGGCGCCGAATCCGGAGCCGACCTTATGTATTTCGCCAACGACGGCGGCATTTACCGCGCTTTGAACGGATTCACGGGACTCACGACCGGATCATGTTCCGGCACGAATCAGTTCGACGACCTTAATCAGAATCTCGGCTCCATGACGCAGTTCGTCAGCTTCTCCCAGAGCCCGACTGATGCCAACACGCTGCTGGGAGGTACGCAGGATAACGGTTCTCCGGCGACGGCGACGGCCACGACGAGCGCAAGCTGGGGAAACGTTCTCGGCGGCGACGGCGGTTACAACGCCATCGACCCGAATACTGGCGACTGGTTTGCCTCGCAACCGGATCCAGCGCCAGACAGCGAACTGACGATTCAAGAGTGCTCGTCGGGAGTGAACTGCAACGATAGTCTGTTCAGCGTCGCGGTTAACGGCAACGATGTAGGCGGCGACCACGGAGCCTTCTACTTTCCCTACATTCTCGATCCGCAATCGACCACCACGCTGCTGGTGGGAACCTGCCGGGTATGGAGCGGGCCGCGAGTGGGCGGCGCGTTCACCGAGTTAAGCCTCAATTTCGATACGCTCGGTATCGGAACCTGCACGGGCAACGAGGTCAATACGGTGCGCGCCCTGGCGGCCGGAGGTTCTTCCAACGCCAGCGGTTCGCAAGTAATCTATGCCACCACCGACGGCCTCGGCCCGAACTATCTTTCCACGCTTCCTGCCGGCGGAAATGTTTGGGTAACCACGAACGCCATGGCGATTTCCGGAGTGAGTTCCACATTCAAGAACGTCACCCTGTACGGTCCCGGTGGCAGTAGCATCAATCCCAGTGAGTTTCCGATCTCGAGTGTTGCCGTCGATACTTCCGACCCAACCGGCGACACCGCTTACGTCACGGTGATGGGTTTCACGGGTGGGCCGGGACACATATGGCAGACTACGAATGCCGGAAGCTCATGGACGGACTGGACCGACTTTGGAGGCGCAGAGCCGCTTCCCGATTCTCCCGTGAACGCCGTGGTCGTTGATCCCAGCACGCACATGGTTTATGTGGGCACCGACGTCGGCATTTTCCAGAGTTCGACTTCCACTCCCGCGTGGACTGAGTTGGGACCGGATTCGAGCAGCCAACAATCCGGATTCCTGCCCAACGTGGCGGTGACTGCCCTCGCGCTCTTCAACTTTGGCGGCCAGAGACTGTTGCGCGCTTCCACCTATGGCCGCGGCGTTTGGGAATTCAATCTGGCTGCCGCGCCGGATTTCCAACTCGCAGTTTCGAACACCCCGCTGACCGTCTTCGTCGGAACTCTGGCCACCGTCAACGGCACCGCGACGGCCGTCGACGGATATAACAACTCTGTTGAGTTGAGCTGCAGGGCAGGCTCCTCGAGTCCTCCGAGTCCGTGCACTCCGACGCCGGTCAGTCTCACACCGACCTCAACCGGAGCGGCGTTTGTAATCAACGCAAGCACTGGCACCGTCAGCGACTATAACTTCAACGTGCAAGCCGTCGGCTCCGATCCTAATAACACAACGCACTCCGCGGCTGTTGCCTTGAGTGTGGTGAGCTTCGGATTATCTGCGCCTTCGCCCGGCACGGTGAACGAGCCGCCTGGCGCGGCTTCCACGCCCGTGAGTTTTCAAGCTACGGCTCAAGGCTCGTTCCATCAAAGCGTCACTCTTATCTGCAACTTCAGCCCCCGCATCTCTGGCGCGAGCTGCGCTTTCACTCCCGGTTCAATAGTGAATCCGACATCCACTTCGCCGGTGAACCTGAGCGCGACCATAATCGTTCCCGTGGGAACGACTGCCGGCAACTACACAGTTACGCTGCAAGCCACAACGCCGGGAGCGCCCGCGCCCGCGACTACCTCGTTCGCGCTGGTGGTGACAGCAGCACAGGACTTCACGGTGAGTTCTTTTACCGCAGGTCAGACCGTGGTGGCCGGACAAACGACCGGCCCATACAATCTGACGATCACGCCCACCGGATCTGCGTTCTCCGGCGTCGTAACTCTTTCCTGCAGCGGAATTCCCTCCGGGGCGCTCTGCAATTTCACTCCGAATTCGATTGTCCCGGGAAACAATTCCGCGAACGTGGCGCTGACGATCGCCACCAGCGGTGCGACCGCAGGAGGCATCTACGCCGTCACATTAACGGCAACCTCAGGCTCGCTCTCGCACTCGGCCACAACATCCCTCACCGTAAACAGCTTTCAACTCGCGGCGAGCCAGCCCTTCCCTGCCGCCGCGGACGCAGGATCTCAACAATCGGCCAAGGTGTCTTTGATCCCTAATTACAGCGGTTCGTTCAATGCCATGTGCGATGCCACCGCGTTCTCGGGTCAGTGCTCGGTGATGCCCGGCAATCCCATACCGATCAGTGCGGGAACTGCAACTATGCTGACGCTTGCCGTCAACATCCCAAACAGCGCGGCGCCGCAGCCTTCAAACCCCTACAACGTCAATCTGACTGTAACCGACCAGTCAGGACAGCCCACGCAGACTCTGCCGCTGCTGCTCACGGTAATCCAGGATTTCACTCTGAGCCAGTTCACGCCGGCAGCCACTCAGACCATCACCGCGGGACAATCGGTGAGCTACAACTTTAGCGTGCTTCCCGTGGGCTCGTCGTTCGCCAACGCCGTGAACTTGTCCTGTTCTGGCGCGCCGGTAATCTCGCTGTGCAGTTTCACTCCTGCTTCGGTGACTCCCGGCAGCAGTTCCGCGGCTGTCGTAATGACAATCTCCACCACGTCCAATTCGGCGAGCCGCGCGCCACTGAGAACGGACCGGGCCGCGTTCCCTCCTTCTTACGCCTTAGGGCTGGCGCTTCCGGCGTTGGTGCTCTTAGTCACCGCAGGCCGCCGGAGAAGGCATTCCAAGTGCACCCTGCCCGCTTCCATGCTCGGATTGTTTCTGCTGGCACTCCTGCTCTCCTCTTGTGGCGGAGGAGGCACCAACGGCGGCGGTGGCGGCCAGCAACAGCAGGGTACAAAGCCCGGCACCTATACCGTCACCGTCACTGGCACATCGGCCGCACTGAGTCATGGAGCGCCATCCACAGTGACCCTGGTGGTAAATTAGTCGTGAATCAGAGGTGTCAGTAGCGGAACGCGGCGGTATGATCGTCAGTCATGACTGATTCACGCCGGTACGTCGTCATCGTGGGCGGAGGCATTGTCGGCCTTGCCGTCGCGCTCGAGGTCACAAAGCGCTTCCCGCATCTTCGGCTGTTGTTGCTGGAGAAAGAAGATGGCGTGGGCCGGCACCAGAGCGGCCATAACAGCGGCGTCATCCACTCTGGCGTTTATTACAAGCCGGGATCGCAGAAGGCCCGGCTATGCGTCGAGGGCGCGCGTGCCCTGATCGAATTCTGCCGCGCACACGACATACCCCACCAGCTCTGCGGCAAGGTTATTGTCGCCACTCAGCCGGAGGAATTGCCCCGCCTGGAGGAATTGCGGCGCCGGGGCGAGGCGAACGGACTCACGGGGTTGCAACTGATCGGACCTGAACAGTTGCGAGAGATCGAACCTCACGCCACCGGACTGCGCGCCCTGGTAGTGCCCTCCACCGGAATCACCGACTACGCAGTGGTCTGCGAGAAATATGCCGAGCTGATTCGTGCCCGGGGTGGAACCATTCTGACCTCCACCGCCGTGACCGGCTTGCGGAATCGTAGAGACGAAGTGGTGGTGGAGACCAGCGGCCCGGCATTCTCCACCACGTATCTAATTAACTGCGCTGGACTGTTCAGCGACCGCATCGCCGGCATGACCGGGCAAAAGCCGGAGGTCATGATCGTTCCCTTTCGCGGCGAGTACTACGATCTCATCCCCGAGCGCTCGTCGCTGGTGCGAGCGCTCATCTATCCCGTTCCCGATCCACAGTTTCCGTTTCTTGGCGTCCACTTCACGCGGCGTGTGGACGGCACCGTGGATGCCGGCCCCAACGCCGTTCTCGCCTTTCGCCGCGAAGGCTACCGGCGAACCGACTTCAGCCTGCGCGACCTGGCTTCATCGCTGGCTTTTCCCGGCTTCTGGCGCATGGCCGCGAAGCATTGGCGCAGCGGACTGCACGAATTTCACCGTTCTTTTTCCAAGCCCGCGTTCGTTCGCGCCTTGCAGCGATTGCTCCCTGAGGTGCGCGCAGAAGATTTAGTCCCCAGTGGTTCCGGGGTACGCGCCCAGGCACTCCGGCGCGACGGCACGCTGGTGGATGATTTTCAGTTTGTCCCTTCCAGCAGGATGCTGCACGTCCTCAACGTCCCATCGCCGGCGGCGACAGCTTCGCTCGAAATCGGACGCAGCATCGTAAAGACAGCAGAGGTGGGATCGGGTTGCGGTAGTCGAAATCGTCAGCCGCGACTGCGGCGGGCCAGTTCTTTCATTGGCTCCACAGCCCTTTTCACCGTCATGGGCCTGCTACCGGCGGCCTTGGCTTCGGCACTTTCGTAGACTGTGAAGCATTGCCCGCATTGGTTGTCGGGCACATTGGTTCCCAGATCCTTGCGAAGGCGGAAGACGTAAAGCACAACTTCCACACGGCTCGAGACTCCCAGCTTGTCGAAAATTCGGAATAGATAATTCTTCACCGTGTGTTCGGTCAATTTCAAACGGTTCGCGATTTCACGATTGGACATGCCCTCGGCCACGCAGCGAACCACATCCTGCTCACGTTTCGAGAGGATCGCTTCCCCGCGAGAATCGACCACCTGCATCGGTTCCGATTCACGAAACGCATCGAGCAGGTAACGCAACTCCTCATTGCTCGCCCACACCTGGCCTTGATGGACATTGCTGATGCACTTGGCCAGCGTTTTGGAAGATTCCGTTCGCGAAAAGACGCCTTGCGCCCCGCAACGGAATGCCTCAACCACCGCGGAACGGCTGGAGCTGTCCATCAAGAGTATGACGCGGGTTTGTGGGTAAGCAGCGCTGACCTGGCGGGTCAGATCAAAACCCAGAGTTGGAGATTCTTCCAAGGCTGAACTTACCAGCACGACATGAGGCTTCCTCTGTGCTACAGCCTGCAGAATTGACGAGCCTTTAGGCTCTATGCCCGTGACTTCAAATTGACGATCCTGCGCCAGTGCCTCGGCGAGCAACTGGCTGCTCATCCGGGTACTATCAGCGGCAAGCACACGGATTTTCTCCGAGTTCCCCGGCGCCGGAATCACATGTTGAGCCATTCTTCCTCTTCCTCCATTACGGGCAACTGACTGGAAAGCGTTCCGCTCCGGCTTCCCGGAGCATAGTTAGAACAAGAACCGCTAAATTGTCGGTAACACAAAGCTCAAAGGGGATTCCTACATTTAAGACGGGGTGACCTAAAAGACCACCCGTTCGGGGTACATCGTTAGTGAGACTTTAGTCCCGAATACCGGGTTTGGTAAATGGCACATGAGTGCTATCTCGAGGACAGCCTTGCGTAATGAGCGCTGCCGCCAGACCTTTTTTCCACAGCCCCGGAGGAATCCGCCACGTGTTAGGACAAAAACCAGCCCAGCCTTTAGACTGTAGCATCTTGAATGTCGAGGTCGACCGCGAGTTTCGGGCGCTAATCTACCAGAAAGAGGAGAAAAGAATTGGTTGTTCTTGTCGTTGGGGGCGCGGGTTATATCGGAAGCCACGCCGCTCGCACCCTGCGACGCCGCGGGCACGAGGTTGTAATCTACGACAATCTTTCAACCGGCCACGCGTTTCTGGCCAAGGGATTCGAACTGATTCGCGCAGACCTTGCGGATGCGACCACGCTTACGGCTGCTTTGCACCGGGTCGATTCGGTCATGCATTTTGCCGCGCACGCTTATGTGGGAGAGTCGGTCCAGAACCCGCGAAAATACTTTCGTAACAATGTTGAAGGAGGACTCGTCCTGCTGAACGCTTGCGTGGATTGCGGCGTGCGCCGGATTATTTTCTCCTCCACCTGCGCGGTGTATGGAGTTCCGTCCAAGATTCCCATCCCTGAGGACATTCCGCGGCAGCCGGTGAATCCCTATGGCGTTTCGAAGCTCTTTTTCGAGAACGCTCTCGAAGCCTATGACCGCGCCTATGGCCTGCGCTTCACCGCGCTGCGCTACTTCAATGCTGCCGGCGCCGATGAGAGTGGAGAGATCGGCGAATGGCACGATCCGGAGAGCCATCTGATTCCTTCGGCGTTTCTGGCCGCAATTGGTGCGCGCCCGGAGCTGGAACTATTCGGAACGGATTACCCGACCTCGGACGGCACCTGCGTGCGCGATTACATTCACGTGAACGACCTCGCCGATGCCCACGTCTCGGCGCTCGAGCGCTTGGCGAGTGGAGCAGACTCGATCGCGGTAAATCTCGGCACCGGGACGGGCTACTCGGTGAAGGAAGTGCTGGACAAGATTGAGCAAATCACGGGACGCAAGGTTCCCGCGCGTGTGGCCCCGCGGCGGCCGGGGGATCCGCCCGCCCTGGTGGCGGATCCGGCACGGGCCGGGAAGGTCTTGCACTGGAAGGCCACGCGCTCACTGGATGAAATCGTGACGACAGCGTGGGAGTGGATGCAGCGGAACAAATAGTGCCGCCGTCCCGGAGCTAGGCGGCGCCATGGCCTTCCTGCAGGCCCACCGGCTTGGCCGAGACGCGTTCGGCGGCTATTTTGTCGCCCGCGCCTTCAATTAATTCCCTCGGACAAATCAAGTTCAATGCAGGCGTGGTCATGAAGGTGGTGACCAGCGCCATGATGACCATCATCGAAAACAGCGCCGGCGAGATGATTTTGATATCGAGTCCAATGTTGAGAATCACCAATTCCATCAGGCCGCGAGTATTCATCAGGATGCCGATGCCGGCGGCTTCGCGCAATGGCATGCCGCTCATCCATGAGGCGAGGGTTGATCCGCCCAGCTTGCCGGCGGTGGCCACCAGAATGATGAGGCCGCAGTACATCCACATCTCATGGCCTTTCACCAGACCGATGTTGGTGCGCAAGCCGGTGAAGGCGAAAAACAGAGGCAGCAGCAGCGTGACCGTTATCGTTTCAAAGCGGTCGAGCACGTAGCGGACGAAGACTGGCTCCTTGGGCATGATCGCTCCCATCAGGAACGCGCCAAACAGCAGATGGATGCCCAGCCTCTCGGTGCATAACGCCAGACCAGCACCAGCAGCAGCATGAAAGCCATCCGCTTTTCGCTGAGATGGCCCCATTTCTGATACGCATTTAAGAAGACGCCCTGCAGCAGGCGCTGCACGCCAAAAACCATCACCAGACCGAAAAGCACGATTCCGCCCAGCGTCATCCAGATGGAAGTTTCGGAATGGGAGGCACGAATCAGCACCACAATGTAGGCGAGAATGCACCAGCCGGTGACATCATCGACGGCGGCACAAGCGATCGCAACCGTTCCCAGGCGGCTGCTCAGCATTCTGCGCTCGGCCAGGATTCGCGCCAGCACCGGAAAGGCCGTGATGCTCATGGCAGCTCCCATGAACAGCGCAAAGCTGGTGAAGGCTACGGTGTCATCGGAAAGCCGCGGATGTAGGCCTGGTAATAACTGTTGACCCACTCCATGTACTGCTTAGTGCCGACGGCGCCGTTGGCGTCGATCTCCTGGCCGGGCGCGGGCACTTGCGAGGCGTCGATGCCTTCAAAAGTCATTACGGTTTGGGCCTGGATGAAGCATGGCAAGAATACAAGGACGGAGAGCACTGCAAAGATTTTCGGCTTCATGGTCATAGAAGTATTTTCTGCTTTTCTATTTTTCTGTTGGCCGTACAACGCGCGAAACCGCGGGGAGGAGTCGTAGTCGGAGCGTAGCATGAGCCAAATGGGGCTGCCTAAGGAGACGAAAGTCCCCGGCGGTGTGCAAGAATTTTCATGGTGGAGTCGTGTGCTGACTCATTCCGCACCACGCGGTCGAGCGGCAGGTTCGGTGATTGCGCCAGTCTTCGGCCGGCGCAATGCCTAATAGGTGAAAGACTGAATCTCGGTCACGCCGGCGTTGGGACCATCCACGTAGCCGGAGCGGAGTTTTGGGTGCAGCGCGATATGCATTGGAACTACGTTGAAAGTGTTAGAGAAGCTGAATCCGTTAAGAGTCTCCTGCAGTTCGCCGCCGATGTTGTAGACGTAGATTGTGCTGCCGCTTGAAGACGAACTCGAAACCGGCTGGGCGACGAGGAACAGTTTATGGATGGGATCGTACTCGACATCGGCGCCGCTGAAAATCTGCTGCGATCCCGAACCCGGCAACGTCACTTCGAAACCTTCCTGGGCTGCTAGGTTATAGAATTCCACGCCAGCGTCGTCTTCTGTCGTGGTGCAGAAGATGCCGTCGGCGGAATCGACGGCGAGACCGTTGATGAAACCGAATCCAACCCCCGTGAACTCGCTGAAGGCGCCCGCCATGAGGTCAACCAAGCCGATGACGGGGAGGCAGCCGAAGCAGCCATCTCCTCCTCCTAAAATCGCCTGGTTGGTCGTGCTGTCGTAGGCGAACGGCGGGGGCACGCTCCCAAAGTTGAGAGAGTCGGTGATGTCGAGTATGGGCCCAAATGTGTTCGCGGCGACGTTAGAGGAGAACACCCAGGGAATAAAGTTTCCGCTGTTGTCATAAGCAAACACAGCGACATTCGGCACGCCCTGGCTGCGGCTCACGCCGGTAGGCATAATCATGTGTTGGGTTCCGATGGGCGGAGTCCATGAGCCGGTAATCTTGTTGGAACTGAGAGGATTCAAGGTGCTGAAAGTACGGCTGACGACAATTCCGGAGACGTGCTCGTGCTCAACCAGTCCAACGCTGGTTCCGACGACGCCGAGCGTGAGGAAATCATCCTGAGTTTGCGTCTCGGATACGACTTTCAGGATTTTTCCGGAACTTTGGTTAAAGGTTTCGACCGCCGCCAGCACGGTGCCATTGTGCTGCAGCAGCGCCTCGCTCAACACGCCTTCGGTGCCGTTCTGGTCGATATCGAAGCCATAGATTTGCCCGCCAAACTTGCTGTGAACGATAACCTTGCCCGGTCCAGTTGCGGGATTGGACTGGAGGTCTTTTTCATTCGACTGCGCGAATGCCGATGCTCCACACAAAAGTAGCGAAACCAAACACATCAACGCCCACGTGGCCGCGGAAAACAGCGAGCCGGTTCCACGGCGAGCCGGGATTTCGCCGGTGCCGCCTGCTGCCGGAAGCGAGATGATCGCGTAATTCTTTCGCTTGTGCATCATTTTCTCCTTCGAATTACCATCTCCAAGACTATTTCGCTGCCGACCGGGGCGGCCTCGCAACGATAGCCAGGCGACCGTCGGCTGATGTCACGTATTCGTCAAAGATTTGTAAAATCAAGTCTCACCTGAATCGCGGAATCCAGCGCGGGACGGCGCGGCGGTATTCCTCGTACGATTCTCCGAACTGGCGGCGGAGCGTGGGTTCTTCGTAGAAAATCACGAAGAGATGCACCGGTATGCAGAAGAAAGCAGCATATACCACGAGTATGGCAGAGTGAAACAGCGCAGCTTCTCCGAGGATCACGAGCCACACGCCAATGTACATCGGATTGCGCACGTAGCGGTGCAGGCCGCTGACGACGAGGAATTTCGTGGGAGCGATGGGTGCGGGCGTGCCCAGCCCGCGGACCGCAAACTCCCACGCACAGCGGAGATAGATGAGGGCTCCTGTAGCCAGAACAAGCAGGCCGAACCAGGCCAGCGGGCCGCGGCCGGGAGCGGGGAATGCGCCGAGCAGGAAGTAGGGCACGGCCACCAGAACAGTTCCCGGGACGACGATCGTGAACAGCAGCGTCTTCAATAGTGGGCCGAGAACTCGCGGCATGCAGTCCTTATTCCAGCGATACGGCGTCCGAGACAACCGGCACAACCTTACCGTAAAATCAGGCGCTACGGAAAGGAAACACGATGCGGCCGCAGAGCCTTCAGCACTCGTGCCACGGGCCTGACCCGCTTCGATCAATCCCCGCAATTAGGAGAAGATTCATGCCCGCAAGACACATTGTCAACATGGTTCTCGGACTCGTGCTTGCGCCTTGCCTTGCAGCCGGCGCGCTCGCACAGATGCCCAATCCTTATGGCCCGAGTATTTCAGTGGAAGACGCCAAGAAAGCGGCTGCTCTATCCCTGGCGGAAGCAAGAAAGAACAACTGGACGGTTGCCGTCGCTGTGGTCGATCCATCGGGCAATCTGGTTTACTACGAGAAGATGGAGAACACACAACTGGGCAGCGCCAACATCTCCATCGACAAGGCCCGCACGGCGGCGCTGTTCAAGCGGCCCACGAAAGCGTTTCAAGACGCCCTTGCGGCCGGGGGCGAGGGTTTGCGCATCCTCCGTTTGCAAGGAGTGACCCCGGTTGAACGGGGCTTCCCACTTCTGTTGGATGGCAAAATCGTCGGTGGGATCGGAGTGTCCGGCGCCACCAGTGCGCAGGACGCTCAATGCGCCAAGGCGGGTGCGGACGCTTTCAAGTGACGGCGTCGCAGGTCTGACTGCTTTCGATGCGCCGCGACTGGAGAGCTTTTGTCTCCACCGCAGCCGCTGTTCGTTCGATTCTAGCTGGCTCGATGCCGAGACAGCCGGCACAACCTTACTGTAAAATTGATGACGAGCGGAACAGAATCAGGATGCGGCCTCAGTTTCCCCAGGTGGATGCTGGTTCCGGATTAAGAGCCTTTCTGAAACACCCAGTCCAAAGCGATCCGCGAACGTAGTGAAGCGCAGCGGCGCATACATTAAAGAGACCAGGAGAAAAGAATTATGGCAGTAGGGGCGAAGATCGCAAAAACAGCGGACCGTAAGAAGGTCATGGATACGAGCAAGAGCACGGATTGTCCCAAATGCGGTAAGTCAACGCGCATTGTCAAGCGCATGAAAGACCGCGAGCGCGGCGTTCCGGGCGGGATTTATATTTCCTGTTCGGCTTGCGAGTTCTACGAGAAGCTGTAAGGGCGGTTTTGGTTTCTTGTGGCCGGAGAAATAGGGCTAACTTCCCTGCTCCGGCCTTTTTGATGTGCGGAATCTCGTGGAAGTTTCCTACACCGCAACCGTGACCGAAGTCTCCGTCCGCGTGACTGGGTGGTACAACGTGTCCCGCTCGATGGGTTCCCGGCCGGCGGCGCGGATGAGGCGCTCCAACTCTTCGCGGCGCATGCCTTGCGGCGTGGTTGCGCCCGCGTCGTGGTAGATCTTTTCTTCGATCACCGTACCGTCCATGTCGTCGGCGCCGAAGCGCAGCGAGATCTGCGCGATCTTGGCCGTCATCATCTGCCAGTAAGACTTGATGTGCGGGAAGTTATCGAGCACGAGGCGGCTAACCGCGATCTGCTTGATGTCGAGCATGCCGGTGGTTTTCGGCAAATGCTGCAATGGCGTGTTATCGGGATGGAAGGCCAGCGGGATGAAGGTTTGGAAACCGCCGGTTTCGTCTTGCAGCGCGCGCAGCTTAAGCAGGTGGTCGACGCGGTCCTCGTCATTTTCAACGTGGCCGTAGAGCATGGTCGCGTTGGACTTCAGTCCGATCTGGTGGGCGAGCTTCGCGGTGTCCAGCCACTGATCGCCATCGATCTTGTGGTCGCAGATGATATGGCGCACGCGATCGGCAAAAATTTCGGCGCCTCCACCGGGAAGCGAATCAACACCCGAGGCTTTGAGCTGTTCGAGCGTCTCGCGAATGGAAAGCTTGGCGCGCTTCGAAAGATAGGCGACCTCGACCATGGTGAAGGCCTTGAGATGCACTTGCGGAAAGCGCTCGCTTCAGGCCGGAGCAGAGATCGAGGAAATATTGGAATGGCAGGTCGGGATGCAAGCCGCCGACGATGTGAAATTCGGTGACGGCCTCACTGTATCCAGAGGCGGCGGTTTCAAAAGCTTCATCGAGCGCCATGGTATAGGCGCCGGGCGCGTCCTTCTTGCGGCCGAAGGCGCAGAGCCGGCACGCCGCTACGCAGACGTTCGTGGGATTGATGTGGCGATTGACGTTGAAATACGTCTTGTCGCCATGCATGCGCTCGCGGACGTGGTTGGCCATCCAGCCCACGGCGAGAATATCTCCGCTGCGGTAGAGAGCGAGAGCGTCGTCCGCATCCAGCCTCTCGCGGGCCAGGACCTTGGCGTGAATCGGTTCCAGCCGCGCGTCGTCGGTTTGAAACGGATGGTGCTGTTGCAAGGGAGACATCCCCTTGATGATATCGCAGGATCGCAATGGAAGTCACAGAAAGACGGCTTTAGCGGCCTGCGATGACACGATCGCGGATTTTGTTGTACTTCGCCTCCGACAGCACCCGCCGCCTGACCAGGTCGTGCGCGTTGTCGAACGGGCGGTCGGCAATGATGCGGTCTGCCTCCTGTTCCGTGATGCCGGGGAGCGTGAGCAACTCTTCGCGAGACGCTTTGTTGATGTTGATCGCCTTATCGGAGCGGCCCATGCCCTCTTTGACGCCTTCGACCACGGCCTTGGTGTCGCGCCGCATGGTCTCAGTCGCCTCGGCGGTTTGCCTGCGGATTTCATCGGGGTTGTCCTTGCTTGAGCAGGCGATGTTACCCGCCAGCGGCAAAGCGAGCGCCAGAATCCACAAGCGGCGTAAAGGAAGAAACGGCATATGCTTCTGATGCCAACGGCGACGTTGAGGTTGGCGAGATCCTAGCCTACCCTTTCAATCCAAAATGCATCAAGTACGTGAGGAGGTCCTAAAATGAAAACCCTTCTGATCAGCATCTTTTCGTGTGGCCTGATGCTGGGCACCGCGGCCGCGCAGGATCGTGCGGCGCCACCATCGGCTTCCCCGTCCTCAGAGCCTCAGGCCTCGACTCCGGCGCAGACTTCAGCGCAGCCAACGGCCCCGCAATCCTCCACTCCCGTGCCGCCGAAGCGATTCGCTGCTGGCAGCGTTATCCCAGTATCCTTGAGCAAGAGCATCGACGCGAAAAAAGCGAAGACCGGCGACGAGGTGATTGCCAAAGTCACTCAAGACATGAAAACAAACAGTGGCGAAGTGATGGTGCCCAAAGACACCAAGGTGGTGGGACGCGTGACCGAAGCGCAGCCGCATAGCAAGGAGCAAAAAGAGTCCGCAATTGGAATCGCGTTTGACCGCGCAGTCATGAAGGACGGCAGCGAGATGCAAATGCCGATGTCCATCCAGGCAATCATTGGCCCGCAGAATAGCCAGAACAGTGCCGGTGGAGGCACCGAAGGAGTTCCGAGCGCCGGAACGGGCGCCAATCCCAGTCCCTCACGAGCCGGCGGGATGGGAGGATCCACGCCTTCACCCACGCCTTCGGCTCCGAGTGTGGGCAGCAACATGCCGCGCGATACGGAGACAAGGACGAACGCGCGTCCGCCGATTACAGCGCAAACCGAGGGCGTGGTCGGGATCCCAGACCTGAAGCTGACGAGCGCCGCGCCGGCGAACCAGGGTTCGGTGGTAAGTTCAGAGAAAAACAACGTGAAGCTTGACAGCGGCACGTACATGCTTCTGCGCGTGAACTAATAGTTTCCAATCGTTTGATCTGCTTCCCAGAGAGCGCCGGCAAATGTCGACGCACTTCCGGGCTACAGACCCAGGAAGCGTCAACTGCGGCTTCCGAGGCTGACGCTAACCGCCTGTTATTCAGTTCCTGCTAATTTCCTCTTCGCCAGTGGCCGCGCGAAGGCGTTGGTGGGGTTGTGGGCGTTGGAGGCGAGGACTTTCCGATAGTAGTCCATAGCCTGAGAGCGGTCACCCGACTTCTCGTAGCACTCTGCTATCAGAGCCAGAATCAAGGGATCGCGCTGGTCGGCTTTTTGTAAGTCAGCGATGGAGGTCTTATAGTCTCCAGCGTAGAAGGCGACGTAACCAGTGAGGTAAGGAAAAAAGCGGGCCTGATCGGGATTGTTGGCTTTGTCGAGCGCGGCCTTCGCGGCGGCTATATGTTGTTGAGCTTCGTCGGCTTTGCCGCGGCGGGCGGCAATGCGGGCCTGGGCGTGCTCCCAGCGGAAGAGCCACAGATTCTTATCGGCATCGGTGAGATCGGGCTTGCGCTGGGCGGTTTCGTATCCCGACTTGTACCACTTGTAGGCGTCGATCATATTGCCTGATTCAAGATATATCCGGGCGAGTTCGTTGGCGATCTCGGCGGCTCCTATGTAATCGTGAGCGGAAATGCGCGCCTCGAAAACCTGTTGTTCGAATTTCGCCGCCTCGGCGGCGTTTCCGGCAAACGCGTAAGACATGGCCATGGCGCGCAGAGCTTGCTGTTTGGAGTCGGCCGGAGCGAGTTCGATCGCCTTGACGAAGTGCTGGCGAGCTTCAACGTAGTTCGCTTTCAAATCTAGCGCTATGCCGGAAGCGAGGTGAGCTTCATACAGGTTCGGGGACATCTCGAGCGCCTGGCCATATAGAGCGAGGGCTTCGTTCTGCTTGCCCTCACTGTTGAGCTTCTCGCCCTGTTTCACGAGATCAGGCGCGGCCGGGGCAGGAGTTTGTTGGGCGAAACATGCGCAGGCAAGCAGAAGAAAAGCGAATGTGCGTAGCATAGCGGGCCTCCAAGACGGGTTTATTCTACTCGTTTCGGATAGAGGCGGATGTGGCAAGAAAGACATAGCAAGCTACGTCTCTGACGATGGATTGTTCGTGTCCCTATTGGGGCCCGGTGGGCAATTCCCAGCCTTCGTCCTTCATTTTATTGTTGGTCCAGTGTTGCAATTGCTCGAAGAGTGCTGGGTCGATGACGGCGAAGCGGAGACCGACGCGGCCTTCGCCTCCGAACCACACGATGCGCGCCTTGGCGCGAAAAATGGCTTCGCTGTCAGGGAGCGGGAAACTTACGTCGAGCAGGCCTGTAAACTTCATCGGCTCTTTTAAGCCGTCGACTCCCAAGCCGCCGGTGCTCAGGTTCACGCCCTGGACACCCACTTCCTCACCTTGCTGGTTCTTCAACACGACGGCAAGCTGGATGCGGGCGCGGAAGAATTTCTGCTGCTCAAGGCTGATCAATCCCAGGGCGTTCGCGGCGTCTCCGGTATTGACGTTGATGTTGTATTCCTTCAGCTTCCGGCTCAGGGTGCGGCGTGAGATGCCGAGTTGCTCCGCAGCCTGGCTGCGATGACCGCCGCTGCGTTCGAGGGCGCGGATGATCATCTGCTCTTCCATGCTGTCGAGGTTGCCGACTGGCATGGAGGCATGACTGCCGTTGGGCGACCGGGTTACCGGACATCGCACCTGTAATCTGCGATTTTTGGATCTCGGGACCTTTTGATTCCACAGCAACTCGGGCGATGAGATTGCGCAGCTCGCGAACGTTGCCGGGCCAGGAGTGCGAGAGCAGCGCGGAAACCGAATCGGGTGAGAAAGAGCTACCCGGATTCTTAAGTTTCAAGAAGTGTTCAGCCAAAGCGACTATGTCCTCCGGGCGCTCCCGCAGCGGGGGCACCCGAAGTTGAAACTGGCCGAGCCGATGGAAGAGATCCTGGCGGAGGCGTCCCGCGGCCACGGCGGCGTCGAGATCCTGATTGGTGGCGGCGACGATACGGACGTCGACCTGGATTTTTCGATGACCGCCCAGGCGGTAAAAAGGATATCCGTCCAGCACGCGCAAGAGCTTCACTTGAGTCTGCGGTTGCAGTTCGCCGATTTCATCCAGAAAAAGTGTTCCCTTGTCCGCGAGTTCGAACAGGCCGGCCTTGGACGAATCGGCGCCAGTGAACGCGCCCTTTTCGTAGCCGAACAACTCACTCTCGACTAAATTCTCGGGAAGCGCTGCACAATTGATGTCGACCCAGGGCCGGGTGCGCCGGTGCGAGGATTGGTGAATCGTGCGGGCGATCAGCTCTTTGCCAGTTCCGGTTTCACCGGTGACCAGCACGCTCTCGGTGTGGCGGGCAACGCGCTCCACCATGCGCATGAATCGATGCATCAGAGGACTGGCGAGTATGAGATTTACGCCGTCAAGCTGGCGCGAGACTGTGTGCGCTGCTTCATCTTGTTCTCCTTCCGCTTCTTCGTCCGACGCCCCTCGTGCCTTGCTGGGGACGATCTCCTGCTTCGATTTCTCCTCGGTCACAGAAATCATGGCGACCATCCCTGCCGGCACGGAACCACTGTCCCGAAGCAAGGTGACGGACAACCCTGCCGCAAAATCTTTCTGAGCTTTGTTCTTGCACCGGAGTGAAGATTGGTACTGCCCGTCCCGCAACACAGCGGCCAGCATGGTCTTCTGCAGTTGATGCTGCCCGGCGCCGGCGTCACCAGAGACGAATGCCGCCAGTGTCCGGCCCAGGATTTCCGCTGGAGTGCCTCCAAAGATCTTCAGGGCAGCTCCGTTACAGCCGGTGACGTTGCCTTCAAGGTCGACGGACAAGACGGCGATTCCTCCGACGGGGCCGCCATCGAGAGCAGCCGTACCCGATGTTTCAGGAACCGATCGTCCGGCGCCTTGGCCGGCGCCCGCTGGCGCTTGAGGCCGCGAATTGAGATCTACCGGTGGCATTCCGAAGGTTTGGAATTGATCTTGACATAGAGAACAGGCATCGCAGGAAGTATCGCAGCGTCGGATCGTGACGAAGGTAATTGGTCACTGATGGAAAGGCGTGGAGTAACACAAGTCTGTCAAGTCAATCACCAAATGGCGACGCGGCCGTTACCCGCGGCCGGGTTACCTCAGTAAGCTATTTAGAACTCTGTAACAACAATAGGATTTCACTGAACCGGCACATCCGACGTGTGCGCGGGAACTACCTTTCGCGCTACGGGCGAGGTCTGCCGACTCCCCCTGCAACACGAAGTACTGACTCAATGTCGACTGGGACAAAACTGTTTGTCGGGATCACGGTTTCGCTTGGGATGGTAGTACTGTGCTCCGCCCTCTGGCACTGGCAATCGGCGGACCTGGCTCGATTTGTCTGCTATCTCGTTGTGTCCGTTCTGGCCTCGAGTTTGAAGGTGCAACTCCCGGGTATCGACGGCACGATGTCGGTGAATTTCCTGTTCATTCTTCTGGGCGTGATGGAGCTGAGCCTGCCGGAGACGCTCGTCATTGGCTGTATGGCCACGTCTGGTTCAGAGCGTGTGGCATGCCCGGAACCGGGTGGATCCGGTGAAAGTTCTCTTCAATGTTTTCGGGATGATGGCGAACGCCTGCGCCTTCTGCTACGTCAGCTATCACTGGCTGGATGGGAGAATGGGCAGCAATAAACCCATCCTGCTGATGGTCGCAGCGCTGGTTTTTTTCCTGGCGAATACGCTGCCGATTTCCATCGTCATTGCCCTCACAGAAAACAAATCGAGCCGCAAGGTTTGGTCGGAGTGCTACTTCTGGTCATTCCCGTACTACCTGGTGGGAGCGGCCGTGGTGGGGCTGGTAGGCATCATCAACCAGCGCGCCGGCTGGCAGACATCGCTGCTGGTCCTGCCGGTGATTTATTGGGTATACCGCTCCTATCGCCTTTATCTGGGACGGCTGGAGGCTGAGAAAGAACGGGTAGAAGTTGAGAAGCGGCATGTGGAGCAGATTGCGTCGCTGAATATGCGAACCATCGAGGCGCTCGCTCTGGCCATCGAGGCCAAAGACCACACCACACATACGCATCTTCAGCGGGTTCGGACTTACGCGGTGGAAATCGCGAAAGAGATTGGGCTTTCGTCGGACGAGATCGAGGCCCTGCGAGCAGCGGCACTGCTGCATGACATTGGCAAGCTTGCCGTGCCTGAGCACATCATCAACAAGCCGGGCAGACTCACTCCAGAAGAGTTCGAAAAGATGAAGGTGCATCCGCTGGTGGGCGCGGAGATTCTGGATCGCGTGGCCTTCCCGTATGCCGTGGCGCCCATCGTGCGCTCGCATCACGAGCGCTGGGACGGGTCGGGATATCCTGCGGGTCTCGTTGGCGAAGAGATTCCCATCGGGGCGAGGATTCTGTCGGTTGTGGATTGTCTGGATGCCCTGGCCTCCGACAGGCAATATCGTTCGGCCATTCCGCTGGATCGCGCCTTGAATACCGTGAAGGAAAAAGCGGGGAAGTGGTTCGATCCGAAGATCGTGGCGGTTCTCGAGCGCCGCCTTGCAGATCTGGAGCGTATCGCGCAAACGAACGAAGATGGCTTCGTTCCCTCCGGCTTCTCGAAGGGACTGCGCGTGGAACGCGGGCTTGCTCCGGCCACCGGATTCGAAACGTCAGCCGACAACTCGCAAAACGAGTCCGACTTCCTGACGTCGATCGCATCGGCCCGGCAGGAGGCGCAAGCCATGTTCGAGTTGAGCCAGGATCTGGGCAATTCGCTGAGCCTGAGCGAGACCCTTTCGGTGCTGTCGATGCGGCTGCGCAAACTGATTCCCTACGACTCCATCGCAGTATACGTGAACCGCAATGGATGGTTGCTGCCGGAACTGGTGAGCGGCGAAAACTTTCGCGTGCTGTCCTCGTTGAAAATCCGCATGGGCGAAGGCTTGTGCGGATGGGTGGCGGAGAACTGCAAACCCATCATCAACGGCAATCCTCAGGTAGAAGCGGGCTATCTATCCGACCCGGAGAAACACGCAGTTCTGTCTTCGGCACTCGCGGTGCCGCTGCAAGGATTGAACGGTGTGGTGGGCGTGCTGGCCATGTATCACTCGACCGTGGACGCGTTTACGCCGGACCACCTGCGGATTCTGCTGGCCGTCGCTTCCAAGGTGGCGCTTTCAGTGGAGAACGCCCTGAAGTATCAGCAGGCGGAGAGTTCGGCAACTACGGACTTCCTCACCGGCCTGCCCAATGCGCGCTCGCTGTTTGTGCACCTAGCGCAGGAAGTGGCACGGTGCCGGCGCATGAAGACTTCGCTGGCAGTGATGGTCTGCGACATCGACGGGCTCAAGAAAATTAACGATTCGTTCGGACATCTTGAAGGAGACAAGCTGCTGCGCGAGTTCGGCACGCGATTGCGCGACGCATGCCGCGGCTACGACTACGTGGCGCGTATGGGTGGCGACGAGTTTGTGGTCACGGCGCTCGGACTCAGCCTCGAAGCTGCTCAGGAAAAGACGCTTCGCTTGAACCAGGCAGCCATGGAAGCGGGACAGCACATCTGCGGGCGGGACCTGATTTCGTTGAGCGTGGGCACGGCCTTCTGTCCGGAAGACGGATATGACGTGGAAGCATTGCTCGCCGAAGCGGACCGCCGCATGTACTCCGTGAAGCAGACTCACTATGCACAAGCTGCTGCCGGCCAGAACAGCCTGGCGCAGGGCGCTTCGGGAGAATAAATGCGAAACTTCCGCTGGAAAGTTACCGGGCACGCGCTGGCCCTGCTGGCGACGGTTCTTTTGGGAGGATTGCTTTGCGCCACCTTAATGCGGCTTGCGCCGGGCTTCGATGCGGATGAGCGAGAGCTGGATCCGCACTTGAACGCGCAGAGCGTCCAGGCGCTGCGCGAGGCCCGGCGTCAAGACCACAACGTCTTCCGCTTTTATTTTTCTTACATGAAGCGAGCGGCGAACGGCGACCTGGGAACTTCGCTCGCGCTGGGACAACCCGTGCGCACGCTGCTCCGCGATCGGGCGCCGCTCACACTGAGCTTGCTGACAATCGGCCTTGCACTCGCGTGGCTGCCGACTTTAACGCTGGGGCTGAGTGCGGCATGGCTTCGGCTTTCTATTTACGACACGTTGACCACGATTGTGAGCGGAACGTTGCTCTGCCTTCCCGCCGCTGTGTTAGCGTTGCTTTCGGTGCTGTGGAATGTGCCCGGGTCATTGGCCATCGCGCTGATCGTGTTCCCGCGCACTTTTCGGTATACGCGCAATCTGCTGGTGAAGGCTTATTCCCGGCCTCACATCATCACCGCGAGAGCAAAAGGGTTAGGCGAAGCTCGCGTCCTCTTCTGGCATGTGGTGCCCGTGGTGACTCCGCAGTTGCTGGCAGTCGCCGGAGTGTCGGTAAGCATGGCGGTAGGAGCGGCGATTCCGGTCGAAGCTTTGTGCGGCCTGGCCGGAATCGGACAACTGGCGTGGCAGGCGGCTCTGGCGCGTGATCTGCCGCTGCTGGTGAACATCACGGTTCTGGTGACGCTCGTAACCTTGCTGGCCAATTCGGGGGCAGATGTAATCGGTCATGTGGTCCGGGGACAAGAAGCATGAGCCTCGGACGAAAACTGGCGTGCGTGGTCTTAGTGCTCGTCCTGGGCGCGTCGATGGCAGCGAACTGGCTGGCGCCTGCGGGATATGCGAAGCAATACCGCAAGGCAACGGATGCGCCACCATCGCGGGCGCACTGGCTGGGAACGGACGAAATGGGGCGCGACCGTTTTGCCCGCGTGCTCTATGGAACCCGTATTTCTTTGTTGCTGGCTCCGGCCGCGGCATTGCTCTCAACACTAATGGCGGCGTTGATCGGAGGACTGGCGGGATATTTGGGCGGCGTCTGGGCTCGAATGGCGATGGCGGTGACCGATGTGTTTTTGTCGCTGCCCTGGTTGTTCCTGCTGATCACGGCGCGGGCGTTGATGCCGCTGAATGTGTCTCCATTGGTGTCAGTGCTGGTGACTTTCATGCTGCTGGGGCTTCTGGGTTGGACGACCGCGGCAAGAGTCTTATGCGCGACCGCAGGATCTTTGCGTGGGTCGGATTTCGTGCGGCAGGCGCGAGCCGCGGGACTTCCCGGACAAAGGCTGTTCTGGGTGCACGTGGTTCCGAACTTGAAGCCCGTGCTCTACGCGCAGTTTTGGATTTCGATTCCGGTCTTCATCTTGAGTGAGGCCAACCTGGGCATTCTCGGGCTGGGGGTGGCCGAGCCCATGCCCTCGTGGGGAAGTTTGCTGAAAGAGCTTGAAGGACTGGTTTCCATCGGCGAAGAACCGTGGAAGTTCGTGCCGCTAGCTTTGCTGGTCGTGGTAGTGACGTCGTTTCAGTTTTTGCTTTCCAGGCAGGAGGAGATGGCTGCATGAAACGCTTCAGGAATAAATTGGGAAAGATGGCAAATCCGTGCGGGAAGGCAATCGCAGTGGCGATTTTGTGCGTGGGGTTTCTGCTGGGCCACGCGATGGCTCAAGGCGGCGGCGAACTTAGGTTTTGCCTGCGTGCCGAGCCGAAGACTTTCGATCCACTCAAAGTAGAAGACGACTCCTCCGCTGTAATCCGTTATTTGACGGGAGGAGTCCTGGTGCGGGTGAATCGCCAGACTCAGGAGTTGGAGCCTGGCTTGGCGTTTTCCTGGAAGGTTTCCAAAGACGGACGGCAGATTTCATTCCGTTTGCGTAGCGGCGTTTCCTTCTCCGATGGCACACCTTTTTCCGCCGGGGACGTGGCTTACACCGTCCAGCAATTGATGGACCCGGCGCTGCATTCGGCCACGGGCGACGCTTTCCGTTCAGCCGCGGGGAATGTGGAAACCAAAATGATTTCCCCAACTCAAATTGCGATCACGTTTCCTGCGCAAGTAGCGGGGCTCGATCGCCTCTTCGATCAGGTCGCAATTCTTTCCGAGCACTCGCCGAAAAAAGAAATGGCGGCGCTGGGACCATTCATGGTCGCCGACTACAAGCCCGGGGCATCGGTTCTGTTGAAGCGCAATCCCAACTATTGGAAGACGGACGAACAGGGACGCAAACTTCCGTATCTGGATTCGATACGGCTGGATATCCAGCCCAACCGTGATGTGGAGTTGCTGCGCTTCAAGCGCGGAGAGTTGGACCTGATCAACTCTCTCGACAGTGAATACTTCGACAAGCTGGCTGCAACTTCGCCGCAACTGGTGCACGATGCGGGTGCGTCACTCGATAGCGAACAACTCTGGTTCAACCAGGTCGCGAAGTCGCCAATTCCAGCCTACAAAAAGAACTGGTTCCGCTCGGTCAGTTTCCGGCGAGCGATTTCGGAGGCGATTAACCGCGACGACCTAAGCCGCGTGGTCTTCCACGGGCATGCGCAACCGGCCGTGGGACCGTTTTCGCCGGCGAATAAGTTATGGTTCAACAGCAAGCTGAAGCCCCAGACCTACAGCTCCAACGCAGCCTTGAAGGCGCTGCAGGACGACGGTTTTCGCATGGAAAATGGAACGCTCAAGGACAAAGACGGCAACGAGGTTGTGTTTTCCATTATCACAAACTCCGGCAACAAATACCGGGAACGCATGGCGGTGCTGATCCAGGATGACCTGCAAAAGATCGGCATCCACGTCAATGTGGTTATGCTCGATTTCCCTTCCCTGATCGAGCGCATGACACAGTCGTTCGACTATGAGGCGATCCTCCTAGGCCTGACCAATGTGGATCTGGATCCAAATGGCGAAATGAATGTGTGGCTGAGTTCTGCGGAGAATCACCAGTGGAATCCGCAGCAAAAGGCTCCAGAAACCGCATGGGAAGCGGAGATTGACGGTCTCATGCGAGCGCAAGCGTCGTCGAGCGATCCAAGAAAGCGGAAAGTAGCGTTCGACCGCGTGCAGGAAGTCGTGGTCGAGCAGGAACCATTTATCTTCCTGATTAACAAAAATGCTCTCTCCGCGGTTTCAACCGCGGTGCACGGCGCCGCTCCGGTGATTCTGTCGCCGCAAACATTCTGGAATGCGGAGCGGCTCACCGTGGTTGCGAAATAAAGGTCAAGGCCAGCATGTCGTCGGCTCCGCAAAACCAGACTTTGCTGTGGGCGCGTTTTTCCGTGCGGTATGCGGGTAAGCCGCCGGTTCTGCGTGACGTGCAGTTGGAGATCCAGCGCGGCGAAGTGCTGGGCCTGGTTGGACAGAGCGGCTCAGGCAAGAGCACGCTGGCCATGGCGATTCTCGGGCTTCTCGACAGGAAGCGCTCGCCAGCCGAAGGCACAATCAGATTTCAGGACACCGATCTTCTGCAACTCTCGGAACGCGATCTGCGCGCGCTGCGCGGGCGTTCAGTCGCTCTGGTGTTGCAAAGTCCACTTTCTTCTCTGAATCCGGCGCTCAAGATTCGAACCCAGCTCAAGGAAGCCTGGCGGGCGCATGCTTCGGGCACGACCACAGATTGCGCGAACGCAATCCGAAGTTCTTTACAGAGCGTTTCCCTGCTGGCTGACGATGAATTCTTATGCAAGTATCCTTCGCAGATGAGCGTCGGGCAGGCGCAGCGGGTGCTGATTGCCATGGCAGTCATGCATCGTCCCGCGCTGCTCATCGCCGACGAAGCGACCAGCGCTCTCGACGTGATTACGCAATCCGAAATTCTGGCGCTGTTTCGGGACCTGAACCGCTCCACCGGGATGGCAATTCTCTATATTTCGCACGATCTCGCTTCGGTGGCGGGGATTTGCGACCGCATCGCGATTCTTCACCACGGCGAGATCGTCGAGTGTGGCCCGACGGAACAGATCTTCGCGAACCCACAGCACGAATACACGCAGAAGTTGATGGCGGCGCTCCCACGATTGCTGCCCGCAAGCGCGCAACTGCAAACAAAAACGGCAGCAGCTCGATAAACCTTTCAGTTATCCAGGTTCTGAGCAAGACTCTCCGCGGCGCCGTCCAGCGGATCGATGCCGTCCCTCTTCTGTCTTCGATCATTCGACGGTAACCAATACCGGCGAAACCGAAGTAAGCGCCGCCGGCGCGCGCTACGGGACAATCTGTCCCACGCCCCGCGTTAGAGGACAGACTGGCCCAAAATCCGTGTCGCCACAACCGTGATCTTCAATGATTGCAATCACTTAAGGGCTGGCAATTGGTGTTGGCCGTGCACAAGCTAAGCCGAGTCTTAGCACAATCTTTGTGCCAAAGAAGGGTGAGATTATGTCTCAAAGACTGAAACCAAAGAGCCCGAATCGAGGCCAGCGCCACAGCGCCGCTTGGGGAAAGCGCTTGAGCATGCTGTTGCTCCTCGTCATTGCGGAGACTGCCTTCGCCCAAACTTGGGGAGGTGACGGGAGGCCGGTCGGCAAATTCGCCCCGGACCTCGCGCCCACACTTGCGCGAGCCCATCAAGGCGTGGGGGCGAACGAGACCGTCGAGGTAATCGTGCAGTACAAGCAGGTTCCGCAAGCGGCGCAAGAGGGAAGAATGCAAGTCCTGGGCGCGCGCCTGAACCACAGGCTGCACCTGGTCAAGGGTATCGCCCTGACGATTCCGGTAAAAGCCCTGCCCGCTTTGGAAGCCGACCCCGAGGTTCTTTCCGTAAGTGTCGACCATCCCATGAAGGGACTGGATGACATCAGCGATGTAGCCACGGGCGTCCCAGCAGCTTGGACCGCCGGCTACAACGGAGCAGGCATTGGCGTGGCAGTGATTGACAGCGGCATCAACGACAGTCATAAGGATCTTCTGGATTCCACCGAGTCTCATTCGCGCGTGGTCTATCGCCAGGATTTCACGGGCACGGCAACATCGAACTCGAGCGGGGCACAGTACGACCTGTACGGTCACGGTACTCACGTCGCCGGAATCATCGGCGGCAATGGTTATCTCTCGGGCGGGAACTACAGCGGAGTGGCGCCGGGCGTGAATCTCGTCGACTTGCGCGCTCTGGATCTCAACGGTGCTGGCACCGACAGCACCGTGATCGCGGCCATCCAGGAAGCCATTACTCTAAAGAGCACTTACAACATTCGCGTGATCAACCTCTCGCTCGGGCGCGGCGTTTTCGTCAGCTACACCAAAGACCCCCTCTGCCAGGCGGTGGAATCAGCTTGGAAAGCCGGAATTGTGGTGGTAGTTGCCGCGGGTAACTACGGACGCCTGAGCGTGAACGGCAGCAACGGATTTGGCACCATCACTGCACCCGGCAACGATCCTTTCGTGCTCACTGTGGGCGCAATGAAAAGCAATGGATCCTCTTCGCCCGCAGCCGAGACCAAGGCGAGTTACAGCTCCAAGGGCCCCACCACTTACGATCACGTGGTAAAGCCCGACCTTATGGCTCCCGGTAACGACATTGTCTCGTTGGCGGCGCCTGGCTCTACTTTGGAAGCAACTTATCATCAGGAACTGGTCACGGGCAGCGATGGCAACAACGACTATATGACGCTGAGCGGTACCAGTATGGCAACTCCAGTTGTGGCCGGAGCCGTCGCATTGCTCTTGCAGCAGAACAGCGCGCTGACTCCGGACCAGGTGAAAGCGCGCCTGATGAAGTCTACGTACAAAGCACTTCCGGTTTCGACCAATGCCTATGTTCCGCATCTTCTGCAAACCTTCACCGACTTCTACGATCTGTTCTCGGTCGGTTCGGGCTTGCTCGATATGCAAAGTGCGATTTCGAACACAGACCTCGCTCCCGCCACGGTAGGCGCAGCGTTGTCCCCGTCGGTAGTCTACAACCAGCCCTCTGGGCCCCCCGGAACACCCGCACCCCTCGGATCTCCGGGAACCGTTTCCCTAGTCTACGGAAACGGCAGCGTCGCCGCAGGCTCGGTAGTTTGGGGAACTTCCGTAGTGTGGGGTACGTCAGTGGTTTGGGGCACAAACGTAACCGGGAGTTCCGGGTTTGGGGCACCTCATTGCCCTGGAATAGCAGTTTGCTGGGCGCTTTCAGCGTGGTCTGGGGCTCGAGCACGGGCACGGGCACGCAAGCCACGAGCGTGGTTTGGGGAGCGACGGCATCGAATGCCGACGCCGCGTTCTCCGATGCTGGAGACGATGAACAGTAGCCGTGAGCAATAAAACCAAAGAGAGGAGAAGATCATGAAACGTAATACACGGCTAACTCAAACATTCATCGGATTGATGGTCCTGGCGGCGATTGCCAGCACTCTGTACGCCGGTTTGGCCAGCCACACGCTGCACGCTTCTTATGCCCTGGCTGTACTCGCACTGGCGGCGGCGGCCTCGCGCATGAGGATCAAACTGCCGGGCATTGACGGCAATATGTCAGTCAACCTGCCCTTCCTGCTGATGGCAGTGGTGAATCTCAGCGCGCTGGAAGCTATCTTGATCGCATGCATATCCACGGTCGTGCAGTGCTGGCCGAAACTGGCAACAAGTTCAAACCGGAGCAGATGCTGTTCAACGTCAGCATGATGGCATTCGCCACCAGCGTGGCCAACCTGATCTGGAATGCAGGCTGGCTGGGCAGGGCAGCGTGGGCCTCGGAGCCGCTGATGCTGGCTTCGGCAACCGGCGCTTTCTTCCTGGGACAGACGGCTCCGGTCGCAGGCATCATCAAATTGGCCGAGGGCGCGGCCATGCGCCGGGTCTGGCTCAGCATCGTTCAACTGTCGTTTCCCTACTATGTTGTAAGCGCGGGGATGACCTCAATGACGAATCTGGTAAGCCATCATTTAGGCTGGCAGGCAACGCTGGTGGTCTTTCCTGTCATGTATGGAATCCACCGCTCCTACCGGTTGTACTTCGGTCATGCGGCGGAGGTTCTGCGCGCCACACCGGTGGCAAGAGCGGCTAGCGCCGGAGCGTAAGTAATGCAAGAGCAACTACAGAAGGCCGCCCGCGAAGGCGGCCTTTGCATTTGGTCTTGGCTCGAATAAATCAGTTGGGCATGACTATGCTGTCGATCACGTGGATCACGCCATTCGATTGAAACACGTTCGGAATAGTCAACAGTGCCGTTCCACCCTTCTCGTCTTTCAGCATAATGTGCGTCCCGTCGTGCAGTCACGCCCACAGCTTGCCACCTCCACGGTCGTGAATTCCGCCGTCCCGTTCCCCGCCTTGATCTGCTTCTTCAAGTCAGCAGCGCTCCACCCTCCCGAAACCACGTGATAGGTGAGCACCTTAGGTCAGCGTCGTTTTGTTCTCTGGCTTAAAAGCGTGTCCACGGTGCCGGCGGGGAGCTTCGCGAATGCTTCATTCGTGGATGCGAATACGGTGAACTGCCGGACCTTCCAGCGTCTCGACCAATCCGGCGGCCTTCACGCCCCGAGTCCGCCCGCGTTCTCTATGATGTTCTTGGTGAGATACATCTCCTGCCCACCCACGATCGGGTTCTTCATCCCGGCTACCGCGGAAGTTACGGCGATGGCAACGATTGCCAACACGACTGCAAATTTCCTGTTCATTGTCGTTATCCTTAATCCTTTCAGAATTGGGTTTCTTGGCCCGCACCTCCAGTACGGACGGACTATGAGTTTGGATTTAATCTTGGATTGAAACAGGAGTGAAGCAGGCCTAACTGGCCTGCGTCAAAAAGCCCGCTGAGAATCAGCGGGCTTCAGCCTAGACAGCCCTTTCTCTTACGAACTAATTTGCTGCCCAGAACTTGACGCTGTTGACGTACATATAGCGCGT
>CAVYVQ010000054.1:0-40623 GCA_963771895.1 uncultured Acidobacteriaceae bacterium | reverse complement strand
GAAGCGACGTGCAGCGTGTGGCCCTGATCCCGCAGATGAGTGAGAACTTCCTTCGCGCGAGTGGAGTGCCCGGCGCCCTCGCCGTTGACTCCATAAAGGATATTGGCCATAGGTCGAAGAGTATACGGCAGGAAGGTGGGTAGAGTGCGGGTTAGCTATAAACCTACAGCACTTGCGGGAACACCCATAGCGGATAGTCTGCTGCCCGTAATCGCTGGCACAAGTTGAATCTGCACCAGCCGCGGCGCTGAGCCCTTCTCCTTCTTCGCCAGCAAATTCGCCGAAGGAATGCCGGTCCGCGCAAACGATTTCTCGCAATCCGCGGTGGAAGGCCCGCGCATATTCCCTTCCATAAACGCCAGCCCCGGGCAGCGAGTGCAGGTCGAGCCATGCGTACACTGCGAGCAACTCGAAAGATCGCGCAGCCGGATCGATCGCACTTCCTTCAATTGCTCGGAGTCGCGCCAGATGTCAATGAAACGCTGCTGCCGCACGTTCCCGCAAGACAAAGGAAACTGCACGCAAGGATAAAACTCGCCGTAAGGAGAAACGTAGCAAGCCGTGTGCCCCGCGCTGCACGGCAAAGATCCCATGCTCTCTTCATCGGGCGGGGAAGGCAGCGCGCAGAACTCATCGGCGTTGCCCACAAAAGCCTCGTCCCGGAACAGTGCGCGCAGTGCAGACTCGCCCGCATTCAAGTCCAAGGTTGAGCGGTCGCCATCCATCATCGGCGTGATCGTCGGGTCCAGCGTGTATCTGGCATCGATTTCATCCGCCAGCGCCCGGACGCCGTGATAATCCTGCATGTTCTGAGTCATCAGCACGTTCCCGATAACCACTTTCAAGCCCTGCGCCCTAAGAAAGCGGATCGCATTAATCGACCGCCGCAGCGACCCTGGAACTTTGGTGATCGCGTCATGCACCTCGGGCTTGTGCGAATAAATGCTGATCTGAATCGATTCCACGCCCAGCTCGCGGATGCGCGCCGCCTGCGCCTCGCGGATCAGCACCGCATTGGTCTTGAGCTTGATGCAGAAGGTGAGAGCGCGCGCATACTCCAGAATTTCAAAAAAGTCCCTGCGCAAGAAGATTTCCCCACCGCTTAGGGTGAGGATGAAAACACCAGCCTCGGCCATCTCCTTGAGCAGGTGCTTGATCTCAACCGTGGTCATCTCGCCGTGATCGTCGTGATCAAGGTAGCAGTGAATGCACTTCTCATTGCAACGGTAAGTGAGATCAAGTTGCACGCTGAGAGGCACGCCCAGCCGCAGCGCCCGTTCGCTCATTTCCTGCATTAAGGCGCTCATCGTCGTTGTGGCTCCTGCACAGACGTGACCGGCTTTGGGATCGGTTCCTCTGAGATCACCAGTATGCCGTGCTTCGCCAAATCCTCGGCCAGCGCCTCGGCGTCTCGCATGGCTTCCTCGGGCTGCACTTCGAATTCGGAGCAGATGCGGCTCTCGACAATCTCATCGAGCGGCGTTGCTCCATCAGCCGCCTGCCAGAGAATCGTCGCCGACGGGTTCAGTGTGAACAGCGTCGATCCCTGACCCGACATCACAAGCATCTCTTCGCCCAGCATTCGAGCGGCGATTCGTGGACTGTGCGCAACATACATTTTCTTATTCATCTTCATCCGATCATCTCCCAAACCCGCGCATCCGGCATAAAAGTAAGCGTGTAAACCGGCACGCGATGGACGAAGTCGCACGCAGCCTGAAATGCCCAATGAACCATTTCCCGATCCTCGGCAAAGAAAATTCGCGTCCCGCATCGGCCGCAATCACCGGATCAATGCGATTCTCAGTGCCCTGCGCCAACAGATAGAGCGCGGCCACGGGCGCCGACGTATTCTCACCCAGCTTCGCCAATTCACCGGTGAAAGGCGTGCCGAACGCAACGTAGCCATCGTCCAACTTACGGACGTATGAGATCTCATCGGTGAGAAGAGTAGCGTCAGCCGGGGCGAGCCGCGAGATCGTCGTCTTCCCCGCTCCCGAGACGCCCGCAAACAGAAACGCTTTCCCGTTGCGAATCGCGCTGGCCGAGTGCAAAAGAAACCCGCCCTGCTTGGCGAGCACGAGTGTATGCGTGATCCGCAACACGGCGTCGATCGAATACGGATTCGCGGACTGTCGAATCCGACCGTGCCGCGCCCCAGGATCCCACTCCGCGCGGAAGTCGCCCCGTGCCATGAACCACCGGCCCGAGCGGTGTGTAACGCTCACGTCCGCCTCCGGATTGGCAAACGCAGGCGGCACAAGGTCCACATCGAAATCGAACTCAGCGCAAGATTCCGCACTCACAAATCCGGCATAGCGCTCTTCCAGCATCGCGAGAAAGGCGGCATCGGCCGTGTTCACCCTGAGGGCGACGCCGCCAATCGCAATCACCACGCTATAGCTCTCGACTTGTGCGGCTAGCCCTGGCATGGAAGTACCGATTTCCTTGGACCCGATGTCGGCGAGATTCGAACCATTCGATGCAAATAGACGAGGGCGCGTGCCGCGAAAAAGGAGCGCCGGACAATCTTTGCGATCACTCTCGCGGGCACACTCAACTCAGTGGGCACTACAACGTACTTCCCCGCCCGGATCACGCAAGCGACCCGGCCCAGCAATTCACTACCAGTCACGGGACAATCCGGTATAGGCAACGCATCCCCTTGGGTAATCCACCGCGGATTCTGAGCGTCACCTGCAATCGCAATGACGCGATGAGCACAGAGCCTGCCGTCACGCCCGACGAGAACCATGTCGCCGATGCCCACTTGATCGGGCTCGACTCGCTCGACCACCAGCGTTTCCCCGGGCCAGACCGAAGGCAGCATGCTCCAGCCCGTCGCGGCAAAACGAAGCGTGCCGAACAAGCGCAGAACGTCCGCCGCCATTTCGCACCTCACTGCGCTTCCATCCGGCATCGCACCCTCGGTCAAACTCATGAAGCTGAGAGATTTTGCTGGCAGCTCATTTGCGTTGGGCTGACTTTGCCGCACGTCAGCGCCGAGGTCACAAAGACTTGCTCGTAGCGAAAGCCCGGCTTCTCGTAAGGTTTCTTCTCGATCGACGCAGGACGCAACTCGTCGCCCGATGACTTATTTATGGCCAAAATGATCCTCCTGGCTGCTTAAATCCCGATTGCGACACCGCACCGCGCACCCGGACCCTCGTCTGCTATAGGGAAATCATCATACACCCGCAGGTTTGGATGAAATCCCCCAAATTTAGTTGTAGAAGAAAGATTTCCACAGGCATTTCCACTCCGAAGCCGCGCCTGAAAAGCCCTGCAGCAAAGGCATCCCCGCGTGATCGGTACTTCCGGGCAGTCTAAATATCTTGGCGGAAGCGAGTGGGGGTCGAACCCACCGGCAACAGGAAAACCTGCCGCCCGCCGGTTTTGAAGACCGGGACGATCACCGGACCGCATGCGCTTCCAAGAAGATCGGACCAGATCACTCTCGGCTTGCCAGAACTCCTTGCTTACTTCGCCGACGCAGCCTTCACGGCATCGTCAGCGGTCAGGGGCAAAGTCAGACTGTCGTGTACCGGCTTCGGAAGCTTGTCGGCGTTGGCCACTAACAGGCTGATCTGCCACATTTGCGTTTCCGACAATGCCGAGCGGAAGCCCGGCATGCCAGTCAGTCGAATCCCGTTTGCCACTTTCCAGTAACTCTCTCCCGGCTCGTCGTCGGTGACGCCTTTTCCTTCCAGCAGCTTCGGTGGATGCGGATACATACCCCTGGCGATCGGCGTTTCCTTCTGTCCGGGCAGTCCGTGGCAGACCGCACAATGATCGCGGTAGAGCGTGGCGCCGGCCGCGAGGTTCGGCTCGTCCGGTTGAAGCGGAACCGTTTTAGGCATCTCGCGCTCGATTCTCGCATTCAGAGCCTTATGTGCCAGCTTCTTCTCAAACGGCATCGGCGGCTCTGAGGTTGCCACGGGAGCCCGGCCCGTCGCGAAATAACCGTAGACTCCGAGCGCAATGGCGGCAGCGCCCAGAATCATTCCCAAGACCACCGCGGCAAACATTCGCATTAAGAAAACTCTCCTGTAGGATAGACGCTCGCCGCTACTTCGGCTGGGGCACGATCCGCAAATACGGCCTCGGCGACTTCCACCCTCCGGGATATTTCTGTTGCGCCTCCTCGTTCGACACCGACGGCAGGATGATCACTTCATCACCCTGCTTCCAGTTCACCGGCGTCGCAACTTTGTGCTTTGCCGTAAGCTGCATCGAATCGAGCACGCGCAACACTTCGTCGAAGTTGCGCCCTGTGCTCATGGGATAAGCAAGCTGCAGTTTGATCTTCTTGTCCGGCCCGACCACGAATACCGTGCGCACGGTCGCATTGTCCGCCGCCGTGCGTCCCTCGGAGGTGTGCCCGCTCTCGGCCGGCAGCATGCCATACAGCTTGGCAATCTTAAGTTCCGGGTCGCCGATCATCGGGTAGTTCACCTTGTGCCCCTGCGTCTCTTCAATATCCGCGGCCCACTTCCCGTGGCTCGTCACCGGGTCCACGCTCAAGCCGATAATCTTCGTGTTGCGCTTGGCGAATTCCGGCTGCAAGCCCGCCATATAGCCAAGTTCAGTAGTGCACACTGGCGTGAAATCTTTGGGATGGGAGAACAAAATTGCCCAGCCATCGCCGATCCATTCATGAAAATTGATCGTGCCCTGCGTGGTTTCCGCCGTGAAATCAGGCGCAGTATCGTTGATGCGGGGGATTCTACCGGTGACCTCGTCAGCAATTGCCGTACTCATATTTTTCTCCTTAATTTACTCAATTTCGTCAAATTAAATTCGCTCGCAGTGGTGAAGGCGTTCAAGCAATAGATCTCCATTCGAAAGAACGAACGCTTGAAAACGAAACCCACCCATTCGCCGGGTGGGTCGGAAGAAATTCGCTCTAGCTCCCTACCCACACAGCGCCGAACACATACAACAACGAGCCGCGCGCGGGTTGAAGGGACAAAACACCAAATTAGAATAGAATCCGCCACCACCGCTGTCAACCGCCGTACAGCGCACTACCCCGTGTAACCCCGTGACCCCCGTGGTCAAAATTTTGTCGGAAGCTATCAGCGATCTGGCCCTCCAACTTTCCTGCATCGACCAAGCCCAGGCCCGCATCCTTAATTCGTTTAAGGCAGGTCTCGGAGATACCCAATGAACCAACCACAACGACGTCTCTCCATGACGCAATGGGACGTCTTCTCTTCGCGCCCGCTCGAGGGCAACTCTCTGGCGGTAGTTCTCGACGCTCGCGGCTTAACCGACTCCGAGATGCAGTCGATCGCGAAGGAAATGAATCTCTCCGAGACCACATTCATCCTGCCCCGCGACCCCGCCACCGAACGCGGCCAGGGCATTCGCGTCCGAATCTTCACCGTGCAGGAAGAGTTGCCATTCGCCGGCCATCCCACGCTGGGTACGGCATTCGCTCTGCGCGGCCAAACCGGTAAGAAAGAAGTTGTGCTTGAGCTGAATGTCGGCAAAGTCCCGGTCCATTTCGAAGACTCAAACGGACAACCTCCCTTCGGCGAGATGACACAGCTCGATCCCACATTCGTAATGCAACACGAACGCGAAGCAGTAGCGAAAGCAACCGGTCTGCGCCCCGAAGACTTCGACGATTCTCTGCCCATCGAAACCGTTTCGACCGGAGTCCCATTCACCGTGACTCCGCTGAAATCGTTGGCGGTCATACAAAATCTGCGGATCGATCTCAACCGCGCCGCCGCGTATCTCGCGAAAACCGCTGGCAAGTTTTTTTATTTCGTCGCGCGGGAAACCGTAGATCGGGAGGCCCGCCTGCACGCCCGCATGCTCTTCTACAACGGCGAGGACCCAGCCACAGGCTCCGCCGCGGGCTGCACCGCCGCCTGGATGGTCAAACACGGCGTCGCTAAACCGACGAGCGCGTGCTCATCGAACAGGGCGTCGAGATGAAGCGGCCCAGCCGGATTTTCGTGCGCGCGTCTTTCGATAGCAAGAGCCGCGATAACCGCGTAGTTAACGTGCGCGTCGGCGGCAACTCGGTTGAAATCATGCGCGGCGAAATCTACCTCTAACGTGCTATCCCCAAGTTCCGCAGAATCGCGCCCTTTCGCCAAGCCGGAAAAAGTCAATGGCCGGAACTTACCATTTGCTTCGACGCTACTTTACAGCGTGACCGCTTACCGATAGGATGCATTCGCTCTTCTATTCTTCGCGAACAGAGAAAAATTCCGTTCGAGTTCCCGGCAACTGGCCAGCCGGCGACCGGCGGATTTCAGGCGGTGGATGAAACCCAAGCGCACCATCCTTTGTGTTGACGACAACGAACAATCTCTTTCCTATCGCAAAATCATGCTCGAAACCCGCGGCTACCGCGTGGCCAGTTACTCCCACGGCGAAGAAGCCCTCGAACGCTTCAAGCAGGGCGGCGTCGATCTAGTCGTCACCGACATGACCATGCCCGGACTCGACGGCCCGCAGTTGATCGCCGCCATCAAGCATCTCTCGCCCCATACTCCGGCCATCTTGATTTCCAGCAAGGCACGCGTTTACGATCACGAATCGCAAGCCGACGTATTCCTCGCCCGCGGAATGTACGCCCCCGCCGATCTGCTGGAACGAATCCGTCTGCTCCTGATTCGCAAGCGCGGCCCCAAGCGAACGCACGAGCGCTCCCATCAACTCTCCCACCGCCAGGGCGCAGCCTGAGAGCATTTCACCGCCGGGCACGCCAAGATCGCCGAGAAAATTCTTGGAATTTCTGTTTCGCATTTCTCGCGCTCTCTGCGTACTCGGCGGTTGACAGTCCTTTCCATCGTGTAAACTCAACTAAGGCATGGCCGCATTCATCGAAGCCATTGATCTGCACAAGACCTATCGCGTGGGAAAAATCGACGTCCCCGCGCTCCGCGGCATCTCCTTCAGCATACAAAAAGGAGAGTTCGTCACCGTGGTCGGCCCCTCCGGCAGCGGCAAATCCACGCTCTTCTACCTGTTAGGCGGACTCACCCGCGCCGACTCCGGCAAAGTAATTCTCGATGGCGACGATTTCGCCACGCTCTCCGACGCCGAGCGCACCAACATGCGCAAGCGCAAGATCGGATTCGTATTTCAAAAGTTCAACCTGCTGCCCACACTAGACGCCCGTTCCAACATCGCCATCGCGCAGGAAATCTCCGGCAACAACGGCCGCGATCCCGCCTTCTTCCTCCGCATCTGCGATTTACTAGGACTCGCCAAGCGCCTCAACCATCGCCCCTCCGAACTTTCCGGCGGCGAACAGCAGCGCGTAGCCCTGGCTCGCGCCCTCGTCAACCAGCCCGCGATAGTTTTAGCCGACGAGCCCACCGGCAATCTCGACACCGAAAACTCCAACATCGTTCTGCAGATGTTGCGCCACTCCAATCAGGAGTTAGGACAAACGGTCCTGATGATTACCCACAATCCAGAAGCCGCCAAATATGGAGACCGCATCATCCACATGCGCGATGGCCGCATCGTGAAGCCCGAGGAAGATCCGCAATGGTCGGTGCACTAGAGAGTGTTGGCGGTAACGTGGAAGAGCGGCGCTTCAGCGCCGCGTTAAGCATCCGAATGACGCGGCTTTAGCCCTGGTGGCCGCACTCTAGCGCCCAACCGTTGCCCCGTCCCAACCCCTCATTTATAATCAAACTCGCTGAGCGGGAGTAACTCAGTGGTAGAGTGCGACCTTGCCAAGGTCGAAGTCGCGGGTTCAAATCCCGTCTCCCGCTCCATATTCCCTTCCGGCCTGCTCAGGAGGCTCCATGAGACCCCGGCTCGCTTCTCTACTCGCTGTTCTCCTCGCAACATCAATCACTCTGCTAGCCTGCGGAGGCAACAGTCATACGCTCCAGTCCATCAGTGTGAGTCCCGCTGCTGCCGCCAGTTCCCAGGCTCAGTTCACCGCCACAGCCATTTACAACTCCATGCCCACCAGCGTCGACGTCACCGCCACCACAACCTGGTGCATCGGCTCCAGCAACGGTTTTTGCGATGGCAATATAGCCCAGCATGCCTACGTCAGCGCCGGATTAGCCCAATGCGACCAGGGCTTCACGGGAACCGTAACCGTCCTCGCCGGCCAGAAGGGCCCGACACCGGGCCCAGACCAGGGATATCAACTCCAGCCCTTCGGCGCCGCCCAACTCACCTGCCCGTGATTCGCCCGCGCCGTCGCGTAGACTTTTTCCGCGCACCCAGCAGTTGGACTTTTCTCCGACGAAACGCTAACTTAGTGCCTAGGGGCGCGGTACCCAAGTGGTAAGGGAGAGGTCTGCAAAACCTTTATGCGTCGGTTCGATTCCGACCCGCGCCTCCATAATTCTCACCGCCCCAAGCTTCCCAACCATAAGTTTCCTAACCCCTAATAAGATTTTGTCATTCCGAAGCGCGCAGCGCAGAGGAATCCGCTGTCCCCTCCCCTACCTCCGGCCACTCCGGATCCGCACAAGCCTGAATCGTCAACCCAGTCTCCCGCAACAAATGCCAGGCCTCCCGGTAAGCCCCATACTTCTGCCGCACGCTCTCCGGCGTAAAGTGGATCGAGCAATTCGTCCTCCCCATCACCTCATACGGGATGATGTACCACTCATCAATCGGGATCAGCAGAATCGCAAAAAAATCCACCGTCCCCGGCTCATACTTCTTCCGCTGCGGCCCCATCACATTCAAGCTGTAACCACCATTACGCCGCGTGTAGATCGTGGACTTAACCTGCACCCGCAACAGCCGCCCCGCATTCTCCACTCCCACGTCGTACCTGCCAGTCTGCCCAAACAGCCGCAACACCTTCATCCCCAGCCCCACCACCATCATCATGAAATAAAGTTCCGCCCACTCCCCCCGCTCCTTGCACCCCTTCAACAACCCACCCGCCATCCGATTAGCCTTCCGCCTCATAATCCCAATCCTCCCATCCGTCTCCACAAAATAAAGTTTGTCATCCTGAGGCGACATGTTTTCGTCGCAGAAGGATCTCCGCTACCACAACACAGTCCACCGACCACCTTCCCGCCACTCCTCCAGTGTTTCAACCCTTAAAGCCCAAGTCACGGTCGGATGTCACACAAACTCCCTGTGGAAAACTCTGAGGTTCGCGGGAGGGCTCGGGAAGGGCACGACTTCAGTCGCGCCGCAAGCTCAAAGAAAATGGAACCCAGCCGCGAAGCGGCGAAAGAATGCAGCCCAGAGCCTGCCCTGAGCGAAGCCGAAGGGGCGCAAGCCCTGGGTAAAAAGGAGCTAGAAATAATCAGCCCCGAAGGGGGCGGAAGAAAAGGCAAGAGGGTCGAGCAAGGCCTTTAGGCCTTCGTCAAGGATCACCAGAAAATACCAGGGCTTCAGCCCCCGAAGCGCGTTGAGATTCGTATCAAGGCACGACTTCAGTCGCGCCGCTAGAGCCAAAAAGAGTCTGTCATTCCGAATCGGGCTGAAAGCCCGGTGAGAGCCTGCCCTGAGCTTGCCGAAGGGAACCTGCTGTCAGCCGGCGCCACCACGACCGAGGCTGCCCATCCTTCGCGCACTTTGCGAAGGAGCCTGCCCTGAGCGGAGCCGAAGGGTGGGATTCCACGCCCCACTCCCTCTAAGGATTCGGGAGCGCCACGACCGGGAAGGGCGCGACTTCAGTCGCGCCGCAGCCCTCAAAGAAATGGAACGGAAGTCCCGAAGGGGACGGTACCCAAGCTACGCCGCTTCTCCGCCTGTAGCCTCATCGTGGACAGAAACCAACTGATTGGCAAGCAGGTCCGCAAGCAGCTTTTCGAGCACGGACAAATCAATCTTCTTCCCCGCCCATTCCGTGTCGGCAGCTTCCAGCGCCTTGTAGTAGGGAGTCTTGTCCGCCGCAATCTGCTCCGGGATTGTGTTCTTTCCGGGAAGCCGATATCCGAGCCGGGCGCAGAGCAGCAGGTAAGATAAAGCCCGTGCCGTCCGCCCATTTCCATCCGTGAACGGGTGTATCCAATTGAGCTTCCAAAGTGCGTAAGCGCCCAAGTGTAACGGCGAGCTTTCGTTCCAGTTCCCATTGACGTAGTCGCACATCTCCTCGATCTCGCCGGGCACCAGATGTGCGCCGACCGGCTGGTGACGGCTGCCATGAATCTCAATCCCCGCGGGGCGGTAATTCCCCGCGTACGAGCTGATGCATCCAGCGCAATGCGGTGCAGGTGCAGCAGGTGCGACGGTCGCAGTTTAACGTTCCTGTCTGGCGACAGAAAATAATCGATCAGTTCGACGACCGCATCGAACTGCCTTATGCCATTCTTGGCCTCGGCTTCGGCCCTTGCAGTGGGATCGGCGATCAGCTCAACATCGAGCGCTTTGCTATGCCGATCCCTTTCCTCGCTCATTCTTCGGAGCTCCTAGCGCATCCGCTTCCCGGTCAACCATCTCCCGCGTGATACGAGGATTCTCAATCTTCGTGTTCCCGTAAGCGAAGCTCCGCCGTTGTTCTTCTTTTTCCTGTGCGCTGGGAACAGCCTTCTTCGCCTGATCAAGAAGTTTTTGCAAACGATCCGTCATAATTCACCCCGGGAGACCACTGATGCACCTTACCACAGCGAGCCCTGAGAGAAAATCAGGAGGTCATTTATTTTTGTCCACTGAGCCACCACGAACCAGGGGGTGCCTGTGATCCCTCAAGAGGTTGTACCGTTCGTGGGAGAGCGGCTGATGGGTGGAGCGTATCCGAGGCTACCATGCGGGCGGGCAAAGTTGTAGTAGTGGAGCCAAGGGGGAAGTTGCTGATCCCGTTCTTCGGAGTTGGTGTAGTGGCGGACATAGGCCCACTCGCGCAGAGCGGTTTGAATGAAACGTTCGGCTTTGCCGTTGGTGCGGGGAGTGTAAGGGCGGGTGAAGCGATGGCGGATGCCGAGTTCTTCGCAGGCGGCGCGAAAGCGATGGGAGCGATAGCAAGATCCGTTGTCGGTGAGCAGGCGGCGAATGGAAATGCCGTGCTCGGCATAGAAGGCGAGGGCGGCACGTAAGAAGGCCAGGGCGGAGTCAACGGTCTGGTTGGGCAGCAGGCGGGAGAAGGCGAGGCGGGAGTGATCGTCGATGGCAATGTGTAGGGCCTGCCAGCCGGCGAACTGAGGGCGACCGCGACGGCGGCCGTCGCCGCGGATGGAGACGCTCTGATAGCGGGTCATGGCTTTGATATCAAGATGGAGCAGGTCTCCGGGAGCGGCGTGTTCATAACGCACCACCGGCGGCGCAGGATGGAGATGACGCCAGCGGTTGAGATGAGCGCGCTGCAGGATGCGGCTGACGGTGGCGGCACTGAGCTGGGTGGCCTGGGCGACGCGATAAGCGGGATGCAGTTGACGGCGCAGGGCGATCACTTCTTCGGTCAGCGCGAAGGAAGTCCGGCGCGGGCTGCGCCGGGGGCGGGAAGAACGATCCCACAGACCGAGCGGCCCCTCCCGGCGAAAACGGTGCACCCACTTGGCGACGGTTTTGGGAGTGACGCTGAAGTTGGCCGCGGCCAACTTCAGCGTCACTCCCCGGGCTACATACTCAACTAAATCCTCTCGACGGCGCAGGCTAAGTCGGGCATTCTTGTGAATGTCCATTCGATCTCTCCTCAGAGGTGATTGCTCGCTACAATCAGCTTCTCTGGTTCCGGTCGAATGGACAACCTATTGAAAGATCACAGGTGCCCCATGTCTCGTGTCTTTTGCGAGACATGGGATTCCACGACCCCATCCCTCTAGGAATTTGGCAGCGCCACGACCGGGAAGGGCACGACTTCAGTCGTGCCATGTCGGCGGCAGAATCATCACGCCTTCAGGCGCTGTGGTTTGTTATTTTGCCAAGGCTAGGTGATCAAGCCATTGATTCAACGAGATAAACTTGGAGCAAGCCGTCTTGATCTCGTGGTTCGCGTGATCCCAAAACGCCACGTCGAACTTGAAGCCCCGGGCCATCAGGTCCTCAAGGACGGGCATATAGTCCCCGTCCCCAGCAACGAGTGTGACCTCATCAACGCCCGGCTTCATTCGCTCGTACGAGTCTTTGACAATATCCCGGGTTATCGTCGTATCAATCTTCTTCTTGCGATTCGCGACGTTCCGGTCATGCACTACCACCTCGAAACCTCTTTTCTTCGCGATGGACCACAGGCTGTCGTTTGCCGGCGGTCTGGAGCCATAAAGCACGGCTCGACCTATTTCGTCACCTCCAGCAAATTCATGCAGCTTCCCGAAATCCATCTTCCAAGTGAAACACAAATCTTATTTGTCACGGCGCTCCACACATCCGGCGCCAACCCACGGACTGCCGCAGCGACGTGCATACCCTCGATCCAAACATTGGAGTTGTCAACATAGAGAAAATTTGCCATCACTCACCTCCTGCAACAAAGGAACGAGCCGGGTATGCCCCCAAATCAGCCAGAATCAGCGAAAAGGCCCCGAACCTGCGGCTAGGTGCCTTTTGAGCTGTGCCGCAATCTTTCGATACAGCCGCCCGAAACGCTCCGTTGTATCCGGTGTCATAACTTTCACTGCGTCGGTGGCCATCCTACTCAACAGCAGACGAGCCGGGCGCGTCTTGTGGAATTCCAGCCCTGCAGCCTTAAATGCCTCCTCATACCGCTTCACGATCCTCGGGATGTTAGGGTTCAACGCCAGACTCACCCCTTGCAGCTCGTTTTTGTAGCTCTCTTCCACGAGAGCGACATAAGTGCTCGGATCCAGCAGATCCTCAATATCCGCCTCAGATGGCTTGCCCCCATCAAAACCATCGGTCACGAACACGACGTTGTCCTCCCGTATCAGCTTCTGCTTTACGAGGTCGTCCTTCGCATTCCGTGCCTGTCTCTCGCCGTCGAACAACACCATCACGTGCAGCCGCTCGGAGGTCAGAAGCGCGACCATATAGGTCACCTTCTGTGCGCCGCCCGCGGGCGTGATCGTCAAATCCTGCGGCAGTGCGGCCTTCCCCACGCTTCGCAGGTACTCTGAGACGGACGACATGATCCAGTAGTCCGTGACGCCTTCAACGACAAGGTTACTCGACCCGACAAAGAGGGTTTGCGCCAGGTTATATCCGAGCGCGGCCTGGATCGGGAACAGTGTGCGCGGGTCCCCGCTCGGATCGTTAGTTACTGTCGTCCCCGCGTCCTGGTCGATATTCACCGTGCGGATGGAGTCCAGATTGTCGGTAGGCACCATGAAGGGCGAGTGCGTCGTGAACAGGACCTGATTCTTAAAGTCAGCCGCCAAATGTCTTAGCAGGTCACTTTGCGAAGTAGCATGGAGATATAGTCCCGGTTCGTCAAGCAGAAGGATGGCGCTCTCGGCGGGACCGCCCTTCGTGTCGGCGGCAAAAGCGATGTAGAAGGAGAAGAACCATTTGAAGCCTCTACTACGCTCGTCAAAATTCACCTCGACGTCGTAAACCGAGTTAGGGTCGGACACAAAAGTATCTAGATGCTGGGCGTCAGGGTTGAAGCGCACCTTGAGCGCGCGGTCCCTCCACAATCGCCGGATCTCACCGGTAACAACCGCCCCCGCCCGGTTAGCAAGCTGGTTTCGCGTCTCGTGGTCGTTATTGGCCAGCAGGTTCTGCAGTTGCTGAGGGTCAAGGTCGGCAACCTTGCATAACTTCTCGAAATTCAGGTCAGCAGTTTTTCGCTGACTAGCCGCCTTTCGCTGAAGGTACTCGGCGATATTCTGGTGGCCGTCCAGCTCGGGATACTCATCGACGTACACAAAGACCGGCAGGAGACCTACTGCCCAGTTGCGCGCGGCGGTATGCGCAGCGTCATCCACCGAGATGCCCTCGGCCAAAGTCTTTAGCTCGCCTAATACTCCCTCCTGCTCCTCGGCGAACTTGACACCAACGCTGGCCACAGCTTGCCGAAGCGCGGCGACTGCCGGCACTGTCTTAGCACCCCAATCGAGCGGATCCGCGCCGGCCGAGGCCGCCGCCTCGAATTTGGCCGCGGCCCCTTTTAGCTGGCTTTGGGCAGTGGCTTCAAGGTTTCCGGATGCCGTTGCAACGAACGATTTCACTTTGTCAAGATGCGCGGCGATGATGTTCGCCTCAAACTCGACGGCCTTGAGCTTCTTAAATCCTACCCAGAACGGACTTGCTTTATAGCGGCGTCCGATCTCGACGCGGCTAACACCCTTCGCACGCGGAAATAAAGATGCCAGCTTCGCCTGCTCGTTCGAATCCAGATCCCAAAGAGTCTCGACCACAGGAGTTTCGTCCCTGCATTCCGAAAGCCGCCTGTGGCGTGGAAAATCCTTGATAGGCGACAAATCTTTTGCGCCGCCAGGAGGATTAATGCTGTGGAGCGCAGAAAGCAGATTCGTCTTTCCACTCTCGTTACGTCCCACCAGCGTCGTGACTTTGCTAACGGTAATCGGGCCACTGTCGTTCACCGACCTATAGTTTTTGACTTGAAAACTGACTAACTTCACCCGTCCCTCCCGTAGAGGCCCAGAACAAAAAGGGACACGGCGCGCCGTGTCCCCCTCACAGTACGTCTCCCAAGCTTGGTTGTAGGGCCCTTGTTTCCGATGCCAAGGCTCAGGCATCACCGCATATCAGCAAACAGAACTAACTACGAGCACCCGCTCGTACTCCCGCAACTCCCGCATCGATAACACGAACCATTCCGCGTCATGATGCTGCCGCAGAAGCTGCAACTGGGAGCGTCACCCAGGTCGATGATGCCGGCCAGCGCGTCGGCGGCATGAATCGAGCCGGTTCCCGCCTCCCGGCCCCCGGCCTCCGGACGCCGGATGCCGGACGCCGCATCCTCAGGCTGAGAGCTGACGCCCGACAGCTTCGCCGCAGATTCTCAAACAAGAACTGCTGCTGCCCGGTGAGGAAGCGTAACTGCAACCAGCGGAAGATGTAGTCCATGATCGACTTGGCAAAGCCGATGTCGGGATTGCTGGTCCAGCCGCTCGGCTCAAAGCGCGTGTGCGCAAACTTTTCGCACAGCAGCTTCAGCGGTACGCCATGCTGTAGCGCAATGGACGTGGCCAGCGCAAAGCTATCCATCAGCCCCGAGACCGTCGATCCTTCCTTGGCCATGGTGATGAACAGTTCGCCCGGCTCTCCATCCGGATAGAGCCCGACGGTGATGTAACCCTCATGGTCGCCAACCTTGAACTTGTGCGTGATCGAAGCCCGCTCGGCCTGCAACTTGTGCCGCACCGCACGCGGAGGCGCGTTCAGGTTTTCGTCCTCGCGCGGAGCCGGAGCCGGCGAGACGCCCGCGCTACCTTGCGCCGTCTTGGTCCCGGCTGCCGACAGCGGCTGCGACTTCTTGCAGCCATCGCGATAAACCGCGACAGCTTTCAAGCCAAGCTTCCAGGCCTGCAGGTAAGCCTCCATGATGTCTTCCACAGAAGCATTCTCGGGAAGATTCACGGTCTTCGATATAGCCCCGGAAATAAAAGGCTGCGCAGCAGCCATCATCCGCAGATGCCCCATGTAAGCAATCGACCGAGTCCCCTTGGCTGGCTTGAACGAACAATCAAACACAGCCAGATGCTCGTCCTTAATATGCGGCGCGCCTTCAATAGTGCCAGTAGCGTCGATGTAGCTGACAATCGCATTCGCCTGATCGTGATCGTAACCAAGCTTGAACAACGCGGTCGGCACCGTCTGATTAACGATCTTAATCATCCCTCCGCCAACCAGCTTCTTGAACTTAACCAACGCCAAGTCAGGTTCTACACCGGTTGTCGCACAGTCCATCATGAAGCCTATTGTGCCTGTTGGGGCTAGGACTGTTACCTGGCTGTTTCTGTAGCCGTGCTTTTCGCCTTGGGCTAGGGCTTCGTCCCAGGTTGCTTTGCTTGCTTCGTAGAGAGTGCTCGGGACGTTGGATTTATTTATGTTGTTTACACTGGCGCGGTGCATTCGGATTACGTCTAGGAATGGTTCGCGGTTTATGTACCAGCCGGGGCAGGCTGCGCCGGGCATGTTGTTGGCTTCGGTTATGCCGAGGCGCGTTGCTACTGTGTCGGTGGCGGGGGTCAGGGGCTCGCATTGTTCGGCTATCTTTGACGATTGCAAATAGGCTTCGCCGCACATGATTGCGGTTACGCAGGCGGCGTAGTCGCGGCCGGCGTCGGAGTCGTAGGGCAGGCCTGCGGCCATTAGTAATGCGCCCAGGTTTGCGTAGCCCAAGCCTAGCGGGCGGTAGTCGTGGGAGTTGCGCATGATGGATTCGGTGGGATAGCCGGCGTTGTCGACCAGGATTTCCTGCGCTGTGATCAGGACGTCTACTGCGTGGCGGTAGGCCTCGACGTCAAACGTGCCGTTTGGCGCGAACTTCAGCAAGTTCAAGCTGGCCAGGTTGCAGGCTGAGTCGTCTAAGAACATGTATTCGCTGCACGGATTGCTGGCGTTGATTCTTGCCGTGTTCTTGGAGGTGTGCCAGCGGTTGGTCGTTGTGTCGTATTGCATGCCGGGATCGCCGCAGTGCCAGGTGGCCTCGGCAATCTTGCGCATTAATTCTTTCGCTTTATACGTCTTCATGACGCTGCCGTCGCCGATTGCTTTGGTGGAGAAATCGGTATCGCGGATTACGGCGTACATGAAGTCGTCGGTTACGCGGACGCTGTTGTTGGCGTTCTGGAAGAAGATGGAGGAGTAGGCGTCGGAATCGGGATGGGAGCCGTCGTATCCCACGGAGACCAGCGCGTGGGCTTTGGCTTCTTCTTTCTGTTTGCACTCGATGAACTCTACGATGTCGGGATGGTCTACGTTCAGGATTACCATCTTGGCGGCGCGGCGGGTTTTGCCGCCGGACTTGATTACTCCGGCGAAGGCGTCGAAACCTTTCATGAAGCTTAGCGGACCGCTGGCCGTTCCTCCTCCGCTTAGACCTTCGGTGGAGGAGCGCAGCGGGGAGAGATTGGTGCCGGTGCCGCTGCCCCACTTGAAGAGCATGCCTTCGGTTTTCGCCAGAGTGAGGATGGAATCGAGCGAATCTTTTACCGAGTTGATAAAACACGCGGAGCATTGCGGCTTGCTGTAACCGGTTACGCCGAACTCCACCTGCTGAGTCTGGGGATTCCAGTGCCAGTTGCGGGCGTCGGAATTGGGCTCGATGCGGTCGCAGCCAACATTGAACCAGACGGGCGAGTTGAAGGCGGCGTACTGGCGGACGAGGATATGGGCCAGCTCATCATGAAACGTGGCTCCGTCTTCGGGCGTTTTGAAGTAGCCTTGGGAGAGTCCCCAGTTGCGGATGGTTTCGGCGACGCGGGTTACGAGTTGGCGGACTCCGGTTTCGCGCTCGGGCGTGCCTACTTTGCCGTGGAGATATTTGCTGGCCACGATGTTGGTCGCGGTCATGGACCAGTCTTTGGGGACTTCTACGTCTTTTTGCTCGAAGATCACGTTGCCCTGGGCATCGGTGATCTGGGCGAGGCGGAGATCCCATTCGAGTTCTTCGTAGGGGGAGACGCCGGGCTTGGTGAAGAAGCGACGGAAGGACAGGCCGGGGGCGGTCTTCTTCTGGGCTGCGGGGATGGTTTCGGTGGTCGTGGTTTTTAGCTCGGGCATTGATCTCTCCATATTTATTAGATTCTATTCAATATGGCCGATTCGGCAGCCCTGGCGAGAGGCGCGGGAATCAGAGTCGCTTACCGAACGGGCGAAATCTTGTTCGGGGGTGTAACGTGTTTTTAAAGAGCTTTCTCCGCCCCTTTGGGGCTGCGGGTCTTCCGAGGGGCGTAAACGCCGGACCATTTCTGCTTCTGACGTCGGCGCTTAAGCGCCGCTCTTCCATGGTGCTGCTGAGCGTCGCGTGTAGCATGTCCATTTTCTAAACCTCAGGCGGCTGAAGCCCTGTTCATTCTTTAACGTACCATGTTGCGGCGGGGCTGAAGCCGCGCGGCTTTCAAAGCCACATTTGTGCGGCACGGGTGACGCCGTCCCCCCACGGTGCTGCGCTCCGTGCCGCCCGATACTTGAACTCGTGCCCTTTCAACGGGCCTTATCAGCTTCCGGGTTTTGCCACATCCCGGCACGGCCTCGTCCTCAACCACCCTCTCGGTTTTAGAAGCCGGAGGGTAGGGGGTGAGGACAGTGAAGATTCTTGTTGGCTCCGGAAGCTAGATATGGGGCCGGGGGTGCAGTATCCGGCTTCGGAATCGGCTGCGGAGCCTGGGCTGAGTTTGAGGTGCTTTCGGCAGACGTCGGACGAGGGCGTCCGCGCCACACGAGCTGCACACGAGCAATTTTATTCCAGCGACGACTGGAAGTCTGCGGGCAAGCCGGTGGCTTTTTCGGCGGAGGACTGCATCCATTGATTGAGGGCGGCGCAGATGGTGCGGCGCTGGTTGCCGTCTTCGATTACCACGAAGCGCAGGAAGCAGCATCCGGAAGCCAAGCGGGCGCGCATGGGATTGACGCAGGTGAACATGCGGTCGAGGGTGAAGGCCATGTCGTCGTCTTCGGAGAACTGGAGGACGGCGAGCATGCGGCGTTGAGGTAGCTCAGCGGCTGAAGCCGCAGTCACTCCCGGCAGCGAATCGCAGCGCTGGAGCGCTGCGCCGCCCAAAAGAGCCTCAGCCAGACCGGAATTGGACGCGTGTGATCCTTCGCTCCACTCAGGATTACGGCTGCGGGGCTCACACGTCCCGCCAAGCGCCGCAACTTCTTCGGCTATGGCGAAGATGCCGGGCTTGCTGGGGACTACCAGGAGGCTGTGGGGGGAATCGCAGCGGAACCAGCGCGACCACTGGAGGCGGCGCGGGTCGACGGGGCGGTCGAGTCCGTGGCGGGCCAGAGAATCGGCTACGATGCGAGTTATAGCTTCCATACTTTGGGCTCCTAGAAACGGCTTCCGGCTCTCGGCTTCGGGCTTCCGGCCTCGGCTTTCGGGCTTCGGCCAAAAGGTGAAACCGCCTTTCGGTACAATCGAATTGTTGCTCCAGCGAGTTTGTCGTTCACCCGGGGGAGGGTCGGGGAACGGCCACCGCACTGCCAAAACCGGCTTTCGGCTTCCGGCCTCTGAATTGAAAAGCTCGGTGCTTAAGCCTTTTTTTTCTTATGCTTACGGAGGCGCCGGGTCACCTCTGGCCTGACGCCTTTCGTAAGTGCCGCCTGACTGCTTTCTTCTTTGAAACCCGGCCCGTTCCCGCGGGACTGGTTTCAAAAAGGTTGCTATGGGATTGCAAAGTTACTCCCGCTTATTGTGCCTGTCAAGAGGGAAACACCATGGGTTGTATCTCCAGCAATGACGGGCTTGGTGCGGGGGTGAGGGATTGGTTTTCCACAAGAGCAGTGGTCAGGGGCCAGTGCTCAGTGGTCAGTAAGATCCCTCGGGGGCTGCGAAGGTGGTTTAGAGGGAGCGAAGGCCGGGGATGGGGCTCCGGCGGTCGCGGTAGGGTTGGGGAGATTTGCGGGTCAGGTGGAGCGGGAGCGAGAGGGTGGGGGTCTCGCGTTGCCGCCCGGTTTCTGGCTGCCTCGGCGTTTCGTCCTGTGCGTCGAGTTTCGTATTGCGGAGGAATTCTGAGTTGCTCGGGACTTTCGTTCTGGGCGGGAGTCTCGCTGGCCAGCAGAGGCACATAGATATCCTCGAAGATCTGCCGGGGAGCGATGCTGAGAATCCGTCGCTCGATTCGACGAGGTAGTCGCCCTTGCGACCGGACTGCAGACGGCCGAGAAGATCGGTGAAGGTTAGGCTGGTGGTGAGCTGCTTGGCTTTGACCAGAAAGCGGGTGCGATAAGTAATCCATGGAGTGGTTGCTTTCATGAGCGTCTTGGTTCAGTCCTCGGTTTCCGGCTTCCGGCTTCCGGCCTCTTGGTTTTCAGTTTTCAGTTTTCAGTTTTCGATTATGAGTGGTGATGTTGAGTGCCGATCTAGTTCCGCTATTTCAACGTAGCGTCCTTGGCCGGTTGGTGTCGTCGGTCGAGGTCCGATTCAATTTTTTTGTTGAGGGCGAATCAGAATGTACGAGCGAAAGCGCGCTGGGTCAATTCAGTATTTTTGGTGCAGTTGAGGAAATGTTTGCCGCGGATTTTCGCGGATCAGCCCGATCAAGAATTTCTCCAGTGAAGTGGCTGCAAGCCGCGTTGAGGGCCGCGTTCGGTTTGCGGGAGAGCGTGAGGAGAAAAGATTGGAGAAGGCCGAGACTGATTGTGCACAGGGGGTGCACAGGAAATGCAGAAAGGCAGGGGTCAGGAGTCAGGGGTTCGTTCCGCCTCGCTTCGCTTCGGCGGGACCGCCGAGGCGGCCGTCGCCACATGAGCGCGGTGGGTATAAGGTGCATGGGCTTTGAAGAATTTTCTTCGGGGGTTTGGTGTAGACGAGAATTGCCCGACGGGAAAAGTGAATGGGGTCAGTTACTTGGCTGAGGCGGAGAACGGTCGGGGCTTTGCTATTAGGGGAGCATGCTTGACACAAAATCTGTGGCAGGAGGAGTCATGACTACGGATCCGGTTTGTGGAATGACGGTAGATGAGAAGAAGAAGTCCGAATTCCAGACGCAGTTTGCGGGCAGGAAATATTTTTTCTGCTCGGAGGAATGCAGGAGAGAGTTCGAGGCCGATCCTGGAGGGTATGTGGAGACGGCTGCGGCTTAGTGGGTTGAAGTGCCAGAGAAAAAGGCCCCGCTGGTGCGGGGCCTTTTTGCTGATTGCCGCTTTGGGCTCGCTTCGCTTGCTGGACAGCCGAGGCGGCCGTCGCCACATGAGTCTTGCTGATGCTCGCGAAGTCAACGTCAAGATAAACGTCAGTCGGACAGGAGTGTCCGACCCACACGAGCAACTTCCGCACCTACATTTTCTTCTAGCGATGCGCCATTGCTGGTTCCTGGACTTGCTTGCCGGTCTTGAAGGCTTCGTAACGCTGGTTTACTTCGTCCCAGTTGATTACGTTCCACCAGGCGGCCAGATATTCGGGACGGCGGTTGTTGTATTTCAGGTAGTAGGCATGCTCCCAGACGTCGTTGCCGAAGATGGGATAGAGGCCTTGCGTGATTGGGTTATCTTGATTCGGGGTGGAGATGATTTGGACTTCGCCGCCTTTGCCGGCGAGCCAGACCCATCCGCTGCCGAATTGTTTTACGCCGGCGTCGTTGAACTTGGTTTGGAAATCTTTGAAGTTGCCGAAGGTTTTGGTGATGGCTTGAGCGATGGGGCCGGTGGGATCGCCTCCGCCTTTGGGCTTCATGATCTTCCAGAACATGGTGTGGTTGACGTGGCCGCCGCCGTTGTTGCGGACGGCGCCGCGAATGTCTTCGGGGATGGCGTTGTAGTCGCGAATTAGATCTTCGGCGGACTTGCCGGCGAGTTCGGGATGCTTTTCGATGGCTGCGTTGAGATTTTTTACGTAGGCGCCGTGATGGCCGTCGTGGTGCAGGGTCATCGTCTGTTTGTCGATGATGGGTTCGAGGGCGGCGTAGTCATAAGGCAGGCGTGGTAGTTCGTGAGCCATTTAGTTTTCCTCCAGAGTTCTTATTGTACTGATGTCGGGGTGAGGGATGCGGATTCATGGGGTTGCGGTTGTGGAGATTTTCATATCGGGAGGTTTTTATATGGGGAGGGGGAAAGGCGGCCCCGGCGGCTGAAGCCGCGAGTCATTTCGTTCTTTTTGCGGCGCGGCTAAAGCCGTGTCCTGATACGAATCGAACGGAGGTGGAGGTGGAGACAGCAGCATGGGCGTGCCGGCGAGTTGCACAGGTCCTTCGCTTCGTTCAGGATGACAAGGCCGATGTGATGACGGCGAGTTTCAGTTGGGGGGTGGGCCCAGGATTTCGCGGACTTTACGGGCCAGGCTTTGCAGGGTGAAGGGTTTTTGCAGGAAAGTTTTTTGGGCTTCGGGGGCGAGCGCGGTGGTGAAGGCGTCCTGGGCGTAGCCGGAGAGGTAGAGGATTTTGATGGCGGGGCGTGCGGGGAGCAGTTGCTGGACTAGTTCGTGGCCGTTGAGTCCGGGCATTACTACGTCGGTGATGACGAGGTGGATGGAGTCGCGATGGTTGGCGGCTACGGTTAGGGCGGCTTGTCCGTTGGCGGCTTCGAGGACGCGATAGCCGCGGGATTCGAGGGTTTCGCGGACTAGTTGGCGGACGGAGTCTTCATCCTCGACTAAGAGGACGGTTTCGGTTCCGCCGGCGGCGGCTAGAGAAACGGGAAGCTCGCCGTGAGCCTCGGAGGGTTCGTCGACGCGGGGAAAGTAAATGGTGAAGACGGTGCCGCGGTCGAGTTCGCTCTGGACGAAAACGTAACCGCCGCTTTGCTTGATGATGCCGTAGACGGTGGAGAGTCCGAGGCCGGTGCCTTTGCCCTTTTCCTTGGTGGTGAAGAAAGGCTCGAAGATGCGGGCCTGGGTTTCGCGGTCCATGCCCTGGCCGTTGTCGCTGACGGAGATCATTACGTAGGGGCCGTTTTTGATGAAAGTGTTTTCCGGGCGGTAGGAATCGTCGAGGGTGACGCTGGCGGTGCGAATGCAGATTTTGCCGCCGTTGGCCATGGCGTCCTTGGCGTTGACGACGAGATTCATGATGACCTGCTCGAGCTGGCCGGCATCGGCGCGAGTGCAGCCGACGGAGGGGGCGAGGCTGGTGGTGAGTTCGATATCTTCGCCGATGAGCGGGCGGAGGAGGCGCTCCATGTCGGTGACGATGGCGTTGACGTCGATGACTTTGAGTTCGAGAAGTTGTCTACGGCTGAAAGCGAGGAGCTGGCGAGTGAGCGTGGTCGCACGATCGGAGGCCTGCTGAATGGCTTCGACTTTGGCATGCAGAGGATGGCCGAGCATGAGCTGGTCGAGCAGAACTTCGGTGTAGCCGCTGATGACCATGAGCAGATTGTTGAAGTCATGAGCGATGCCGCCGGCGAGGCGGCCTACGGCTTCCATTTTCTGGGCCTGGCGGAACTGGTCTTCGAGGAGGCGACGGGCGGTGATGTCTTCGGCTATGGCCTCGAGCACGTCGGCGGGTTCGTCGCCGCCGGCGACGGCGCGGCCGCTGATGCGAACGGTGATGATGCCACCGTCTTTGCGCTTCCAGCGGGCTTCGAAACCGTCCATGCGTCCGGTGCGGCGGAATTCGTCGACCAGGCGAGTGTATTCGGCGGGATCGACAAAGACGTCCTCTTGAGGATCGAGGGCCAGGATTTCTAAAGCGGAGTTGTAGCCGAGCATTCCGATGAGGGCGGGGTTGACGTCGAGAAAGCGGCCTTCGAGGCTGGAGCGATAAATTCCGTAGACGGCGGTCTGCACCAGGGAGCGGTAGCGGACCTCGGAACGGCGCAGAGCCTGCTCGTTGCGTTTGCGGTCGATGGCGGCGGCCAACTGCTGCGAGACGAGGGTCAGCACATCCCGGTCGTGCTCGCTGAAGCCCGCGTTTTTGGAGTAGCTTTTGAGAACCAGCGCGCCCAAGATGTGGCTGTTGACCTTGAGTGGAACGCCCAGCCAATGAAACGGAAGCTTGCCGGTAAGTTCGACTTCGCCGCGGCGCTGCATTTGTTGCGCGACTTCAGGAGTGCAGAGCAGAGGCTCGCCGGTGCGCAGTACGTATTCGATGAGGCCGGAGGCGAGTTTTGCGGGAGCGGGAGCGGACGCCTGCTCGTCGACGAAATAGGGGAAGCTCAGGGTTTGCGACTCGGGATCGTTAAGCACGATAGAGAAGTTGCGGGCGCACATGAGTTCGTCGACGATGCCGTGGATGGAGGCGAAGAACTGCTGGAGATCCTGGGCGGCGCTGGCTTTTTGAGCAATGCGATAGAGAGCCGAGCTGAGAGCTTCAGCGCGCTTTCGAGCGGAAATGTCGCGATAGTGGGCGTAGAACGCGTTGGGCCTGCCGGCGACGATCAAGGGAGCGGCGGAGACGGAGACGTCGAGCAAGGATCCGTCGTGGCGGCGGCGTTGGGTTTCGAGGGTGATCTGCTCGCCACGCTGGAGGCATTGGGTGATCCACTCGGATTCGGCGGCGCGATCGGGAGGAAGAATTAACGCGTCGATGGGCTGGCCCATGGCCTGTAATGCAGAGTAGCCGAACATGCGCTGGAACTCGCGGTTGACGCACTGCGTGCTGAAGGAGGCATCGAGGACGATGAGCGCGTCGGGCGAACTCTCAAAGAGTTGTTCGAGATACTGGCGGCGGAGGTCGAGGATTTCTTCGGGCGTGTTTTGTTTCGAACTTTTCTCCACGGAACCTTTTTGTGAGAGGTTCTCTTTCCCGGAACTCTTTTCTGGAGAACTCTTTTCTGGGAAATACCAGGAAAGAGCAGACGGCTGGGCAGTGGGGTTGGGGACGGCGGGAGGAATGAACGTGGGCGTGGCTCCGCGCTTGAGAGCTTTGCGTAAACTCCTGGCGCGTACGAGGTCCCCTGACTGCGGTGCCCGGGTGACACGATCACCCATATCGAGAGCTCCCCCTCTGAAGCTCGACCAAAGGCATGGTAGAACGCTGGGAATTGACTCGAAAGTTACTGAGGTAAGTGTAGGAATTTAGTAATCGGGTAATTTTGTAATTTGGTAATTTGAAAACCGCAGTGGGCCGGCCTCCCCCGCTTCTCGCAAAGGACGCGAGAAATGGGCACCCGGCGTCAACACTGGTCCCCGCCTATACGGAGCAGCCTCGCTTTGCTCGGCGGGACGGCCGAGGGCGGCTGTCCCTACATGAGCATTTCTGGAAACCGCTGTCGAAGACGGGACATTACTGCTTCTGGAGTTTGTCCAAAGCGGCCAGGACTTCTGCGCTGTGGCGGGCTGGATCGACGCTGGTATAGGTTTTGGCCAGCTTGCCGGTGGGGTCGATGAGGAAGGTGTGGCGGGCGGCGAACCTTACCACACCCAGGTTTTTCAGCGAACCGTAGGCATGGCTCACTTTGCCGTCGCTGTCGGCCAGCAGCTTGAAGTTGAGTCCCTCTTTGGCGCAGAACTTTCTGTGAGAGTCGACGCTGTCGACGCTGACTCCGAGAACGACCGCGTTACGCTCGGCGTACTTAGATTCATCGATCTGGAAGTTGTGGGCTTCGCGGGTACAGCCGGGAGTCTGATCCTTGGGATAAAAGTAGAGAACGATCCAGTGGCCACGGTAGTCCTTCAAGCTGACGGAATCGCCCTGCTGCGAGGGCAATGAGAAGTCGGGTGCGGAGCTGCCAGGGCTGGGAATGGCGACGCGCGATTCCGAAAGCAGGCGCGGCAGCAATATGCTGATGATCCCAAGTACGATCATGATCAGCGTAACTCGCAGCATTGCAGACCTCCGAGCCTAGAGGGAACCAGACCTTCCGCATTGTAGAACGTTTGGATGCCGGCGGCGGTAATAAGGAAGCGAGCCAGATCCGCGAATTATGCGTCAAGAAAAACCCTTCGGCAGGCTCAGGGCAGGCTGCAACGCGTCGCGCGGCTCGCCCAGATTCCCGCGGCAAGATCGAGACAGCTCTTGGCTGCGCAAAGAACGCTCGCTCGGGGTGACAATCATGCGGTTCGGCCAGCAAAAATCCGCGCAATTGAATATCATGGAACATTCGGCATCATCCGACGGAGATATCAGAACGTGGCTCAGACGGAAACTGACGGTCAAGAGGTATTGGAAACGCGGGAGTGGGTTGACTCGCTGGACTATGTGCTGTCTAAGGGCGGCGGTCCGGTGCGCGCGGGGCGACTGTTGCAGCAACTGGCGCTGCACGCACGACGCGCCGCGGGAGTGAATCTTCCGTTTTCGGCGACGACTCCTTACCAGAATACGATTGCGGCTCCGCAGCAAGCGCCGTTTCCGGGAAGCCAGGAGATGGAACGCCGGATCAAGAGCCTGGTACGGTGGAACGCGCTGGCGATGGTGGTGCGGGCCAACAAGATTCAGGAGGGGATTGGCGGACATATCTCGACGTTCGCTTCGGCGGCGACTTTGTACGAAGTTGCTTTCAATCATTTTTTTCAGGCGCGGACCGAGAGCGGCGACCGCGACTTCGTTTATTTTCAAGGCCACGCGGCGCCGGGGATTTATGCCCGCGCTTATCTTGAAGGACGGATTCCGAAAGAGAAGCTGGAGAATTTTCGCCGCGAGTTGAAGCCGGGGGGCGGGCTTAGTTCGTATCCGCATCCGTGGCTGATGCCGAATTTCTGGGAGTTTCCCACAGTTTCGATGGGATTGGGACCGATTCAGGCGATCTATCACGCGCGCTTTATCCGGTATCTGGAGAATCGCGGGCTGAAGCAATCGACCGGCGGCAAGGTGTGGGCGTTTCTGGGCGACGGCGAGATGGATGAGCCGGAGTCTTTGGGCTCGATCACGCTGGCTTCGCGGGAAAATCTGGACAATTTAATTTTCGTGGTGAACTGCAATTTGCAGCGGCTGGACGGGCCGGTGCGGGGCAATGGGAAGATCATTCAGGAACTAGAGGCAATTTTCCGCGGCGCGGGATGGAACGTCATCAAGGTGATTTGGGGCACGGATTGGGACAGTTTAATTCGCGCTGACCGCGACGGGATCCTGGTGCGGCGTTTGGGAGAAATCAGCGACGGGCAGTATCAGAAATACTTTGTGGAGAGCGGAGCTTACTTCCGACAGAATCTGTTCGGCACAGACCCGCGGCTTTTGAAGATGGTGGAGCATCTTTCGGACGAGCAACTGGCGCGCATGCGGCTGGGCGGGCACGATCCGATCAAGGTGCATGCGGCGTACCGGGCTGCGGTGGATCATGCGGGGTCGCCGACGATCATCCTGGCCAAGACGATTAAGGGATATGGACTGGGCGAAGCGGGTGAAGGCAAGAACATTACGCACCAGCAAAAGAAATTGAATGAGGACGAGTTGGAGTTATTCCGTTCGCGATTCGGGATACCGATTCCGGACGAGGAACTGCACAACGCGCCGTTTTACCGGCCGTCGGACGACAGCGCCGAGATCAAGTACATGCAGGCGCGGCGGCAACAGCTTGGCGGATACATGCCGCAACGCAAGGTGCAGGCGCCACCGCTGAAGGCCGTACCCGAGTCGTACTTTGAGGAATTCTACAAAGGGACTGAGGGACGGGAAGCCTCGACCACGATGGTGTTTGTCCGGCTACTGGCGAAATTGCTGCGCGATCCGGAGTTGGGCAAGCTGATTGTGCCGATCATTCCTGATGAAGCCCGCACGTTTGGGATGGAGGCTTTGTTCCGGCAGGTCGGGATTTATTCGAGTGTTGGACAACTCTATGAGCCGGTGGATATGGATACGCTTCTTTATTACAAGGAGGCGAAGAATGGGCAGATTCTCGAGGAGGGGATTACGGAAGCCGGGTCGATGTGCTCGTTAATTGCGGCGGGCACAGCTTATGCGAACCATGGCATCAATACGATCCCGTTCTTTATTTATTACTCGATGTTCGGGTTCCAGCGGATCGGGGATTTGATCTGGGCGGCGGCGGATATGCGTTGCCGCGGATTTCTTGTCGGCGGAACTGCGGGACGAACCACGCTGGCCGGTGAAGGTTTGCAACATCAGGATGGACACAGTCACGTTCTCGCGCTGCCGGTTCCGAACCTGCTGGCTTACGATCCGGCGTTCGCTTACGAGATTGCCATCATTATTCAGGATGGCATCAAGCGCATGTACGTGGACCAGGAATCGATTTTCTACTACCTCACGGTGACCAACGAGCCGGTGCATATGCCGGAGATGCCGAAGGGCGAGCACGTGCGCGAAGGCATATTGCGGGGGCTTTATCGCTTCAAGGCGTCGGACGCGCCGGACGCGAAGCTGCGCGTGCAACTGCTGGGAAGTGGAACGATCATGTACGAAGTGTTGACGGCGCAGACGATCTTGAAAGAGAAATACGGCGTGGCGGGGGATGTGTGGAGCGTTACGAGCTATAAGGAACTTTACCGCGACGCCAACGATTGTGAACGGTGGAACATGCTGCATCCGGGGGAACCGCCGAGAGTTCCTTTCGTTACGGAGAGTCTGAAGGATGCGCCGGGGCCGTTCGTTGCGGCGTCCGATTACATGAAGGTGCTGCCGGAATCTTTGGCGAAGTGGGTGCCGGGACAACTGGTATCGCTTGGGACCGACGGCTTTGGGCGCAGCGAGGACCGGGCGGCTTTGCGAGACTTTTTCGAAGTGGACGCGAAGCATATTGTGCTGGCCACGCTGGGGGCGCTGGCGCGGGAAAAGAAGATCGACCTTGGAGTGGTGAAGCAGGCGGTTCGGGATCTCGGGATCGATTCGGAAAAGCTGAACCCGGCCACGAGCTAGGGACAGAGGTGCCGCGATCGGGGGTAGACAACAAGGAAGCGAGTCAAACGCGCGATTGATGGGTCGCAAAGAACCCTTCGGCAAGCTCAGGGCAGGCTGCGACCCGTCGCGCGACGCGCCCGGATTCCCTCGGCAAGCTCGGGACAGGCTCTTCGCTGCGTAAAGAACGCCTGTTCAGGATGACAGATCAAAAACGCGCCACTGCCGGAGCCGCGAACAGGTTGCGAATCAATAAGGAATGGAATCAGTGATCGAATTCAAACTGCCCGCACTCGGTGAAAACATTGAACAGGGCGACCTGGTGCGCCTGATGATCGCGCCCGGCGCTACGGTGAGCGAGGGCCAGGCGGTGATGGAACTCGAAACCGATAAGGCGGTGGTGGAAGTGCCTTCGTCGGTGAGCGGAACGATCAAGGAAATTCTGGTCAAGGAAGGCGACAAGATCAAGGTGGGGCAAGTCGTTTTTACAGCAGAGAATAATGGCGCCCCTGTCGCGGAGGCGAAGGAAACACCGCGTCAAGAGCAACCAGCGAAACGCTCGGACAAGGCTCAGCCGGCACAAGCTTCTGCTAGCGCTTCCTCCGGCGCTTCTTCCGGTACAACGGCGGTGGCGGCGGCGGCGGCGAAACCGCAGCCTGCCCGGGCTGCGCGAGCAGAATCTCAGCCCGCGCCGCAACGAACCCGGTCGACCGACGCGCCCGCGGCCAGCGAGTTCCGGCTGCAGGAGCTTGGAGAAAACATTTCGGAGGGCGATCTGGTGCGGTTGATGATCGCTCCGGGCGCGAAGGTTTCGGAGGGCCAGCCGGTGATGGAACTGGAAACCGAGAAGGCGGTGGTTGAAGTTCCCTCATCGGTGAGCGGCATTGTGAATGAAGTTAAGGTCAAGGAAGGCGACAAGATCAAAGTTGGGCAAGTGATTTTCACGTTGCAGGGTGCGACACCATCGCAGCCGGAGACGGCTCGCCCGCAGCGTGGACCGGTAGAGCACGTCACCGGGCAGCACGGAGCGCGCCTGGCTTTTCAAGCTGCGATTCGCGCGGAGGGCAAAACCGAAGAACAGGCACTGCCTCCAGACCAGCCGCGGCTGCAGCCTGCGGCATTCTCGATGCCGGTGCAATTGGGCAAGGTTGCCGGTACCGAGCACCGCGATCCGGTGCCGGCAGCTCCGAGCACTCGCCGCCTGGCTCGCGAGATCGGCGTCGACATCTATGAAGTCAAGGGCACGGGGCCTGGTGGACGCATCAGCGAAGATGACGTCAAAGCCTACGCCAAGGCCCTGGTGACGGCTGTGGCTGCGGCGGCGCAGGCGCCGGCGCGCGCCGGACATTTCATCGAGCCGAAGCTTCCCGACTTCGCGAAGTGGGGAAAGATCGAACGCGTTTCCATGCGCGGGGTTCGCCGTAAAACTGCGGAGCATCTGGCGGAATCCTGGAACACGATTCCGCACGTCACGCAGCATGATCGCGCCGACATCACGGAACTCGAGCAGTTGCGGGCGCGTTTCGCCCCCAAGGCCGAGCAAGCCGGCGGCAAAATGACTGTGACTGCGATCGCGCTGAAGGTTTGCGCGGCGGCGCTGAAGGTGTTCCCGCAATTCAACGCCAGCATCGATATGGAGAAGGAAGAAATCGTTTACAAGCAGTACATCCATATCGGGGTTGCGGCGGATACGGATCGCGGCTTGCTGGTTCCGGTGATCCGCGACGTGGACAAGAAAAATATCGTGGAGCTGGCGGTGGAGTTGTCGCAGCTTTCGCAGAAGGCGCGGGAGAAGAAAATCACGCTCGCCGACATGGAAGGCGGTACCTTTACGATCACCAACCTCGGCGGCATCGGGGGCACGGCCTTTACGCCGATTGTGAATCATCCCGAGGTAGCGATTCTCGGACTCTCGCGTTCGCGGATGGAACCGGAGTGGATTGGAGGGAAGTTCGAGCCGCGGCTGTTCCTGCCGCTCTCGCTCTCCTACGATCATCGGCTGATTGACGGGGCGGACGCCGCGCGTTTTCTGCGCTGGGTCGCGGAAGCGTTTGAGCAGCCTTTCCTGCTGTCCGTTCAAGGGTAGCTGCGGGCGGCTAGAATCCAAAAGAAAAATATCCCCAAGAAAGTCAGTTCATGAACGAAGCTCTCAACCAAGCGCCGAATGAAACTCAGAAGTTGCGCATCGCTGTAGTCGGCGGTGGACCGGGTGGCTACGCTGCGGCTTTTCTGGCCGCTGACCTTGGCATGCAGGTTACGCTGATCGATCCGGAACTGAACCCGGGCGGGGTGTGTCTCTATCGCGGCTGCATTCCTTCGAAGGCGCTGCTGCACGTTGCCAAGTTGATCGAGGAATCACAGCAGGCCAAGAACTGGGGCGTTGAATTTCCTTCGCCGAAGATCGATCTGGCGCGGTTGCGGTCGTGGAAAGAGGGCATGGTCAAGAAGCTGACCGGCGGACTGGGAGTCCTCTCGAAGCAGCGGCATGTGGAATATATTCAGGGGCGCGCGGCGTTTGAGAATTCGACCACGTTGCGGATCAGCAAAGCAGACGCGAGTGAAGGAGTTCTCAGTTTCGACCGGATTATTGTCGCGACCGGGTCGCGGCCGGCCATTATTCCGGCGCTTAAACTCGATTCGCCTCGCCTGATGGATTCGACTGGAGCGCTCAATCTGGAAGATATTCCGGGCAGTCTGCTGGTGGTGGGCGGCGGATACATTGGGCTGGAAATTGGCTCGGTGTATGCCGCGCTGGGAACGCGCGTCACCGTGGTGGAGATGCTGCCGGGGCTGCTTCCGGGCGCGGATCGCGATCTGGTTCTGCCGCTGCACAAACGGCTGGAGAAAATGTTCGAGGCGATTCTGCTGAATACGACTGTCGCCTCCCTCAAAGAAGATGGCGCGGGAATTCGCGCGAGCTTCGAAGGCGCGGCGGTGCAAGAGAAAGACCGCGAAAAGACTTTTGACCGCGTGCTGGTTTCCGTCGGACGAAAACCGAACTCGGAAATTCCCGGACTTGAGACTACGCAAGTTCAGGTTGGTCCGCGCGGGTTCATCGAGGTGAACAAGCAGTTGCAGACCGCCGATCCTTCCATTTATGCGATCGGCGATGTGGTTGGGGAGCCGATGCTGGCGCACAAGGCTTCGCATGAAGGACGCGTTGCTGTCGAAGCCATCGCAGGGCACAAGGTTGCCTTCGAACCGGCTGCGATTCCGGCTGTGGTCTTTACCGATCCGGAAGTTGCATGGTGTGGTCTGACCGAAACTCAGGCGGAAAAAGAAAATCGCGAGATCAAGGTTGCGAAATTTCCTTGGGGCGCGTCGGGCCGCGCTGTAACAATGGATCGTCCCGAAGGCATGACCAAACTCCTCATCGACCCGAAGACCGAACGCTTGCTGGGCGTGGGGATTGTCGGCGTTGGCGCCGGCGAACTGATTGCGGAGGGAGTGGTGGCCATCGAGATGGCGGCGCTGGCGCGCGATGTGGCGATGAGCATTCATCCGCATCCCACGCTTTCGGAGACAGTGATGGAAGCCGCGGAAGTTTTCTTTGGCACGAGCACGCACGTGTACCGCCCCAAACGCGCGTAGTAGTGCGGTTCGATAAGGAAGCGAGCCAAGCGCGCCCTTCGGTCGCTTGCGCTCTCTCAGGGCAGGCTCAGCGGATTCGCGCGGCTCGCCCAGATCCTTCACTGCGCAAAGAATGCTTGTTCAGGATGACAATCAAACCCATGTCCACTTTTTCCAAAGGAATTTATTTTCTCGCTCTCAATCTAGCGGCCTACCTGCCGCTTGCATCCAGCAACTCGCTCGCGCAGATCCCTCCCACGTCCTCCGCGAGCGCTCCCACGAAAGCCACCGACCAACTGGGCCGTGATACGCCGTATGGGACCGTCTACGGATTTCTGCAGGCGGCGCAATCTGGCGACTACGGCATCGCAGCGCAATATTTGCAGATGAGCCCCGCACGGCGCCAGGCGGAAGGCGACGCGCTGGCCATGAAGCTGAATACCGCGATGAACATCGCATTTACCGGCAGCCTGCGGCCGAGCAGGGAGCCTGAAGGCACGCTGCAGGAAGACGTTCCCCCGGCGGCAGAGGCTGGGAACCATGTCGGCCGGCGACGTGGACGCGGAACTCGAACTGGTTCGCGTGACCGACCCGAGCGCGGGGAAAATCTGGCTGATCTCTTCCGACACGCTGGCGAAGGTGCCTGAACTTTACGATCAGGTGGAGGCGCGGCGGGTAGAGTCACGATTGCCAAAATGGATGGTGAAGCATCAGTTCGCCGGCATGCCGCTGTGGCAATGGCTGGCTTTGCTGCTGCTGATTCCGGTGGCGGCGGCGACGGCGTGGCTGCTGCTGGTGCTACTGCAAATTCCTCTGCGCTGGTGGGCGGGGAGGCATGGAGCTGCTGAGCTGGAACATTGGCGGGCGGTTTCCGCTCCGGCGTGGCTTCTTGCCGGTGCGCTGGTTCACCGGATTTTTGCCGGCTACCTTGGCGTACCGCTCCTCCCATGGCACTACTACAAGCAGGTCACGGCGGTCGCCGTCATTATCGGGACGTTTTGGATTTTGTGGAGCGTGATCCGGTGGTTCTTGCAGCGCGTGCGCAGCCGGGCTTTCGCTCGCGGTCACTCAGGCACCGGCTCGCTGATGTTGCTGGGCGAGCGCATGATCAAAGCGGTGGTGTTTGTGATAGCCCTGTTTCTGGTTTTGAGCGTGCTGGGCTTCAACATGAGCACAGCGCTGGCGGGCGTCGGCATTCTTACCCTGGCCGTTGGCTTTGGCGCGCAGAAAAGTATCGAGAATTTATTTGGCGGCGTTTTCGTCCTGGGCGATGAAGTCATTCGTGTGGGAGACGTTTGCAAGTTCGGCGATCGCACGGGAATGGTGGAGGATATCGGACTGCGCTCAACCCGAGTGCGCACCGAGGAGAGAACGCTGCTGGCCATCCCAAACGGGACGGTCGCTACGATCAATATTGAGAACCTGAGCCGGCGGGACAAGATTCTTTTCAAGACTGTGCTGGGACTGCAGACAAGCACTCCGGCTGAGCATCTCCGCTACGTGCTTACGGAAATCCGCGGCGTTTTGTCGAGCCACGAGAAGATTGAGAAGAATACGATTCGCGTGCGGCTTACCGAGTTGGCGGCGAGTGCTCTTAATGTGGAGTTGGTCTGCTACGTGATGACGCGGGATTTCGACGAATTCGCCGCCGTCCGCGAGGATTTGCTGCTGCGCATCATGAGTTTTGTGGAGGACTCGGGGACCAGCCTTGCGTCACCGTCGCAGACGCTTTACTTGAGCGGCGACCCGGGAGTTGGAAAGGATAAGATCAAGGGCGCGGGTCAAGGCGGCTCTCTCCGGGGCTCATCCGATCGCGCGCAGTCAGAGCCGGCGGCGGGCGACCAGAATTCAGAAGGAAAGAGCGCGCGGAAGGATGATTAGGATTTTGCGCGCCACCGCCCGGTCAGCCAGAGCAGGAACCGGTGGGTCGAAAAGTAGACGACGGCGGGAATGACAATTAGATATCCCAGGAGATATAGGAGTCCGGGCATGGCTTGCTGGTCGTGAAAGAAAGGGCCGCGGGCCCAGTTTACGTCGGATTCCGGATGCCAGAAATAGTTGATTGGAACCACGATCCATGTAGTCAGCGTTTGATACTTCCAACCTCGGCGGTCGTAACCTAAACGCCAAATCGCCCAGAGCAGCAACGGCGGCGCCACTACGTGAAACAGGCTTAGCAGCCGAATCGCGAGCGGAACGTGTGTGTCGAACATGAATTCCGTTCCGCCGATAAGGTGCCGTCCACTTACTAGCGCGGTTGCCAGATCGATGGTGAATAGACTCTGGAATAACAGCAGGCCGGTGGCTTGCCAGGAAAACAGGAGCGGGCTCTCGAGCCAGAGAGCGACGGCGATGAAGAAATTGCCTAGATCGCAAAAGAATAGGAAATTCTGTGGTCCGTACTGTCGATAGTACAGGGGTATCCAGGCTATCACGCATGCGGTCCAGACGACTTTGAGCCAGAGCGGGAGGCGCATGAGACGGTATTGTATGCGCAGGAACAAGAGCGGCTTCGGGCTTCGGGCTTCCGGCTTCGGGCTTCGGGCTTCCGGACTTCGGGCTTCCGGACTTCTTGGAATCTTAAAGGGCCAAAAGCCCAATCTGGCAGGCCGAAACGGGCCTGATGGGAATTACCACCGTAACTTGATGAGGCTTACGGGTGTACCTACGATGACCTTAATATGGGTTATCAAGCGCTCTTATTCTGCCCCGATGAGAAGACGGCTCGCACCGTAACGCAGGTTCTTAGCGAGCTGGATTTCGCCGTCATTCCCTGCACCGAACCCTTCGCCGCGGTCAAGAAATTGATGGGCGAACACTTCGACGCCGTGGTGGTGGATTGCGACAACGAGCAGAACGCGACGTTGCTGTTCAAGAGCGCACGCAACGCGCCGAACAACCATTCATCCCTGGCAGTGGCGGTAGTGGAAGGACAGGCAGGAGTAGTGAAGGCATTCCGGATCGGCGCCAACCTGGTTCTCACCAAGCCGGTAAATGTGGAGCAGGCGAAAGGCACGCTACGGGTTGCACGCGGTCTGTTGCGCAAGAGCGAAGCGGCAAAACCCGCGACAGGAGCGGCGACCACCGCCGTAAAGCCCGCGGCGCCGGCGGCTGCTCCGCTTAAGCTCGTGCCACAACGCACAATTCCGCTGGTGTCGACGGCGGGCGCTGCAGGGCCGATTTCGCCCTGGGTGGCGGCGGCGACAAGTATTCCAACTCAGAAACCGGCGGAACAGCCGAGAGTCGTGGCGTCCGTTCCCAGCGAAGATGCCGAGACGGACGCTGATATTTTGGAGTCGCCACACAAGGAAACCGCTGCGCCGTCAATCGTTGGGCCCGAAGTCAAAGCGGCCGGCGCAACGGGGAGTCTGTCATCGACAGTTGAACATTCGCCGAGTGGGGGACGGGTTGGAACGGGTGCTGCGAGCGCGCCAGCGCCAGCGCGCGAACTGAAACCCGGTGTCGCAGCCGGGGAGAAGATTTCGACGGTTATCTCCGAGCCAGAGAGTCCGGTTGAGGCTGCCGTTGAAGTGAGCATTTCTCCAGCCGAAGAGACAACCGCGTCTCCGTCTTCGTTCACGCTGGGCGGCAATGTCAGCAGCGAATCGGAGTCGGCCGTAAGCAAGAAGGTGCTCCTGGCTGTGGCCGCGGTTGTGCTGGTTGCAGCGGTTGGTTACGCGGTGTGGATGCAATGGGTAAGTTCAAGTGGGGCAGCCACTCCTTTCACGCGCGTTTCTGCGCAACCGGCAACGACTGGCGCGAAGATACCGCCGGCGGCGACAAACACGGCTCCGATCGCGCCATCTTCCAGTGCATCCTCTTCAGCGCCGAGTTCCACTGCAGCGACGCCGCAAACGGATACGCGTGCGACGACGAGTACGCAGAGTGCGCAACCTCGCGAAACGAAGGCAAGCTCTGGAGCCGAATCGGCCACGCTTCCAGCTTCGACGGTGGCGGAGAACAAAGTTCCAAGTGTGTCGGGGACTGAGCGGCCCCTTGTGATCAAGAGTTATCCGGCGCATCCTGGGGTTGGAAAACCGGCGTCGAGCAGCGAGGTGGCGGCTCCAAGTATGGCCGGAATTGCTGCGGCCGGAAACAGCAGCTCACTTCCAAGTCTGATGACCGGCAGCAAGGCGCCGACTCCAGTGCTGCAGGATCTGCACGTATCGCAGGGAGTATCGCGGGGACTGCTGGTGAAAGAGATCCCGCCTGTGTATCCATCAAGCGCACGGCAATTGCGCATTGAAGGAGCGGTTGAGCTATTGGCAACGATCTCAAAGAACGGCGATATCTCGGCGGTGAAGGTTCTTAGCGGAGAGCCGCAGCTCGCACACGCCGCGGTGGAGGCAGTGAAGCAGTGGAAGTACAAACCGTATCTGCTGAATGGTGAGCCGGTCGAGATTCAGACGCAGGTCACGGTGAAGTTCAAGCTGCCGCGCTGAGGCTATCCGGGAGACGGTTGATTTCTGATAGTTGATGGAAAAGCATCCGCATGAGCGACAACGGCCGAGCAGAACATAGGAACTCTCCTCGGGTCAAGGTAAGGGTGCCTGTAGAGTTGCATATCCCAGGCAATGATGTTCCCCTCCGCTGTGCCACCGCCGACCTGAGCGAAAGCGGTTGCTACATCGAATCGATTTTCCCGCATCCCATCGGGACCGTTTTCGAAATGAGCCTCCAGCTTGACGATACTGTGCTTGCGCTGGGCACGGTTGTTACCTGCGACCCGCAGGTAGGAAACGGGATCAAGTTCACAAAAATGCTGCCCGAAGACCAGGAACAGCTTCATAACTACGTGGAGGCGGCACAGCAGGCTGGATGAGTTGCTTGGCCGGCGTTAACGGGCCTCGCTGCGCTTGACCGGACCCTTCGGCTGGGCTCAGGGCAAGCTGCCGAGGCGGCTGTCCCCACAGTGTCCGTATAGAGAAAATCAACATCAGAATCTATTGTTGCTTGTGCCAGGTTTGGCCGGTGTCGGCGGTGGTCCAAACTTGGGCATTTGATGTGGTCACGACTCCATTGCGCGGGCCGGAGAACTGAATGCTGATAATGTCGCCAGTAAGGGGGATGCCGGCCTCGGAAGGAATCACGCGAGCCCAGTTGGCGCCGCCGTCGACGGTGTGATACAAGGCGCCGCCTGAACCTCCGGCCCAGACTTCGGCGGCGTCGGAAGAGACGGCGACTGCGCGGAAGATTGTGGGCGCGGCGGATTTCGCTGCGGACTTCGCTGCGTAGTTGGCATTCGACCGCGCAAAGGTCTTGTCGGTCTCGGTCTTCGTTTCGGTCTTCGTTTCGATCTGGGTTTCGGTCTGGGCTTCGGTCTGCTCGGCCTGCCCCTGTATTGTAGTGGTCTGAGGGCGAAGCACGAGCTTAGAACTCATTGAACTATCCGCCACGACGTTTACATCCAGCCAAGTCTTGCCGCCGTCGAGGGAACGCTGCAGCGCGCCGCTCACACTGATGGTCCAACGAAGCGCTGCCGAACCCATAAGCGTGGGCTCAGTGCGCAGCAGAGGCGCAGGCGCCGTGGCTGGGGAGGCTTGCACCGATACCGGTTTCGCCTTGCTCAATGCTTGTAACTGGTCGGGCGGCGCAGGCTCAGCATCGCTCCGTGGAGAAACCTCGACGACTGTGGAACTTCGGCCGATGCCGGAAGCGAATCCGTGACCAGCGATAGGGCCGCCGGTCGTACCTGCCGAAGTTGAGCGGCGCAGGGGCTGAGGCTGGGCGGGGATTGCACTGGGAGCGGGAGCTAGCTTGTTGACGGCCAATCCGCCGTGGGTGCCAGACTGTGCCGGATCGTTCTTCTCCTTATCTATCACGGTTTGTTTTCCCATCCCCGCCTGCGGAACGACCGCCTCTGAAGAAGTTGCGTGGGGAGGGGGCGAGGGACTGTGCGCGGGAAAGTCGACTGATTGATCGCGTGATATGAGACTAGTAGCGACCAGCGTCTTTTCCTGATGGCGGCGCCTGTACTGCAGAATGCCGACCGACGTGACGGCAAGAACTCCCGCAGCCACCACACCCCAACGAAGGACTGGCCAGCCTAACCAGCCGATTCGGGCGGTGTTGTCGGAACTGGCTGGCGCTACGGCTTCGATGGCAGGCAAAGCGAGCGCAACTACCTGGCGGCAATCGCCGCAGCGTGCAAGATGTTCGAGCACATGGTCGCGCTCGCGGGTGGGTAGCGAATGCTCGGCAAAGGCGGTGAGCAGATCGGCATCGGGATGCGGCTCTGCCGTGGCCGGCTTCTGCCGCTGCAATCTGGCTCGCACGATTTTGGGGACGTATTGCATTTGTGGCTTCTGGCTTCTAGCTCCTAGCCTTTAGCTCTTGGTGCCATCTTTGGCTCAAGGGGTAGCGCGTCCTTCTTCTCTAAGAACGCTGCTGCGGGGGAATCTTGCGCCAAGGTGCGGCGAATATCCACCTGCAGGTCGCGGACATCAACGTCCAAAGCTTCCTCGGCCTGGCGGCGGGCCATACCTTGCTGCATCATGCCAGCCATGATCTTTTTGCGCAACGACTTGGCCAGCTTGTCGACCTTACGGCTGATGGTGGATTCATGCACGCGCAGCATGCGGGCGATTTCGGCCAGGGTGCGTCCATCGAGATAATACGCCGCCAGCACCATGCGATCTTCGCCGTCGAGAGCGGCCAGGGCCGCGTCGGTGGCGGATTCCAGGCGCGAATCCGCCGAAGGCAGCGGCTCGGGGGCGGGAGCGGCGAACTGAGCGCCGTCTTCACTCTCTTCGTCGAGGCTGACCAGGCGTTTGGTGCGGCGGTAGAGATTCACGAACTCCTGCGCCAGCACGGTGCGAAGCCAGCCTTCCAGCGATCCGCGGCCGGTGAAGGAGGCGAGCTTGGAAATCCGCTCACCTTCGCGCGTGGTAGTGCCGTAGAGTTCGGCGTAGAGACTGTCGGCGAGATCGCGGGCGGCGGAGTCCTCACGCGCGATGCGCAGTGCGGACTGGTAAAGCTTTTCACGATAGCGGGAGAGGAAGAGTTCCCAGGCGGCGTTGTGGCCTGCGGCGCAGGCTTGGGCGAGCGCTAGTTCCTCGACGCGCAGAGTCAGCAGAAACGTGCGGCCCTCGGCTTCGGTGCTACCGGCGGGCAGATACCTTGCGGCCACTTCACACAGAATCGCGGCGAAAGATTCGCGGGCGAGGCCGATATTTTCGCAGCCGCCTTTCGCGTGCAGTTCGGCGAGGAGACCGGCGACTGCCGATTGCACCGCAGCGGAGATCGGTTTCGTGGCACGCATCAAAAGAAAAGAGTACGACGAGAACTATCTGCGATGCTAGTGGTGTTCTCGTTATGGGTCATGCAGCGAAAGACCTCGGGGGCTAAAGCCCAGCGCACAATACCAGACCTCGGACGCAGGCCTGAAGGCCTGCTCCACTCTGCCGGGAAGGCCAGGGCCGCCTTAATTTCTTAGACGCGTGCAGGGTTAATTTTGGCCGTAAGGGTTGCGGTTTATTTCGTTCTTCCGGGGAGTCGAGAGGGTGACGCGCCCCGTGGAGCTGGCAGCTACAGCCTCCTGGGACCGGGACGCGCCGCCCCGCGAGGGGAGGAAAGTTATGCATCGGAGGTTATTTGTGGCAGTGATCGGGGTGGTGGCGATCGTGGCCGGAATGGTCTGCGTGGACCTGCGGCCGGTTCATGCTGGGGAGCAGCCTTCTGCCTCCGGCTACAAGGTGCTGGAGCCGATCCGGCACGGAAGTCTTACGGTGTTTCCCGTGGTCGCTGCCAAGTCCTATGCCACCAGCGAGTTTCTGACGCTGGATGAGGGATTGCGATCCGGAGAAGTGGTGGTGACCGAGTATGGAAATGTTCGCGGGCTGGTGCGACGTCGCGTTACACCGGCGGTACAACGCGAAACCGCCGAGGTGAACCGGCTGGTGCTGATCAACAACTCGAAGCGTCCGCTGCTGCTTCTGGCCGGCGAGATTGTTACCGGAGGTAAGCAGGACCGCGTGATTGGGAAGGACCGTATTGTGCCTGCGGAAAGCGATCCTGTGGATCTTAGCGTGTTCTGCGTGGAGCCCCGCTGGTGGGTCGCGACCAGCGAGCACTTCGGGACGTCAGGGGCGACCTACGGCGGTGCGATTCACGGGGCAGTGCCCGGCACCATGATGGCTCAACCTTCGGTGCGCGCCAAAGCCATGGGCGACAAGGATCAGAACCAGGTTTGGGCGGAGGTGAGGAAGCAACAGCAGTCGATGGCGGTCGAGGTCGCGGCGGCTCCAGCCGCGAGCGGGGAAATCCAATCCACCAGTTCGTACGCGCGCGTGATGGAGAACAAAGACGTGAAACAGAAAGTGGACGAGATTGCAGCGCCGATCGAGCGCAACTATGAAAGCTTGATCAAGCAACTGCGCGATCGTAAGGCGGTGGGCGTGGTGGTGGCGGTGAACGGGCGCATCATCTGGGCCGACGTTTTCGCCAGCACGGAGCTGCTGGAAAAATATTGGCCGAAGCTGGTGCGCTCCTATGCGTCAGAGGCGGTGGTGACACGGGCGAAAGGCGGCGAGGCCAGCATGGCGCAGGCCGAAGCTTTTCTGGGAAACCTGGAAGGACGCAGAGAAACGATCGAGAGCGAACCGGGAGTTTATCGTCATACAGAGGTGAATGGCGATGGATTCAAGGCGTTCGCGCTGACTTCGCTGCTGCCGAAGACGGGGTTCGAGGTGCATGTGGCGAAGATGGCAGAGTGAGAAAAACAGTGGTCAGTGGCTAGTGGTTGCTAGTGGTCAGTGGTCAGTAAAGCTGGGCACGGTTCTAATGGTCAGTGGCGAGTAAACAGTGGTCAGCCGCACGCGGCACTGGCCAGTGATCACTGATCACTGATTACTGGCCACTGACGTTTGGTACCAGTTTCTCCAGGCGGCGGGGT
>CAVYVQ010000053.1:0-9680 GCA_963771895.1 uncultured Acidobacteriaceae bacterium | reverse complement strand
TTTTCTACCACTTTTTCGGTCCTTCCCATAACTCTATCCGGGCTGCCCACTTGCCGCCCACCGACTATAGCTTTGAGGTGGTTTTCCGAGTTTTCCGAGATTTCCACAGTGTTCCGGTAAAAACGCAGTTATGTTCCAGTTGGAGCATTTTGTACGTACAAATAGTGTCCAGTGTCCACTAGCCACTGACCACTGTGACCCCGTGCTCAAGTCGATCGACCGAGGCGCGCCGGAGCGACCGCACTCGGCAGCTCCTCGCGAAGTTGGTAACCGCTCTCGTGAGTCTTCATCATCAACGCTGCGAGATTCAGAATGCGCTCGACGGCGCGCTCTGTGCTCATGCCGCGCGCGTGAATGTTCGAGATAAGGTTCCGGTTCGCGTCAGTGTGAGCTGCCTTCGGCCGGTACGCCATGTAAGCGGAGAGGCTTTCTGCCGTCGCCAGCCCGGGACGCTCTCCGATCAGGAGCACAGCAACTGCGGGCCTGAGCAACTCACCAATCTCGTTCAGAATGCCTACACGGCAGTGACGAATCAGAAATATCGAACCCACGCTCCAGCCGTGAGACCGCGCTCCATCACAGAGGAGCGGCAACAGTCGAGGCGCTTGCACGGCGACCGCGGTCACGGAGAGACCGTCGCCGATCGCAATCTGCAAATCTTTTCCCGTGGCGCAATGCCTCGTCACCTCCGCGCGGGACGTGTCGTTGAGGTGACGTCCTAGGTCTGGGCGCAAGAGGTATTCATCTTTGCTCGCCGCCTGCGAGGAGACTTCAAACAGATTCCATTTGCGCACGAAGTCTTCGCCGAGATCCGCGAGCAGATTTAACTCCGCGCGCACGGCGTCGCGGGCGGCGGCATGCGCTTCGCGCAGCTCAATTTGAGTGCCGGTTCGATACGCTGCCCCGCTTCGGCCTGCCAGCAGGCGCGCTGGAGTCTGCGCGCGCAGCTTCTTCAACAGCTCAGGCAAGTCGAAGGACTGCGCGAGCTGGTATTCGTTCTTGTTCTCATTCACGTTTTCGTCTTTCTTTTCTCCGCAAGTCATTCAGACCGTCTTCTCCAGGGACGACTCCAGACCTTGCATCAGTTGCCGCCGCGCGGATGAATCGAGCGGCGCGGGTTCGGCGCCGCGATAGATCCCCATGTTCTGGAGCCACGCGAGGAACTCCGGCGCGGGATGCAGATGGAACAGGCGCCGTGCGGCGAGCGCGTCGTGATAGCTGGTCGATTGGTAATTCAGCATCACGTCGTCGGAGCAGGGAACGCCCATGAAATAGTTGCAGCCCGCGGCGGTCAAGAGCAGCAGCAGATTGTCGGCCGAGTTCTGGTCGGCGGCGGCGTGATTGGTGTAGCAGACGTCGCAACCCATGGGCAAGCCAAGGAGCTTGCCCATGAAGTGATCCTCGAGGCCGGCGCGGATGATCTGCCGCTCGTCCGCCAGGTATTCGGGCCCGATGAAGCCGACGACACTGTTGACCAGAAAAGGCTGGAAGGCGCGCGCGACTCCGTAAGCCCGCGCCTCGAGCGTTAACTGGTCGATCCCGTGATGCGCCTCGGCGGAGAGAGCGCTGCCCTGGCCGGTTTCGAAGTACATCACATGATCCCCCGCCCAGCGGGTATCTCGTTGGCGATGATGTTCCAGAACCTGCTCTCGACCTTCGCGCAGCATGTTCAATGTGATTCCGAAGCTGCGGTTGGCTGCTTCGGTGCCGGCGACGGACTGAAAAAGAAGATCGACCGGCGCTCCCTGATTCAATGCGGCGAGTTGAGTCGTGATGTGCGCCAGGCAGCAGGTCTGCGTCGGAATTTCGTAGGCGTCCACCAGACGATTCAACGCGGCAAGAATCGAGGTGACTGCCGCCACGGAGTCGGTCGCGGGATTCACTCCGATGACCGCGTCTCCGCAGCCGTAGAGCAGCCCTTCGAACGCAGAGAGAAGGATGCCGCCGATGTCGTCGGCCGGGTGATTGGGTTGCACGCGGATGCCGAGCACTCCACGTTCGCCCATGGTGTTGCGGCAACGTGTGACATTGCGAATTTTGGTGGCCGCGAGCACCAGATCTTTGTTGCTCATCAGCTTGGCTACCGCGGCGGCGATCTCGGGGATGATGGCGTTTTGAAGCTGCTGGATCTGAATGTCGGTGGTGCTGTCGTCGAGAAGGAACTCGCGAAACTCGCCGACGGTCATGCTCGCGAGAGGAAGGAAAGCTTGCTGGTCGTAGGTTTCGAGAATGAGGCGCGTGACTTCGTCGCCGGAGGAAGTGATCGTCGAAACATTAATCGTCGACACGTCAATTGTTGAGCCATCGATCAGCGGGCGCCGGACAATTTCTCCGAGCGTCAGGTCGGCGAGTTTTCGTTTTGCGGCGACTCGCTCTCGTTCCGATCGCGCGGCAATCCCGGCCAACTGGTCGCCAGACTTTTCCTCGTTGGCTTTGGCAAACAGTTCGCGAAGATCGGAGAAGTCGAAGCGCTCGATCATGGGTCATTCTTGCACGCCCGGAAGCACTGGAGAACTTTGAACGGGGGATGAAAGCCTTGTTCAAGATTCCCGAGACGGACATTGTACAGCGAATGGAATTACTTCTGCGGCGGGATTAACCAACTTCTCAGGCCCAATGAAAAACCCCAACTCCTTGTGACCGTCGGAGTCGGGGATTGGCAGTTGCGCTTTGTTCGACGGCACTCACACTAATCCCGGATGTTAAGGAATAACAAGGAGCCTTTGGGCTCCAGTCCGAAAAGGCCCTGGCTCCGGAATCCCCTTTTGTTTGTGAAGTCAGGGCCTTAGCGCCGTTCTTGGCACGGACGCTAGTCCCTATTATGAAACAGAACAAGAGTCTTTGGACCCTAGTGGCCTACTTGTGAGGCGGGATAGTTGCTGAGACTTGCGCTTGCTCACCTTGACTTTGGAACGCTTAAGGGCCGGCTTGGGAGTGTTCGGCGGTTTCAGGGCCGCGAGGCGTTGCCCATCATCAGCGCGAACAGCAGCGGAAGATAGATTACTGTGGCCTGCAACACGTGACGGGCTAGCATTTTGGATCGTGGGCTCTGGATGGGCAGTTTGAGAAGCGCGAGGCGGGCGCCGAAATAGAAAAGTGCGATACCGAGCACCGCCGCTCCCACCAGATAGATCTTACCGGCCATCCCGAAGAAGCTGGGCAAGAGGCTGAGCGGAATCAATAGTAGGGAATAGCCGATGATGCGGCGCGCCGTGGAGCGTCCGTCCTCTTCTACGACCGGCAACATGCGAATGCCACCACTGGCGTAATCTTCGCGGTAGAGCCATGCGATGGAGAAGAAATGGGGGAACTGCCACACGAACAGGATGGCGAACAAGATCAGCGTGCCCCACTCCAACCGGCCGCGCGCCGCCGTCCAACCTAATACTCCGGGCATGGCTCCGGGAAAAGCTCCGACGAAGGTGCAGATGGGCGAGATCCGCTTCAAAGGCGTGTAAGCTGCAAGATATACCACCGACGTGAGGAAAGTCAGCAGCCCGGTCAGCGGATTGGTGAAAATCGCCAGATAGATGGAGCCGCCGATGGTGGCCAGCAGACCGGCCGTGGTGGCGTGACGGAGGCTCATGCGGCCCGCCGGGAGCGGACGCTGCGCGGTGCGGCGCATATGCCCGTCCACTTCGTGTTCCATCACTTCATTCAACGCGGCGGTTCCGCCGGAGACCAACCCGATTCCCAGCAAGGCGTGAAGCAATCCCCAGGACAGCGAAGAAACCCCGGCTTTCTGCGCGCCGAAATAGTAGCCGCACCACGCCGTCATGACGATGAGAGTGGTCACGCGCAGCTTCATCAGTTCGGCATAGTCGCGCAGCAGAGAGGTTGCCTGCCTGCGAAATACAACCAGTGGTTGGGTCATCTCAGGTTGGGTAATGGCGCTCATGGGAAAGTTAGTGGTGGTTTTCGAACCGCTCCTCTCACTCCCGGACTTAACCCACCGAGTCTAGCAAAGAGGGGCAGCCCCGACCAAGCTGCGCGACAGTCACGGATTGCATAGTTACTATTACGGCTTTCGAAAGTCAAGTCGAAACTCTTGAGGGTGGTGGGAGAGTCTTGCTTGGCAGGACAGCCGAAGGGGCTGTTCGTCACAAAGCAACGCGACGTTTCAGCGCGGGACCATGAGCATCTCGGCAAAACTGAGACACGACTCAGGGTTCACTGAGAGTGAAGTTGACGGTGACCTGGGTTTCCACGTCCACGGCATTCCCGTTCAGCAGGTATGGCTGGTATTTCCATTGCTTCACGGCATCGAGGGCAGCCGGCGCCAGCATGGGGTGACCCGAGAAGAGTTCGACGCTAACGACGTCGCCCGAGCGATTGATTAGCACCTTCATCACTACAGGCGCCTGAATCCTCGCGGTTCGCGCCTCTGGGGGATAAACTGGCGGCACCTTGCTGATAATCAGGCCCGCCGAAACTCCCTGAGAAACGCGGACGCGTTGCGCGGGCTGCGCCGTTCCAGAAGCAGTGTTGTTTTGAGAAGGAACGGTGGGCCGAAGGGTTGTTGTGACGGGAGCCTTCTCCTCCACGACCTCACCGCTGATCAGGCAGGTGGCCGCATTTCCATCGGAGGAGGAATGCACCGTACCACTCTCGTCCCCACAGTACGCACGCTGACCCGAATCCGGCATCTCTGGCGCAGCGACGGCGTGGTAGTGAGACGCATCGCACTCTGAAATGGCGAAGGTGTAGCCATTTTTCTTGCCACCGGCCACTTGCGAGTCGTAAAGGTAGGTACGCCTTGCGGCGCCCGATGCCTTGCCTGCGCTTCCGAGAGCGGAAAGGTTGCAGGCAAAACCGCCTTGTGCAGACTGGTACGATTTTTCGGCAGCGATTATCGCGCGCACCGACCAGAGCGCGGCCTGTTCGTTCTGACGAAGCTGGCGTTCTTCCATGCCTTTCAGAAAGGCGGGATCGGCGAGGGGCACGCGCACGGCCACGCTAACTTCATTCAGTCGCCAGATATCGGATTCCATCTTCATCGAAAAGATAAAGTGCAGGATGAAAGGGAGAGTCTCCTCTTTTCCATCGTGAATCATATGCGGAACGAGTTCGATCTCGTCCTTGTCCCCGGCAAAGTCGTCCCGCTCGACGGTGACGTCCATCCTCTCGTAACTTCCGCCTGAAGGTTCTTTAACGGTCGCAAAGGTTGAGCCGGTGTCGAAGGCCTCGAGGTTGTTTTTCCCGGCTTTGGCTTGCATTGTGAGCAGAGAGAACATGCCAAGACCAGTCTGACCGTTTGCGCCTCCGAGTCTCTGATAAGTTCGGCGAGTGATGTCGGGAAGATGCTTTTCCAGGTGATCTGGCGCTTGACCGAAAAACATTTCGATCAGCGCCTGGCGAGCGGTCTGCGGAGGAGGCGCCTGCGATGCAGCGGTTTGCGCGTTGGCAAAGGATGAGATCAAGGTTGCAAGCGCGAGGGCAATAGGACGTGAAGGGCGCATTTCCGACCTCCCGGAATGTCAGGAGGGAGCTTAACAGAATAGCTGCAATTATTGGGCTGGATGTTCTTCCCGCCCGACCCCATGCCTTTGGCAAGCCACACAAAACTTGATCACTTTTGACCAGTTTTCTGCCTGGGCTTTTACCTACGATGTTTGCCAACCAACCAGCTCTGGCCAATATTGGAGGAAGTTGTGGAAAACTTCGCCGATTTGATGCAAAGGCTTCTTGAAATCCAAAATGGCGCAAGACGAAGCGCAAAGCTGATCGCGGAAGATGAGCGATTGATGTCTAGTCTGCGGAAGAGATCTCGGGCAGAAAAGCCAACGCAAGAGTTAGAGCTTAGCGGGAATAGCCCCAAGCTGGACCGAATCAGGGCTTAGGTTTTCTTCTTCTGAGATTCTTGCATTGCCGCTGCTACTGGCTCGGTGAAACCCCGGATTCAGTGAAGGTTTCGGGGGGATCAAAGAAACACTGATGCCAGAGAGCGGCGTCCGACATTTTTCCGGCCTTCCATTGCTGGAGTGTGGGCCCGGTGGCGGCAATCATTCCCCCGTCGACGGAATCGAAGATCAACACAATTCCCGCCAGCTCTTGCGGCTTCTGCGCGAGTTCCGCATAGTCCTTGTCGAGGACTGACTTGGCGAACTCCAGTCTGAGCTGTGGGCCGGCATCCTTGGCTTCGTTTATTTTTTCCACGGAGACGATCTTTACGGTTTTTCCGCGGAGCGGCGCCCAATTTCCCGGGAACGGCGCTGTTTCTTCCCTAGTCACGCGAAACACCTCTGCCGCGACGGCGACCGGCGCTGCGCTGGCGGGAACCTCGCCTTCGGGAACGCTGTCAGGCATTTCCAGGCTGGTGCGCCAGATCCATCCGCGGGAGAGGCCGGAGATGCGGACGTGAACCCAATCGCGATTGAAATCCAGCATTTCGAACTCATCGTGCGCGCTGGCCAGAAATAATGTCTTGGCAGTCAAACTGGCGCTGCCGACTACAGGGGTGCCGGACTTCTTTACGGCGACCAGATTCTTGGGATGAGACTGATTCTTGAGGATCTCTTCGAGGCTCTCGGCTTCGGAGCGCAGAGCACTAGGATATTCGTCCACAGGTTTTTTCTGTCCCGCTTGGGGGCTGGCCTTCTTCTGCTCCTGCTCGGTCAGGCTCTGGGCGAGGGACGACGACAAACCGCTTCCGCTTTCCGGGAGCCGTGGAACCGGCGCTGAAATGGTGGGCTCGGCGGCATCCGGAGCCTTTGGTGCGTTCGCCGATGAAGATTCCTCCGGGGAAGGTTGCGGCGTGGAGAACTCTCCCGACGGGGCTGGTTTCAAAGCAGACTTCTCTGATGGAAAAGGCTTGTGCGCGGGGAGTGCGGGAGCGGCCGCTTCGACTTGCGGAGATTCTTTCGGCATTGGCGGCGAGTTGATCGGCTAGTTGATCGAGCAGGTCCGCTTCCAGACGGCCATTCGAGGTCAACAAACGATATCCGGAGCGCGCGGCCACCGGGTCGGCGTACCAAGCCGTAACCTGGACGCTGACTCGGACAATCGATCCACCGGGCGAGGCGGTGACCTGAAACTTGGACTGGTAGTATCCGCGCTGAAAGCGGTCGAGGGGATGATCGGAGGTCGACGTAGCGAAACCGTCGAGGACGGGGAGGCGTCCGGCGACGGCGGGTTGCAGCTCTTTCAGGACTTTCTCCACCGCGGCCTTGGATTGCGGGAAAGTGCGCTCGACACCGTTGTCTTGTGCGCGGCATTGCGCGCCGAAAAGAAGCACAGACGCCGTCAAGAACACGGGCGCGAAGACTCGATAGAGTCGTGTCGCAGGGAATCTGGACGTAGCCTGCTTCATGGCTGCTCCAGTTGGTCGCGCATGATCCATCCGTGCTGGCCCTCGTGGGTCTCGACGCCATACCAGTAAGGCGTGGAAATCAGAATCAAGACTTCCGTGCCAGTGGTTAGGCTTTGCAGCGTGCTGGCGGTGTGGAAAGGAGCGGACTTGAGCGGCGCGCCCGGCGCCTTCACCAGCCGCTCGACTTGCTTGCGAAGGTCCTTGACGCGTTCTTCCAGCGATTGTCCGGGCAGCGATTGTCCGGGCAGCGACTGTCCGGGCGGGGTTGGGCTGGGCGTGGGTGGACTTGACAACTCTTGATCCTGGGGCTGTGCTGTGCCGGGCTTCGAACTGGTTTGCGAAGCGGAATCCTGGTGGGTTTCAGCAGGCGGAGGGAAGGCCCGAGAGGTGGATTCCTGCGCGATCTCGCTGGGGGCGTAGGTCGGCGCGGGTTTGTGTTTCTTTGCCAGTTGTTCCTGCCGCTCTTGTTCCGACTCGATGGTCTGCTTCTTCATCACCTCGATAGCTTCAAGGTGTTCCTGAATGTCCTTGTACTCGCTGCTTTCGACCGAGCCGTTCGATGGATGAACAGTGTGGCGGAAGTCCTCCTCGAAAAGGGCGTCGATGCGCAGGACGGTGTTCTTGTCGCCTTGAGGCTGGACCACATAACGCACGGCCAGGGTGCCGAGGTCGCCGCTATCTTTGAAGTTGCGGGGGTCGATGGCCTGCGCGCGAACCTTGTAGAAAACCTTCCCGCCTTCGGTCCACGCCGGAAATACGTGGCAGGAGGTGGCGGCTTTCGCGCCGCCGACGAACTCGTCTTTGTTGTATTCCTTGGTTCCCCGGATTATGCCGTTCTCGGCGATATCCTCGACCACTAGCTGCACTTCGCTCACAGGCAAGGGGATGTTGACGATGAGACCTTCCCCGTAGGAGAGTTTTTCCTTCTCGCGGCCTGCGAGTGGAAGCGCTGACGCGAAAAGCAGGAGCAGGAGGGGGAATATTGCCGCGCGCGAATTGAGCCGGCCAACCGGTCCATGCAGCCGGGCACGCCCCACAGCGGACTTCCGCCAATTCCCCATAATTCCGTTCAAGGCTCCACAGAGTCTCTTACTCCGGACGCGAGCCTGTCAACTGCCGCTCTCTGGTTTGGCTTGGCTGGGCTGGTTTGAGCCGGATGCAGTGGTTTAACGGGGCATCGTACCGGTGACTTTGTAAAGAATTTGTAAAACTGATTGGATGCTTGCACGGAGAATTTTTCAGAAACCTCTTGACGTTTGTCTTTGGACAGCATTAGTATTCACGACTGGTTTGGTGGTAGGACCACGATAAAAAGTCACTACACCGTACGATAACCATGGGGAAAGACTCCCAGTTCGGGCCTCTTTGTTTGCCACGGCAACACCCTTCCAATCTAGCCTCTTCGAGAGGAATTCCATTTCACAAACCAGATCTTGACTTGATCTTGCCGAGGAGCACGGCCATGCAAGTGTTTTGTCGTTTTCGTCTCAGCAGCGTCTTTCGGTTTGCGACTTCCTGCGCGACTGTCGCTCTGATTCTCGCATCGGTAGTCCTCACTTGCAGCCAACCTGCGAACGCTCTGCCGGCCTTCGCCAGAAAATACGGGCTGCGCTGCTCGGCCTGCCACGAGTCCTGGCCGATGCTGAATTACTTTGGACAGAAGTTCAAAGACAACGGCTATCAGCTGATGAATGATCGCGACGCCCCGATCTGGCAGAATCCAGGCTACTGGCCGGTCACCTTCCGCATCACGCCGATCTGGCACCGCGTGAGCACGGCAAGGTGCCGGTTGACACCTATGCGTCGGATGGGGCGGAGGGTCCGTGTTGACAGGATCGCAGATCCAGCGCGTCACGAGCTCCGGCTTCGACCTGAGCGGCCTCGACTTCCACACCGGCGGCACGCTCGAAAAAAATTTCTCGTTCTACGTGCTGCCGTCTTCCGACTACACGGCCTCTTTCCACTTTGAGACGGTGATGGCGCGGCTCGATAACCTGTTCGGCAGCCCCTGGCTAAACTTGAAGCTTGGTATTCGAACTCGACAATCTGCTTTCGGAAAAACGCATCCTCACGCTTGACCGGCAACGGCGGCATTTACCAGCTCTATCACTTCATGCCCCTAGGCGACGGGAACATCTTCGGCCAGATGGGCGACAACCAGCTCGGCGCGGAGTTGATGGGCACTCGTGGACGACCGGACGCGCTACCGCGCGCTCCTCAGCTCGAATGATGGCACGGGCCTGACTACGGCAACGCCTACACCGGGTTCTTTACCGCCAGCCAGGCTTTCGATACGGGCAAGCTCGGGGTCCAACGGCTTGGGTTCTACGCCATGGTCGGAAAGGCGCCGACTACATGGCTCACTCAGGGT
>CAVYVQ010000052.1:0-39539 GCA_963771895.1 uncultured Acidobacteriaceae bacterium | reverse complement strand
TATTAACCGCTGTAGGCTAGCTCCTTGGCTCGTTGTGTGGCTTTTACTACGGCCTTGATCAGGGTCACGCGCAACTTTCCCTCTTCCAACTCCATGATGCCGTCGATGGTGCATCCGGCCGGGGTGGTGACTGCATCTTTTAACAGCGCTGGATGATCGCCTGTCTCCAGAACGACTTTGGCCGCGCCCATTGTGGTCTGGGCTGCTAGCAGTGTGGCCACGTCGCGCGGCAGGCCTACTTTTACTCCGGCTTCCGCCAACGACTCGAGGATGATATAGATGAATGCAGGGCCGCTGGCGGAAAGCCCGGTGACCGCATCCATGTGCTTCTCGTCCACCACGACTGTTCTTCCCACCACATCAAACAGCATACAAGCCAGCGCGATCTCTTCCGAGGAGACGTAATTCCCTTTGCAAAGGCCGGTCATGCCGGCTCCAAGAGCGCATGGAGTGTTGGGCATGGCTCGCACCACTGCGGTTTTCACACCGAGGGCACTTTCAATCTGGCTGGTGGACACGGAAGCGGCCACCGAGATCACCAGCTGTCCGGGAGTAATGTGCGGACGGATTTCTTCCAGAACCTCCTGCACGGTCTGCGGCTTCACGCAAATGAAAATGATGTCGGCACCCTGCACGGCTTTGGCATTGTCGGTGCCAACCTCGATGCGTAGTTTTTCGGCGAGGCGGAGTGCGCGGTCAGAATGCCGCACGGTGGCCCGGGTCAGCTCTTTCGAGAGCAATCCTTCCCGCAATAGCGCCTCCAGGATTATTCCTCCGAGCTTTCCGGCACCGAGAACAGCTACTTTCTTGTTGGACAAAGTGGTCGCCATGCAAAGCCTGCCTTTCGCTGTGACAGTTTTATATCATTTTATTGTGTGGCGCAGAATAGCGCCCGCGCCAAGTCGCGAAGGAGGACGAGAGGCGTCTGGCATCTCGGAGCGGCGCGCGAGGACTCCCGCCGGACAGCCGCCGGTATGGCGGCGCTACGAGGAAATCAACCGAACCGGCCTACCCAGCGACGGGGCTCGCCAGCACCCTTGGAACCTGCCGTACTCTCGGGTGCGCTGCAAGTCCTGTCAAGGACGAATGTTCTTGCGTACTGCAGAGACGCATTATCGTTTGATGAGGAATGATGCAGGTTTTGCATACTCGAATGTCGGCTTTCTATTGGCCAGGTTTGTGATGGGGTTGCGGGCTTAATGCCGCTGGCTAAGGCTGTGCGGCGCCGTCGACCCCGCTCCCTCGCCCCTGCTACCGTCATATGTTTGCCCTCCGGCTCGCGGCCCGTCCTTGCGGACGGCAAACCTGTATGGACTGCACCGGGTTCTGGATTCCTTATTTCTGAGCTGGATTTCGGACCGGTTTTCTGGAACTGGATTTCTGGAGCTGGGATCCATTCTATCGCTACGGAGATCCATCATGCCTGCCATCAAATTTCGCGGTGTCGATTTCATCCAATTCGATTCGCTGCTCACCGAAGAAGAGCGCCTGGTGCGCGATACCACGCGACAGTTTATCGAAGACAACCTGATCCCCATCATTGAGGAGTGCAACCGCGCCGGCCGCTTTCCGCGCGAACTGGTCAAGCCCATGGCCGATCTGGGTTTCTTCGGCGCATCGCTCAAGGGCTATGGCTGCGCCGGCATGGGCAACGTTGAGTACGGACTGATGACGCAGGAACTCGAGCGGGGGATTCCGGCGTGCGCAGCTTTGTCAGCGTGCAGTCGGCGCTGGCATGTACCCAATCTACGAATTCGGCAGCGAGGAGCAGAAGCAGACCTGGCTGCCCGCCATGCAGAAAGGAGAAAAGCTCGGCTGCTTCGGGCTGACTGAACCCGGTTTCGGCTCCAATCCCGGCGGCATGCGGACGCGCGCGCGCAAAGTTGGCAACGAGTACGTTCTCAACGGCGAGAAGATGTGGATCACTTCCGGCACCATCGCCGACGTTGCCATGATCTGGGCGAAGGTGGAAAACGAAGACGACAAGATTCGCGGCTTCCTTGTCGAGACTGATCGGCCCGGCTTCAAGTCCGACGACATTCACGGCAAGTGGTCGCTGCGCGCTTCGGTCACTTCGGGGCTGTCGTTGCAGGATGTTCACATCCCTGAGTCGAACTTGCTGCCGAAAAGCGACGGGCTGAAATCGCCGCTGATGTGCCTGAACCAGGCGCGCTACGGCATTGCGTGGGGAGCGATCGGCGCAGCCATGTCCTGCTACGACTGTGCGTTGCAGTACGCCGATCTTGCGCAAGCAGTGGCGCGACCAGCCCATCGCCTCGCACCAACTCGTGCAGGACAAGCTTACCTGGATGATCAGCGAAATCACCAAAGCGCAACTGCTCGTGCTGCAGGTCGGCCGCCTGAAAGATGCAGGCAAGGTCGAGCACCAGCACATCTCCATGGCGAAGCGCAACAACGTCTGGATGGCGCTGGAGTGCGCCCGCCTGTCGCGCGACATCCTCGGCGCCAACGGCGTCGCCGATGACTATCCCATCATGCGCCACATGATGAATCTGGAGTCGGTGAAGACCTACGAGGGCACGCACGACGTGCACTCGCTGATTATCGGGCAGAGCATCACGGGGATTGACGCGTTCTGAGTAATCGAGATCCGGTTCAAGCGGTTGGTTTGTCCCGCGGTGGTTCTACGGCGAGAAACTCCTCCGCAAAGCGCTGGCTGTAGCTTTCCAGCAATGTCCGCACGCGCTCGGGATCGCTCGATCGCAAGATCAATCCCGCGTGGTGATGTTTCTTGATTCGCAGGAACACTTCCGGATCGTTGTATGCTGAAGTGTCCGGATTCTCCTGCCGCGCCAGCGAAATAATCACTCCCGCATATTCTTCGCGCACCGGAGGAAGCCGGTAACTGCCATGCTCTCCAGCGATTTCGATGCGGGCCCACTCCCGCCACAAGTTGATCCCCGTCGCCGCCTCGACCATCTCGTTGATGTAAGCGCCGCCTACGCGCGCCGCGCACTCCAGAAAATAAAAATGCCCATCGGCATGGGCCTGGATGAACTCGGCATGTGCCACACCCCGCACCAGGCCCAGCGCCGCAATCAGATCCCGATTGATTTGCCGCAAGCCTGAATCTTCGTCACTCCCGCGAGGCACAGTGAACGTAGTAAACACTCCGCCGCCCTGCGCTACGTTCATCGGAGGCTTGCCATACTTGCTTACGTTGGCGAAGACCACTTCGTTTTCCGAAACCACGGAATCCACGTGGTAGACCTCGCCCGGAACAAATCTCTCCAGCAGAAACGATGACTGCCTGTCCCCAAGTTGCTCGAGCACGGGCCACAACTCTTCGGCGGCGCGAATCTTTTTGATCCCGATTGCCGACGCCTCTTGCCGCGGTTTCAGAACCCATGGTCCCGGGACATGTTCGAGGTAATACTGGATGTCGCCGTGATTGAAGACAGGAACGAAATCGGGAACGCGCACGCCGCGATCGAGCGCCTTCATGCGCATGGCCAGCTTGTCGCGGAAATAGCGCATGGTGGTCAGGCCCATGCCGGGCACGCGCAGATGTTCGCGGAGGGTTGCGGCGGTCTCCATGTCGTATTCGTCGAGCGCGACAATGCGGTCGATCTTCTGGGTGCGTGTGAGGTGCGTCACCGCCTGTACGATGTCAGCGAGAGGAATTTCGGCGGGGAGATAGAACGTTTCGTCCAGGCTATCGCGCGGCCAGTCGGCATCGCGCAGCTTCTCCGCCGTCAGCAGGAACACGCGGCAGCCCTGGCGCTTGCACTCGCGCATGAACTCCTGTCCCTTTTCGTAGGTAGTGATGCACAGGAAGGTTAGGGGGCGCCGGTCCGGCATGGGTTCTTCTTTTCGAAACGAGCGTGTGAGAATAACACGTCAGCTGCTCTCCCGATTATCGGTTATTCTCATGGCTTCGGCTATTTCTTTCAATCTCCCGGCGGTTGGTTTATATTCTGAGGCCGGTTGAAATGGCTGGTTTGTAACGCATGGTCGGAGGTTTTATGGCAACGCAAGCTCGTCCGGAAGGCAAGGCCCGCTGTTTTGGGGAAAACATTGAAAGCGACCTGGCGTCGCGGTTTCTACGCGTGGTCGAAGTGGCCGCGATCGCTTCGGCCCGCACCATGGGTCAGGGCGAGCGCAAGCTCTCTGACCAGGTGGCGACCGAGGCGATGCGGCAGACCATGGACTCCATTCCCATGCGGGGGACGATCGTGATTGGCGAGGGTGAGCGCGACGAAGCGCCCATGCTTTACATCGGCGAAAAAGTCGGCGCCGAGTTTCCCGACGGCCGCGAAGTGCCCGAGGTGGATATTGCCGTCGATCCGCTCGAAGGCACCAACCTTTGCGCCACCGGCGCGCCTGGAGCGATCACCGTGCTCGCTGCCTCCGAACACGGAGGCCTGCTTCATGCTCCCGATTGCTACATGGAGAAGATCGTGGTCGGACCATCGTGCAAGAACGCCGTCGAACTCGACGCGCCCGTTGCCGACAATCTGAAGAACATCGCGAAAAGAATGGAGCGGGATGTGGAAGATCTGGTCGTGATCGTGCTTGACCGCCCGCGCCACGAAAAACTAATTGCCGATATTCGCGCGGCGGGCGCGCGCATCCGGCTGATCGGCGATGGCGACCTTTCGGCGGGCATCGCCGCCGCAGTCATCGGTACCGGCGTGCACGCCGTCATGGGCTCAGGCGGTGCACCGGAAGGCGTGATCACCGCCGCCGCCATCCGCTGCCTCAATGGCTACATGCTCGGACGCCTGGTGGTAAAGCCCGAGCAGGAAGAACGCCTCGCCCGCATGGGCGTCAAAGACAAGAACAAAATTTACGAAGCCGAAGACCTCGCTCCCGGCAAGCAACTCATCTTCGCCGCCACCGGCGTCACCGAAGGCGCGCTGCTCAAGGGCGTCCGCTTCTTCGGCGAAGGCACGCGGACTTCTTCGGTGATCCTTACCTTGCTCACCGGCAAAGTGCGCTTCATCGAGAGCATCCACCTGGAGAAAGGGCCGGATGTGAAGGTGAGGTTCGCTTAGAGACCAGGATCACTGGCCGCTACTTCAGATACTCCTTCTTTAGATCCTCTGGAACCCTGGGCTCCGGTGGAAAGTCTTGCGACCATCCTTTGAATAGCGCCACTGTCCTCTCCGAGCGGCGGGTTCCGTCATGCACAGCGATCTTGTGCGGTTTGCCGGCCTCGTAACCTTCCCACAGGGAAACGCCGGCGTAGGCGCCGTCTTTGCGCAGGATGTAGTAGGTCATGTCGACGAATCGCAGCTTGCTCATGTCGCTGTTATAGTTGCGCACTATGCGCTTCAGCGCGTCCATGCCCGCTTCCTGCGGGGACATTCCGTGGCGCATGTTTTCGACAATGGTGTGCGCGCCAGCGACCTTGATGTTTTCTTCGCCGCTGCCGGTCGCTCCGGCCGAGCCCACGTCCTGATCGGTGTAGCAGCCGGCGCCGATGATGGGCGAGTCGCCGCAGCGGCCGGGAAGCTTGTAGGCTAATCCGCTGGTGGTGGTGCAGCCGGAGATTTCGCCTTTCTCGTTCAGGGCGGAGCAGTGAATCGTGCCGGTCGGCGGGAACAACACTTTGTGAATGGCGTCGCGGCGCAACTCGGGAGCGATGCCCAGAGTGGCCGCGTGTTCTTCGAGACGGCGGTAGCGCTCTTGCCACAGTTGCGACTGCGGCTTTCCATCGCTCGGCTTGGCGTCGGGTGGTTGCCAGTGCGGGTCGGCGAGGCCTGGTCCCCACCAGTCGTCGTTGGAGTGAAATTCCTTCCACAGCAACCAGATCTTGCTGGAGTGCTCGGTGAGCAGGTTCTCGCGCGGGAAGCCGACGGAGACGGCGAAGCGCTCCGCGCCTTCGCCGACCAGCATGACGTGGCCAGTGTGCTCGAACACTGCCTTCGAGAGCAGCGAGACGTTCTTGATGTTGCGCACGCCTCCGACCGAGCCGGCGCGGCGCGTGGGTCCATGCATGCAGCAGGCGTCGAGTTCGACCACGCCTTCTTCGTTGGGGATTCCGCCGAGTCCGACGCTGGTGTCTTTGGGATCGTCTTCTGGTCCCTTGACCACTCTGAGCGCGGCGTCGAGCGTATCGCCGCCGCTTTTCAGGAAGGCGAACGCATCGTCGAGATAATTGAAACCGTTGTTGGCGCAGACGATGATGGGGCGCTTGTGCGATCCGGCTTGCGTGTCGTGTTCTTGCGCGGCTGGCTTTGCGTCTTCAGCTTGGGCGCGCGTTCCTACTCCGGCGGCGACTGCTCCTAGAACAGACGTCTTTACGAAATCACGGCGCGAGAATGGCATGAGTCCTCCAGCTTGCAGGAAAGCGGGAAGCATATCACGCCGGGTGCTGTCCGGGGCTTCGTCGCCAGGTCAGACCGCGCATCGAAAAAAATTGAGATCGAATCCGCTTAATTCTCTGGAATCAATGACTTGCGCGGATTTGATCTGACCAGAATCCGGCTAAAATATTGATTCTAGAGAACTTGTTCGCAAAATCTTGCGGACAAAGGAGTTAGATGCATGCGAATCCTGTAAGTTATTTAGAATCAGTGAGGCTATTTCTGTTGAGACTGAAACCAGTCGGACTTGGCTGCAAAATCCTGTCGTGGAAGGATTTAGCTCGCACTCTATTCAGTTGTCAATGAACTGTTTCTTACTGCCTGTGCCGGGGCAATGATGAACGAATTTGAGATGAGGCGCAAGGTCAGATGTCACAAGAGTGGGCTGTGGAAAACTGTGGGAGGTTCAAAGGCCCTGTCCGCTCTTGTTTCTGGCCAAGGAAATAGTGAACGTCCCGTCCGTCCCAGGGTGAGGTTGTCCCCGGCTAGGTTCAAAGGCCAGACTCACAAGGCAATTCCTTCCGCGGCCCTTCGTAGGCCTCTGGTACAAAAATGCGGCAAGCTGTCTGTCCTGGCTCTAGCTCGAGTTGAACGTCTTCCAAATCCGCATGGCTGCGAAGGACGATTCGGAGAATACAATCAGCCCCTAAATTGAGAACACCAATTGCTTCCTTTGTGCTTCTCATCATTAGGATTGTACGCCCGCTGCAACGTTGTTTTTCTTGTTGCTCGGTTAACTGTCGTGGTTCTCCGCGAACGTGATTCAGAAACTTTTCAGAAACTTGCACGTAATCGTCTTCTCCTTCGAGCAATCCCATTGGTTTTCCATGTCACGTGATTTGCCGTCTGGCTCGGCAAAGACAGGACCGGATTCATCAGTTTGCTTGTCAGGAGCGGGTGGGGCGAGTCGCCAGGGAAGTTGTGAGAACTGGACAAGGAATCTCTTTCCGTTTGGTATGGTCATCACGAGGACCCGTTCCGAGTCAATCTTCTCGTGATCCTTCCAGCCGACCACGATGGTCGTGCGAACGTCATCATCGCAGAGCAGGAAATGTGGATGGTTGGAATAGGTGCTGCAAGTTCTCAACTCGCCCGGCTCCCACGGAGAGCCGAAAACATATTTTATGGCGAAGGGTTCGGGTGGGGCTGGTTTTGCTGGTCTCGCTGTCGTCTGCGCCAGAGCGAGAGCGCCGCACGATAGCACCAACGCTAGTGACCGTTTCATAGCGCAGAATTGTACATCAAACCCGAACACGTCTTGGCTCTTGGTTGACTTTGCTTGGTGGTTGAGCAGGATTTGCGAGATCCTTCTGGAGCTGCACTCAGAAGACTTGCAGGGCGGGGGCGTTTTTTCTGTCGTGGTGGGGCTTTACGACGATCTGCACGTCCTGATCGAGGGCGACAAGGAAGCGCAGGAGGCGTTCCACTGAGAACTGGCGGAAGTCGCCGCGCAACAGCTTGGAGACATCGGGCTGGCGGATGCCGAACAGGGCGGCGGCCTCGACCTGTTTCAGCCGCCGCTTTTTCATGATCGTATCGATCTTGAAGACCAGTTGTGCCTTGACCAGGTGCTCTTCGGCGTTGGGCAGGCCGAGATCCTTGAACACGTTGCGGCTTCCGATTTCGTATCCCTTCTTGCTCATATCGTCCCCTTTGCAATCTGTTCGGCCTGTCGCAGCCGTTGCTGGATCAACTCCATGTCGCGGCGCGGCGTCTCCCGTCCCGTCTTCGATTTCTTTTGGAAGGCGTGAAGGACATACACCGTTCCGGCATGACGCAACGTGTACACCGCGCGGAAGGTGTCGCCGCGAAAGTCCTTCACGACTTCTAGTACTCCCGCCCCGCCGAATCCCGTCAATGCCTTTGCATCGCGATGCTTGCCGCCGAGTTGCGCGACGTACAGGGCATAGCCCATGTGATCCTGCACAGGATCGGGAAAGTCGCGCAAGTCCTTACGGCTTGATCCGGTCCAGATCACCGGCTTGATGGTCGGCTCTGTTGTCATCGAGCTACATATAGTGATATCACTATATCACGTTAATACCGCCGATGTCCATCCGCGCTATCGGGCGTCGTCGGTTTGGGCTTCCATGTAGGAGCGCAGGATGGCGTTGATGCGGGTTTGGTAGCCTTTGCCGTGCTTTTTGAGCCACTGCACGACGTCGTGGTCCACGCGGATGGTGAGGCGGTCTTTGGGCTCGGGCAGAGTGAGCTGGGCGGTGTCCCAGAACGATTTGCCGAGCTTCGGGATATCGGAGAAGTCGATATCGGAATCCCGCAGGGCGCGCAATCGCTTGAAGTCAGTGGCGCCTTTGGAGCGAGTTCGTGAGGTGGCTTGCGTAGTCTTGCCTTTCATCGCGATGTGCCCTCCTGGCTGAAAATAATTCGACGGCGTTTGCCGCGGATTACGTAAACCACTACGATCTCAACGTCTTCGATCAGGCCAATGGTCACGATGCGGTCTTCTCCCCGACTGCGGCTTGCCTTCTCGAATATGGGGCCGTCAAAAATTCGCAACGCGTCCTGGAAGTCGATGTGGTGCTTGGCGAGGTTAGACTGGCGCTTGCTCTCGTCCCACTCGAAAAGCATCTACGGCCTCGACTCCGAGAATATCACGGTATGCACAGGATGTACATACTGTCGGGAGGCAGTTTACTGAGAAGGGGCGCAGCGAAAGCAGGTTCCTCACCGGGCTTGGCGCCCGGTTCGGAATGACAAGGAGTTAGCCGCTGGCTAACCCTCGGTAGCGGCCTACGAGTCCGGGCTCACGGCCTAGGGATGGATGTGCCGGGTGCTCGGCGATTGAGCTAACTTTATTATTGTTCTTTTCGGAGCGGTAGCGTAACAGGGCAGCTATGTTGCCGACTTTGTCGAACTCAGGATCGTGTTTGACGTAGAACAGTTCGATGTCGTGGCGGATCACCCAGGGCAGGATCGCTTCGCCTACGTCGACGACCTCGCGCGTTTCGCGGCCGCAGACTGGACAGAAGCTCACCAGGTGGGCGTCGAGGTGTCCGCAGCCGGAGCACTCGACGGCTTGAGAGTGATAGTTTTCGCCTATCAGCAGGGTTTGCACTTCGCCCAGTTCGAGGGAGCGGAGCACGCGACGCAGTCCGGTGACGCCGCGAGCGTCGTGGCGGGCCTGGTTAAGGGTTTCGCGAAGCGCTTCCTGACTGCGGCGCTGCTGCGTGTCGGCGAAGATCTTTTCGGCCTGCGTGCGGATTTCTTCTACGCTTACGTGAGCCAACTCGGCGGTAAACCGGCCGAGCAACTTCTGCTTCACATAGGAATGCAGTTGCGGCTCGAAATGTGACCAGTGGACGTCCTGGCAGCCGAGGATCCATATGTCGAACATGCTTTTGTCTTTTTCCTTACACAAGGCGTCTTTGAGGAACTCGGCGATGAACTTAAAATGGTGGAGGGCATCGTCGGCGACGCGGCGCTCGGCGTGGCCTGCATCGTAGCCGCCGAAGCCGTCGCCACGGCCGCGGCGGGTTAGGGGATGAAAGAAATCCATACGCTCGCTGAGTTCGCCGAGGCGCAGATCGAAGAGGCGGGCGCGATGACGATCGACCAGCACGATGCCAAGGCGGGGAAACGCTCCGAGCAATTGGGCGAGAGGCCTGAGGTGGAAATGCCGATCGACCACGAGCTGTGTGCCGCTGAGTTGTGCCGGCAGATCGTACTCACGCCAGAAGCCTTGCGAGGAGCAGGCGAAGATCGCCTTGGCGTGCACGCCGTGGCCATGGGTTCCGCGGCAATGCAGCTCATTCGACAGACGCACGATGCGGTCGAGATCGGCGCGGGCCGACTCGTATTTGTCTTTATTCTTACTCTTAGTTTTGCTTTCCAACTGACGCAAGGCTTCCCGCGCCAGATCTTTGGTGAGGATGGTTTCTTCCTTGTGAGCCTTGTTGCGGGGCGAGGTGGGCTGAAAGTAGAAACTGAGAGCGCAACCTGGCTGATCTTCAAATTGGGCTACTTCGTGGATCTGTTCCCGAGTAATCATTCGCGGTCCTACCCTTCCTTCGGAATTGGAATTACGCGGTCCCGGTCGGCGCGAATCGCCCCTTGAACTGGCGGGCGAAACTGGGCGATCGGCGCAGGTGATCACGGGCGGCAGAAATGGAGATTGAGACGGTTTCCGGCGGAGCGCCGGTGATGGCGGAGATTTCGTCGACGCCGAAACCTTCGATGGCGTGCAGGATGAAAGCTTCGCGATGGGCTGGATGCAAGTCGCGGAGAGCGGAGGCGATGAGGCGCATCATTTCATCGGAGCCGACAATCTGTTCGGGCGTGGCCACGCGGCCATCGGCGATGATAGTTTCTTCGGTGATGGCTTCGTCGGGCTGATGGAACTGCAGTTCGGGTTCGTCGCTGGCCTTGACGTTCTGCTTGCGGGCAGAATCTTCCAGGTGCACGGCGCTGCCGTTGGCGCCATCGGGGCGGGAGAGTTCATCGAGAGCGCGCATGGCCAGGCTGTAGAGCCAAGGCTCGAGGGCGAGGCGCTCCGGCTTTTCTTTATTTGTATTCTTGTCATCGCTGCCATCGCCGAGGGCTGCGGCGATGGTTTCGTCGATCACTTCGTTCGTGGTGACGGCGCCAGGCGCAAAGAAATCGGAGGCTTCGCGGAAATAGATTTCGCGTTCCACAAAACGCTCCAGGCGGGAGAGATTCACATTCACGTATGAGCGCACGTCGTCGGAGGAAACCGTTGCGGGGAAAACCGCCGCCAGCGTCTGCTCGAAAGGTACGGAAACATTGCGCCGTCCCGAGACGTCTTTTTGGCGCCGAGTCCACTTGTGCGTGGAGCGCAGCAGGTCTTTATGTTTGTTGACCTGCTGCAGCAGATCTTCGAATGCGCTCTTCACCGCGGCGGCGGCGGTCGGGGCCTTGGCCTGGACGGCCATTTGTCCCGAGGGCAGACGCAAGTTGAGGGAGACGCTGGTGCCTTCCCGGGCGGAAATTTCCTCGACCATGCCTTTCAGGTGAATCAGTTCGGGGCGGAAAACCTGCAAGCGCTTACGCAGTTTTTCGATTTGGTGCTGGATGTCTTTTTCTACGGCGGGAGTTTTATGAAGGCGGTAACTGATGTGGACGTTCATTAGCACCTCGGGTATCGAACGAAGTTGCGCAACCCAGTGCTTGCTAAGAAAATTGTACACCCGCTGGAAGATTGCAAAACCGAAATTGAAGGTCGAATTTGAGGATAAGCAGTTTTTGGGAAGACCTGGCGGGCCAGGAGTCTCAGGGCAGGCTTATTTGCGGCAGGTTGCAGCGCGAGATATGATCCGAGCACCTATGACCTGGAGACACATGATCCTGCGACCCTTGATCCTACAACCCATGATCCGACGACGGGTGATGTGGAGACAAGTCCTGCTCGTCGTATCTCTGAGTGCCGTGGCTGGTGCTCAAGGTCCCTCATCGAAAGAAGTCGAGGCTGCTTATCCGGAGGCGCACGCGCTGTATCTGGATCTGCATCAGAATCCGGAACTCTCGGCTCACGAGGTGCAAACCGCGGCAAAGTTGGCGGGACGGCTGCGTGTGCTCGGCTATGAGGTCACGGAACATGTCGGTGGCACGGGCGTGGTTGCCGTTTTAAAGAACGGCGCAGGGCCGACCGTGATGCTTCGCACGGAGCTTGACGCGCTGCCCGTGGAAGAGAAGACCGGGCTGGCTTACGCGAGCAAAGTCCGCACCAAGGATGATGCCGGACACGATGTTCCGGTCATGCACGCCTGCGGACACGACCTGCACATGGCGGCGATTCTGGGCACGGCGACGGTCATGGCGCAAAGCAAGGACACCTGGCACGGGACGCTGATGCTGATCGGGCAGCCGGCCGAGGAGACGATTGGCGGCGCCAAGGGGATGCTCGCTGACGGCTTGCTGACGCGCTTTCCGAAGCCCGACGTTGCCGTGGCGATGCATGTGGGCAACCTGCTGCCAGCGGGGAGGGTTGGAATTGTTCCAGGCATCTACAATACGAATGCGGACTCGCTGCGAATCACGATTTATGGCAAAGGCGGGCATGGCGCGGCGCCGCACACGGCGATTGATCCGATTGTGATTGCGGCCCGGACGATTCTGGCGTTACAGACGATTACTTCGCGCGAGGTGAAGCAGGGGGAGATGGCTGTGGTGACCGTCGGCTATATCCAAGCGGGGACGAAGAACAATATTATTCCCGATCAGGCTGAGTTGGGGCTGACCGTTCGCACTAGGAACGCGGACGTGCGAAAGCAGGTGCTGGCTGCGATTGCGCGGATCACCAAGGCCGAAGCCGAAGCGGCGGGTGCGCCGCGCGCGCCATTGCTCGATCACGATGAAGGCACGGATCTGGTGTATAACGATCCAGCGCTGGCGCAGCGGCTTCGCGGTGCACTGGAGGCGGCGCTGGGCAAGGACAATGTTGTGATGGAAGAGCCGATCACGGCCTCGGAGGATTTCTCGTACTACGTCGCACAGGGGATTCCGGGGTTTTACTTCAGCCTGGGAGGAGCCGATCCGGAGAAGTTCTCACAAGCCAAGGCTGCCGGGACGATGCTGCCGTCGAATCACTCTCCGCTGTTTGCGCCGGATGTGGACCCGGCGCTGCGGACTGGGATTGCGGCGGAGGTGGCGGTGCTGAGGGGGTTGCTGAAGTAGCGTGCTTACGCCTTTCGCCGAACATTCTGCTTTAGCAGTTCCCTTAGATTGCTGAGTTGGTCGGCTGGGACTGCGCGCTTCGGAAGAATGTTGAAGCACGCGGGAGATGTATAGAAAAGTATCTGATTCCTGCCCTCCACTGATCGAATATAGTTCGGCCACTCAACATCGGCGGAGCCGCCGCTCCACTTCCAGTGCGCTCCAATGGAGTCCAAATCCAATGTCCTCGGCCCGTGAGCGCCGGGCTGCTTCAGGAACTGTCGCCGCATTGACCACAAGGGAATAACCCAGAGTGCGGCGATCCAGAGAACAACCAGGCCGAATAATGGGAGCAGGTCGCGGGCAGCCCGGATACTAGGGTGAAGAGAAAAGCCTAAAACGGCCAACAGCACGCAGAATCCCAGGACGGAAACAAAAAACCTTCTGACCCACTTGCTCAGCGCGCTGCGATTCCGATGCACAGAGTATGCTTCGGTAAAATCCTTTTGGGTCAATTCATAAGCGAACTGCATGAGCGGGCATTTTCGCAGATGGATAGGTATCTCGACAACAGGAAAGTCGGCATGGCGTGGGCGACTTTAGACACGTCGACGCCAAGGCCTCGGGCATAACGCAGCCCTCGAGTCATTCGCTATTGCTCGCGCCAGATGTGGACCCACCGTTGCGGACAGGGGCTGCCGCAGAGGCGCCAGGTTTGGGAATCAGTCTTCGTCATTCGCTGGTGAAACGATATCCCCCAGAATCTCGATTGTGCCTTTCATCGAGCCAAACCAATCCGCTCGGCTTGGTTGCGGCGGGGTAGGCACGATGTCCGCAATCGGCTTTCCGAAGCGCGTTACGCGAAGCGGCTTCTTCGTCTTCTGCACCTGGTTGAGGAGGTAGAAGCACTTCGCCTTGAATTCGGAGATGGCGACTTCTTTCATCAAATCCATTAGACCATGGTGGATAAGGTTCCCATCGGCTGCGATCAACGGCGCTTTAGCGCCTCGAGTTCTTCCAGGGTTCTAGGCCAGTCCGAGCCCAGGAGTCGAGATAAACTGCGGTCGGCGAGAACCTTGCCGCCGGTCTGGCAGCGCGCGCAGTAGTTCGTTTCCTTGTCGGCGTAACGAATCCGCAAAACTTTGTCGCCGCATCTTGGACACGGTTTGCCGTAGCGGCCGTGCACTGCCATCCCCGTGCGAAAGGCAGTGACCTTTTCGGGGAAGGCGGCGTTCGCTTCGGTGCGAAGCCGGTCTATCCAGAATCCCAGCGTGTGCCGGGTGGCGGCGAATAGTTTCTCCCAGTCGACCGGCTGCAGTTTTTGTGTGAGTGCGAGAGGGGACAGTTGTGCCGCGTGCAGGATTTCATCCGAATACGCGTTGCCGATGCCGCTCAATAGGCGCGGGTCGGTGAGCGCCCGCTTGAGTGTGTGGTTTTCGGCCGTGAGTGCCGCACGAAACGAATCGAGATCGCTGGAGAAGACATCGATGCCTCCGGCGTCGAAGGAAGGCAATGCCTCCTGACCGCGCACGACGTGCAATGAGGCGCGGCGTTTGGAGCCGGCCTCGGTAAGAACCAGGGAGCCGTTAGGAAAGTCGAACGCCGCCAGAGTCTGGCGGCCGGCCAGCTTCGCTTCTGGCGCCCTCCAGTGCAATCGGCCGGCAATCATCAAGTGAAGAACCAGCCAAAGATCGTCCTCTAGGCCGATTGCAATGCGCTTGCCTACGCGCTGCAGTTCGCGGACGACGCGACCCTCCACGCTCGCAAGCGGCGGTTGCGCGGTTCGCAGGAGGAAGGCGCTCGCCAGCCGCACTCGCTCGAGGGGCTGACCGACGATCCTTGGTTCAAGCGCACTGATGTAGGCAGTGATGTCTGGCAATTCTGGCATGAGTATAGGTTGCACGTGGAGACAGCGATTTGGCAACGCGGCGGCGACGCGATAGCGAGGTCGAACCGACTAGCTGATCTGTTCCAGAATCGCGCGGGCTTCGGCTGCTGGATCTGCGGCTTCCGTGATGGGGCGGCCTACGACGATGTGGCTGGCTCCGGCGGCAATGGCTTCCGCGGGGGTGGCAACGCGGGCTTGATCTCCGTGGCGGGAGCCGGCGGGGCGGACGCCGGGGGTGACGATGGCGAAATTGTGGCCCAGTTCGTCGCGCACGGCGGCGGTCTCGCGGGCGGAGGTGACGATGCCCTTACATCCGTTGTCGAGGGCGATCGTGGCGAGGCGCAGGACTTCATCGCGGACGGTTCCGCGAAAGCCGACTTTCTCCATCTCGTTCTCGTCGAGGCTGGTGAGCACCGTGACTCCGAGCACCAGCAGAGCCGGGTTGTTAGTGCGGGCAGCGTCCACGGCAGCGTGCAGCATTTTACCGCCTCCTGCCGCGTGCACGGTCAACATGCTCACGCCAAGCTTTGCTGCTTCGTGCACAGCCGCGGCTACGGTGGTGGGGATGTCGTGATACTTCAGATCGAGGAAGACGCGCCGGCCCGAGGCGACGAGATCCCGCACCAAGTTCGGGCCTTCGGCGGTATAGAGCTGCATGCCGACTTTGTAGGTGAGCGCCGAGTCGCCGACGGCCGTTACGATCTTGTGCGCCGCCGCCGCCGAGGACACGTCGAGGGCAACGATCAGCTTCTCTCTCGCGCCGTTTTTATGAGAATCCACAACTCGCGAGCTGGAGGGGGTATGTTGGGGAAGGGCTGCCTGCATCCCTGACAGTGTAGAGTGTCTAGCGGAGTTCCGCCAAGGGATAGTTTGAGGCGACGGTCTCGTAGACCTGGCGGCGCTTGGTCCGGGGTTTTACCAGATCCAGGCGAACCTTCTGTAGGCCGCGATGTTCGAACTGGAGCACCTGAGCAGCGCCGTAGGAGAGGTCGATAATGCGGCCTGGTACGATCGGACCACGGTCGTTTACCTTGACGACCACTGCCCGTCCATTGCGCAGGTTCGTGACCCGCACGTAGCTTCCCAGAGGAAGAGTAGGATGAGCCGCAGTCATGTCGTACATGTCGAACTCTTCGCCGCTGGCGGTCGGTTTACCGACGAAATAATCGCCATACCACGAAGCTGTCCCAATTTGGTACGGTTGATCCTTACCGGTCTGGTTGCGGATATCGGGCTTGGCTTGAACTGCCCTAATCGGGGCTGAACTGGCCTCCGAGTTGTTTGGGCCCTGAGCCGCTCCCAGGCCGACGATCAATAAAGCGATCATCAGTCCATGAGCAATAAATCCACGCATTCAGTTCTCCTCGCATCTCAAAGAGTCGTCCTAGCTAGGTTATTGTTAAGGTTCTGCTAATGCTATGGGGCAGGGAGAGGCTTGTCAACCCGAAAGTGCCGGGCCTAGAGTGACCTGGTAGTAATAGATATCGTACGTAACTTATTGTTAATCATGAGCAATTGGCAACATATATATGAAAACAATTAAGTTATATGTTTATAATATGGTAAATACCCAGTTGACTGTAAGGTAGGAATAATTTACATCTCCCATAGAATCAGTAACTTACGGATAGCTATTTCTAAGTTGTTTATCGTGAGCGTTTTAGGTACAAGGTTGCATGGCCGTGAAGAAATATACTTTCCGTCAGTGTCGGTCAGACGCGGCTTTTTGCGCGTGAGTTTTGGATAAAAGGACATGGCTGAGAAACCACCTGTGGTGCTGACAATCGCTGGTTTTGACCCCTCGTCCGGGGCGGGCGTGACGGCCGACATCAAGACGATGGCGGCCCATGGCTGCTACGGCGTGGCTTGCATCACAGCCATGACGGTGCAATCGACTGCGGGCGTTCTCCGGATGGAGGCTGTCGATGCCGGTCTTGTGACCGAAACGCTGGAGGAGCTTGCCGCTGATATTCCGATCGAAGCAGTGCACATCGGAATGCTCGGCTCGGCCAAAGTGGTCAGGGCTGTGGCGGAGTTCCTCGGCCCGCGCTCGGGTAAGGCTGGGCTGTCGAATAAATTGCGTAACATCGTGCTGGATCCGATCTTGAAGTCATCCTCTGGCGCGGAGTTGCTGGACGCTGCTGGAATCCGGCTGCTCGTCGAGAAACTTATCCCGCTCGCGGATGTGATAACGCCGAATGTGGACGAGGCCGCTCTCCTCACCGGGTTGAAGGTGAAGGATCTTGACGAGATGCGAGCGGCCGCGGCGAAGTTCCATGCCATGAGTTCGGCCGCTGTAGTAATTACTGGCGGGCATCTGGAGAAAGCCATCGATCTGTTGAGCTTTACCAGGCAGGGCGAAGTCCAAGAAGAAGTCTTCAAGGCGGAACGGCAGCGATCGAACTCTACTCACGGCACGGGTTGCGCCTTCGCCACAGCGATGGCCTGTCACCTGGCGCTGGGCCGCGGACTCGCCGAAGCCGCCTTGCTGGCCAAGATTTACGTAGCCGCAGCGATCGCTGCCGGACATCCCTTGGGACGGGGAACCGGTCCGGTTCATCACCTGTATCGCATGAATCAACAGCGGCGCGCGCGGCGGGGTCGGGGAACGAATCGTAAACCGGAGTGAGGACGTCCGCGGGAAGCCGCCGGGACGGCTACTCGTTGTCTGAGTCTGAGTCGGAGGGCTTCTTCAGCAGAATTCCGGCCACAAAAGATGCCGTGGCGGCAAGCAGCCATTCGATCCGCCACATCTGGATTGCTTGAAACTCCGCCAGATTCGACGCTCTGTAGACGAGACTGACGCCGATGGCTCCAGCCACGCAGCCCAGGCCGATCATGAACGCAATCAGCGCCGCGGTGGGCAGACCGACCCGGCGCTTGATCTCATGGAAGTGGAGATAGTGAATCCAGTCAGGCAGGGACAGGTTGCGCCAGGCAGCCGCGATCAAACTCGACCCTGACCTAACCCACGCCACGCTTCGTGCCCAGATGCCCGCGACCACGGCGTCCGCGCCAACTGAAGCCATTGTGGGACGGCGTCGACCGCAGGTATGACAAAACCTGGCGCCGATCATGAACTCGCTGCCGCAGTGGGCACAGGCATCGGCCAGTTCCGCAGTCGCCGCGGGCAATGTTGCCTCCGCTACCGGTTCGAGAACCGTCGGAGACTGCCAAAACTCCTGGCGTGCGTCTTGAGCTACTTCAGTCATAACTTGAACTACTTCAGCCATAAGAAAATCGGAACGGTTGTCTTCTGCAAGGCAAGCCGACAACCAAAGGGCATCGTCGACTAAGGTGTTTTCAAGTCAAACACTTGCAACTTCCACTGCACCGAGCTTGGAAGTGACTTCGCGCAATTATTACTCGCAAGCCCGTAAAGATGCGCCGGTTACCTTGGTTTGGTGAAGGCCTTTTTCGGTTGTAAGTGCGACAGATTGTAGGGCTCATTCGCGGAAAGCATCGTGAAATTGTTGATTGCTGCCAGATGATGCCTTTGGTTCGTCTCGTGCATCGAACACTTCAGTTAGACTAAGAGTTAAGGGCTGATGGTCGGGATGCGCTCGGGTCTGAGATTGGTGAAACGGTTGGTTCATAGGTGTGCGTCGTGCGGCCTCGTGATTCTGGGCCTGTGGTCGACGCATGCGTTCGCTCAAAGCCGCCCTGCGGCGGCAAGCGTCCCAGCCTCAACCGCAGTGGCTTCTCCCGAACACGATCCGCCGGTTGACGGTGCCTTCGAGCATTTCTACAACCTGGATTATGATCGCGCGATCCAGGAGTTCGAAAGGGTGCTTGATCGGCATCCCACGGATCCCTCCGCAGTCAATCACCTGTTATCCACCGTTCTGATGCGCGAGCTTTATCGCATGGGCGCGATGAATTCCGGCGAGTATGCGAACGATAGCTTCATCGGCGAGGCGCATCGCAGCGCCGATCCCAAGGTGAAAGAGCGAATCAAACAATTAGTGGACCGGGCCGAGAACCTGGAAGAGCAGGAACTGAAAACGAGGCCGAACGACGTGGGAGCACTTTACGCGCGCGGCGTGACCCGGGCGCAATTCTCGCTGTACACTGCTCTGGTCGAGCGAGCCTGGTTTTCTGCGCTGCGCAACGCTGTGGGCGCGCGCCACGATCACGAACGCGTTCTCGAACTCAACCCCAACTATGTGGACGCGAAGCTGGTCGTGGGCACCCACAACTATGTAATGGGCAGCCTGCCCTGGAGTGTGAAGGTGGCCGTGGCCCTGGTGGGGCTGAGCGGGTCCAAGGAAAAAGGCTTCGAATACCTGCGAGAGGTAGCCAACAGCAACGGAGAGAACAGCGTTGATGCGAAAGTCGTGCTGAGTTTATTCCTGCGCCGCGAGCGCCGCTACGACGAGGCGCGGGCCGGGATGCACGATCTGGCAGCGCGTTATCCTGCGAACTATTTGTTCTCGCTGGAGGAGGCCAATCTGCTGCGAGCTGGCGGCCACCTGGCGGAGGCCGCAGCAGGCTATCGGAGAGTGTGGCAGAACGGACGGGAAGGGAAGTATGGCAACCTGCACTATGAAATGGCGGCCTGGGGTCTGGGCGAGTTGATGCGCAGCCAGAAAGACTACGCCGGAGCCGCAGGCGCGTATGAACTGATCAGCGAAGCTCCCGCCCCTGATCCGGAGACGCTGCAGAAGGCCAACCTCACGGCCGGCGAAATGTACGACCTACTACAGAAGCGCGATCTGGCAATGAAAAAGTATCAGATAGTCTTAGCCGAAAACGGCAGGACTCCTCTTGCCGAGAAAGCCCGCGCGCACATCCGGGAAGCGTACCGGGAATAGAGTGGTCCCGCACGGCCTGGAACCAGCAGACGCCCTGGAACTTTCGATCTACAATTGCGTATTGTCGTGTGGAGGGTTGGAGGGGCAGAACTATGTACTGCAACTACTGCGGCAAAGTGATTCAGGACGACGCGGCGGTTTGTGCCTATTGCGGCATCCGGGTGGGCCCGTCGGTAGCCCGCGAGCGGCTGGTTCGCCCTCGGCAGGGACGCAAGATCGCGGGCGTCTGCCTGGGTTTCGCCGAGTACTTTGACATTGATGTGACGGTGGTCCGGCTGGTGTGGCTAATCACTTCTTTCATGACCGTAATTGGCGTGATCTCCTACCCGATCGCATGGATCGTGATGCCGGAGGAACCACTGCTACTGACGGCGCCGTTAGGGGCGCAGCGGGTGACGAATCCGTAGGCTCGCACCATAGTCTCGCAACATATTCTCGCCCCATGCAGCAGATAGCCATTCAGCATGTCAAAAGCGGCGACGCGGAGATCGCTTACCGCGTCCTGGGCGAGGGCCCGCCGGTAGTTCTGCTTCATCCTTTTCCCGCGAATCATGAATTTTGGTTGCCTGTGGCGCAGGCTTTGGCGGGGCGTTATCGCGTGGTTCTCCCTGATCTGCGCGGACACGGAGATTCCGGCGTGGGCGAGGGTCCGGCCACGATGGAGAAGCACGCCAGCGATATCGCGCGCGTGATTGACGACGCCGAGATCGGCCGCGCTCCGCTGGTTGGCGTTTCTATTGGGGGATATGTCCTATTCGAATTCTGGCGAAGGCATCGTGGACGCGTGGCTGCGCTCGGGCTCTTCAATACGAAGGCGCCGGCGGATTCCTCCGAGGCCCGGGCCGGGCGCCTGCAGGCCGCGAACGAAGTCCTTGAGCGCGGCACCGAACCGTTTTTCGAGAGCATGATTCCACGCCTGCTGGGTCAGACCACGCGGGAGACGCGGCCCGATCTGGTCGAGGGCCCGCTGCGCATGATGCGGAAGATGTCACCAGAAGATGTGGCGCAAGTGCAGCGCGGCATGGCCGAGCGTCCGGACTCGGTGGAGACGTTAAAGACCGTCAGGGTGCCCACGCTGCTGGTGACCGGAGACGAAGATATTCTGACTGGCGTGAACGAGGCAGAGCTGATGCGCCAGCACATCGCCGGCAGCCAGTTGCGGGTGATTCCGAAGGCTGGCCATTATTCGCCGTGGGAGCAACCGGAGGAAGCAGTTAAGCTGCTGCGGCAATTTCTGGAAGGGCTCTAGGAATGGATAAAGGTCTCGTTTTCAATGCTTGCGCTAAGATCGGAAACCGCATGACAGGATCCGTCGTGTTTCTTGCATTTGGGATCTTCGCGGTTTGCGCTTACTCGCAAACCAGCAATGTCTCCAGGCCCCGTATTCTCGGGATTGATCACGTTTCGTTTTACACTACCGATCCGGGGGGAGTGAAAGCTTTTTTTAGCGGGACGCTGGGTCTCGACTCGGTAGCTCCGGTAGAGTCTGGTGAGCTCGTCAGATATTTGGTCGGCACACAGTGGGTCGGGTACAGCAACGCGCCTGATCCGAAAGACATCGACCGCATGGATCACGTCGCCTTCGCCACCGACGACGTTACAGCGCTGCGCAAGTACCTGATCGCAAAAGGGTTGAAGGTGTCGGCAATCAAGGGGCACGACAATCAGAGCCAAAGCTTTTTCGTGGACGATCCCGAGGGGCACCGGATTGAATTTGTGAGCGGAGGCCTTCATTTGAAAGACGCCTCGCTTGATGCGAAACCGCAGCGAGTTTCGCGCCATCTGATTCACGCCGGGTTTCTGGTTCGGAGCCGTGACGCGGAAGATCGCTTCTACCGTGACCTTCTGGGATTTCGCCTGTACTGGCGCGGGGGAATGCAACCCAGCGAAACCGATTGGGTCGCGATGCAGGTGCCCGACGGCACGGATTGGCTGGAATATATGTTGAACCATCCCGAGCATCCTGATTTGCGGCTGATGGGCGTGTTAAATCACATCTCGCTGGGCGTCGCGGATATGAAAAAAGCGCAGGCCATTCTGGAATCCCATGGCTGGAAGCCGCACGGAGACGAAAAAGCCCAGATGGGCAAGGACGGCAAATGGCAGCTCAACGTGTTCGATCCGGATCTGACCCGGATTGAGCTGATGGAATTCAAGCCCGTCGAGAAGCCGTGCTGCGCGGATTTTAGTGGCCCGCATCCGTCTGAGTGATGCCGAGGACACGATGCTCCTGCGATTTGCTACAATTCTCTCGCCATGATTGATACGTTCCTGGTTGCCGATAAAACTATAGTCAGCGCCAAGGGAGACGGCCCCACTGTGGACGTAAGCGGCGCTGCGGGCCGCGCATTCTTGCTGACGCTTGAGATTACGAAGATCATCGAGCAGGAGTCGCTCGAGGTAAGCGTCCATGGTTCAACCGACGGCGCTGCATGGGGCGCGAAGCCGGTGGTCGCGTTTCCGCAGAAGTTTTATTGCGGGCAGTCTCCGCTGCTGCTCGATCTGACGGCTCATCCGGAAGTGAAGTTCGTGCGCGCGCACTGGGAAGTCGCGCGCTGGGGTCGCGGCACGGAGACGCCGATGTTCGAGTTTGGCGTCAGGCTGAAAGAAATCCCTGCGGACGTGCTGCGCGAGGCCACTGCTGAGGCCAAGGCGGTACCCAGTGGTCGGTGATCGGCGGTCAGTGGTCATTGATCAGTGGCCAGTTCTACAGAACTTAATTTCTGGCGAGTGATCACTTGCCACTGACCTCGTTCGGCTTTCTCTTCCATTATATTGATCCCAGATATATTGATCCCAGATGAAGAGCCAGTCTCAGGTGATCGTACGCCCTGCGCGCGACGTGCGCGGCACTGTTAGTCTTCCCGGGGATAAATCCATTTCGCACCGCTACGCGATGCTGGCGGCGATATCCGATGGTCCGTCGCGACTTGAAAACTACTCTACTGGGGCGGACTGCGCCAGCACTCTCGGCTGCCTGCGCTCGCTGGGAGTGAAATGGGAGCGCAAGGACGGCTCCGAAAACATTATCGAAGTACAAGGCACCGGCCTTTCGTTGACCGCTCCGAGCCAGGCGCTGGATTGCGGGAATTCCGGTTCGACGATTCGCATGCTGAGTGGCATTGTGGCGGGGCAGAAGTTCACGAGCGAACTGGGGGGCGATGAGTCGCTTGCGCGACGTCCCATGGAGCGCGTGATCAGGCCTTTAAAGGCTATGGGAGCGCAAATCACATCGCAAAACGGCTGTCCGCCGCTGCGCATTACAGGCTCAACGCTTAAGGGTATTCATTACCGGATGCCGGTAGCCAGCGCGCAGGTGAAGACTTGCCTGCTGTTTGCCGGGCTGCTGGCCGACGGCGAAACGCGCATCGAAGAACCGCTGCGGACGCGCGATCACGGCGAAGTTGCCATTAGAGCATTTGGCGCGCGTCTTGAACGCAAGGGAAGCGAAATATGGATTTGCGGCGGGCAGCGGTTGCGCGGTATCGAGGCGCGCGTTCCCGGTGATCTTTCGAGTGCCGCATTCTTTCTCAGTGCCGCCGCGCTTTTTCCCGGTTCGCAATTGACGCTCACGAATTTGCTGATGAATCCGACGCGTGCGCGCCTGCTCGATATCCTGGTGCGGATGGGGCTACGCATTTCCGTAACGCAACTGGACGAGGTCCACGGCGAACTCGTCGGCACGCTTCAGGTCGAAGGCGGAAGGCTAAAGGGCGCGACCATCGCAGGAGCTGATTCCGCGGCCCTGATTGACGAGATTCCCGTGCTGGCCGCGATCGCCCCATACACGGAGCAGGGAATCGAGGTCCGCGATGGGAAGGAATTACGTGTGAAAGAATCGGACCGAATCGCATCCATCGCCGCCAACCTTCGCGCCATGGGCGCACAGGTGGAAGAACGCGAGGACGGCTTGAAAATCCCCGGCGGACAGTCGCTTCGCGGCGCCGAACTCGAATCGTTTGGCGATCACCGCATCGCCATGGCTTTCAGCATCGCAGCCTTGCGAGCCCAGGGAGAGACGCTGATTCGCGGCTGTGAGTGTGCAGCGATCTCCTACCCGGCGTTCTTCTCCGCGCTGGAAGAGTTGGTCGAGCGCTGAATGCGTCACGGCTTTTCAAGCAGCATATTCAACCCCTCCTTGCGTTACTTTCGCTCGATACCGAAGTAATCTAACCAGCACTCGCAAGATTAGAAACAATCCATAAAGCGAATCTCTCATCAGCCGGCGATTGGCTGGGTTGGCGAGACTTTCGAAGTCACGTCCATATTCAGGGGGCTTCTATGCGCGGCAAAGCAATTATGCTGGCATGCGTTTTATCGGCTGCAACGGCCTATGCAAAAGACCTGAAGGCCTATCAGGATGGAAAGCTGTTACAGATGGATTCGGTGCAATGCGGCGTGGACGAAAAAGAGGCGAAGAAGGGGAAAACTCACGAGCTGCTCTGCCAGGAATATGTGGTGCAGGCCGATCAAATGGTCTACCGTATTCGACCCAAGGACGATAAGCATCCAGAGCTGCTGCCGGTCGGCGAGAACGCTCAGTACCGGCTCCAGAAAAATAAGATGCTGCTGCGACTGGAAGGTCCCGCGGGCAAAGAACGCGAGTACGTCGTTGTGTCAGTGAAACCGCGAGGCGCTAGTACAGCCGACGCCAGGCCGACCCGGTTGAACCACCTACAGTAATCCGCAAGTTCGATACACGTTCTCCTGCGCGAGGGCCCCCAGTTTTAGTAGAAAAAAAGGTCTGGCTGCCAAGCCAAATGCCGGTGTGATAAAGTAGTGCCGCCTACGAATTGTCCCGGCCATGGGGTCCCGGGGTGATTCACTCGCCACCTCGAGATCCCAAAGGAGCTTGCCATGTCCACCCTGCGCGACCTTGTGAAAGACCGCAAAGTTTATTCCATCGACGCTGGACGCACCGTGCTGGAGGCGGCGCGCTTCATGATGGAGCACAATATTGGCGCCCTGCCCGTGCTTCGCGACGGAGAACTGGCCGGCATCTTTTCCGAGCGCGATATCATGAACCGCGTCGTAGCCGCGGGCCGCATGCCCGGCTACACCACGGTGTCTGAAGTAATGACCGCCAACCCACGCGCCGTTGGTTTAGACGAGACCATCGAGGAATGTCTTTTCGTCATGCACGAGTTCGGCTTCCGGCATCTTCCCATCGTGGACGGCAAAGAATTGAAAGGACTGGTTTCGCTACGCGATGTGGTTATGCGTCAGGCCGCCGAACTCGATCGCCAAACCCGTCGCGCCGCGTCCTAGAGCCGGGCTTCGGGCCTTTTCGACTCTGCTGGAGCCTTCTGTCACTCAGTTCACCGTCAGCGTGACGGTCGCCTGGCTAGTGGTAGCGTTGCTGGGCGCCGCGCCGGTCTGGTCCGCGCCGGTTAGGGTGAACGTGTAAGTATTCTTCGGAGTGATCTCTCCATTGGGAGAATTCGTGGCGCGGTTCGAACCGCAGGCTGGGACCAGAAATAAACCCCCAGCGATGGCCACGAGCAAGAGTGCGCCCAAGAGGTTTTTCCGGCGGGCGCCGCTTAATCCCACAAACACCAGCCCAGGAACCAAGAGCAATAAAGCATAAACGAGTTGCCGGTTACGCAGCCTGGTTATAGGTAGCGGGCCGAGGGTGGTGATGGTCAGAGTGGAAGTGGGTGCAATGCCGCTGGTCACCATCACTGTGGAAGGAGTGAATGTGCAATATGGCGCTGCCGCGACAACTGGAGTAACTGAGAGGCAGGCCAGCGTGACGTTTCCCGTGTAGTTGGCAATCGGGGTCACCGTGACGACGCTGGTCGCGATGCTTCCCGCGGGGACAGGGTTCGGAGTCGCGGTGGTTGGCGATACCGACAGAGTGTAGTCCTCGGTTACATTCACGACGTTCAGGGTCAGAGTGACTGCATGCGAGACACCGCTGGTGCCGGTTACCGTAATGGTGTACAACCCCGGCGGGGTGGCGCCGGTGGTGCCGCCGACGGTCGTGATGGTTAGAAAGGCCTGGCCGGGCGGGGTGACGGAGCCGGGGCTCACCGCACATAGTGGAGTGCCGCTAGGCTGCACTGGCGTGACCGCGCAGGGGATCGTATCAAACGAGACCGGGCTGTCGAAGGTGCCGGCGGCCGCGATGTTGAGAATCGCAGTGGAACTGCTGCCGGGATCCACGGCCGAGGGAGACAGAGCGCTCGATACGGTAAGGGTAAACTGCTGCCCGTAAGCCATGGACGCAGAGGCCGCAGAGAATAAAGAGAGCAATAGAGCAAGGATGAGGGCGCGTACAACCTGCCTGGGATTCACCATGAGGGGATGAGAACTCACTACCTTCGATTCCTCCAACGGCGCAAAAGCTGCCCGAGGCGGTCCGAAAGAATTGCCGCCTGCCAATCAGCCGTAAAAATGATGCGGACGACAGACCAGTCGCAGAATGTGCCAGACAGAATCTTAGACTACGGCCGTGCATCGTGCCAATCGGCTCCGGTGCACGCAGAAAAAACTGAGGCCGCTCCTGTGGTGGCATCTCCCTCAGTTCGGTTTCTTCTTGAACATTCCCGACACGCCGCTTATAGGACTAGTCAACCCATTCTTATCTCCCACGCCTTTCAACAGGCCAGTCGCCATTCCCTTCACGTCGGGAACGAATTTTGGATCCGCAGTTGTACCCTCGATGAGGAAGGGAATGTTGTCGGCTTTCATTTTGAAGTCGAGCGAGTTGCTGGCACTCACCGTACCTGCGCCGGTGACTGTGCCCAACGACGGGACGATCAGGTCAATATTGTCGGCGCGAGTTCCCTCCGGAGCCACGTGAACGCCGGCACTGAAGTTCTGAATCGTCGTATCCTTTTCTCCTGCCCCTTTGCCCCCGAGCGCCGAGATGGCTGACATCTTCGAGCCCAGGCTGAAGCCCGCGAGTGCCGAGTTCTGGAGCTTGATGGTGCCGGTGGTAACCAGTTTATCTACCGGCCCTGTGATCGAAAACTCCAGAGCGAGCGTGCCGCCTTTGAGCTGTGATTTCGGTGGAAGTACCACTCCCACCGAAGGCAACATTGCCTCCAGATCGTCGACCGGCATACCTTGCCCGTTCAACTTCATGTTTATCGACGTGGTGGCGCCGTGCGCGTCGTACGTCCCTGATAGATGCGCTACGGCCTTCCCCATACTGACATCGCCCGCAGTCAAAGTTCCTGCCTGCTTCACCAGGTCGTGGGTAACGGAATATTGCAGCTGAACTGGTTTTCCCGCAGGCGATCCCTTCTGCACGACTTGCAGCTTTTCAGCTTTGAGAGTGCCGCTGGTTTTTGCCTCATGACCGTCGGATGCCACGGTGCCGTCGAAATCCGCGATCCCAGAGATACCCGCTGCCGGATCGATGAATCCCGATGCCGACAGATTCATCTGCTTCACCTGAACCTTGGCCTGGAGCGGTGTAAGCGCGGCATTGCCCGCCTCGACAGGTCCCGCTGTGCCATCGAGTTTCAGGCTGCCGCCCGCCGGCAGGCTGGCGGTCATTTTAAAGGGGAAGGAGTTGGCGAAAGAAAACTTGCTCACCTCGATGTCTACCTTGTCGTAGACTCGCGGCGGTTGCGAAGACCCGGCGCGGCTTACCGTCAGTCGTCCGTTGCTCACGGTAAGCTTGGCCACGGAAAGGGTCGGATTGCTCGACGGACTGCTTGACGACGATCCTCCAGCCGGCGGTTGCGCGGGTTTGGCTTCCATCGACCCCTTGTTGCCCAGGCTGGAAAAATTCCACTTCTCTCCGTCTTCGGAACGTACCAGGGTTATCTCCGGCTGGTTGAGGGTTAGCTCGGTCATGTTCAGCGACTTGGAAAAAATCAGCGGGATCATTTCCACGCCCACCTTCAGTGATTTTGCCTGCACGAAAGCAGTTTTGCTGAACGTGGGGTCGTCAGCGATGGAAATATCGCCGGCCGTCACGCCGCCAGAAAGCAGCGAGAGTGAGAGGTTTCCTACCTTGACCGTGCGGCCCATCGAATCGCTCAACTCCGATTCCAGCTTCGGCCGGAAAGCGTTCGCGTCGATAAAGAAGGGAATAGCGATGGCGAGGACGATCAAAACGCCCACAACGATACCCAGGATTTTCAAACGTCGGTTCATGGATATTCCTCCTGCCAAATTGTAGACCTGTGGCCAGGGTCGCGCCGACGCGGTAAACCGAAAGAATCATTGCTCGTCCTGCAATAGTTCCGGCGACGGTATCGTGCCGCTTTCGACCTGTTTTTCTCTCGCGGCGCGGCGTTCGTTGTCGATGCGGACGGAGGTCTCCACTTCTTTCCTGCCTTCTTCTTTGCGGCCCATATGAATCAGCACTCGTCCCCGCACGTAATGAATGTCGGTGCGCTTAGGATCGAGCTTGCCCGCGGCATCAATCGCGTTTAGCGCCTGCGGATATTTTTGTTCCCGCAGGTAAGCCTTGGCCAGTCCGAAATGAGAATTCACCAGCCGCGGATCGCGCCGCAGCGCCTCTTGGTAGTTTTTCTCCGCTTCGCCATCTTGTTGCAAGAGCGAATACACGTCGCCGAGTTCGTCGTAGTTGAGAGCCACATCGGGTTCCACGGCGGCATCTTTCAGAAACTCGTCACGCGCATGCTCGTAGTCCTGCTTTTTCAGATAGGCCAGACCCAGATTGAAATGAACGAAAGTTAGAGTCGGATTGGCTTCAGCCGCAGCCTGGAAATCAGCGAGAGCCAGGTCGTATTGCTCCAGATTGAGGTGCGCCTTGCCCATGAACAGATGAAACTCGGGCGAACCTTCGCCGGCCTTGACGAGTTGCAGCGTGGCTTTTTCGTCCAGCTCTTTTCGACCGGCCCGGTGGGCGGCAATCGAGAGCACGTACAGATAACTCAACTGACCGGATTCCTGCGCCCAGAGCGGCTCCAGAGTGTCCGCCGCGTCCGCCCAGCGCTCCGCAAAAAAGTAGCACAGCCCCAGTAAATACCGGGGCTGCAGCGCGTTTGGTTGATCGCGCAGCACGGACTCGAAAGGTGGAATAGCTTTAAGATACTGGCCCTGTTTGAAATAGACGATGCCGATGTTGCGGCGAATTCCTGGCTCGCGCGGCATCAGATGTTCCGCCTTGTGCAGCATCTCCAAAGCTTTCGTCCACTGCTTGCGTCTCATGTAAACGACTCCCAGATTGGTATATGCGTCCCCAACCCGCGGATTGACTGCGAGCACCTGACGGAAGTCGCGCTCCGCTTCATCCAGCCGATTCTCGTTCAGCGCGTCCTGCCCCGCCTGAAAAAGTTTCGCGGGATCTGCGGCTGCCGCTCCAGATGAGGCTACAGGAGCGCCATTTCGCGGCTTTTCCGCGATCCCCGGCGAAGAAGTTTGCGCTGATACTGCCGCCGCCGCGCCGGCCAGCAGTACCCAGCTCACAACTCCGAAACGAATATGCGCGCTTGACACTCGTCTCACTCTCTGCTGTAGTGTCCGCCAACCTCCGCATTGAATTCAAGCGCGAGGATCGGTAGCTCAGGATTTTGTCGGGAGTACTGCAGGGCAGCCTTCGATGGTTACGATTCGTGATGTAGCGAAGGAAAGCGGGTTCTCATCCACCACGGTGTCGATCGTTCTCAACGACGCTCCCCTGGCGCGCTACATCCCGCCGGTGACCAAGAAGCGGATCGAGCGTGCCGCGGAAAAGCTTGGCTATCGCCCCAACCAGTTCGCCCGCTCACTCCGCAGTAAGCGCAGCCACACCGTCGGGGTCATGGTCTTCGACATGACCGATCCCTACTGCACGCTAGTGCTGCGCGGTATCGAGAATACTCTCTACCAGGCTTCCTACCTGCCTATTCTCACCGACGTACACAACGAGCGCAGCCGCTTCGAGCGCTATCTCGAAATGCTGCTGGACCGCCGCATCGAAGGTCTCGTCGTCCTCGCCAACTGGCTCTTTCTCGATATCAACCTGCTCGCCGATCTGGAAAAGAGCAGCATCCCCACCGCCCTCATTGGCTGCGCACTGAAAGGCGACTCGATGAGTTCGGTGATCGTCGACAACGAAGTCGGAGGCTACCTCGCGTTCGAACATCTGCACGCCCTCGGTCATCGCAAGATTGCTGTGATCCGCGGTCCCAAGACGTTGGCCGACAGTTCTCCGCGATGGCGCGGCATTTGCAAAAGCGCCAAGGCGTGCGGACTTGAACTGGATTCCCGTCTGGTCGTGGACCTACCCGAATCGCGCGATCCCCTTTCCAGCTTTGAAATGGGCCAGAAACTGACCGAGAACCTGATCAAGCAGAAGCGTCAGTTCACAGCCCTGATGGCCTTCGACGATATGACCGCCTTCGGGGCGATCCGCGCCTTGGCCAAGGCCGGCCTGCGCGTGCCTGAGCATTGCTCCGTGATCGGCTTCGATGATGTGGCTGCGTCGGCTCTCTGTACTCCGCCGCTCACCACCGTACGCCAGCCGATGGAGGCAATGGGAGCGGATGCAGTGGGTATTGTCCTGGAGGGCATCAACTGCGTACTTGAAAAACGCGAGGTCACGGCGCACCATCGTAAGGTGGCGCCGGAATTGGTGGTTCGGGAGTCTACCCGGGGGCTTCCGTAGGTGCTCGCGCCCTGCAGCCGCAAACGATCTTTGACAAGTGCAAGAGTGCCCGGGCCGCGGGCCCGCATTTTTTCTCTTGACATCAGATAGCCAATAAAAGCACTATTCATACGTTTTAATAAACCAACTGTGGGTTTGCGGGCGGTTGCTGGAACCGGGTTGTTTGAACAAATCGCTAACTGCCGTGGCGTTCGACGCGGCATATTTGAGGGTGCGCGAATGCTTTGCGCGCGCGGGAGAAGAATCTAACCATGAAATTTCATCGGATGCTTCTGCGAATCGCGTTATGGCTGCCGCTGACGTTATGCGCAACGGTTTGGGCTCAGGATACCGCTTCCATCACCGGCACCATCACCGATCCCAGCGGGGCGGCGGTTCCCAACGCTCAAGTCGCGGTGACGAACGCGGAGCACGGCATCAATCGCACCACCACCAGCAACGGCAGCGGCGATTTTCTCATCGCCTCGCTGCCCATCGGTTCCTACGACTTGTCGGTCAAGACCCAGGGCTTCAAGAAGTATGAAGCCAAGGGCATCGTGTTGGACATCGCACAAAAGGCGCGGGTCAACGTCACGCTGGAAGTCGGCACCATCAGCACCGAAGTCGTTGTCCAAGGCTCGCAGGTGGCGCAGGTCGAAACCCAATCTTCCGACTTGGGCAATACCATCAGCGGCAAGGAAATCAGTCAGCTTGAACTCAACGGCCGCGACTTTACGCAACTGGTAACGTTGTCCCCCGGAGTCACCAACCAATCCGGCCAGGATGAAGGCGGCGAAGGCGCGACCACGGTAGCGTTCAGCATCAACGGTGGCCGCACCGAATATAACAACTTTGAAATCGACGGCGGCGACGCGCTGGACAATGGCAGCAACACCACGATCAACGTTTACCCCAGTATCGACGCCATCGCCGAAGTGAAAGTCTTGACCTCCAACTACGGAGCGCAATATGGCAAGAACGGCTCGGGCACCGTCGAGGTAGAAACCAAGTCCGGGACAAACCACTTTCACGGCGACTTGTACGAATTCCTGCGCAACGACGCTTTCAACGCAACCCAATTTGGTTTGACTTCGGTTCCCGAATACAAGAAAAACGACTTCGGCTTCACCATTGGCGGCCCAGTGTATATTCCGGGCCACTACAACAGCGACAAGCAAAAGACGTTTTTCTTCTGGTCGGAAGAGTGGCGCCGCGACCTGACGCCGGCTTCAAGTTTCTTTTCGCAGACGATAGTTCCGACCACGGCCGACCGCATGGGGAATTTCAACGACCAGTGCACGGGCGCGGCCTCGAACCTGGAATGCCCAGTGGTTCCCCAGTTGATCAATGGTTTGCCCCCCACCGGAGGCCTGGTGCCGGGCCAGCCGTTTCCTGGCAATCAAGTACCGATTCAGAATGCCGCGATTGCCTCCGCGCTGACCGCCCTGATTCCCGCGCCCAATGGGACCTCTTCAGACGGTCTAGAGGATCAGTGGTATGCGACTCCCACACTCCCCACGCATTGGCGCCAGGAACTGTTCAAGATCGATCACAACATCAACAGCAAACTTCGCGCCAGCTTCCGCTACATTCACGATTCCTGGAATCAACAATATCCGGTTCCTTTGTGGACCGCGGGCACCACTTTCCCCACCATTCAAACGAATTTCAACAATCCCGGCGTGAGCATGGTGGCGCGGCTCACCGCGAACCTCTCGCCCACGCTGCTTAACGAGTTCGTCGCTAGCTATACTACGGATCACATCTCCACGCAGTTGACTGGCCCCTGGCAGCGGGGCAACGTTCCTTCCACGCTCGGTCTTTATGACAATGGCTTTGGCGGCAAGGTGCCTGGCATACAGCTTAACGATGGTCAGTACACTTTTGCCGAAGACCCAGGCTACGTTCCAAACGGGCCGTTGAATTCGAACCCGACGTTCACCTTCCGCGACAATGTGACCAAGATCGTCGGATCGCACAACATCCAGTTCGGCATGTACATCGCGGATTCCCACAAGAACGAAGTCCCGCAGCCGCCTAACGCACCGAACGGTTTGCTGGGTTTCGCTAATTCCTCTAACGGCACGGACCCTGCGCTCACCACCGGCAACGCCTACGCCGATCTTCTTCTCGGCAATATCGGCAGCTTCGCTCAACAACAAGCCCAATTCAAATTGCACAACTTCTATCACATTTACGAACCGTATGTTCAGGATGACTGGCATGCTTCCCGGCGCTTGACCCTCAACCTGGGATTGCGGATGAGTTTCTACGGAACTTATCGCGAGCTGAATAATCTGGCCTACAATTTCGATCCAAGGTTTTACGTTCCGGGCGCCAGCGGTGTGGATCCCGCGACAGGGCTCGTCACCGGCAATCCCTTCAACGGTTGGGTCGACTGCGGAGTAACGCCGGGCGTTCCCGCCGGCTGCATGACGAACCACTGGTGGAACCCCGCGCCCCGCGTTGGTTTTGCCTTTGACCCGCTGGGAGATGGCAAGTGGGCGATCCGCGGTGGTTACGGAATTTTCTTCGAACACACCAACGGGAATGAATCGAACACAGACCTGCTCGAACCGGATAACGTCAAGACTCAGACCACGAGCGTGGTCAACATCTCCGGCTATGCCAACCTCAACTCCGGCCTGCTTGGCGGCGGAACGCCTCCGCTGACTGCTACATCGATTCCGAGCAAAGCTGTCTGGCCTTACGTGCAGCAGTGGCATCTGGATATTCAGCACGATCTGGGTAGAGGTACCGTGGCGACGCTCTCTTACGTCGGAAGCGCGGGCGTTCACCTGACGCGGGCCTACACGCTAAACGAGATTGCGCCAGCGCCCAACAGTCAGAATCCTTACGGCCCCGGACAGGTCATTACGGCCGATGATTGCAGCTCGGTTACCATTGGCGCCAATGGTCAGGCTACCGCGACCGCCAACGTGGACACCGGCAACCCCGTTACTTTGACGGGAGGATGGGCCAACAATCTGGCCGTCGCTTGCGGCAACAACCCGAACTTCTATCGTCCCTTCCTTGGCTGGGCCAGTATCGGACGCAAAGACCAGACTGCATCTTCGAACTACAACGGGCTGGAAGTCTCGGTGCGGCATAACATCGGCGGACTCGAACTGAACGCCGCGTACACCTTCAGCCACTCGATTGACGATTCCTCCTCCGCCAATGACGCCGGGTTGATTAACGCCTACGACCTCAACGCTTATCGCGCCAGCTCCAACTTTGACCAGCGCCACACCGTCACCATCGCTTATGTTTACGACCTGCCGTTCTTCAAGGCCAAAGGCTTGGCGCATTCGCTGCTGGGAGGCTGGCAGTGGTCGGGCATCACTCTAATTCAGAGCGGCTCCCCCTTCAGTGTATACAACGCGGGCAACGGCGCGATCGCGCCCTCCGACAATGCTGGTGTGGGTACCGGCGCCTCTCAAATCGGTAACTTGGGTAGCTTGACTGGTGGCTCATATCCAGACCTTGTCGGTGACCCAAAAACCGGGGTGCAGAGCACTCCTTTCGCGGGCTTCGGGTCGCTGCTCTTCAATCCTGCCGCGTTCGTGGCCCCGAGAGGCCTGACGTTCGGCGACGCAGGGAGAAATATTTTGAACAATCCCTGGCGGACGAACTTCGACATGGCCCTGCTCAAACACTTCGCGGTCACCGAGAGCAAGTACTTTGAATTCCGCGCGGAAGCCTTCAACGTGTTCAATCACACGGAATTCAACTGGCTAGGCGGTGACGGGGGATCGTCAAGCTCGAACGCTGGAGCGGGGAACACCTCCAGCACGGTTGTCTGCTACGGGGGCGCCAACAACTCGGCGGGCGATCCTTCTTGCCTGCCCGGAGTGCTGTTCCGGCCGGGAGCCGCACACAATGCGCGAATTCTCCAGGTGGCGCTGAAGTTTATTTTCTAGCTGGGTCTGCGTCATTAAGAGCAATCTCGGCCTTTGTGAAGTCTGAGTTGCGCGTCCAACGTTTTCATCCGACTTGCACCTGCTGTGCCGCCGCAACGGTTTCCAGCGCGTGTTCCAGGTCTGCGATCAGATCGTCCGCATTCTCGATGCCCACCGAAAGGCGGATCATTTGTTCAGTCACGCCCATCTTGGCGCGGGCTTCGGCCGGAATCATGGCGTGAGAGGTTAATACTGGAATCGATACCAGCGACTCAACGCCGCCCAGGCTGGTCGCCAGCGTAAACAGGCGCATGGCTTCGCTTACCCGGCGCGCATCCTCGCCCGCGCCTTCTACCTCAAACGTTACCATGCCGCCGCCGCCGCTCATTTGCTCGCGCGCAACGGCGTATTGAGGATGGCTCTTCAGAAATGGATAGTGCACGCGACGGACCTTGCCATGCTGCGCCAGGAACTCGGCGACGCGCAGCGCATTGTCGTTCTGCCGCTCCACCCGTACTGCCAGCGTCTTCAGCCCGCGGATCAAAAGCCAGGATGCATGCGGGTCCATGCAATTGCCCAGCGTCGTCCGCGTGTCGTTGATTTGTTCGATCAGGTCGCGCCGCCCGGCTACGACGCCGCAAGTCAAATCCGCATGTCCGCTCAAATACTTCGTGCCGGAATGCATAACCAGGTCAATGCCGTACTCCGCCGGGTGTTGGTTGATAGGCGTGCCGAACGTGCTGTCGATCATGCTGAGGAGCTTGTGCTGCTTGGCCAGACCGGCCACTTTCTTGAAATCCACGACGCGCAAAGTTGGATTCGTCGGCGATTCCAGATACAGCAGCTTCGTGTTTGGGCGGATGGCCTGCGCGTGCTGCTCGTAATCCATCGTGTCGACGAACGTCGTCTCAATCCCCATCCTGGGAAGCCATTGCGACAGAAACTTCGTCACGCCGCCGTAGAGGTCGCGCTGCGCGACAATGTGATCTCCCGCCTTCAATAAAGCCATGATCGTGCTGGTGATCGCGCCCATGCCAGAGGCGAAAGTGCGCGCCGCCTCCACTCCCTCAAGCTCAGCCACGGTCTGCTCGGCGATGGTGTTCGTCGGGTTTCCCCAACGCGTGTAATAGCGGTCGGTCGCGGTCACGCGCTGCTGCTCGTCATTGTCCGTGACTTCAAAGGTTGAAGTCTGGTAGATGGGCGTGGCGACCGGTCCGTTTTTCTTCTCCAGGTCTGCCGCGCCGTGCACGGCGGCGGTTTCGGGACGGCGTGTGCGACGTTTCATGGATGCCTCGTTCTCTACAGACTAATTGTGCCAGCTGACTCCCGCAAGCGAAGCGGCGCACACCATTTATAATTCTCCCTCCATGGATCTCGGGCTGAAAGATCGTGTGGCCGTCGTAGCCGCTTCAAGTCAGGGGATCGGCCGCGCTACTGCAGAAGCCTTCGCCGCCGAAGGTTGCCGCATCGCCATGTGCGCCCGCAACCAGCAGACCCTCCAGGCCGCCGCGGAGAAAATCAGAACGCAGTACAACGCAGAGGTTTTTGCCCAGGCATTCGATGTCACCAACGCTGCGGCCGTCAGCCGCTTCGTCGCTGCCGTGGCCGATAAATTCGGCAGCGTCGACATTTGCGTGACCAACGCCGGCGGCCCGCCCGCCAAGGGTTTCCTCGCCGCCACCCTCGAAGAATGGCAGCGCGCCCTCGAGTTGAACTTTCTCAGCACAGTCTACTTTGCGCGCGAAGTCATCCCCCACATGCAACGGAGACGCTGGGGCCGCATCCTCACGCTCACCTCGATTACGACGAAACAGCCGGTGATCGATCTTGTGCTTTCGAATGCGGTGCGTGCGGCGGTAGTCGGACTGGTTAAGAGCCTCGCCAACGAGTTTGGAAAAGATGGAATCTTGGTCAACAACGTCGGTCCCGGTTTCACAGCCACCGACCGACTGAAAGAATTGGCGAAAGCCCGCGCTTCTTCCTCGGGAAAGAGCGAGCAGGAGATTCTTGCTGCATGGGCCGCCGACGCTCCGCTCCGGCGCCTGGGTGAACCTCGCGAAGTGGCCGAGACCATCGTCTGGCTTGCGTCGGAGCGCGCTTCCTACATTACCGGCCAGACTGTGCTCGTCGACGGCGGCATGTATAAAGGCTTGTAGATTTTAGGAAGCGGGATGCGATTATGAAACAGCGTGTTCTCTTATTGCTTTCGCTCGCCTGCAACACAGGCGTCTTGTCATCCTTCGCCATCGCACAAGCTCGCCCATTCCCCGGCCCGGACGTGCAGCAGATCTACCAGCGCCTGCTTCCACAGATCGAGAAAATCCCGGCCTTCGACCACCATGCCCACCCCGGTTTTTCAGATGATCCCGATGTCGACGCGATGGCCTCGGCTCCAGACACCAGCCTTCCTGTCCGCACGCGCGACGATAACCCTGAATTGATTGCCGCAGCCAAGGCTCTGTTCGGGTATCCCTACGATGATCTCTCACCCGAGCATGCGAAGTGGCTTGTGGCGAAAAAGGGGGAACTGAAAAAGCAATATCCCGGTACCGCCTACTTCAACCTGATCCTCGACAAGCTCAACACTGAGAGTTCGGTCGCCAACCGCGCCATGATGGCTGATTACCTCGACCCCAAGCGGTTTCCCTGGGTGTTCTTCGCCGACTCTTTTATGTGGCCCTTCAACAACCAGCGCGAGACCGCGCGCAATCCTGACCAACAAGTTTACATCCCGCTGCAGGAGAAAATGCTTCACCGCTGGATGCAGCAGGAGAGTGTAAGCAAACTTCCTGCCAAGTTCAGCGACTACCTGGAGTTCATCGTACGTGTGCTGACGGATAACCAGAAAAAAGGGGGCATCGCGATGAAGTTTGAAGTAGCGTATTTCCGCCCCACGACGTTCTCGGATCCAATGCGCCAGCAAGCCGAAGACATTTATAAGCAATACGCGTCCGGCGGCATTCCCAGCGAAAAAGATTACCGGACGTTTCAGGACTACATCTTCCGCTTCCTGGTGAACCTCGGCGGCCGCCTGAACCTTCCGGTGCATATTCACACCGCGGCTGGCATCGGCAATTACTTCAACTTCAGCGAAAGCAACATTATGAATCTGGAGAGCGTGCTGCGCGATCCGCGCTACCTCAGTACCACGTTCGTCATGATCCACGGCGGCTATCCGCTGGAGCGCGAAGCCATCTGGCTCGCTGCCATGAAGAATGTCTACCTTGATTCCTCGCTCGGCGAACTCGTTCAATATCCTTCCGCCTTCAAGGACACGCTCAAGATGTGGCTGGAAACCTTCCCCGACAAGATCACTTTCGGCACAGACTGTTTCCCGTACAATGAAGTATTAGGTGCTGAAGAAAGCTACTGGCTGGGAGCGGAATCATCGCGAACCGCCCTGGCCGCGGCGCTGGCCGAGATGATCTCGGAAAATGAAATCACCGAAACTCGCGCTCTGGAACTAGCCCACGGTTATCTGCACGACAATGCAGTGAAGCTATATGGAGACAAGGTCCACTGAAGGAGTCGGCTTCATTGCAAGAGGCCGGGAGCGACTTTCATGGCAAAGAAACTGAAAACCACAACTTCCGCTGGCCGAAAATCAAAGAATGCGAAGCCGCACTCCCGCGCTCAACGCGCCGTCGCCAAACACGCGGTCAGCAAGACCCAACTTCAATACATTCCTTGGCACATGATTCCGCTCGAAGATCTGAACCCGCTCCTGCAGCGGCAGTTCGTTGTCGGTCAGGAAATTATGCTGGCGCGCGTGCTGTTGAAAAAGGGCTGCATCGTCCCCGAGCACAGCCATCACAATGAACAACTCACTTACGTCCTCGACGGGGCGCTGAAGTTCTGGATCGACGGCCGGGAAATCGTCGTCCATGCCGGTGAGGTGCTCTGCATTCCTGCCCACATGCCGCACAAGGCCGAGGCGCTGGAAGACACGGTGGACCTCGACGTATTCAATCCTCCCCGCGCCGATTGGATCAACAAGACCGACCAATATTTGCGAGCAAGGAAATAGCCGCTCTTCTTACCCATGCCTTCTTCCACCACTTCTGAGAAGGGTTCTCAACCCGGCCAGGCCACGTTTCGTTTCCGTTGCATCGGCTGCGGTTCGGTCACCAGCTCTGCGGCTCGGGATTTTCGGTGCTCGGAGTGCGGCAACTTGCTCGAGATCACCGACTCGTCCTGGAATTCCCGCAACCCCACCGCTCTGAAATCGCTCTGGCGGGAACGGCGTACTTTAAGCGCCGCTCTAGACCTCAGCGGCGTGTGGCGATTCCGAGAGCTTCTTCCCGCCCCCCAGTCAGAGCAGGACGTCGTCACGCTGCGCGAAGGCAACACGCCACTCTACGAACTTCCGCAATCCTCGCGCGCGACTGGCATTTCACGCCTGTATGCCAAACATCAAGGCATGAACCCCACCGGCTCCTTCAAAGACGCCGGCATGACGGTCGCCGCCACCTTCGCCCGCGAGTCCGGATACCACTGGGTGGCCTGCGCTTCCACCGGTAACACGTCGGCATCCATGGCCGCCTATGCGGCGCGCGGCGGCATGCGCAGCCTGGTCCTCGTGCCCGAAGGCAAAATCTCCTGGAGCAAACTCTCCCAGGCCCTCGACTATGGAGCGCTCACTTGCCAGTTTCGCACCGATTTCGACGGATGCCTCCGCCTGCTGCAAGAGCTTGTCCGCCGCGCTCCGGTCTACCAGTTGAACTCCATCAACCCGTTTCGTCTTGAAGGGCAAAAAACTCTCGCGCTCGAATTACTGGAACAACTCGACTGGGAACCGCCAGACCACATCATCGTCCCAGGCGGCAACCTCGGCAACAGCTCCGCGATTGGCAAAGCGTTGCTGGAAATGCTTGAGATCGGACTGATTCCGCGTCTGCCGAAGTTGTCCATCATTCAAGCCGAGGGTGCCAATGCCCTGGTGCGCACCTTGCGTGAAGCTGGAGGCAAGCATCTCGTCAGTGTGCAGGCTGAGACGCGGGCCACGGCAATTCGCATTGGCCACCCCGCTTCATGGGAAAAAGCCGTAAAGGTGCTTGCAGCTACGTGTGGCGCCTGCGAGCAGGTGACCGAACTTGAGATCGCCCAGGCCAAAGCGGAAATCGGCGCCGAAGGCATTGGCTGTGAGCCGGCCTCCGCCGTCACCCTCGCCGGCCTGAAAAAACTGCTGCGGCAGGGCTTCGTGAAGGCGGAAGAAACTGTTGTCCTGGTCCTCACCGGAAACCTGCTCAAAGATCCCGACTTCACGATGGAATTCCACCGCGGCGATCTTTTTCGGGGCACTGCGGACGAGCGAGAAAGTGCCAAGCTGGACCAGTTCCGCCATCCTCCGGTAGTCATTGATGCCACCCTGGACGCCGTGATCAAGACTTTGGAGCAAGCGGAGAAATCTGACCCAACGTA
>CAVYVQ010000051.1:0-26921 GCA_963771895.1 uncultured Acidobacteriaceae bacterium | reverse complement strand
GGCAGAGGGCGGCGCCGCCAGCGATGCCGGCATCCGGGCCGTAATGGGCCGCCACCAGCGGGATTTCCTGGCAACGCGAATTCACACACAAATTGGGAAGCCGGTCGCGTATTTCTCCAAAGAACGGTTGAAGCATGGAGGCCACGCCGCCGCCAACAATTATCACGTCGGGCTCGAGCAGGTCCACGATGTTGCCCAGCCACACAGTGAGGAACGTTGCGTTTCCGGTAAGATTTCTTTGGCCAGCAAATCGCCGGCAACGTAGGCTTGACCCACCATCTCGCTGGTGATGCGGTCCAGATGCCTCCGGCCTCTTCCAGAATGGCAGAGGAGTTGCCGGCGGCGATTTTTTCGGAGGCTCGTCGAGCGATCGCGGGTCCGGAGGCCAGAGCTTCGATGCAACCTAGCTTGCCGCATCCGCAACGCGGGCCGCGATAGTCGATCGTGATATGCCCGCCTTCCGCCGCCGCCCCGTGCGGCCGTGATAGATGTGGCCGTCGAACACAATCCCGGTGCCGATGCCGGTGCCGATCGTGGCGTAGAAGACGTTTCGATAGCCACGGCCCGCGCCCCACAAGGCTTCCGCCAGGGCCGCCGCATTGCCGTCATTGTCGACTCGGACCGGCACGCGATAGCTTTCGATACCTGTCCGCAGAGGGAAATTGCGCCAGCCCGGCAGATTCGGAGGATTAATCACGATGCCGGTCCGCGGATCGAGCGGGCCGGGAGCGCAGATCCCGATTCCGCAGATTAAGTCCCTTGATTCAGGTTTGGCCGCCGCGCGGACCGAGTCAATCGCGGAGGTCACAGCAGCCAAACCGGCGGCGGCGTCTGCTGCCGGCATCGGGACCCGCATCCGGTGAGTGATTTCGCCGGCAGAGCTCACTAAACCCGCCGCGACTTTCGTGCCGCCGACGTCCACGCCGACGAAGTATTGGTCTGCCATTCGCACCAGGAAAGTTGACTACTTCCAATATACGGGAGGATGTAAAAGGTTGAACATCCCGGAACAGAGAGGAACGAAGCGCGGCTGAGTTATATGATAGGACCAACGTTATGTCGAACTTGTTTCCACGCGCCAAAGACCGGGCGCTGATTCAGATCGTCGACTCGGCCTTAGCCGAGGCCGCGCGGCGCAGTGGCGAATGGCTGGTCTGCCGCCCCGGATGTACGCAGTGCTGCATCGGAGTTTTTCCCATCAATCAGCTCGACGCCCTGCGCTTGCGGCGAGGGCTGGCCGATCTTGAAAAGCGTGCGCCGCAGCGGGCCGACCGTGTGCGCGAACGCGCGCGCGAATCGGTTGCTCGACTTTCACCAGATTTTCCGGGTGATCCCGTGAGCGGCGTGTTGGACGAAGGAGACGACGCGGCCGAGCGCTTTTCTGATTTCGCGAACGATGAGCCTTGCCCCGCGCTTGATCCTGAAACCGGGAACTGCGAACTCTACGAATCACGTCCCATGACCTGCCGCGTTTTTGGACCGCCGGTTCGCTCCGAAGATGGATTGGGAGTTTGCGAACTCTGCTACCAGGGAGCTTCGGACGGGGAGATTGCCGCCTGCGAGATGAAGCCTGATCCTGACGACCTGGAATCCGCGTTGCTGAAAAAAGTCGAAGAAAGCACGGGAGTTCGCGGGGACACGATCATCGCTTTTTGTCTGGCACGCTGAGCAGATTAAGAGAAGAGACGGCGGTTCAGGTTTTCTTTTTCTCCAGCTCGGCCCAGCGTGCGTAGAGCGCATCCACTTTTTCCTGGGCCTCTTCCATCTCCGCATGAGCAGTTACCAGCCGCGGACCGTCGCTGACAATCTCCGGATCCTCAAGCTGGGCACGTTTGGCCTGCAGGATCTGCTCGGCTGCGGCGACGCGCTGCTCAATCGTGTCGTATTCGCGCGCCTCCAAATACGACAGCTTCTTTTTCCCGGCCGACTGCCCCACGCTCTCCGCGGGGAGCGCGGCGCGCGCGGCGGTGCGCGCGCCATTTCTCGCCGACTGCTCGCGTTCTTCCTGCCACGATTCCCACTGCGAGTAATCGGCGAAAGAGTCCTGCGCCGCCCAGTCCATCGAGCCCGAGGACCACGGTTGAAACGCGGTCCAGCACGTAGCGGTCATGCGTAACCAGAACGAGCGAGCCGCGAAACTCCAGCAGACTCTCCTCCAGAATGTCGAGCGTCGGGATGTCGAGATCATTGGTGGGTTCATCGAGCAGAAGAACGTCGGCGGGTTGCAGCATGAGTTGAGCGATCAAAACTCGCGCCCGTTCGCCGCCGGAAAGCCGCCCCACCGGCTGATTCAGTTGCTCGCCGGCGAACAGAAACTTTGCCGCCCACGAGGCCACGTGGATCATGCGGTCCTGATACACGACGGAATCGCCTTCCGGCGCGAGAGCACGGCGCAGAGTTACGTCGGGATCCAGTTCGCGGCTCTGATCGAAATAAACAATGCGCAGCCAGTCGGCGCGGTGAATCTCTCCGCTTGTCGGAGCCGTCTCTCCACGCACGAGCCGCAGCAAACTCGTCTTTCCGCTGCCGTTCGGCCCCACCAGTCCCACCTTCATTCCGGCGGTGATCACGCAGTTGAGGCCGGTAAACAGGGTGCGATCGCCGATCTCGCAAGAGACGTCTTCCAGTTCGATCAGACGTTTGGTTTTTCGATCGGTGGCGGAGAAATCGATCTGCGCAGTTCCGCTCCGGCTTCTCGCGTTCAGGTCCGCGAGTTCGCCCATCAACTTGCCCGCTTTGTCGATGCGCGCTTTCGACTTTCTGGTTCGGGCTTTGGCGCCGCGGCGGAGCCACTCGATCTCCTTATGAACCAGATTTTCCAGCGCTTCCTGCCGCTTCGACTGCGCGTGCAGGAATTCTTCTTTCTTCTCCAGAAACCGGCTGTAGCTTCCCGACACACGCAGCAACCCGTCCGGATAAGTCCGGTTCAGCTCCGCCATTTCGGTGGCGACGTTTTCAAGAAAATAGCGATCGTGACTGACCACGACGCAGGCGAATGCTGCCGCCGTCAACAAGGCCTCCAGCCACTCGATTCCCGCCAGGTCGAGATGATTGGTCGGTTCATCCAAGAGCAGAATGTCCGGCCCCTGAACCAGCGCTTCGACGATGGCGAGCCGTTTCTGCCAGCCGCCGGACAAAGCAGTCGCCTCTGCATCGACGTCTTCGAAACCCGCGCGCCCCAGAGTCTCGGCGAAACGGGTGCCCCGCTCCGATTCCGGCACTGCGGCTCGCTCCATCGCGCTTTGTGCAACAGAGCGGACGGTCACCCCGGGTTTGAATGTCGAGTCCTGCTCGATATAGCTGAGGCGGATCCGTTTTCGAGCTGCGATTTCCCCGCTGTCAGGGCTGACATCGCCCGCCAGTATCCGCAGCAGAGTTGATTTGCCGGAGCCGTTGGGGCCAATCAACCCGATACAATCGCCCTCCGCAACCGTAAAGGAGATGTTCTGGAAGAGCGGATTCGCTCCAAAGGCTTTCGATATTCCCTGCGCATTGATGATCGGCGGCAAACGACTTGGTCTCTCCGGGTACTCAGATTGAGGGTATCAGGAAACGCGCTGATCCCACCGTGAGCGTTATCCTCGTTACGGTTTCATGAAGGAGTATTTCCCCCCCGATAACGACAAGATACGCATTCTGGCAACGTCATTGGCTGATGAGAATCTGGCAGTGAAGCCGCCGCAGCCTCTGATGTGCTGCCTAGCCGCGGTCGATGACAGACTGAAGGTCGAAAGCCGCGAGTCTAGCTTGTGGCTACTTGTGTTGAAAGAGCCGGCTCGCAGCGTTCTTCACGATTCGCAGAATCGTTAGACCAGCGTTCTCAGGTGGGGGAGCATTGGCGGCGGCTGCACTCCGAGCGAGATGCGTCTTGGCGGACGGGTGCCCTGTGCTGAGAGTGCACCGCTCCTTCGGTAGCGCCCGGCACATCGGGCAACGGACTGACAAAATCTGTCGCTGGGTGAGTTTTTCAGGCTGCACATCAACATTATTTAACATCGCGGACCTGAGAGATGGTCAATCCTGCGCTCAAAAGTCTCAATCGGCCCCGAAACGGGAATCTTTCCGGGACCGATCGATCTCGATTTCGCGGAGAATCAGCCTTCCATGGTGGAAACATCTCCCGCATCAATACCTGCCTCTTTAGCTTTAAGAAAACGTCGCAGGATTTTCCCCGATCGCGTCTTGGGTAAAGCAGCCACAAACTCTAACGACGATGGAGTCGCGATCGGTCCCAGTTCTCGCCGCACATGTTCAATCAGTGCGGCGGACAGGGCGTCGGAAGCCACATGATCGGAACGAACCTGCACGAACACCTTGATGGTCTCGCCCTTCATCGGATCGGGTACGCCAATGGCCGCTGCTTCGGCGACTGCGGGATGCGACACCAGGGCGCTTTCCACCTCAGCGGTGCCGATGCGGTGCCCGGCGACGTTGAGCACGTCATCGTAGCGGCCGAGTACTGCGATGTATCCGTCTTTGTCTTTCATCGCGACATCGCCCGTCACATAGCAACCGGGAATAACCTGCCAGTCCCGTTCGTAGCGGGCCGGGTCGCGCCACACGGTGCGCAGCATGTGAGGGAACGGCCGCTTTAGCACCAGGCGGCCTCCCATTCCAGCCGGCGCCGACTTGCCGTTCTCATCCAGTACATCGGCTTCGACGCCGGGCATGGCCACGCCGCACTTCCCGGGACGCATCGCCATGGTCGGTGGCGTGCCCAGCGTGGGTCCGCCCAACTCAGTTTGCCACCAGTTATCAATCACGTAGCCCCACTTGCCGTCGCCGGCCAGGTGGGTTTGCGCCCAGCGCCAGGCTTCGGGATTCAGCGGTTCCCCCGCGCAAGCGATCACGCGCAAACTGGTCAGGTCGTGTGCAGCCGGGTAACTCTCGCCATAACGCATGAACATTCTGAGCGCAGTAGGGGCAGTGAACATTTTGGTCACACCGTAGCGTTCCACGATTTCCCAGGCAATTCCGGGATTCGGATAGTCGATTGCCCCTTCGCGGAAAAGTGTGGTCACGCCCGCGCAGAGAGGTGCGTACACGATGTAGGAATGCCCCACCACCCAGCCAATATCCGACGTGCACCAGAAAATGTCCCGGTCGCCCACATCGTAATAGTTCTCCAAGTGGTAGGTTGTGCCAACCATGTATCCGCCGTGCACGTGCAATACGCCTTTGGGCTTGCCGGTGGAACCCGAGGTGTAGAGCAGGAAGAGCGGATCTTCCGCGTCCATTTCCTCGGCGGGACAATTCGGAGGGAATTCAAGAAGTTCGTTAAAGTCAATTTCGCGAGGAGCCGTAAGTTCGGCGCTGCACCGCGAATACACAACGATCTTCTCGACAAATTCCAGCTTGTCGACAGCCTCGTCGACGAGGGCTCTAAGGGCGACAGTCTTGCCGCGGCGGAAGCCTACGTCTCCTGCAATCACGACCTTGGCCTCAGCGTCGACAATGCGGTCCCGCAGGGCAGTATGACCCAGACCGGCATACACGACCGAGTGAATCGCTCCCAGACGAGCGCAGGCCAGCATGGCCACCGCGCCTTCAATCGTCAGAGGCATATAAATGACCACGCGGTCGCCCTTCACCACGCCCAGTGACTTCAGTCCGTTGGCGAAGCGGCAAACCATGCGGTGAAGTTGCCCGTAGGTGACGATGCGTTCGCTGCCATCTTCACCCAGCCAAATGAAGGCGGCGCGATTGCGCCGGTCGGACTCGGCGTGCCGGTCGAGCGCATTGATGGTGATGTTGGTCTTTGCGCCGGTGAACCATTTGTGATGGACGCCATCCCACTCGACCACCTTGTCCCACTTGCGCGACCAGGCAAAGCCGGACGCGCAGTCTGCCCAGAACCGCTCTGGATCCTTGCGCGCGCGGGCACATTCTCCCAGCCAGTCTTTCTGAATGGCGTTGCCCGCTACGATTGCAGGCGCTGTGTATTCCTCATCCAGGGCCAGCAGGTTGGAAATGTTTTCTGGCTTTTCCATGGTCAGAGCGCTCATGCGGACCTCCGGGAGTGTGGCGAACGGCAGTTCGGCGACCTCAATTCTGTTCTGGGCGCACGTTCTCCGCAGTAATGCAGATCACGGCACAGCATGCTGCCACGACAAGAGTACTACCGACACGCTTTCCACTCAAAGGGGACGAGGTGCACGCGGAATATTGTGGGGAACGCGAAGGCAGTCGTCCCCCCAATGGGCACGCCTCCGGCGAGAGGGTGAGAGGAGGGCGAAATTCTACCACATGGACGGACGCGGGGACGGCAAAGGTTCGTAAATTTGCTTGACATCGTTCGCGCAGGTGGGATAGTTTTCGGCCCCATGTCTGTGCCCAGTTGTGAGCTGGGCGGAAAGAATAAGGAGACCACGTCTATGTCGACGCTGAGAAAATGGTTCCTGAGCCTGCTAGTGATCACCATCATGGCTGTGCCCGTTATGGCGGGAAGCGATGATGGAAAAGCGGCAAAAGAGAATGCGGCGAGCGCAAGCGCATCTGCCGCAGCCGAGCCGATCCGAACCCGTCCCCGAACCTGATGCCGACTTCGGGAAACGCAAAGGTTACGGCATTGCTGGGCGTGCTGGTAACGAAGGGCGTGCTTGCGCCCGCCGAGGCCGCAGCAATCCGGAACGCGGCTCCTGAAGCTGAATTTCAGCTCCTGCTGGAAGCTCTCAGTCGCAAGGGTATCTTGAGCGCAGCCGATTTGTCGGCGGCCACGACCCCCGCGGCGCAACCCTCCGCCCGACCGGCGGCTCCGGTTGCGGTTGCGGAAACAGTTTCGACATCCCTTTCGACTCCGGATGCCGATTCCTCGCCGCAAGCCGGCCATCCGACTCCCGCCATTCAAGGGACGCAGCCCCCGCCGCCAGCGGCGGTGGTCCCTGCGATTACACCCCTCCGCACGCTCCCCGTCGACCCGCCTAAAAAAGACGGTCTAAATGCCGCCTTTAAAATGGGCGGAGTCAAGATGACGCCTTACGGCTTCATCAAAGCGACCGCTGCATACGACACGAGTTCGCCGAATGGCGACGACTTCCCATTTGTGGGGCTGTTTCTGACCACTCCGCAGACGTTTGACACCGGCCCGAGCAAAGACCCCGAGTTCCATTTGAAGGCGCGGTCCACGCGCATCGGCGCGAACTTTGAATGGCCAGACATCTCATCCAAGATCACCCTCACCGGCCGCATCGAGGGAGACTACGAAGGCAATTTCAGCGAAGTTGACAACCGCGACATTTCGTCCATTCGCAGCAACGCCTTCCAACTACGGCTGGCTTGGGCGCGGTTGGATTACGCCGCCAGCGATAAAACGGACATCTACTTCGAGGGCGGACAGGACTGGACGCTGTTCGGCTCCAGTGCGCTGCCCAACATTATAGAAACCACCTTCCTGGAAGCATTCTATGGCGCTATCTGGGAGCGCTCACCGCAATTCCAGTTCGGCTTGGTGCAGAAGGTGAGCCACTGGCGCGACCTCAAAGTGTCGCCCACGTTTGCGCTCATGATGCCGAGTTCAGGTCAAATCCTGAAGCTTGGGACGCTGGGCCTTGCTGCCCAGCTTGGGGAAGGCGAGCGCGAGGGCGCCGACTCCGGCCGTCCTGAGTTGGAAGGCAGACTGGCGTTCCAGTTCAAGCTCGACGATGCGCCGGGCGTGGCCCCCGCGCAGATCCTCGTGAGTGGATTCGACTCTCGGCGGAAGTCGATCGTTCCCAATTCTTCATACATCGGCGCAGCTGGATGCAAAATAACAGCCAGCTACTGCGCTGCCTTCCCGAACGGCTTCACCGCTTCCAGCAGCCAGTATGGCGAACAAATCGCGGTGCAGTTGCCCACCCGGTGGTTTACGTTGGTGGCAAGCCTCTATCAGGGAGCTGACCTACGGTTCTTCTTCGGCGGCCAAGTCAACTCCTACGCGACCGATACCAGCGGGTTGACGAACATACAGGGGCCATTCTCCACTTTGGATGGAGGTCCGCTGGCTGCGGCCGGTGGCGCCGTGCTCGGTACGAACGCGGCTGGACAGGTCGTGGTTGCTCCGCAGAGGCCCATCCGGTCGTTTGGGGGTTTCGTCAACCTCGGTCTGCCGCTTTCCCGCTGGTTCAATGCCGACCCGAAAGGCCACAACGCGGGCTGGCAGCTTTACCTCAACATCGGCAAGGATCAGGTGAACAACCATGATCTGAATAATCCCGGCTTCACCGCCAACGCCAACACTTTGTCCCCATTGCCTCTTTCGATGGGCAAGATGTTCGCGGCGACCTTGTACTACAAACTCAATCCATACATCACGTTCGGCATCGAGCAGTCAGTTTATGCAACTCGTCTTGAGGATCACCTAACGCTTTATAACATTGCTGGGCAACCGTCCAACGAATGGCAGGATCACCGTACAGAATTCGGGCCGATTTTCACCTTCTAGAACCGAGCCGCATGATCGAACTGGCTGGTGCCGATTGATGGCACTGGATACCGAAGCAAGGGGGACGGGCTTCGTTCGGACGATGGCCCGGAGTTGAGTCCGTCCTCGCAATCCTCCTCTGGAGAAGAACCTATTGCGCGGGGGCCGACAAGCGACGACAATGTACCGATTCTGCGATGCTGGCTTCCCGAATCGTCCCGGGAAACTGGGGGCCGCAACGTGCGCATCCGCAGTGTTGGGAGGAGTTGGTTCCATGAGTATTCGTAGAATGGCGGCCCTGCAGGCAGGCCTTCTGTTGGCGGCCCTGCTTGCGAACGCCGCGCCGCGAAACGATCTGACGCGGATCAAGGTTCTGGATTCTGAAACTCGGTCGGTGAGCCTTGGCGGAAATGACGTTCCTAAGAATTGCGACCAAGTCAATTTTGACGCGTATTGCAATAACAGCAAAAGCGCGCTGTTGACGAATACTTTGCTGGTGCAGGAAGACACTGGGCCGCCGTTCCGTATCAGTTGCAGCATAGACTCAAGATTTTCCAGGTGCACACCGTTGCCCAAGGGCGAGACGTTCGAGGCCAGAAGAGCGAAACACGGCCTTGTCGTGTACTTCGTCGATGACAAAGGCAAGGCGCGAAGTCAGCTGTACACGCTGGTCGCCACGGACGGAAAGACGGGTCCGCCGGCAATTGCGGCCGGAGTTGCAACTCAGCAAATCCCGGACGCAGCTACCCCACGGCAAAGTCCTGCGGCCCCTGCGCCAGCCCCGCCCGCTGTCGCAGTGCAGCAAGTTTCTCCGGAGAAGGTTTTAGAAAAAGCAAAGTGTAATTTCAGTTCGACGCCCCCAGGCGCCGACATCATCCTTGATGGCAAGTACGTGGGCAGCACCCCTTCTGCGATTCCGCTTAGCCCCGGAACGCATGTTGTCGTTTTTTCGATGCCGGGCTTTAGCCAGTGGAAAAGGGAGCTGACGGTGTTGCCGGGATCGGAATTGACGGTAGGCGCAGTTCTGCACAAGGAATAACCGTGACCATCGCGACTATGGTGGGAGGGCCGCGGTGCTGAGCCGTGAACCTCTCCCTGGATTGGCAGTTTTTTTCCAAGCGCTTCAGTGCCTGAGACTGCAACATGATTGCAAGGCATGTCCAGGTAAGAAAGTCAAGTAAATGGAGGACGTTATGGCGAATGCTGCAGTGGCGGGAACTGGCAACGCAGAGTACAGCATCTGGCGCGTGATCATGGCGTCCTCCGTCGGGACCATGATCGAGTGGTACGACTTCTACATTTTCGGCAGTCTGGCCGCCATTCTAGGCCCGAAGTTTTATCCTCCCGGCAACGACACATTCGCCTACATCGCTTATCTTGCAACCTTCGCGGTCGGTTTTCTGGTGCGCCCGTTCGGCGCATTGTTCTTCGGCCGCATCGGCGATCTGGTTGGGCGCAAGTATGCCTTTCTCGTGACGCTCTCCATCATGGGCTTTTCGACGTTCGCCATCGGCCTGTTGCCGTCCTACGCCACTGCAGGGTGGTTCGCACCGATCGTGCTGCTGTTGATCCGCGTCTTACAGGGACTGGCACTGGGCGGAGAGTATGGCGGCGCGGCGGTCTACGTGGGCGAGCATGTCCCCGATAACAAGCGCGGCTTCTACACCAGCTTCATTCAGATCACCGCCACGCTGGGCCTTTTCGTCTCGCTCATCGTGATTCTGGTTACGCAGAACTCAATGTCGAAGGAAGACTTCGCCGCTTACGGCTGGCGCATTCCTTTCCTCATCTCCATCATCCTGGTGATGATCTCGCTCTACATCCGCTTGAAGATGAAGGAGTCGCCGATCTTCGCGCAACTCAAGGCTACGGGCATGACCTCCACCCAGCCGCTCAAGGATGCCTTCACGAAGTGGTCGAATCTGAAACTGGTGTTGATCTCCCTATTTGGAGCGACGGCGGGCCAGGGCGTGGTTTGGTATACCGGGCAGTTCTACGCCTTGTTCTACATGCAGACCATTCTGAAAGTGAATGTGAAAACCGCCAACATCGTGGTCGCGGTCGCCCTGCTCATCGGGATGCCCTTCTTCACTGTGGTGGGCGCTCTTTCCGACCGTATCGGTCGCAAGAAGCTGATGATGGCGGGCTGCCTCCTCGGAGTACTCACTTACATTCCAATCTACAAGGCGATGGAACGGGCAGCGGGAAATAACGTTGTAACGGTCAAGTCCACCCGAAACAAGGTGACGGGGGCCATCTCGCTGACCGCCATGACGACCGACGCAAGCGGCGCACTGGTCCCGGTTAAGGAAGCCGTGAATCCCAATACAACGATGTTAGTGTTGCTGATTTTCATTCAGGTTCTTTACGTCTGCCTGGTCTACGGCCCGATCGCCGCATATCTAATCGAGGCCTTCCCGGCGAAGATCCGCTACACTTCGCTTTCCTTGCCATATCATATAGGGAACGGAGTGTTTGGCGGATTGCTGCCGTTGATCGGCCTCTCGTCGGTTGCTGCAACCGGCAATATTTATGCCGGGCTCTATTACCCGATGATCGTGGCCGGCATAACCTTCGTCGTGGGAAGTCTGCTGCTGAAAGAGACGCACGGCAATCGCATATGGGCTGAAACCGGAGGAGCCGTTTCGGCGGCGGACTAGTGGGATCACTTCCGCCGGGACTCATCGGGGCGATTCTTGGTACTCTGTTGAGTCACGAGCTGAGCGCAACTTCAACGACACTTGGTTTGATCCACAGGACCGGGTTCGGAAAGGCTTGGTTTCCCACCGGTCCGCCACGCAAACAGCCGCGAGCGCACCAGACGGGGAGCGCCCGCGGGAAATGCCGCCTGCGCGTGATATGGTTTCAGCAAGTCAAAGGAGTGACCGAAATGGCGGAAATACGTCCGAAACCACCGGCAGTGAGTGAGGCCACCGAAGCGCAGATCGCAGTTCACTGGCGGGAGGAAGAATACTATTATCCTTCCCCACAATTCATCGGACAGGCGAATCTGACCGATGCCACCATTATCGAGCGCTTCAGTGAAAAGAATTTCCCAGAATGCTTTCGCGAGTATGCCGATCTTCTGAGCTGGGACCAGTACTGGCACACTACACTCGACACCAGCGATCCGCCGTTCTGGAAGTGGTTTGTCGGGGGAAAAATCAACGCTTCGTACAATTGCGTGGATCGGCACCTTGCGAAATACAAAAACAAAGCTGCTTTGATCTTTGTGCCGGAGCCGGAAGACGAGGCGCCCGTTTCAGTTACCTACCGCGAGCTGTATGTGAGAGTGAATGAATTCGCGGCGTTGCTGCGCGATTTCTGCGGTCTGAAGAGCGGAGATCGCGTCACCATTCACATGCCGATGCTCCCGGAGTTGCCCGTCACCATGCTGGCCTGCGCGCGCCTCGGAGTGATTCACTCGGTTGTGTTTGGCGGCTTCAGCGGCGAGGCATGCGGCATGCGCGCCGCCGATTCGGGCAGCCGGGTCCTGATCACGATGGATGGTTACTATCGCAACGGCAAGATGATCGACCACAAAGCGGCCTCCGAGATCGCTCTCGATACTGCCAAGCAGGCAGGCCAACCCGTGGACAAAGTCTTGGTCTGGAGGCGGCACGCGCGCAAGAGCGCTTCCGCTTCGCCGTTTGCGAAAGGTCGCGACTTCTGGGTCGACGAAATCCTTCCCAAGTACGCAGGTCAAATTGTGCCTCCCGTTCCGATGGACGCGGAGGCGCCGCTGTTTCTTATGTATACCAGCGGCAGCACCGGCAAGCCCAAAGGCTGCCAACACCGCACTGGCGGTTACCTCGCCTACGTCGCCGCCACTTCCAGGTACATCCAGGACATTCATCCCGAAGACGTGTATTGGTGCATGGCCGATATCGGCTGGATCACCGGGCACTCCTACATCGTTTACGGTCCGCTTGCCCTGGCCGCGACCAGCGTGCTCTACGAAGGCGTTCCTACCTTCCCCGACGCCGGAAGAGTATGGAGGATCGCCGAGCGCCTGGGCGTCAACATCTTCCACACTTCGCCCACAGCTATACGCATGTTGCGCAAGTCCGGTCACGATGAGCCCTCCAAGTATAACTACCATTTCAAGCATATGACCACGGTAGGAGAACCCATCGAGCCAGAGGTTTGGCGCTGGTATCACGACATGGTGGGCAAAGGCGAGGCAGTGATCGTGGATACCTGGTGGCAAACCGAAAACGGAGGATTCCTGTGCAGCACCAAGCCGGCGCTCGATCCCATGAAGCCGGGAAGCGCGGGCCCGGGGTTGCCCGGAATTTATCCCACGATCATCGACGAAAATAACCAGCAGGTCTCGGCGGGATCAGGCAAGGCGGGCAACATCTGCATCCGCAATCCGTGGCCGGGGATTATGCAAACCATTTGGGGCGATCGCGACCGCTTCGTCACGCAGTACTACAGCAAATACTGCAAAGACCGCAACAGCAAAGACTGGCATGACTGGCCGTATTTTGCTGCGGATGGAGCTGTGTTGGCCGCCGACGGCTACTTCCGGATCCTCGGACGCGTGGACGACGTCATCAATGTGGCGGGCCACCGCCTGGGCACAAAGGAAGTCGAGTCTGCCTGCCTGACGGTTCCCGAGGTCGCGGAAGCGGCGGTGGTGCCAGTAGTGGACGAGATCAAAGGCCGCGTCCCTGAAGTCTACATTGCCTTGCGACCGGGTATACAGGCCAGCCCGGCGATTGTAGACAAGGTCAACAAGGCCATTGAAACCATGATCGGCAAGATCGCGCGCCCGCGAAGGATTCTGATCGTCCCGGATATGCCAAAGACACGATCCGGCAAAATTATGCGGCGTATTCTCGCAGCACTCTCCAACAACATGCACACTGGAGACATCACCACCCTGGCCAATCCTGACGTGGTCGAAAAAGTCCGCGAATTGGTTCAGGGCAAAGAGCCGGTGAGACTGACAGATGGACCGGAGGATCTGAAGAGGTTCGGGACCGAATGAAGCTGACCCGCCGCGATGTTGAATATTAAGAAGATTCTTCTGCCGGTCGATTTCCCGAACGCCTCGCTGCGTGTGCTTCATCAGGCTGCGACATTAGCCCACCATTTTCATTCTGAGATTGTGATGCTGGACGTGGTCACAGCGCAGAGCCACGCCGCGGGTGTGCCCGACGGTCCCGAACTCGCGCGTTGGGATCTTCTCGCTGCGATATTTAGAGAGGCTGAGAAAAGCGAGGTTGAGAAAAACCCGGACCAATCTCTCGCTGCGGAGCTTAAAGGCCTCAGCATCCGATGCGTACTGCTCAAAGGCGAGCCGGTCCAGGCGATTCTGCAGACGGCTCGCGCGGAAAAAGCTGACCTGATCATGATGCCGTCCCATGGCTACGCGTTCAACCAGTTTCTCCTGGGATCGGTGACGGCGAAAGTTTTATACGGGACCGAGTGCCCGGTTTGGACCGGCGCGCACGTGGAAGAATCGCCAACGCAGGAGTTCGCGATCCGCAACGTCCTGTGCGCGGTCGATCTTGGCCCGCGCAGCCACCAGGCGGCGTCGTGGGCCGCGCAAATCGCCACCGAATTCGGCGCCCAACTAACTCTCGCCCACGTTACCGCCTCGGTGGAGCTTTGGGGGCCTGGCGGCAATTACGCTAATCCCAGGTGGAAAAACGAACTGGTCGGCGACGCGGCTCAGCATCTCGCGCGGCTTCAGAAAAATCTGGGGATCAACGCCGATGTCTTCATCGGCAGTGGTGACGTGCCCAAGGTGCTGAGCCAGGCTGTAAAGCAAACGAAGTCGGATCTGCTCGTCACCGAGTGCTATCCCTACGGCGGCAACCTGCGGATCCACGGTTACGCAATCATTTGCGCGGTGCCGATTCCCGTTCTGAGCGTTTGATCCACTAGTGCCGCGACCGATGTTCTTACTTGGTTTTCTGCTCGCCGCCAGTCTCCTCCGGCTGCTCTTCAGATTTTCGCCAGCTTGAATCGGGATTGTAATCTTTCATGGCTTTGGCGAGAGCGCCGGTCTTCTTGCCAAGATCCTTCTGATACACCACTCCATCCTCGCTAACCAGGAAGGTCATCACGCCCGACGACCTATATTCCGCCGGATAGGCCACGAAAGCGAATCCCCCGGTCATTTTGCCGTTTACGATGTAAGCTTTTGCGCCGCCTGGAGCATTTTTCCCCTGACGCACCAGGACGTGGTAATAGTAACCGCGATACGGAGTCGGAGCGCCGTCTCTACTTGCGGCATAACTCTCGGTAACGGCTGCTGCGACCAGTGGTCCGATCGGGCTCAGATGATCGCCACTGGCCTTCCAATAAAGGCCATTACTTTGCCCCTCATCGCTGAAGATTTTCTGCGCGTACTCTTTATGATCCGCGGAGTATTCTTTTTGCGCCGCGACCAGCTCCTGGCAAACCCGGATGGTCGACATTTCATTCCTGCCAATTCGCCTGTACAAAATCTCTTGCTTGCCCGCATCGGTATCGAAATACCAAGCGCTGCCTTTGCTCACCAGCGGGATGGGCGTCGGCCAGTTCTCGGCGCCGATATACAACACTGTGCTTCTATCCGCTTCCTTCACCAGGCGGTGCATCTCCTGATATTTCCTTACGAAATTGGCGCGGCTTTCGGCGTCCTCAGCGTCGTCTCCGGACGAGACGATTTGCTTTCCATCCGCTCCGAGGATATCGAGCATCGCTTTTTCGTCGTTGTTCTGCGCCGCCGTGACCAGTGCGTGGCTCGCGTCTTCCGGCGACGAAAAGGTTTTCTGGCCTGGTTGTTGCGCCACGGACGGAACGGACAAGCACCCCGCCAGAAGGACTGCAACAGCGGCAAGTTCAGCAAGATTGGCCCGATGAAATTTCTCGACGTTCAACTTCGTTCGCTGCATACGCTTCTCTCCATTGTCAAAGTCTCCGCAAAATCGTGAGATTGCAAATTAACTTCGATCACCGCCGCCCACCACCGCCGCCATGAGATCCGCCTCCGCCATGTGCGCCTCCGCCACCCATACTGCTGCTTCCGCGTGAGGAATAACTCCTTGTCTGGCCGCCATGGCCGTAGCCGCTAAAGGCGCCTGAGCGTACGCCGCTCTGGCCGCGTGGTGAGGCGTATCCGCGAGCCGCCTGCCGATTTCCCTCGAAAGGCCTGGCCGCCGCACCGGAACGGTTGAAACCTCCGCCCCGCTCGCCTCCTCCTCGGGCAAAACTGCTCCGGTTGTAAAACGTTCTACTCCCGGAGTAATACCTGCCATGGTTAAACACTGCATAGTGGTTATGCCAGTCGAACCCCCAACGACCCCATCCCCATCCAAAACCTCCGAACCAACCGATTCCGAAGCCGACTCCGAACGAGAGATACGGGCCGCCAAACCAAATTCCGGGATACGGATACCAACCCGGCCACGCCACGATCGGATATCCGTAAACCAGCCACGGATCGTATGCGGGCACATACACCTCATCGGGGTCGGCAGGCTCAATTGTGATGTCCGAGTCTTGCGTCGCCACCTTCTGCTGCGGCGTCGTCTTAAGATTGCCGGCGTCTTGCGCTTTCTTGCGCATCACCTGCACCGCATCCATGACATCCTGCTGCTGGTTGTAATAGGCGTCGCCAAGAGAGGACGTCCAGGAAAGATTCTTATCCATATTTCCCAGGACGGACGGAAATGCCGTGAGCGCCTTGACGCTCGGGTCCCAGGGCTGTTGGTCCACAGCTTTACCCAAATCGTCGCCCTTTAAATCAGGATGCGCTTGAACCCACCTGTCGGCCTCAACGACCTGCTCGGGAAACGTGGACGCCGCCAGGATCTGCGCCACCAGCGAGTCCGGATACAGCGCAATCGGCGCAACCAATTGCTGCAGTTGCTCAGGCGTCTGCTGCGTGTAAGCGGGCGCCGCAGCGTCTTGCGCTGGAGCCGCCGCATCTTGATCCTGATAAGCCCAAAGGTTCTGAGGCAAAGTCGCGAAGACCAGAGCCAACGACAACACGGAGCCCAAAATCCGGGCACCTATCCGAGGCCTCGCGACCCCTGCAGTATCTACAATAATGGCCATGTTCTTGAACCCCCTCTGCAAAACTTTACAAAACCCCGCGCTTTCGCCGCTTTCAACGCACTACCGCTTAGATTCCTAGTTGCCGCGCGAGGCTGCATCATTTGTGGCAGTCTAAAGATACTATCTCTCTAGCACAGCCCCTGAGCGGCTTTGCCACGGTTGCTTCGGAAAAACTGCACGGGATTTCTCGCTTCGGGAAACCCTCTGGAGCGCGACCAACCAGGCATCAGGATTGCGAATCGAACTCCCGTCTCGTCGACTATAATTCGGAGCGATTCGGAGCCGACATACAAGGAGATCCTTTTGACCGTTGACACGAATGAGCATCCCATCATCAGCCGTGGCCATCAACTCCCCGCTCACGAGTCGGCATCTCACCGGCATAGGACACTGTGGATCGTCATCGGGATTTTGTTCTTGCTGGTGATTGTGTGGCTGCTGTGGAGCCATTACAAGACCGCGAAAAAACCCACACCCGCGCCGTCGAAGATCAACATTACCACCGCCACGGCGCAAAAAGGCGACATTGGCGTCTACCTTGACGAAATCGGCACCGTAACTCCAGTCTACACCGATTCGATTACCAGCGAGGTGAATGGCCTGGTCGTTGCCGTGCATTTCAAGGAAGGTCAACTGGTTCGTAAGGGCGATCCGCTCGTGGACATCGATTCGCGTCCCTACCGCGCGACTCTTCTGCAGGCGCAAGGCGCGCTGGAGCGAGATCAAAACCTGCTCGCGCAAGCCCAGATGGACCTCGAACGCTACCGCGTCGCCTGGGCGCGCAACGCGATCCAGAAACAACTCCTGGACGACCAGGAAAAGCTTGTGCTCCAGGAGGAGGGCACCGTAAAAAACGATCAGGGAACGGTTCAGTTCGATCAGATTCAGGTCGACTTCTGCCATATCACTGCTCCCATCGCCGGCCGCGTCGGTTTGCGGCTGGTGGATCCGGGCAACGTTGTGCAATCCGCAGGAACCGTAACCCTCGCTGTCATTACCCAGATGCAGCCTATCACCGTAATTTTCACAATTCCGGAAGACAATCTAGGCCCAGTGGAGGATCGATTACGCAAGAAAGCCAAGCTCCCTGTCGATGCCCTTGACCGCACAGCGCTAACCAAGATTGCCAGTGGAACGCTGTTGACGCTCGACAATCAGATTGATACCACGACAGGGACGGTCAAAGCTCGAGCCGTCTTCGACAATAAGAATGATGCGCTTTTCCCGAACCAGTTCGTGAACGCTCGGCTGCTGGTGAATACCTTGCAAGGGGTGACGCTGCTTCCATCCTCCGCAATTCAACAAAATGGCCAGGCATCGTTCGTGTATTTGATCCAAAATAATGTCGCTCATCTGCGCACCATAAAGCCAGGAGTTACAGACGGCGGTCGAACACAGGTCGAAGGCATTAATCCTGGCGATGTTGTGGCCAACAGCAACTTCGACAAATTGCAGGAGAACACCGCAGTTACTTTTGCAAACAAGGCTCCGGCCAAGCCCGCACCAGCCGGCACAAGCGGGAGCTCCACCCCGTGAGTCCATCTCGCCCGTTTATATTGCGGCCCGTCGCGACCTCTTTGCTGATGGCTGCGATTCTCTTGGTCGGTCTGGTTGGTTATACCCAACTGCCGGTCTCCGCTTTGCCGGAAGTCGATTATCCGACCATTCAGGTGCTCACGTTTTACCCAGGAGCTAGTCCGACAGTGATGTCGACGACCGTGACCGCGCCACTGGAGCGCCAGTTCGGCCAACTGCAGGGTCTGAGCCAGATGACCTCCACCAGCTCCGGAGGAACTTCCGTCATTGTGCTGCAGTTCAATCTCGCTCTGAATATTGATGTAGCCGAGGAAGAGGTGCAGTCTGCCATAAACGCGTCACAAAGTCTCTTGCCCTCCATCCTCCCCGCGCCGCCGACCTATAGTAAGACCAATCCAGCCGACGCTCCGGTGCTCACCTTGGCCATTACCTCAGGTTCCATGCCGCTTTCTCAGGTCGAGGACCTTGTTGACACTCGGCTCGCGCCTAAGATCTCCCAGCTCAGCGGCGTCGGTCTGGTAACCATCAGCGGCGGACAAAAGCCCGCGGTCCGCATTCAGGCCAACCCCACAGCTTTGTCTTCCTACGGCATCAACATGGAGGATCTACGCGCGGCGCTGACCCAGACTAGCGTGAACGCGGCGAAAGGGAACTTCGATGGGCCGCGCCAGGATTACCAGATCGACGCCAACGATCAACTAGTCACCACCGACGACTATAAGAAGGTAGTCGTCGCCTACCGCAATGGCGCACCCGTGATGCTGACCGACGTAGCCAGCGTCGTGAATGGAGTTGAAAACAACAATCAGGCCGCGTGGATGAATCAGACCCCCGCGGTCATTTTGAATGTGCAACGCCAGCCCGGCGCCAACACCATCAGTGTGGTCAAGAGCATCAAGCAATTACTGCCACAGCTTGTAGCGAATCTGCCCAAGGGCATTCAGGTGACCACGCTGACCGATCTTACAACCGCCATCGAAGCGTCGGTTGCCGACGTTGAATTCGAATTGCTGTTGACCGTCGGCCTCGTCGTGCTGGTCATCTTCCTCTTCTTAAGGAGTCTCTATGCCACGATCATTCCCAGCGTGGCTGTGCCGCTCTCACTGATCGGCACTTTCGCGGCGATGTACATTCTTGGCTACAGTCTGGATAACTTATCGCTGATGGCGCTGACCATCTCCACCGGTTTCGTTGTGGACGATGCCATCGTGATGATTGAAAACATCGCGCGCTATATCGAAGCCGGCGATCCTCCCATGGAGGCTGCGCTCAAGGGCGCGGAGCAAATAGGCTTCACCATTCTGTCGCTGACCGTTTCGCTCATTGCCGTATTGATCCCGCTCCTATTCATGGGCGACGTGGTGGGACGCCTGTTCCGCGAGTTTGCGGTAACCCTTGCGGTCACTATCATCGTTTCCGCCGTGGTCTCCCTTACGCTCACGCCCATGATGAGTGCGCGAATCCTGCGGCACCAGCCAAAAGAGCAGCAAGGACGCGTCTATCGGGCCTCGGAGCGCGTCTTCGAGAGCATGATCGCTTTTTATGGCCGGACCCTGAAGTTTGTTCTTCGATTCCAGACGATTACGCTATTCGTCGCGCTGGCCACGCTGGCACTTACGATTTTCCTTTACATCATTATTCCAAAAGGATTCTTCCCGGTGCAGGACACCGGCGTCATCCAGGGCATATCGCAGGCGCCCCCGGCGATTGGCTCAAAGGCCATGGCCGAGAAACAGCAGGAACTGGCAAAGGTAATTCTGGATGATCCGGCGGTCGAAAGCCTCTCGTCGTTCATCGGTGCGGACGGAACCAATACCACGACGAACAGCGGTCGAATATCGATTAATCTAAAGCCGCTCAACCAGCGCAATCTGAATGCTTCCGACGTAATCCGCCGGCTCAAATCAAAACTGGACCAGGTTCAGGGCATCCAGCTTTTTATGCAGCCGGTGCAGAACATTTCGGTGGACGATCGCGTCAGCCGCACGCAATACCAATACACGCTGGAGGATCCCGACGCGAACGAACTGAATGACTGGACCAACCGCTTCGTTAGCCGGCTGAAGCAGTTGCCGGAGCTGGAAGATGTTGCCACCGATCAACAAACCGGAGGACTTGCTGTATCTCTCGTGATCGACCGGATCACAGCCTCGCGATTCGGAATCGCGCCATCGACGATCGACAACACGCTGTACGACGCCTTCGGCCAGCGGCAGATTAATACCATGTATACGCAGGTCAATCAGTACCACGTTGTACTCGAGAGTCAGCCACAGTTTCAACTGGACCCGAACAAGCTGAATCATCTCTACATCCAGTCCAACGCGTCCGCAGGCGCAACCGGTACTGGGGCCTCGACCTCATTCGCCTCCTCGGGAGCGTCTGCCGCGGGGTCCAACGCGCTGACGTCTTCCGCGCAGTACACTCCATCGGCAAACACCCTTGCTCCTCCTGCGACTGCACTTTCGCCCGGCACGTCTTCGACGTCGAGCAAGGGAGTCAACTCTGCCGGCGCCACTAGTTCGGCTATGAGCAACGCCGTGCCGCTGAGCGCTTTCTCCCACTTCGAGAAGACGACCGAGGCGCTTGCCATCACCCATCAGGGTCAGTTTCCCGCTATTACCGTGTCGTTCAATCTCGCGCCGAACGCCGCGCTGGGCGAGGCCATTACGGCTGTCGACAATGTGCAGAAAGACATGCAGATGCCTCCCAGCCTGCAGGCTGGGTTTCAAGGGACCGCGGCATCCTTCACGAATTCGCTCTCGAACGAGCCTTTACTCATTCTGGCCGCGCTGGTCACCGTGTACATCGTGCTGGGGGTGTTGTACGAAAGCTTTATCCATCCGATCACGATTCTCTCCACGCTCCCGTCAGCGGGGGTGGGCGCTTTCCTCGCGCTGATTCTATTTCACCAGGATTTGAGCGTTGTGGCGATCATCGGCATCGTGTTGCTGATCGGCATCGTGAAAAAGAACGGTATCATGATGGTCGACTTCGCTCTGGAGGCCGAGCGGCAGCACGGAAAGAAGGCGACGGATGCGATTTACGAGGCCTGCCTGCTCCGTTTCCGCCCCATTATGATGACCACGATGGCCGCACTGCTGGGCGGGTTGCCGCTCGCGCTTGGGAGCGGTTTCGGTTCCGAGTTGCGGCGGCCGCTGGGCATCGCCATGGTCGGGGGGCTGCTGCTGAGCCAGGCGCTCACGCTGTACACCACACCTGTAATCTACATCTTCTTCGATAATCTGGCGCACCGTTTTGCCCACGAACCGAACAGGGTAGAAGGCGGAGAGGCGGAACAGGCAGGGCCCGCATGAACATCTCCGCACCCTTCATTCTGCGGCCCGTAGCTACGACGCTGCTCACGGTAGCGGTTGCTCTTGCGGGTGCGATCGCCTTTGAGGTACTGCCGGTCGCGCCCCTGCCGGAGGTCGACTTTCCGACTATTTCCGTGGGTACGGGCCTGCCGGGGGCAAGCGCCGAGATTATGGCGTCCTCCGTCGCCACGCCCCTGGAGCGGCAGTTCGGTCATATTGCCGGCGTTACGGAGATGACCTCCGCCAGCACGCTCGGCAGCACATCGGTCACCATTCAGTTCGACCTCAGCCGCGATATTGATGGCGCGGCCCGCGATGTGGAGGCGGCCATTAATGCGGCGCGCACTTATCTGCCCGCCAACCTGCCGGGCAATCCCACCTACCGCAAGGTCAATCCCGCAGATTCGCCGATTATGATTCTCGGCCTGACCTCGGACAAATTCGGCCCCGCTAAACTGTATGACGAAGCCTCCACCGTCCTCGCGCAAAAGTTGTCGCAGATACAGGGCGTAGGCCAGGTCAGTGTAGGAGGCGGCGCATTGCCGTCGGTGCGCGTGGATGCAAATCCCACACAGTTGGCCAGCTATGGACTCACCATCGCGAATCTGCAATCCGCGCTGAGCCTGCAGAACGCCGACCTGGCCAAAGGCCAAATCACTGACGGCAATGTGACCGCGGACATCCTGGCCAACGACCAGATTTCACACGCCGAAGACTACAAGCCGCTCGTTGTCGGGTACAAGAACGGCGCGGCCGTCCATCTGTCCGACGTTGCTGATGTGACGGACTCAGTGCAGAACGTCCGTGCTGCCGGCTATTTGAACGGCAAGCGCTCGGTTACGGTCATTATCTTCCGCCAACCCGGCGCTAACATCATTAACACCGTCGACCGAATAACCGCGCAGCTCCCTTCTATCCAGGCCTCCATTCCGCTCGGCATCGAGACCACGATCGTTCTTGACCGCACTACAACCATCCGCGCCTCGGTCAGTGACGTCGAGCGGACGCTGCTGATCTCTATCGGCCTCGTCATCGTCGTGGTGTTTGTTTTTCTACGCAACGGCCGCGCCACGCTCATTCCCGCCGTCGCCGTGCCCGTCTCGCTGGTCGGTACGTTCGCAGTGATGTACCTGTTCGGGTACACCCTGGACAACCTCTCGCTGATGGCCATGACCATTGCTACGGGATTTGTGGTCGACGATGCCATCGTGGTAATGGAAAATATCGCGCGCCATCTCGAAGAGGGCATGAAGCCTTTTGCCGCGGCGCTGAAGGGCGCGGAAGAAATCGGGTTCACCGTCTTTACCATCAGCATTTCACTGATCGCCGTCTTTATCCCTCTTCTGATGATGGGCGGAATCGTGGGCCGTCTCTTTCGCGAGTTTGCCGTTACTCTCTCGACGGCAGTCTTCGTTTCGATGATCATCTCGCTGACCACGACGCCGATGATGTGCGCCTACCTTTTGAAGGACGAGCGTAAGGAAAAGCATGGCCGCATCTACGTGGCCAGCGAAAAGTTCTTTGACTGGGTGCTGTCGTTGTATCGCGGCAGCCTGCGCTGGGTGCTGGAACATCCCGCCCTTACCCTGATCGTATTGTTTATCACGATAGCGCTCAATGTTGTGCTGATCGTCAAGATACCGAAGGGCTTTTTCCCCGTGGAGGACACGGGAGCGATCAATGGCAGCGTTCGCGGCCCGCAGGATTCATCGTTCCCGGCAATGGACAATTCCATTCGGCAGATCGGCGCAGTTATTAAGAATGATCCTGCCGTCGCCAATGTGATTGCGTTTACCGGCGGCGGCGGCGCCACCAATACCGGGTCTCTCTACGTTGCGCTCAAGCCGCTGAATGACCGCAAAGTGAGTGCCGCTCAGATTATCAACCGCCTCCGCCCTCAATTGAACCATCTGCCGGTGGCATCTGCATTCCTCCAGGCCGTGCAGGATCTGCGCATCGGCGGACGGTCCAGCAACGCGATGTATCAGTACACCCTTCAATCCGATACCCTGGGGGGTCTTACCAAGTGGGCGCCGATCATCCTGGGGGAGATGCAGCACCTGCCCGGTTTTCAGGATGTAAGCTCGGACCAACAAAACGGCGGCCTGGATGAGCTGTTGACCTATGACCGCGTCACTGCGGCGAAGCTCGGCCTTACCACTCAGCAGCTGGATTCGGCATTGTACGGCGCATTCGGCCAGTCGGAAGTGTCCATCATCTACACCCAGTTGAATCAGTACTACGTTGTGCTGGAAGTTGCTCCCAAGTATTGGGAAAGCCCGGAAGGATTGAAGGACATCTACTTTCATACGTCCGCCGGCGGGGGCATTCCGCTGAGCGCAGTGGCCACCGGCCGAGCCAACACAACCCCGTTGGCCATCAATCATACGGGACTATTCCCCTCGGTCACCGTATCCTTTAACTTGGCGCCGAACGTTTCTTTGAGTGATGCCACACTGAGCATCGGCCAGATGCAAAAGCGGCTCGGCACGCCTTCCACGCTGCAAGGTTTTTTTGCCGGCACCCTGCAGGCCTACCAGCAATCTCTCGGAACCGAGCCGGTGCTGATTGTGACGGCGTTGCTCGCTGTCTATATCGTTCTTGGAATTTTGTATGAAAGCCTCATTCATCCCTTGACCATCATTTCCACGCTGCCCTCGGCGAGCGTAGGCGCGATGCTCGCCTTGCTGCTCTTTAAACAGGATCTGAATATCATTTCCATCATCGGCATCGTTCTGCTGATCGGAATCGTAAAGAAAAACGCCATTATGATGATCGATTTTGCTCTTCAGGTGGAACGCCAGGAGGGAAAGAAACCGATCGACTCGATTTTTGAAGCATGCATGTTGCGCTTCCGTCCAATCCTGATGACGACGATGGCGGCGCTACTGGGCGCTTTGCCGTTGGCGCTGGGGACGGGCACGGGATTTGAACTACGCCGGCCCCTCGGCATCACGATTGTGGGAGGTCTGATCTTGAGCCAGTTGCTTACACTCTATACAACTCCGGTCGTCTATCTGGAGTTCGACCGGTTGCGGCTGCGCCTGCAGAGGAGAACAGCACGACGTCATTCTCCGTCTCCGGCTGCGGATGCAATCTAGCCTGGTGGGGCCGAGATGAATGATTGGTTTAGGTAGAATGTTATGAAGATCTTCACAAGAAAACTGGACGTCATGATTCGGCTCGGTGCGGCTGCGCTCTTGTTGATCCTCTCAGGCTGCGTGGTCGGACCGAAATACCACCCGCCCGCGCCGCCGGCTCCGGCCGCGGTCTACAAGGAATCCCCCGCTAACTTCAAAGAGAGCGAAGGCTGGACGGTGGCTCAGCCGGCGGATGCGAAGCTGCGCGGCAAGTGGTGGGAGATATTCAACGATCCCGAGCTAAACGCCCTCGAAGATCAACTCGAGATTAACAACCAGAACATCAAACAATCCTTCGAGAACTTCATGGAAGCACGCGCCGTGGTGCGCGAGGCCCGCGCGCAGTACTTTCCCACGCTAACCGTTGCGCCCTCGTTCAACCGCTCGCGAACCTCGGGGAACCTGAACACGGCCCCCGTCACTACGTCCGGCACGGGAACCGCCGCCAAACAACTGCAAAGCACCATCTACACGCTGCCGCTCGAAGCGTCCTGGGAGCCCGACCTTTGGGGCAAGGTTCGCAACACAGTGCGCCAGGCGCAGTACGCTGCCCAGGTCAGCGCGGCCGATCTTGAGAACGTGCGTCTGACCGCGCAGGCCAGCCTGGCGGTGTATTTTTTCGAGATTCGGGGCCAGGACCAATTGCAGGAAATCTTCAATGACACGGTTGCGGCGGACCAGAAGGCCTACGACATGACTCGCTCGCGCTATGAAACCGGCATCGACGACCAGATCTCGGTGGTCGAAGCCGAGACTACCCTGCACAGCGCGCAGGCGGGAGCGACCAACGTCGGAATCGCGCGGGCGCAGTTTGAGCACGCGATCGCCGTACTCATCGGCAAGGCTGCCTCCGATTTTTCCATCCCCGTGAAGCCGATGACCGCCGCGCCGCCGCCGATTCCAGTCGGCGTCCCCTCGGAACTGCTCGAGCGCCGGCCTGACGTTGCCGGCGCCGAGCGACTCATGGCCGAAGCCAATACATCGATCGGGATCGCTTATGCCGCTTATTTTCCGGCCCTGACTCTAACTGCCGAGGGCGGCTTTGAAAGTTCGTCCTTCCATCGTTGGCTGACATGGCCGAGCCGTTTCTGGTCCGTTGGAGCGTCGCTTCCCGAAACCGTCTTCGACGCGGGCTTGCGCCGCGCCACCGTCCAACAATTCGTTGCCACCTATAATGCGGATCTCGCCGCCTACCGGCAGACAGTGCTTTCCGCATTTCAACAGGTGGAGGACGGTCTTGCGGAAGTTCGCATCTTATCCAAGGAAATCCAGCAAGAACAACAGGCGGTAGAATCAGCTCAGACCTTCCTCAAGCTCGAACAAGCACGGTACGAAACCGGAGTCGATCCTTACCTCGACGTGCTGATTGCCCAGACCACAGTGCTGGCGGACCAGCAGACGCTGAATGGCCTGCAAGTGCAGCAGATGACCTTTGCCGTGGCGCTGGTCGAGGCCTTGGGCGGCGGGTGGGATCGCTCGCAGTTACCAAGCGCGCCGCAGGTAACGCAGAAACCGCCCAAGTCGGAAACGGCCATCGAGCAGTAAAGCGAAAGGACCCCGACACTCGTTGGGGTCCTTCGTTCTTCCTGTCGCGTTTAGTTGATGCGCGCGACCTGGTTCTGACGGTAACTCAGGTTGTCCACGTTGCGGAACATGGGAGTTCCGGGCGGCAGGTTCTGAGGCACTGAGAACAACGGGTCGAACACGTAATTACGGTTCGGCGGGTTGTAGACCAGGTTGCAGCACTTGAAAGTGCCAGTCGCATACGTGGCGTAGTAGAGGCTGACCAGAGAGCCTTTGTAATTCAGGCTCTGCTGAGACGCCAGGCCGCCCCAGTCCTCGAGGAAGCGGAGGAAGTTGTGGATGCCGCCGTCCATACCGAAAGCGAATTCGGGGTTCTGGGCGGTGTTAGTGAAGGCGATGTTCTTTCCGCCGGCAATGGCAACGCGATAGTAAGTGGTCACCGCGATCCTGTTGTGCGTGATAGCGGGAACGCTTTGGCCGCCGGGATTGATCGGATTCACCAAGCTGCCGGAATAGAGTGCACCTGTTACGCCGGCATCCTCCCAATTGTTGGAGAGCACGGTAACGGCGTCCGCGATCACGGCTGCAGCCGCGTGTATGGGTTCCGCTCCCGCACTCCAGGTGGTGTCATAATTGGCGTTGCCGGGAGTACAATCGGCGCCGCAGGCGGTCGGGCAGTTGGAATTGTAGTTTCCCTGAATATAGACGGGGTTTTCCGAGCCGACCGTAAAACCGCCGCAACCGGTGGGATTCGCCGCAGTTAGCGTGCAATTGTTACTAGCATTGCCCGGCGGCATGGTGGGCAGATTGCCGAGTGAGGCATCCACCAGTTTCAACGCATGGCGCGCGCCCGTGACACGGTTGGCGCGGCCCACGGTGAAGGTTTGAATCCGCGGAGCAAAGGGGTTGTGCGGCAGCGTAACGTCCGTGGCGGTTGTGGTTAGGCTT